>NZ_JAHOPH010000027.1 GCF_019798055.1 Salsipaludibacter albus | reverse complement strand
GGCCCGTTTGACCGTCAGGGCCTTCTTGGCGCCGCCTTCGGACAGTTCGGTGAGCCGGACGTGGAGCCGGCAGATCACCTGCTGGCCGACGTGCGCACCCGCCAGCGCGGGATCGAGCGGGGTGCCGCCGCGACCCGCCGCGACGCCGGCCCGAAGGACCACGACGCCGCGTCGATGGCGGCCAAGACCCATGCCATGGACGCGGCGAAGAGCCTGGGCGGCCAGGTCGGGGCCAGGACGAGCGCACGGGACCGGGCCGAGCGCGCCGTGGCCGAGACCGCGGTGCACCGCCGTCGCGGCGATGCCGTGTCCGTCGCCGGGTCCGCCAGCCGCCGTGACGTGCTGGCGGAGGTCCGTCGTGACGTCGTGCGGGCGGGCAGCCATCCGGTGCTGGTCGACGTCGACCTCGTGCTCGGCCCCCACGACCGGGTGCGGGTGCACGGCGACAACGGGGCGGGCAAGTCCACGCTCGTCCGCGCCGTGCTCGAGTCCATGGATCGCGACCTGCGCCAGCGAGTCGGGCTGCTGGCCCAGGAGGAGCGCGTCGACCCGGAGCGGCGAGCCGAGTTGCTGGCGGGTGACGACCGCTCGCGGACCCTGGCCGTCGTGGACCACCTCGGGGTCGACCCCGACCGGGTGCTGCACAGCGACGACCTGTCGCCGGGGGAGACCCGCAAGCTCGTCCTGGCCGAACTGCTCGTCCGGCCGCGTCCGCTGGTGGTGCTCGACGAACCCACGAACCACCTGGATGTCGAGGCCATCGAGCGCCTGGAGGAGGCCCTGGTCGACTACGAGGGGGCCCTGCTGCTGGTGACCCACGACCGGGCGCTGGCGGCCGCGACGACGACCACGACGTGGCTGGTGTCCGACGGCCGGGTCGAGGTGGCGCCGCACGCGGATGGCCGATCCGTGGCATGATCGTCCCGAATGCGCGCCGCCGACCTCTGCGCGCCGACGACCTTCGGCGCCCAGGTGTCCCCCAACCCAGGAGCCAGACGTGCACGACCTCGACCGCGTCGCACCGGCCTTCGTCGAGATCGCCCACCGGATCGTGTGGGCGACGGTGGCGACGGTCACACCTGAAGGACGGCCACGTACGCGCATCCTGCACCCGTACTGGGAGTGGGACGGGTCCTCGCTGGTCGGGTGGATCGCGACCAGCCCGCAGTCCCCCAAGCGTGCCGACCTCGATGCCACGCCGGCGGTGTCGGTGACGTACTGGGACGACACCCAGGACACCTGCACCGCCGAGTGCGACACGGCCTGGGTGCTCGACGACCAGGGCCGAGAGGACCTGTGGGAGCGGTTCGCGACAGCGCCGGCACCGGTCGGCTACGACCCCTCGGTCGTGCCGGCGTGGACCGAGCCCACCGCCGCCACGTTCGCCGGTCTGCGGCTGGCGCCGACCAGGTTGCGCGTCATGCCGGGCGCGGTGATGTTGCAGGGTCGCGGCGAGCCGTTGTCGTGGCACGCGTCGTCCGGACGAGGGGCCTGAGCCATGGACGTGTCGTCACTGCAGGTCGTGCGCCTGTCGGACCGGCCGGACCTGGCCGATCCCATGTGGGCCGCCACGGACGAGGGCTGGCCGGCCTTCATGATGCACGATCCTGTCGGGAACCTGTACTACCCCCGGCTCGAGCGTGACCTGGGGGACCTGTGCCTGATGGCGATCACGCCCGGTGACGAGGTGATCGCGAAGGCGTGCTTCCTGCCGGTGACCGGCTCCGTCGACGACCTGCCCGACCGCGGCTGGGACGCGATCGTCGAGCGAGGGATCGCCGACCACGATGCGGGCCGTGCGCCGACGATGGCGTCGGCGCTGGAGATCATGGTGGCCCCGGCCGCTCGTGGGCTGGGCCTCAGCACGGTCATGCTCGATCACATGCGTCGCGCGGTGGCCGAGCTGGGACTGGTGGACCTCGTCGCGCCGGTCCGGCCCTCGGGCAAGCACGCCCACCAGCGCGAGTCGATGGCGGACTACCTGGCTCGACGGACCGACGAAGGGCTGCCCGCCGATCCGTGGCTGCGCGTGCATGCTCGTGCAGGGGCCACGATCGTCAAGGTCGCCCCCGAGTCGATGGTGATCGAGGGGACGCCCGAGCAGTGGCACGAGTGGACCGGGGTGGACTTCGACCATGACGGCGAGGTCGAGGTGCCGGAGGCACTGGCTCCCGTCATGGTCGATCTCGAGGCCGACCGCGTGACCTACATCGAGCCCAACGTCTGGGTCCACCACGACCTCCGGGACTGACCGGTCACCGCCGCATCGCAGCAAGCCCTGACGATGCTCAAACTCGACGATCTCGAATCTGTCGGCCCAAGGCCCTGGTCTTCGGGTGTCCACCGGTTCAGGACCCTTCGCGGCGCCCCAGGGACCTCGGACAACTACGGGATACCGATGGCGGGCCATGCATCTCTACGGCGACCCGACTGGAGTCGGATACAGCTCCGGAGACGAGCTCCGCCAGGGCTCCGGACGCCGCCGCCCGCGTCGATGCCTGTCGAGTTCTCTCGCCGACGGTCGAGGACCGTGCGGTCGAGGTCCAAGCCCTGCTGGCCGACCGCGGACAGCACGGGCACCCGCCGACGACGGCGGCCCGTCGACCCAGTCCGGCTACGTGGCCGGTCGGAGGTCGAAGAACGCTACCTGCGGCGGCGCATTTATGCGCAGGGGCATCATGCTGAAGCCGATGCCGCAGGTCACGAACAGGCGGTTGCCCGTGGCACCGAGGTCGTCCGGTGCCCAGCCGTCGGCGACGATCGCCTCCTCCGCGGTCAGTCCCAGGTAGGACCAGTGCGGCATCAGGGGCATCGCCACTTGACCGCAGTGGGTGTGGCCGGCCATCGTGAGGGGGGCCGTGCCGGCCGGCATGCGGTTGAAGACGGTGGGGTTGTGCATCAGGACGATCCGCGGGGCGGTGTCGGGGACGTCCGCCAGCGCGGCGTCGATGTCGACCAGGTCCGGCCGGTCGGGACCGACCCCGACGACGTACAGCTGCTGGTCGGCATCGGGTGTCGGGCCGGGCACGGCCACGGCCTGGTTGCGCAGCACCTGGACACCGACGCCCTCCAGGGCCCGGGCGACCTCGTCGGCGCCGCCGGCGGCGTAGTCGTGGTTGCCGAGCACCGCGTAGGTCGGGATACCAGAGGCCAGCAGCGGGTCCAGCAGCTCGAGCACCCTGTCGACCTGTGCGTCGACGTCCGGTGTCGTGCTGTAGAGGAAGTCACCGCCCAGCAGCACGAGGTCCGGGTCGGCCGCCACGGCGGTCTCGACGGCGCGTGCGACCATGCCCTCGTTGGCGAATCGCATGCCCAACTGGAAGTCCGACAGCACTGCGACCCGGGTGCCCGCCGCCTCGGGGTCGAGGTTGGGCAGCGCTACCTCGAGGTGCTCCTCGTCGAGGATCAGTCGCGGCTCGACCAGGATCCCGTAGGCCAGGACCACGACGACAAGGGTGCCGATCGCGATCGCGATGCGGGCGAGCCAGTGCTTCACGGCCTATCCCTTCGTCTGCCAGTCCTGGCGTGGGCCTGCGTCGCTCGAACGTTCGGTCCGGTCGAGGACGGCGACCAGGTCCAGCAGCGCTGCGTTGACCTCCTCGGCGTGGGTGAGCGTGACCATGTGGCCGGCGCCGTCGACCACGACCAACCGGGCGGAGGGACCGATCCGCTCGGCCAGACGCCGTGCCGCGCCCGGGTCGATGGTCTCGTCGGCGTCGCCGGCCAGCACCAGCACGGGGACGTCGCGCAGTGCCGCGGCCGCGGCCCGCTGGTCGACCTGGGTCAGATCCGGCAGGTAGGCGGTCATGACGGCGGCGGGCGTGCGCTGCCACGTGCGGATGACGCTGCGTACGGCTGCGTCGGGCGGGTCGGTGTCGAAGAGGCGCCGCAGCAGGAGCCGCCGCACCGGTGCGGTCTCGAACGGGTGCAGGGCATGGAGCAGCGGCGCGGCCAGCCAGAGCAGACCAGCGCCCGCGACCGCCGCGAGCTGGCGCACCCTGGGGACCACACCGGACCCTTGCCCGACAAGTGGCCCGGCCTCGGTCGACATCAGCGCGACGCCCGCCACCCGTGCACCGAACAGCTCCGGCCGTTGTCCGGCCAACGCCAGCAGTCCCATCGCGCCCATCGAGTGACCGACCAGGACGACCGGTCCCCGGTCCGTCGCCCGGTCGATCACCTGCTCGAGGTCGCGGCCGAGGCGCTGGAACGTCGCCGAGCGGAAGCCGGCCCAACCGCTGCGACCGTGGCCGCGCTGGTCGAACCGCACGACGCGGCACCGGCTGCGCAGGGCCGTCCACTGCGGTTCGTACATCCCGGCATCGGCGGCGAAGCCATGGACGAACGCGACCGTGGTCGTCGCGTCGGTCGGCCCGTCCACCTCCACGTGCAGCTGCACCCCGTCGTCGGTGGTCACCGCCGGTCGCTCGCCGGTCACCGCCCGTGCGCGACGCCGAGCCCAGGACAGCCGAGCCGCGACGCCGACTCCGGCAGCCGCGACCGCGCCCAAGACCGCGCTGACTGTCCACCGCACGGTCATGGGTCCAACTCGTCCCCGACGGCCGCGGCGCGGACCTCGCCGGCCAAGGATGGTTCGGCGTCGGGATCCGGCAGCAGGTAGCGGGCGCACGCGAGCACCCAGAGACTGCCCAGCAGCATGCCGGCCAGCACGTCGGTGGGGTAGTGCGCCGCGACGTACAGCCGGGACACGCTGACGGCCAGGGCTGTCAGCAGCGGCAGGGACAGGATCAGCCACCGCCGCCGGGGTCGGGTGTAGACCACCACCAGCGCCGCCACAGCGCCGTAGAGGACCGCTGCGCCGGCCGCGTGCCCGCTCGGGAAGCTGGCAGCGGTGGGCAGGCCCGCCGTCAGGTCGGCGATGGCCGGGCGGGCGCGGCTGACCACCTGCGACGTGGCGAGGTACAGCGCAAGTTCGCCGATGACGGCGACCACGGCGAACAGCGCTGGCCGCCAGGTCGCCGTGAACGCCCGTCCCACAACGACCATCGTCAGCGTCGCAGCGATGAAGCCAGGTGTGCCCGACACCATGCCGACCGTGTCCAGGACGGTGGTCAGCTCGGATGTCCGGCGCTCTAGCAGCCACCGGACCACGCCGCGGTCCGCGCTCGCGAGCCAGCCCTGCCCGAGGACGGCCGTGACCAGCAGCCCGAGCCCGGTGAACCCGGCGAACAGCGTCCCCGCGGCGACCAGCAGCGGCCGCCCGGCACTCTGCCAGCCCGGCAGCGCCGACCCGGCTCCGGTCGTTGGGCGCGCCACCTCGCCCGGTGCCCCGTCCAGCGGGTCGAGCGGCTCGTCGGACTCCTGGTCGAGATCGTGCTGCCATGCTCGGAAGGCCCCGCCCGTGATCGCGAGCCACCCCACGCCCAGCGCCCATCCGGCCAGGACGTCGGAGACGAAGTGCACACCCAGCGCCAGGCGGGTCAGGCCGACCGCGACCATCACCAGGACGGCGCCAGCGATCAACCACGGGCGCACACGACGGCGCACGGAGGGCAGCGCCACCAACAGCAGCGCCCCGTACACGACCACGGCGGTCATCGAGTGCCCGCTCGGAAAGCTCGCGTTCGAAGGCGTCTGCACGATCGGCACGTCCACCATCGGACGTGCCCGGTCGACGATCGCCTTTGTCGCGGGCCCCAGCGCCGCGAGCCCGAGACCCGTGGTGACGACGAACGTCGCCAGACGCCGCCGCCGACGGATCAACAGGAACACGGTGGCGAGCGTCATCAGCAGGACGGCCGTGCCCGTTCCACCGAGATCGGTGACCGCAGACAACGCCGACACGACCACGCCACTGCCGCTGACAGCCGCATTGAGGCCATCCGCGACACGTTCGTCCAGACGAGCCATGGGCGGCCACGCCTCCACCAACAACCAGAGCAAGAGGAACGGCCCGGCTCCGAGCAGCAGCGCCCCCCAGCCGAGGACCGCGCGCCCTTCGAACCGGACGATACCCATGGTCTCTGCGTGGCCGGAAAAGCGTCGGTACACCGTCGTCGTCCCCCACCTCGGCACGTCGTCAGCCACACAACCGAGGCTATTGGACTCGATCAGTCAGGAGAAGACACACCTTCGCAGCGCTCACACCACCTGTCGCCCAGACATCCGCGCGCTGAACGGCTATTCGCGCGCGCCCACAACGGACTGCTCCCAGGGCGTGCCTCCGAGACGGAGGGGACTCAACAGGACATGATGGGTACATCAACCTGCGTGAACCTCGCCCATTGACCGACGCCTCTCGTGATCATCCGCCAACTGCCTCGGATAGCCACCTGATGGTTAGGTGGGGGTAGGTGCAGCGGGTTCGCGACTCGTTGTGCTCGGGGTCCTGTCGGGCTGACTCTGTATCCACCTGTCGCCCTCGTGAGGGCTGACTCCGGATCGGAATGTCGCCCGGCAGGGCCTGTCCTGGTCGCGGTCTGACTCGAGAGAGGATTGCGGAGCGCTGGCTCACATCAGGTCTGTCGACCGCGACGTCCCTTGCCCTCGACGAGGAGGTCGACATG
This sequence comes from Salsipaludibacter albus, assembly GCF_019798055.1. GTDB lineage: Bacteria > Actinomycetota > Nitriliruptoria > Nitriliruptorales > Nitriliruptoraceae > Salsipaludibacter > Salsipaludibacter albus. The sequence goes on along the minus strand of NZ_JAHOPH010000027.1, from coordinate 43,739 downwards.
GCTGCAACCATCATCGGCATCGATGCCCACAAACGGTCCCACACCGCGGTGGTGCTCGATGCCCACGACGAGATCCACGATCAACTGCGTCTGGCTGCGGACCGGCGACAACTGGTCCGGCTGCTGGCCTGGGCCGACCGGTGGCCGGACCGGATCTTCGCGATCGAGAACGTCAGCGGGTTGGGTCGGCTGCTGGGCCAACAGTTGGTCGCCGCCGGCGAGACCGTGGTGGACGTTCCGGCCACGATGACCGCCCGGACGCGGCGGCTGTCGGGCCATTCGGGTCGCAAGACCGAGGGCTTCGATGCCCGCGCGGTCGCGATCGTCGGCGCCACCCACGCCCGGCTCCGGCAGGTCTGCCGCGACGACGCGCCGGCGGAGCTGCGGGTGCTGCTGGATAGCCGCTGGCATCTGGTGTCACGCCGCCAGCAGGTGATCTGCCGGCTCCACGTCCGGCTCACCGAACTGTCCGAAGGCGGCGCCAAGAAGGCCCTGACGGTCAAACGGGCCTCGGCGGCGTTGCGCCGTATCCGCACCGACAACCCCGCGGATGCCGCGCGTCGTCAGGCCGTCAAGGACCTGCTGGCGGAATGGCGCTGGCTCAACAGCCGGATCAGGACCGCCGAGGCGCGGGTCCGCCAGGCGCTTGGCGTCCACGGGTCCAGCCTGACCGAAGTCTTTGGGATCGCCGAAACGGGCGCGGCCACCATCGTCGCGATTGTCGATGACATCGGACGGTTCCCCACCCGGGGTCACTTCGCGTCGTTCAACGGCACCGCGCCGCTGGACGCCTCGTCTGGCGACCAGCACCGCCATCGGTTGAACCGGGGCGGCAACCGTCAGCTCAACAAGGTCATCCACGCCGCCGCGATCAGCCAGATTCGTCACGGCGCCAAGGGTCGGGCCCACTACGACCGCAAGATCGCCCAGCACAAGAGCCACGGCGAAGCGGTCCGGTCGCTCAAACGGCAGCTGTCGGACGTGAGCCATCGGCGCATGGTCGCCGACGCTCGACGTGAGACGGTCCGGGATGGACACCAGGGAACGAGCCCGAAGGCCGCGTGACCGGCTTGCATCCCTGACACCGGCGCTTGGTTCAAGTCACATCCCGAACCGCCGCCCTCAACCCTAGTCCGCACCGGATCCATCGGCGACGGACAGTCCTTCCATGCCCAGCGAATCAGACAGCGAGACCCGGTCTTGACAGAGAGAGGGTCCGATCTGAATACCCGGGGCCGGCCCTGGGCTGCAGGGGTGCGACGTATGCGTCATGGCGGAAGCCGCGTTCCACGACGTTTCGCGGCTGCGACCCTCGGCCAAGCACCGCCGCCAGTCAGGACAGAGGCAGGCCGACCACTCGTCGTTGTCGGGCTCCGGGCACACTCGCGAGCTCCACAGGATCGGGCGCCTGGCCCACCGGAAGCGACTCCAGGTAGTCACGCTGGGCACGGAAGAAGTCTTGGATGCCTGCCGTCGTGACGATCGTGAAGAACCTGCAGGCTCCTTCGGACAGGTTCGCGACCGCATGCGGCAGTTGCCTGGGCATCCACAGCAGCCACCGGGCTGAAGCCTCCCACGCTCGTCCCCGAGTCGGAAGTCCAGTTCGCCTTCCACGACGATCACGACTCCTCGTCGACACGGCCTGAAGGGTCCGCACGCGACCTGTCTGTCGTCCGCAGATCGCCGGCCGCGACCCGACTTGCACCCGGTCCCGGCCACCTAGGGTGCGTGCTGGGCCCCTTGGCCCGCGTCAGAGGAGGGAGCGTCGTGGCCAGCACCTTCCGGATCCATCCCGCGATCGGCATCGCGCGGGTCGGCAACAGCCCGGAGTGGTTCGTGGGGCCCGAACTCGTGGGCGGTCGCCCAAACCCCCAAGGCGGGTTCAAGGACGACAAGTGCCGGGTCAAGCGCCAGGCCGCAAGGTTCCGCATCTTCGAACACTTCGACGACGGAACGGCCGTGGAGGTGTCCGGCGCGGACCACGACATCCAATGGTCGGTGCACGTGGCCAACGCCAAGGCCGCCCACCCGGCACGCGGCAACGCGGGGTCCGCGGCCGACCTGACCATCGACCCCGGGCGCAAGCGGATCGACGGGCCGGCCGGCCAGGTGCCGCTGGACGGCGGGCAGATCACGTTCGACGGCCAGCCGACGGTGCCCGTGTCGCTGGGCCAGTTGCTCACGGACGGCGTCGCACGTCTGTACGTACTCGGGGGGCGCGGCGCGGCCGGTTCGCCGGCACACGAGGGGATGGGCAGCTATTGGTACAACTCGTGCTGGTGGGACGACGTCAGCGACGGCCCGGTGAGCGCGCGGCTCCGGCGCAAGGGCACGACCGACTGGACCGCTGCCGCCCCTGCCTGGGTGATCGTCGGGCCGCCGAAGTTCGCGCCGGACCAGGACAGCATTACGACCCTGTACGACCGTGTCCTGGCCGAGATGGTCGCCTGCGGCATGGTGCCGATGCCCGCCACCACGTCGTACACCCGCGACGTGCACCCGATCCTGCAGCGCGCCCGCGACATCGCCTGGGTCCACGACATCGGGGACCACCACAGCGACCCGACGTGGTGGGTGGAGCCGATGACGAGCCTCGACCAGCGCAACCACGTCTTCTCGTGGATCACGGCGCCGTCGAGCCCGGCGTCGTTCAACGTGATGCCGAAGTTGTCCAAGCGCGATGCGAGGGTGACCCAGGTGCAGTACACCCACCTCGAGCGCTGGCACGCCGGCCAGTTCGTCGACGACTGGCAGGGCCCGCCGGAGGCGCAGTGGCCCGTCACGCCGGACGGGCTGACCCGCGCTGCGCTCGAGGCCTGCGTCGGAGGACCCTTCTTCCCGGGGATTGAGGCAGGCGGGCTGCCCGATCACGGACTCGCCCCTGTCGTGGACGACACCAAGTACGTCGAACCGTTCCGCCTGGACGTCCGTGCGCTCGTCCCCGGCGACCTCATCCGCGGCATGGCGCTGCCGTGGCAGGCCGACTTCGCCGCCTGTGCCGGCAGTTGGTGGCCGGTACCCCGTCCCGACGACGTCCGTGCCCCGGGCGCGACGACGTCCCATCCCTGGGTGCCCGTCAACGACTACGGCCACATGCTGCGGACGTGGGACCGGCGAGGCTTCGTGCTCCACGAGGGCGACGCCCACGTGGAGCGGGAGGTGTGCACGCAGCCGATCCTCTTCCCGCACTCCTCCCACCTGCTTGCACTGGGCGGCGACACCGGGGGACCTGCCGAAACAACCGTGGCGTTCGACGTCATCGCCGCCGACGGCGGCGACCATCGCGTGACGTTGGAGATCGAGCGCACCCGGCGCGTCCGAGGCCGCCGGGCCCGGATGGTGCAGGGCTGGTCCGGTGCGGTGCGGCGCGTGGTCGTGCCGGTGGAGGTGGATCGTGGCGGTCGTGCCAGGACCGAGACGGTGGTCGTCGTGGACCGCGGCAGCCGGACCCGATGGCCCGTCACCGTCGCCGTGCCGTCAGCGTCGGGGCCCACGCCCGGGTCCGTGCCCGAGGAAGGCGCTCCAGCCGACGACCTGGCGCTGCATCGCTGGGTGTCGCGCCTGGCCGACGGACGCCCGGTGGCCACGATCGTGCGGGGTCGCGTGCCGGTGGGTGTCCTGCAGCGCCTTCCGGTGTTCGTGACCGAACTCGACGACCACGTGGAGGTGGTCGTTCGCAGTGCCGACCCGGAGCGCTTCGACGTCCGGGTCCAGTCCCCGCTCGGCCGCCTGCTCGAACCCTGGGCCGCAGCGGCCGACGATCGCCTCTTGCATCGTCGCGACGCCGAGTCCACGCGTTTTGGTATTCGCCTGCCGTTCGGGCCGGAGGGCCGCGAGGAACGTCGTGGCGTGTGGCACGTGCTGGTCCGGCAGGGGCGCCCGTGCGACGCACGGACGGACGGGTCCGAGGACGGGACCGACCCGACCGTCCTGGAAGGCATGGGTGACGGCGGCATCGGCAGGATGGCACTGCAACCGTCGAGGGGCGATCCGACCGACGGACCCGCGCTCGGATGTGACGTGGTCGCCGTCGTGGCCGGCGGCCCGACACCTGCCGTGGCGGTCGACCGGCACGGCACGTCGGCCACGATCCGGCTCGCGGTCGACCTGCCCGCCGGGGCGCCGCGGCCGGACGCGTGGCTTGCGTGGCGCGGCCGTGCCGGCCGCGTCGTCGAGCACGATCTCGAACCGGTCGACGACGCCACGTTCGAGGCCCGAGTCCCTGCGGGCGCCGCGCCGGCCGTGGTCGGCAGGCTCCGCCTCACCGGCGTGTCGCCGGTCGGAACGCCCTTCGCACGTGAGGCGACAGTGCGGCTCGGCGATGGCTGATGGCCGGTTCGACGTGGTGGTGGCCGGCGGCGGCCCGGCCGGTGCCGTCACGGCGTGCCTGCTCACACGGGCCGGGGCCGACGTGGTGGTGCTCGAGCGGGACGGGGGCCCGCGGCCGCGTGTCGGGGAGTCGCTGGCGCCCGAGGTCGAACCGCTGCTCGTCGAACTGGGTGCCTGGACGGGCTTCCGCGCGCTCGACCCGGTTCCGTCCGGCGGCACGGCCAGTGCGTGGGGTGGGCCGGAGATCCTGCGCCACTCCCACCTGGTGACTCCGACCGGACGGGGCTGGCACGTCGACCGGGGCGCCTTCGACCGGATGTTGCGGTCCTGGGCGTCCGACGCCGGGGCCACCGTCGTCTGCGGCCGTGGCGTCACGGACGTGGTCGGCGGAAGCGGCGGCTGGGACGTGGCCGTGCGTGCCGGTTCCGGCCGCGGGCGAACGTCACGAGTCGCGGCGGACGTCGTCGTGGACGCGACCGGCCGTCGTGCCCTGGTCGGCCGCCGCCTCGGCGCGACCCGTCGGGCTTTCGACCGGCTCGTGGCGGTGGCCTCCCACGTGCCCCGACGCGCGCCCGCGGAGGCCGGTGCCGTGCTGGTGGAGACCGCGCCGGACGGTTGGTGGTACCGGGCCCCCGCCGGCAGGTCACGTGACGCCGTCGTCCTGCTGACGGACGCCGACGTGTGTGCGCGCATGGGCTTGAGTCGGCTGCCCGCATGGTCCGACGCCGTCGCGGCGACCAGGTGGATCGCACCGAGCGGGTCGGCCGCCGATCCGGCATGGGGGCCGTCCACCGTGACAGCCGCGACGCATCGGTCGGACCGTCGCGGCGACTGGCGACCATGGCTGGCCGTCGGGGACGCCGCCCTGGCGGTCGACCCGATCGCCGGCAGCGGCATCGTGCGCGCGCTGCGAACCGGGATGGCCGGCGCGGACGTCGTGCTGCGCCTGCTGGGCGCCGCCGGGGACGACGGTCACGACGGCCGCGAGTCCGCACTGGTTGCCCACGAACGGGCACTCGACGCCGACACCACCGTCCACCTCGCCGAGCGAGCCGCCCTCTACGCGACGGAGCGGCGGTTCGACACGACGTTCTGGCGGCGCCGGCTGGCGGTTGTCGGGTCGCGGCCACCGGCCGCTCCCACCATTGCCGCCGCCGGGTGAGTGGGGCGTCGCCCGCGACCGCGCTGCGGTCACGGTCCGGAGCGCGCCGTCATGGGCACCGTCCGTGCAGGGATGGGCGGACGGGACCTGCTCGGGCCATGCTGGCGGCGACGAGGTGGTGGCCGCGGTCGAGGATGTACGCGTCACGCCCAAGTCCGATGCGGCCGCATGTCCGGGAGCGACGAGGACCGCCCCCACGGAGCCTCCGAGACGGGCCCGCGCGCGACGCCGTGCGCTGGCGGCCGTGCACCAGCATCCGCTGACCCGGCATCGGCCAGCGCCGTGTCGACGTCGGGCAGCGCATGCTCGTGTCGCTGCTCCTGCAGCGGTGGCGAACCCTTGCCGGGCAGGGCCGACGCCGGCGCCGGGATCCTGAACCCCCGTGAATCGCGAGTGACCAGCACAGCGACGGACGGTCATGGAATTCGGACATCCCGAGACTCACCACTTCCTGATCGGCGACGCCCGCTTACCGATTCCGGCGGGAGGATCTAGACACTTCCACGAACGGCCACGAACCCTCTGGGAGGACGGGATAGCGCCACTTTCGTTGCCGGCGTCAAGACTCCTGGGAGCTACGGGATCTTCTGTGGCCGCGGGGCGGCCGGTCCAGGCGTCGAGGAGGCGCGGGAACCGAGCGTTCCTGATGACTTGATCGTGCTCGTGGACCGATCCCGTGCGCGAGCGCACGGCAGGAGCACACGGGGCTCGGAACATCAGCCATGCCCGGTCAGCGTCAGTGCCGACGGGTGGTGCGACGTCCTGGATGTACGTCAGGCCGGTGGGTTCATTCGTCGTCGGGGGGGGCGGGCCGTTGGCGGATGCCGTCGTCGGACCAGCCGCCGGGCCCGAAGTCGAACAGGCGCTTGAGTCCGGGTCGTGACGCTGAGCCTGGTCCGACGTCGAACGAACCGTCGGTTTCCCGGCGACCCAGCACCCAGGCGAGGCAGATGACGGCGGCAACGAACAGGGTGATGATGATCCATGGTGTCATGGGGTTTCCTCGGTCGGGGTGTCGCCTTGGTCGGCTTCCCAGCGTTGCAGGGTGTTCCACCAGGTGACGTGGTTGGTCTGTTGTTCGCGCCACAGTGCTTCGATGGCGCGAAGGTGGTCGTGGAAGCAGTCCGCGACGGTCGCGTCGAACGCGGCCATGTCCTGTTCGGGGATGGCGGGGTAGTCGTAGGACCATGCGGGGGGTGCGCCGGGCGGAGGGTCCTCGCGGTGCAGGTCGAAGTCATAGCCCGCCGCCTGGACACAGCCCTGCCAGTCGGCGCTGGCCGTCAACCATTCCTGTTCGGTGATGGTTCCGTCGGCCAGGGCGGGCTGCTGTGCGTCGGTGGCGGCCTCGAGGTCGGCCTCGAGCCGCTCCTGCCAGCGGGCACGCCACGCGGCGTAGCCTGCCGGGTCGTCCGGCGACGCCGCGGCCGTGTCCGGCCCGGCATCGGTCGTGGCGGGAGGTTCGGCAGCGATGTCGACCGTGGGCGTGGCGTCGTCGGCCAGCTGCAGGGCCACCAGCGCGACCATTGCCGCGACCGCCGTCACGGTGGCGCCCATCCCGATCCGGCGCACGCGATCGGCTCGGTCGGCGCGCCGCTGCAGGTCGCGGACGTCCGGCATGGTCAGGTCGTCGGTCGAGCTGGCTTCGTGCAGGGCATCTCGCAGGTCGATCATTGGTCAGCTCCCGGTCGGGTCGAACCGTGGCCGGTCTGGTCCGTGTCATCGGCGACCGGTCCGTCGAGGCGTCGTCGTGGGGACCCGGTCGTGCCCCGATGTCCGTGCCCAGGCCGGCGGACATCGACGTCGGGGATCCCCAGGTCCCGACGCCGCAGCGCCTGGCGGGCACGACTGCTCAACGACTTGACCGTGCCCTCGGCACAGCCCATCACCTCGGCGGTCTCGGCCACCGAACAGCCCACGAAATAGCGCAGGACCACCACCTGGCGCTGTCGGGGCGGCAGGTCACCCACCGCCTCACGCACCACCACCGCCGTCGAGGTGTCGGGCGCAACATCAACGCTGTCCGAGGCACCATGACGCCGACGTGCGCGTTGCTCGGCGTAGCGGCGCCGCCACCACGACCGTGCCGTGTTGAACGCCACCGTCGTCAGCCACCCCTCGGGATTGTCCATCGCGGCGACCTCATCCCAGTGACGGACGAGTTTGACCAAGGCATCCTGTGCGAGCTCTTCCGCAACGTGGCGCTGCCCGACGTACAACGTCAACATCCCGACCACGGTGGCATACCGATCCTCCACGAACCGCTCCAGCGCCGGATCAGTCCGCATCCAGCCTCCGCTCGTCGATCGCCGTGCCCTGGGCATCAGGACGGCGCCCCTGCTCATCGGCGTCCTCACCCACAACGACGCACGACGACCCCACCAGGTTCACATCCAATCCACACCAACACTGCGCGCGCCCCGGTACGGACCCAACATCGTCATGGCTGCAGCGGTGACGACCACCACATCCGAACGCCGCGGACTCGGGAAGTGGCGGACTGAACCGTCGGGGATGTTGAACCGAGGAGATCTCTCCGATCCCGCGACCCTGGGGCCGTGGTCGGATCCGCGGGGGTGGGTGCTTGAAATCGTGGGGCGCCTGGCCACGGGGTAGCACCTAGTCTCCGAGGTCTGCCGAGTGTTGGACGCCCACGTGATCATCGATGCTGCGCTCTACGACGACGGGCGTCGGGTTCAGGGTGAGCCCGACCTGGCGGAGATGGTCGAGCGTGGTCGCGACAACCCCGACGCGTTCGTCTGGGTCGGCCTGTTCGAGCCCGAGGACGCCGAGTTCGAGGAGATCGCGCGGGTCTTCGAGCTGCACCCCCTCGCAGTCGAGGACGCCGTCAAGGCCCACCAGCGGCCCAAGCTCGAACGCTACGGCGACTCGATCTTCCTCGTGATGAAGACCGTGGGTTTCGAGCAGGCCCAGGACGACGAACTCCACATCGGCGAGATCATGGTGTTCCTCGGGGACGGGTTCATCGTCACGGTTCGGCATGGGTCCTTCACCGGGCTGAGCGACATCCGGCAGCGACTCGAGGACGAGCCACGGATGCTGCGCACGGGAGCCGGAGCCGTGCTGCACAGCGTCGCCGACCGTGTCGTGGACGCCTACGAGGTCGTCCTCGACGACCTGGCACCCGACGTGCAGGACATCGAGCGGCAGGTGTTCGCGCCCGGCCGCCACGACCTCGCCGAGCGGCTCTACCACGCCAAGCGAGAGGTCCAGACGATCCGCCGCGCGGTGGCCCCACTCGGCGACGTCTCCAGCCAGCTCGCCGGCAGGGAACCACCGTTGCACGTGGACCCGGCACTGCGGCCCTACATGCGCGACGTGCACGACCACGTCCTCCGCTCGCACGAACGCCTGACGGTCCTGGACGACTTGCTGTCGGACGCGCTGGCGACCAACGTGGCCCAGATCGGCCTGCGCCAGAACGAGGACATGCGCAAGATCTCGGCCTGGGTGGGGATCGTGGCCGTCCCGACGATGGTCGCCGGGATCTACGGCATGAACTTCGAGCACATGCCGGAGCTCGAGTGGCGCTACGGGTACTTCGTGGCGCTGGGCCTGATGGTCGCGATCGCGTTCGGCCTGTACCGGGCCTTCAAGCGAACCGGCTGGCTGTAGCGCCCCGCGACCCCGGGCGGTCGTCCCAGCGGACGGTTTCCGCGACACCCACAAGCGTCGGGTAACCACCGCTCTCGACACTTTCGGCGGTAGGGCCGAAACCTCGGAGAGCAACCCGCTCTGAACAGTCTCGAATCGTAGGCGTGACCTCGGAGATCCACCCGCTCCCGACCCTCTTGGCCGTTCAGGATGAGCACTCCGAAGCGGCCGTGACGTGCCCAGTGCTTTGCGACCACGTTCGACATGCCAGGACCCTCGGTGGTTTCAGCCACGGTCGGGTGTGCGGCGTGTGACGGACGTGAGCTGGTGACCTGGGGCTCTGTGCGCTTCTAGCGTGCCGGTCTAGTGGTGGATCGAAGGGATGGCGATGCGGACGGTCATGTACTTCCTCACGGCAGTGGCGTTGTCCATGGTGGTGACCCGGACCGCGACCGTTGCGCTGACGATGACGGGCCTGTCCCGCCAGGCAGCGCGGTTCCAGGCACGGTCGGCGTTTTCGGGTGCGGGGTTCACGACAGGCGAGGCCGAGTGGGTGGTCAACCACCCGGTGCGTCGCCGGATCGTGATGCTGCTGATCCTGCTGGGCGGTGCCGGGCTGGTCACCTCGCTCGCAACGTTGGTGGTGTCGTTGTCCCGTCTCGAGCAGGGCGCCGCCGGGGCCGTCCCGGTCGCGCTCGTCGGTGGGGTCGCGGCGTTGTGGGCCATCGGTGGTAGTCGCGTGGTCGACCGTTGGGTCTCGCGGCTCATCGAGTGGCTGCTGGACCGGTTCACCGAGCTGGAGGTCCGCGACTACGAACATCTGCTGCACCTGTCGGACGACTGGAAGGTCGGCGAGCTGCACATCGAGGAAGGCGACTGGATCGTCGGCGTGCCCCTCGAGGACCTCGACCTGCCCGAGGAAGGGGTCGTGGTGCTGGGCGTGCAACGCGCCGACGGCCGCTACGTCGGGGCACCGAGGCCCAGCACGCGCCTGCACCCCGGCGACACGGTGCTTCTCTACGGACAGGACCGCACCATCGATGAGCTCGATCGTCGACAGGCGGGGGCCTCGGGCGATGACGCGCACGATGCATCACAGGCCCGCCACGACACCTTGGTCGAGGAGCAACAGCAAGGCGAACGAGCCGCGGGCGAAACCTGAACCCGGTGTAGCTCCACGTGGCTCGGGCCTGCATCTGCGCCACCTGCGCCATGGCAGCGCAGGCGACAACGACGGTTCCTCATGGAGCGAGGGAGGCGGAGGGCCGGGTTGGCTGGTGCGGTCCTGATGAAGTGGCGACCCCATGATCGGTTGTGAGAGCCCTTGTCTCGGGCCCGCACGACGGTGGGTCCGAGTCCTCCTCGACGTCGCAACGATCGTTCCGTAGCGGACTGATCAGCAACTGGCGCCCTCTGCTATCCACCGTTCTCGCCACTCTGCGGAGCCGCTGGCGAATGGCCTCAGCGCCTGGGTCGATCCCCCGCCCTGGCCCTATCGAGGATCCGTGCCGTAGGCCTGACTTCGGTGCCGGATCGCGACGACCCGGACTGTCGTGTCGTCGCGGAACTCATAGATGATCCGGTAGACGCCGACCCGATACGACCACAGGCCCGTGAGGCGCCCGCGCAGTCGGTACCCCACCGTTGGATCGCGTTCCAGCACACCGAGGGCGTCGAGGATGGCCGCCGCCAGCAGGTAGTCCAACTGGCCGAGGGCATCGCGGGTCGTGCGCGCAAGGACGACCTTTGCCACTACTGTGACTCGCGGGTCACGTGCTCCTGACGGACCTGTTCGAGGGCCACGACATCGTCGGCTGCCAGGTCCTCCAACCCCTGTTGGATCGCCGCGAGGGTGACGTCGTCAGAAAGGATCTCGGCGGTCTCTTCCAGCGCGTGGTATTCGTCCACCGGGACGACAACGGCCGACGGCCGACCGTGGCGGGTGATGGTCACGTGCTCGCGGCGATCAGCCACCTCGTCGAGGAGGTCAGCGAGGTGGCTACGGAACTCTCGGACAGGCACGGTCTTTGGCATGGGGGCAATGTACATCATCGCGTACACATCGATGCTGCCGCCCCGGCAGCAGACACGACAGTCGACCAGGAACTGTCCGAATCACCGCCCCGGGAACCGGAACCCGCCCGCTGACGGGGCATCGGAGAACACCCGCACTCGCCACCCTCGAGGACGCTGGCGAAGCCCTCGGAGACCCACCGGTCCCGACACCTCCTGGAGGTGGCGACGGGCGTGGCCCGATGTCAGCTCGCCGTCGGCGTCGGAGAGCCTTCGAGCGGGCAGTCGGTGCGTGAGTCGACCCGTGGGCTCGCACACACGATGAGTTCGGCCGGGTAGATCTGCTGCTGGGTCACCCCCTCGCGGGTGTACACCACACGGATCGCCGATCGCTCCAGGCGGCCCGTGGTGGTGGCGACCAGCCCCAACAGCAGCTCGGCACCGTCGGGGTGATCCGGCACGACCATCGGTGGCTCGACGTCGATCGGCTCGATCGACGCCAGGGACTGTCGGTCCTCGGCGTTGGTGACCAGCTCGGGTGGGAACGCCTCGAAGAACTGCACCGCCCCCAGTTCGCGTTCTGGCAGCGCCAGTTGGAACCCGACCACTTCGAGATTCTCACTCCCGATGATGTCGACACGGTCCAGCGTCACCGGCCCGCCGTTGTCGGCGATGGTCAGCACTTCCAATCCGTCGGTGAAGGGCTGGTCGACCTCGACGGCGATCGACCAGCCGTGAGGCGGCGGCTCTCGCAGTGCCACACCGGTACCTGGCTGGGGCGCGCACGCCGACAACATCGCCGTCGCCGACAACATCGCACTCATGGTGGCCGCAGCAACGAATCTGGCCGTGGACAAGGCGACTCCAGCAGCGGCGACCTGACCGGCCGCACCAGCACGCGCACCCTACTCAGCCGAGCAACATCGGAGTCCGACCGAGTACCGCTCGGGATCTTTGAAACCACCTTTCTCGCATGGGCAGGGGACCGGACTGAGTCGGTCGAAACCGCCGTTGAGCATGAAGTGCACGAATCGTGTCGCAGCGTGTAGTCTCGCGGAATGAGCAGCCAACGCCTCAACATCACCCTGGACGGCGAGCACGCCTCGAAGCTGGCGCAGCTCGCGGCGCGCGTGCACGTCAACGAGGGCACGCTCGCCCGGTCCCTGCTGTCGTCGGCCATCGACGACGCCGACCCTGATCCCGACAACGTCGTCGCCGTGCTCGACGGCATCGACGGGGCCTGGGAACGGGCCCAGCAGGGCATCGACCAAGCCCGTACCGGGGACACCGTCGCCCTCGAGGACCTGTGACGGAGTGGCCACCGTCGAACTCGCCAAGACCGCGGTCGAAGACCTCGACAGGCTGATCGCCACTCACAGCCTCCCGGCCGACACTCGGCGACGGGTGCGGGTCACGCTGGCTCCCCTGGTCGAGTTCCCTCGCCTGGGCCCGGAACTGGCAGGCCGCTGGAACGGCATGCGTTTCGTGCTCGGCCCGTGGCGCTGGATGATCATTGTCTGCACCCACGACGAATCATCCGACCGGGTCGTGGTCGTGAGCATCCACGACGCCCGGTCGAGTCGCTCCCCGACCATGCGGTAGCCACCGGATCTCGACACTCCTACAGTCGCAGTGCCCCGCCGGTGGCCTCGTCCTGGTACGTGCCCGACCACGGCTCCCCTACGGTGGATCTTGTCTGTCAGCGAGAGACACCAGTGACGTGCTTGCCTGGCTGCAGATGTCAAGCGGCGTGCTCCTACAGGACGAGGCGCTACCCGTCGCAGTCTCGCTGCTGGGCCGAGTGGTGGATGACCATGACGACAGATCCGATGCACGGTCTGTCCTGGCCGGTGCTCCTCGGCGGGTCAGCGCGCCCGATCGGGTGTTGGGTGGACTTCATCGACAAACCTCTGGATGACGTTGTCGAGGTCTTGTCCACGTTTCGTTCGCAGGTCGGGGCGAGGGACTACTCGTTGACCGCCATGCAACCACTCCGTCAGTGCCTGGATGACCTGGACCCGATGCAGGCTCCGTGGACGGTCGAGGTGGTGGTCGATTGTGGGAGCTGGACGGCCTACCTGAACAACTTCATCGGCGGGGGCGACCCGACGGCGTCTGCGTCGGTCCTGGCCGAACGCCTGGACGCCCGCCACGTCACCGTCGGCCACCACCCGCGCCATGGGCTGGCCGAGGCAAGCACCCAGCTCTGGCTGCACGGCCCGTCCGGTGAGCCACCGCTGCGTACATCCGCACGTTGTCGGCTGTCACCACCGACGGCCGATGGAGCTGGCACGCCAGCGGCGACCCACAGCCATGGGAGCAGGTGGAGCGCTACGACGCGCGTCGCATCCGTGATCGCTTCGACCGCGAACTCCTGGTCGACTACCTGGCTGCGCTCGGCATCGCTGTCGACGATCCGGACTTCTACGGCGACGGACGAACGCTCCGCCAGCGCGTGCCATGGAAGTCCCGCGAGGTGACCGTGGCTCAGTACATCGCCGAGAGCCAGTGGTAGCCGGTCGATCCGGCAAACACTGGCGAGAGGTCAGCAGGCGCGCTGCACTCGTTCCTTCGGTTCTTGGACACCTGGCGGGCGCGAACCGGAAGCTTGCATGACGTGGGCCTACGGTGGTCCTCGTACGCAATGGTGAAGGACGACTGGTGCAGGTCCGAAGGGGGCTCTTCTCGCCACTCATCGTGCTCGTGCTGGTGGCTACGGGCTGCACGGCACCGTCCGCGACGCCCGCTGCGTCGACCGGTCCCACCGAAGCCGAGACGATCGACCTCGACGGTCCACCCGAAGCCAACCTGGATCTTGGCTCCGGGACGCTGGTGGTCGCGGCAGGCGGAGACGGTCTCCCAGGCAGGGTGTCGTCGTCGACCGGGCTTGGTACCGATGTCACCATCCACGTCCGTTGCCTCGGCGACGCGGACATCGCGCTCATCGAGGAGCAGGGCATGCCCGACGATGAAACCGAGGCGCTTGTCTGCGATGGCCGCCAGCACGACCTCCAACGTTCGTTCGCGACGAGCCCGAGTTCGCTGGAGGTCGTCCCGGTGATCGATGGACCAGGCACCCAGGCGGAATGGGTGGTGGCCGTGACCACCGAATGACCGTGGTGATCCTGCACCATCGGGCCAACAGGCAGCATGAGTGCTGGTCTTGAGGCTCCCGTCTCGACGGCTCATCGGCAGGCGACCCAGACATCCACTCTGGTGAGCGGGTCGACTCCACGTGGCGGTCGCCGGTGCCCCGGTCGTGTGCTGGTCCCGCGCATGAGCGCACGAGAAGAGCACACGACATGGTTCCGGCGCTTCCGCGGCAGCGGCGAGCCCGGGGGGCTCTGGGCGATCAGGGTCCTCGTCTCATGCCCGTGGGTCGACGGCCACCCGCCGGTCCGTGCCGGAACCATGGATCGGGTCACCGGCCCTGATGTGCACCTCCCACGTGTGGACGTTGAGCACCCACAGTCGGAGGTCGGCGTCGCCCGTCAGTTCCTCGGCGGCGAAGGCTCGGCCTCCTCGTCCCGGGTCGAAGGCCTTGGGCAGGTGCTGCGCGATCTCGTCGGCCTGGACTTCCTTCGCGGTGCCGGTCACGTAGACCGCTCGCTGTCGGGGTCCCGGGGGCACGGTCGAGTCGAAGACCACCCCGCTGACCCGGTCGTCGCGCTCGAGGTTGCGTGAATGGTGCGTGTTCGGGTCCGACACCCAGTAGAGGTCCTGGTAGCCGTGTGGCACGAAGTACACCGGTGAGGTGCGGGTCTGCCCGTCCTCGTCGATCGTGCCGAGCACCACGTAGCGGACCTCGTCCAGCACCTCGCGAGCCATCGCCGCCAGGTCGGATGGGTGGGCTTCATTCCCCACGACGTCTCGCCCTCGGTTGCTCGCCCGGGTCGGTCACCTTCCTCGCCGCCGACTCGACCAGTCCTTGATCACCCGGACCAATCGCATGCCCACGTCGGATCACCGCCGCCATACAGGGAGGCTGTCCCGGCGAAGTCCGCGTTCGGGTCTGGCGTTGGCCCGTCGTGGTCGGCGTTCCGCTGACCTGGGAGGCGCTTCTCAGGAGCCGGCATCGCAAATCCTCGTCGCCGTGAACGACCACTGAACATGCGATCACCGTCCCGGTCAACTGGCAGCATGTCCGTTGCGCCACGAGACGGCCTGGGGGCAATCAGGCATCACCCGACGCGTCGCGGGTGGCGAGACTTCCACGCAGGTGTGTGGCCACCCGCTCCAGCTCCCGGGGAGTTGTGCGGTTTCGGTGGCCGTCGAGGAGGGCCCGCGACGTGATGTCGTGGTAGTCGTGCATCGGCACGACGTGGACGTGGGCGTGCGGCTGGTCCCAACCGGCGACGACCAGTCCCACCTTCGTCGGCCGGTGGACCTCGTCGATCACGGTGGCGATCGTCCTCACCACGTCCATCAGCGCCCGGTACGAGGCGGGCGGCAGGTGGTGGAAGTCCGGTTCATGGACCCTGGGGACGACGAGGGTGTGTCCGGGATTGATCGGCGTGGTGTCGAGGAAGGCCATCACCACGGCGTCCTCGTGGACGATGTGGGCCGTCAGCGACCCCTCCGTGATCCGGCAGAACGTGCAGTCGTCCATGTTCTCCTCCGCCCGGTCCGGCGGTCTCCGCCCGTCGTCGCGTCGGGCAGCCAGGGCGGCCGTACGCCAGACCGTAGAGCCTGGGTTGGAGTCACAGGAGGCCGCGGTCGCGGGCCGTGGCGGCCGCCTCGGTGCGGTTGCGGGCGTGCAGCTTGGTCATGGCCGACGACAGGTAGTTGCGCACGGTGCCCTCGGCGAGGTGGAGCCGTGCGGCGATGTCGCGGTTGGGCAGGCCGTCGCCGGCCAGCGCGAGGACCTGGCGCTCGCGTTCCGTCAGCCCGGCGGGGGTGTCCCACGCCTGCACGGCCAGCTCCGGCGCGACGACCCGACCGCCGTCGCGGACCGTGCGCAGGGCGTCGACGAGCTCCGCGACCGGGGCGGCCTTGAGCACGTACCCGGCGACGCCTGCCTCCATCGCGCGTCGCAGGTAGCCGGTGCGGGCGAAGGTCGACACCACCAGCACGCGGCTGGGCAGTCCCTCGTCGCGGATCGCGGTGGCCAGTTCGAGGCCGGACATGTGGGGCATCTCGACGTCGGTGACCACGACGTCGGGCCCCAACTCGCGGACCATGTCCAGTCCCGCCCGGCCATCGGGCGCGCGACCCACGACCTCGACGTCGGGCTGCAGGTCGAGCAGCTGCGCGAAGGCGTCGCGGATCATCCGTTCGTCCTCGACCACCACCACGCGGACGACGCTCATGCCGGTACCTCCACGGTCAGCCGGGTGCCGTTGGTCACGTCGCGGTGCACGACGCCACCGACCGCCAGCACCCGTTCGCGCATGCCACGCAGGCCGTTGCCCTCCTCGGTCCCGCCACCGACGCCGTCGTCGACGACCACCAGCACCCACTGGTCCGTGACGCGGTCGAGGGTGACGGTGCACCGCGACGCGCGGGCATGGCGGACGACGTTGGTCGTCGCCTCGCGGAGGGCCAGGGCCAGGATGCGCTCGACGAGCGGGCCCGGCTGGCCGGCGGCGGTGACGTCTGCCGACAGGTCGACGCCGGCGGCGCCCAGCGTCCGTGCCGCCGTGTCGACCTCGTCGACCAGTGACACCTGCCCCAGTCCGTCGATGGCCGCGCGGACCTGGGCCAGTGCATCACGCGCACTGGTCTCGAGGTCGGCCGCCTGGGCCGTGGCGGTGTCGGGATCGCTCGGCAGCAGGCTCTGCACCAGTTGCGCCTTGACGACCAGGCCGGTGAGGCTCTGGCCGACCAGGTCGTGGAGGTCCCGCGCGATGCGTTCGCGCTCGTCGGCGGTGGCGAGCTGCTCGATGCGGACGTTGTCGATGCGCAGTCGCTGGGCCTCGTCGTGGCGGCGCGCGTCGGCCGTCACGAGCCACCCGATGACCCAGATGAACACCACCGAGGGCAGGATGCCGTAGAGGCGGAACGGCCACGGCACGGGCGACACCAGCACCAGCAGGCCGCACAGCCCGGTGAGGCCGGCCTGCCACCACACGACCCGGCGACGGTCGACCCACGCGACGTTGGCGATCGCGTACACGAACAGGACGGATGCGCCGATGTTGAACATCGTCGCGACCGTGCCGAGCGCGATCGTGGCGGCCAGGGCGATCCGCTTGAAGCGGGGATCGGGGTGGTGGGCCAGGACGTAGATCGGCACGAACAGCACGACCACGCCAACGACCACGAGCCAGTCGACCCAGTCGGCGCTCTCGTCGAAGAACGGTTGCCACAGCAGGTTGAACAGGTACAGGAGGTGGACGTACTCGCCCGCCGGCATCCACGTCGACATCGGGGGCGTGGGGCGCCGATGGTGCGTCATGTCGCCACCCCCGACAGCGACCGCTGCCGAGGGTGACGTCGTGTGCTGCGCGTCGGTCACCGGTGCGACCGGGTCCAGGTCCACCTCGCGACCAGCCCGGCGATCCCGGTGGCGACCACGAGCACGACCAGGTGACCCAGCCATGGTCCACCTCCCAGGGGTGCGGCCGCCAACTTCGCAAGATGGTAGGTCGGCAGCCAGGGCGCGATCGTGGCGACGAAGTCCGGCAGTGACTCCAGGGGGAACCACAGACCGCCGGCGATCGCCAACGGCAGCAGGATCGCGTTGAGGATGGCGGTCGTGGCGTTGGGCGACGCGATCGCGCCGACCGCCAGGCCGAGCAGGGCGAACACCTGGCACCCGACGATCAGTGCAACCACCAGCAGGAGCCACTGGCCGAGCGTGATGTCGAGCACGCCCATGGCCGCGGAGGTCACGGTCATGGCACCGAGGATCCCGACGACGTAGGGCACCGTCGCGATCACCTTGGCGGCGAGGCTGACACCCACCGGGACCGGCGAGACCTTCACGGCCTCCAGCCAGCCGTTCTCGCGGATCGTCGCCAGCCCGATGCCCGGGGTCGACATCGTCGCGGCGATGGCGCCGTAGGCACCGAACGTCGCGAGCATGACCGTGCCGGCGGGCAGGCCGTCACCGGTCGTCTCGGCGCCGAACATGCCGACGAACAGGGCGAAGAAGGCCACCGGCATCACGATGCTGAAGAACAGCGTGGCCGGCTCGCGTCGGATCATCCGCATCTCGTCGCGGACCTCCAGGGCCAGCATGGTGGGCAGGGACGGTCGGGAACGCGCCGTGGCGCCGGACCCGACCATGGGGGTGGTCGTCGCGGTCATGCCGCGTCCTTCCGGTCGTGGTGGGTGGTGGAGGTCGGACGTGGGCCGCGCGCGTCCCCGGCGCCGCCGAGCGTGGCGACGGCGTCCTCGAGGCTGGCCCCGACGACACGCAGGCCATGTGCGGCCGGGTCGAGGACCAGCAGTTGGCGCAGGACGTCCTCGGGTCGGCGGGTCACGATGCTGGTGCGATCACGCCGTGCCGGGTCCGGGTCGTCGGCCGGCGCGCGGTCGATCGTGAGCACGCCGGGGAGGGCCGCCAGGCTGGCGGTGGCCACGGTCGTGTGCACGTGGATGGTGCGGTCCGGCAACTGGTCGGTCAGGACCGTCGGGGTGGCGTCGGCCACGATCCGGCCGGCCGACAGGACCGCCACCCGGTCGGCCACGGTCCCGGCCTCGGCCACCAGGTGGGTGGTCAGCAGGATCGCGGTCCCGCGCTCCCGACGCGCGGCCAGGTGCTCCCAGGTGGCACGCCGACTCGCCAGGTCGAGCCCCTCGGTCGGCTCGTCCAGGACCAGCAGGTCCGGGTCGGTCACCAGCGCCCGGGCGAGCTGGAGTCGACGCTGCTGGCCGCCGGACAACGTCCGGGTCCGGCGCCCCGCCAGGTCATCGATGCCGAGGTCGGCCAGCATCCGGTCCGCATCGGCCGTGGTGCGACCGGCCCGCAGCGCGGCACCGACGACCAGTTCCCGCACGGTCAGGTGGCTCGGGAAGGCCGTGGCCTGGAGCATGACCCCCAGGCGTGCCCGGACGTCGGCATGGCGAGGGTCCCCACCGGCGACGGTCACGGTGCCGCCGTCGGGGACGAGCAGTCCCGTCGCCGCCCGGATCAGGGTGGTCTTGCCGGCGCCGTTGGGACCCAGGAGCGCCAGGCACTCCCCGGGTCGCACCGACAGGTCGACGTCGTCGAGTGCTCGGCGTGTGGCCCCGGGGTAGCGGTGGGACAGCCCGTGGACGTGGAGCGGGGTGTGCATGATCGGTTCCTCGGTGGGTCGATCACCACCGTGGCCGACCACGCCGTCGTGGCACAGTCCAGCCCGTCACCTCTGCCCCGTGACATCTGTCACGGTCCGCACGGATCGCCTGGTCTCACCAGTCGAAGGCCAGCAGGGCCTGCTCGACGACCTCGGGCAGGGCCGGATGGATCCACCACTGGTCGCGGGCCAGTTGCTCGACGGTCTGGCCGAACCGCATCCCCTGGATCAGTTGCTGGATCAGGGTCGACGCCTGCGGACCGATCACGTGGGCCCCGACCAGCAGGTGCGTGTCACGGTCGGCGAGCAGCTTGACGATGCTGCTCGTGTCCTCCATCGCCCAGCCGTAGGCCGTGCTGGCGTAGTCGTGCACCACGATGGCACAGTCGATCCCGGCGGCGCGCGCCTCGGGCTCGGTCATCCCCACCGACGCCACCTGCGGGTCGCCGAAGACGGCGTGGGGGACCGGGCCCAGGTCCAGCGACCGTAGGTCCTCGGGGTGGACGATGTTGTGGGCCACCAGTCGCGCGTCCGCGTTGGCCTTGTGCTTGAGCTGCTGGGGACTGGAGATGTCGCCCAGTGCCCAGATCCCGTCCGCGGTGGTCCGCCCGTGGTCGTCGACCACCACGTAGCCCTCGCCGTCCAGCTCGACCCCGGTCCGCTCCACTCCCAGGTCCCGGCCGTTGGGCGTGCGACCAGTGGCGACCAGCAGCGCGTCGCCCACGACCTCCCCGTCACCCGTGATCACGACGACCTCGTCGCCGCGCTGCTCCACCTCCACCAGGGACGTGCCCAGTCGGAGGTCGAGCCGGCGGCCGTAGGCAGCGGTGATCCGACGACTCACCTCCGGATCCTCGTCGGTCACCAGGCCCGCACGTCGGACCAGCATCGTCACCTCGCTGCCCAGTGCCGCCAGGACGTGGCCCATCTCGACCCCGACGAAGCCGCCGCCGATGATCGTCGTGCGGGCGGGAAGCTCGTCGGCACGCATGATCGTGTCGGAGGTGTGGAAGTCGACGTCGGCCAGGCCGGGGATCGCCGGCACGTGCACGTGGGCTCCGGCCGCGAGGACGATCGTGTCGGCACTGATGACCTGGTCGTCGACGGCCAGGTCCTTGTGGCCGACGAAGCGTCCGTGGGTCTTGAACAGGTCGACGTTGTCGGCCTGCTCGCGGTAGACCTCGCCGGACGCGGCGATCGGGTCGATGCGCCCGAAGATCCGGTCGCGGATGGCCGGCCAGTCCGCCCCCGCGAAGCTCGTGTCGATCCCGAACCGGTCCGAGGTCGCGGCGATCCGCGCCCGGTCCGCGGTGTGCACGAGCATCTTGGACGGGATGCAGCCCCGGTTGAGGCAGGTGCCTCCGAGCGGCCCGTCCTCGACCAGGGCGACGTGCCAATCGTCGTAGTCGGGGGTCAGCAGCGAGTTGCCGGAGCCGGACCCGATGATGATGAGGTCGTGGGTGGTCACGCGAACCTGCCGGTCGGTCGTCGATCGGGTGGTGCACGGTAGGGCCGCGGCCGGCGGTCGGCGGCCGTCCGTCACCCCGCAGCCCATCCGGCAGTCGTCGCACCTGCTGGCACACCGGCGGCCGACCGGGCAGGATGTCGTCGGTGGTTTCCGGGAGTGGGCAGGCGGTCCCGGACCGACACGGCGCTCGGGGGAAGGAGCACCGCCGTGGACCTGGGACGTCGCTGGGAGCTCGACCGGGTCGGTCCCGACGACTGGCGGCGATGGTCGTCGGTCCGGTTGGCCGCACTCGCAGACGCACCGGAGGCGTTCTCGTCGTCGCTGGAGGTCGAGGAGGCGTTCGACGAGGCCCGCTGGCGGCAGCGCCTGACCGGCGGGCCGCGGGTCGTCGCCCGCGTGCTCGGCGGCGACGTCGGCCTGGTCGGCGCCCACCTGGGGGACGGCCCGGACCGACCCCAGCTGTACGGGCTGTGGGTGCACCCGGTGTGGCGCGGGACCGGGCTGGCCGACGCGCTGGTCGTCGAGGTGCTGACGTGGGCGCGCGAGACCGGCCACGACCACGTGGGGCTGTGGGTCATGGACGGCAACGACGGTGCGCGCCGCCTGTACGACCGGCACGGCTTCCGACGCGACCGGGAGCCTGCCACCCCACCCCCGGGTTCGTGCGAGGTGTTCCTGCGCCGCGACCTCGTCGCTCCACGGACGGCCGACCGGACGGTCGCGGGCGACGGTTAGGCTCGCCACGGCCGACCCGCCCCCGCACGCTGGGAGTGACCCCGTGAGCGATCCCGACCTGCCCGACGTCCCCCGGGACCGCGCGGCTGCCCGGGCGCGCCACGACCAGCTCGCCCCGGTCCTGCGCGACGCCCGGTACCGGTACTACGTGCTGTCGGACCCCCCGATGACCGACGCCGAGTTCGACCTGTTGTGGCGGGAGCTGCTCGCACTGGAGGAGGCTCACCCCACCCTGGCCACGTCGACGTCCCCGACGGCCGAGGTCGGTGCCCCGGTGGACAGTGCGTTCCCCCCGCACCGCCACCTCGAGCCGATGCTGTCGCTGGACAACGTGTTCTCACGCGAGGACCTCGCAGCCTGGCGGGAGCGCGCGGCCGGTCCGCTCGACGACGACCCCCGGTGGGTCTGCGAGCTCAAGATCGACGGCGTCGCGATCTCGTTGACCTACGTCGACGGGGTGCTCGCCACCGCCGCGACCCGGGGCGACGGGGTCACCGGCGAGACCGTCACCCAACAGGTCCTGACGCTCGACGACGTGCCGTACCGGCTCGTCGGCGACGACGCCGACATCCCGTCGCTGGTCGAGGTCCGGGGCGAGATCTACTACCCGCTTGAGGCGTTCGAGGCGATGAACGCCGAGCGCGTCGAGGCGGGCGAGGCCGCCTTCGCCAACCCCCGCAACGCCGCCTCCGGGGCCCTGCGCCAGAAGGATCCGGCCGTCACGGCCACCCGGCCGCTGTCGCTGTGGATCCACGGGATGGGCGCGCTGCAGCTGGGTGGCACGGCTCCCGACCCCGAGGACCCCGACGCCGGCGAGGCGACGCCGGACCCGACCGACGAGGCGCTGGGGTCCGGCCCGGGGGCCGCGGCGTTCGCCACCCACGCCGGGTTCCTCGACTGGTGCGCGCGGGTGGGTCTGCCCGTGGCCGCCGAGACCCTGGTCACCGACGACGCCGACGAGGTCTGGGACTTCGTCGACCACTGGACCACCCACCGCCACGAGCCCACCTACGAGATCGACGGGGTCGTGGTGAAGGTCGACGACCTCGCCCAGCGCCGGCAACTGGGCTCGACGTCGCGCGCGCCCCGTTGGGCCATCGCCTACAAGATGCCCCCGATCGAGGCGACGACGCTGCTGCGCGACATCGAGATCAACACCGGACGCACGGGTCGGGTCACCCCGTTCGCCGTGGTCGAGCCGGTGACCGTGTCCGGCGTGACGATCACCTACGCCACCCTGCACAACGAGATCCAGGTCCATGCCAAGGACGTCCGGATCGGCGACACGGTCAGCGTCCGGCGCGCCGGCGACGTGATCCCCGAGGTCGTCGGCCCGGTCCTGTCCGAGCGCCCCGACGACGCCCGGACGTGGCACATGCCGGCCGAGTGCCCGTCGTGCGGCACCCCGCTGGTCCGACCCGAGGGCGAGGCGCACCACTTCTGCGAGAACGTCGACTGTCCCAACCGGATCCTGGAGTCGCTGAGCCACTTCGGCGGTCGCAAGGCACTCGACATCGAGGGGCTGGGCTACAAGACCGCCAAGCTCCTCCTGGACGAGGGCCTCGTCGCCGACCTCGCCGACGTGTTCGCCCTCGACCGGCGCCGCGAGGACCTGCTGGCCCTGGAGGGGTGGAAGGAGAAGTCGGTCGACAACCTGCTGGCCGGGATCGACCGGGCCCGCGCGCAGCCGCTGGACCGCCTGCTGGTCGGCCTCAACATCCGCCACCTGGGCCCGACCGTCGCCAAGCTGCTCGCCCGATCCTTCGGCGACATGTCGGCACTGGCGACCGCATCGGTCGAGGACATGGCGGCGATCGACGGCATCGGTCCCGTCATCGCCGAGGCCGTGGCGTCCTTCTTCGCCATCGACCGCAACCGCGAACTGGTCGACAAGATGCGTGACCTGGGCATGCGCATGACCGCCGAGGAGGAGGCCACCACCTCCGACGTGCTGGACGGCCTGTCGATCGTGGTCACGGGCACGCTCGAGGGGTTCAGCCGGACCGAGGCCAAGGACGCGATCGAGTCCCGCGGCGGCAAGGCGACATCCAGCGTGTCCGGCCGCACCAGCGCGGTCGTCGTGGGCGACTCGCCCGGCTCCAAGGCCGACAAGGCACGCGACCTCGACGTCCCGATCCTCGACGAGGCCCAGTTCGTCGAGCTCCTCGACAGCGGCACGCTCCCCACGTAGCCGGCCATGCCGGTGGGGCGAACCTGGGCCTGGTCGTGCGGTCGGCGACCGTTTGGCGGTGACGAGGTGAGGTTTTCCCGCCCCGGATGGACGTCGTCGGCCGTACGTGGTCACACTGCGGCCACGTCGACCCCGGAACGTCGTGTCCACCCCCACCTCCACGCCGCCACGGCCCGCACCGCGGCCGTTCCTGCGCGACCGCATGGGTCGCCGGCTGGTGCTGCTGTTCGTCGGGCTGCTGCTGTTCGGCATCAGCCTGGGGATGATGGTCCAGGCCGGGCTCGGGGTCGGGCCGTGGGACGTCCTCCACCAGGGACTGGCGCTGCGCACGGCGTGGTCGTTCGGCACGATCGTCATCGTGGCCAGCGTCGCGGTGCTGCTGTTGTGGATCCCGCTGCGGGAACGACCCGGGATCGGGACCATCGCCAACGCGATCGTCATCGGGCTGGTCGTCGACGCCACGCTGCAGGTCCTGCCGCCCGCCACCACGACTGCCTCCCAGTGGTCGTTGATGGTCAGCGGGGTCGTCCTCAACGGCCTCGCGACGGGCCTGTACATCGGGGCCGGACTCGGGCCGGGACCACGTGACGGGCTGATGACCGGACTGGCCGCACGCGGGTACCCGGTGTCGACCGTGCGCACCGGCATCGAGCTGGTGGTGCTGGCCTGCGGATGGCTGCTCGGCGGCACGGTCGGCATCGGCACGGTCGCGTTCGCCCTCGCGATCGGACCGCTGGCACAGCTGTTCCTCGGCTGGTTCACGCTGGCCGACCTGCCGACCACGGCGGAGCCCTCGGCAGCGTCCTGACCGACGACACGTCCGGGTGCGCACGACACGGCCCCCGCCGTCGGGGCGGGTCGACGCCCCGCATCGTCCGGCTACCGTTGTGGGCATGAACACTTCTCCGCTCCACCGCCTGCACACCGCCGGGGTCTCGCCCTGGGTCGACCAGATCTCGCGTCGCATGCTCGACGCGGGTGACCTGGAACGACACGTCTCCGAGGACGCCATCCGTGGGGTGACGTCCAACCCCTCCATCTTCGCCAAGGCCATCACCGGCTCCAGCGACTACGACGACCAGGTGTCCGAGCTGGCCGGTCGTGGCGCCGAGCCCACCGAGCTGATCCAGACGCTCATGGCCGACGACCTGCGCCGGGCCTGCGACGTGCTGCGCCCGCTGTACGACCAGTCCGACGGTCGGGACGGGTTCGTGTCGGTCGAGGTCACGCCGACCCTGGCCCACGAGACCGAGGCCTCGATCGAGGAGGCCCGGCACTGGGCCAAGACGATCGACCGCCCCAACCTGCTGGTCAAGATCCCTGCCACCGAGGAGGGGCTGCCCGCGATCGAGCAGCTCATCGCCGAGGGGATCTCGGTCAACGTGACCCTGATCTTCTCGCTCCAGCGCTACCGCGCCGTGATGCAGGCCCACCTGGCCGGCCTTGCGCGCGCGCACGCCGACGGGCTCGACCTGTCGACCATCGCCTCGGTGGGGTCGTTCTTCATCTCGCGGATGGACGTCGAGGTCGACGGCCGCCTGGACGAGATCGGGACCGACGAGGCCATGGCACTGCGCGGCACGACCGCGATCGCCAACGGCCGCCTGGCCTACGAGGCCTACCTCGAGACCTACCGCGGGGAGCAGTGGCAGGAGCTGGCCGCCGCCGGCGCCCGTGCACAGCGTCCGCTGTGGGCATCGACGTCGACCAAGGACCCGGACTACCCGGACACCCTCTACGTCGACGCCTTCGTCGCGCCGAACACGGTCAACACGATGCCGCTCGAGACGATCGAGGCCTACCAGGACCACGGGGACTTCCCGGTCGCCTTCGGACCCGAGGAGATCGCCGAGGCCCACCAGACCCTCGAGCGCATGGAGGCCGTCGGCGTCGACTACGACGACGTCATGGTGGTGCTCGAGCGCGAGGGCGTCGAGAAGTTCATCACCTCCTGGGACGAGGTCGTCGACGACGTGGCCAGCGAGGCCGACAAGCTCCGGTGACCTCCTCCGATCCGCCGATCCCACCCCCGCTGGCAGGCCTGCTGGCGGGGGTCGGTCGTGCCTTCGAGGGGGACGCCGACGCCATCGAGGACGTGGTCACCGACGACGTCGCCTGGGTGGACGACGACGAGCGGCTGGACGGCGTCGACGAGGTCGTGGGCCACTTCCTGGCCCACGGTGGCTGGCGCGAGGTGTTCGAGGTGCAGGCTGCGCGTCCGGCCGACGACGGGCCCGACAGGGATCACTGGGAGGTCGACTGGACCCTGTGGCTGCGGGCGGACTCGACCAGCTACCGCCGGGACGGCACGTCCCGGGTGGTGTTGGCAGGCGGCCGGATCGCGTCGTGGACCTCGACCGCCACCGAGCGCGAGGACGGCTCGCTGGACGCCTGGGGCGGCGACTGACGCGCACCATGCCGCCGGACCCCGATGCGTCGAGTGTGCGGTTCGCGGTCACCGGTGGCCCCGATGCGCACACTCGACGTGGTCGCAGGAGCGGTGGGGGTGGACGGACGTCAGGCGTGGAGGAGGGTGACGCCGGCGGCGCGGAGCTGGTCCAGGGCCTTGGCCGTGGTGTCGGGGGCGACCCCGGCGGCCAGCGACAGGTCGACGGTCGTGTCGAGGTCGTGGGCGGCGGCGTCCAGGGCGGTGGCACGCACGCAGTGGTCCGTGGCCAGCCCGCCGATGACCACCCGGTCGATCCCGTGGTGGTCGAGCAGGTCGGCCAGCGTCGTGCCGTCGTCGGTCGTGCCCTCGAAGCCGCTGTAGGCGGCCTCGTGCTCGCCCTTGGACACGATCGCGTCCAGTGCCAGCACGTCCAGCCCGGGATGGAACGAGGCCCCGGCCGTGTCGACCCGGCAGTGCGGTGGCCACGAGTCGACGAAGTCGGGGTCGTCGGAGAAGTGCCCACCCGGATCGACGTGGAAGTCGCGCGTGGCGACCACCAGGTCGTAGTCCGCCTCGGCGAGGTGGCGGCTGATCGCCCGGGCGACGTCCCCGCCACCGTCGACGGGCAGCGACCCCCCCTCGCAGAAGTCGTTCTGGACGTCGACGGCGAGGAAGGCAGTGGTCATGGGGGTGCTCCGGACGAGGGCCTGGACGACGGTCGGTACAGGTCGGAAGTGTAGGTCCCGGGGATAGGCTGGCCGGGCGTGGGGTCGCCTCGAGGACGCCCCGAGGAGTGCAGCGTGTCGGCCGACGAGCAGCTCCCGCACTGGGACGTGATCGGCCGTGGGCTGATCGGCCACTGCCCCCGCTGCGGGGGCGGCGGCCTGTTCGTCTCGCCACTGGACATCCGCGAGGACTGCCCGAGCTGTGGACTCCACTTCGAGCGCGAGGAGGGCTACTGGCTCGGCTCGGTCACGGTGATCGTGTTCGTGGTCCTGGTCGTCTTCGCGGTGGTCTCGGTCGGGGGGATCATGGCCTTCTGGCCCGACGTGCCCTGGGTGGGCGTGACCGTGGCGGGGATCGTGGTCAACGCCGCCGTCCCGGTGCTGGGCTACGGCTGGGCCAAGACCGCGTGGCTGGGCATCAACTACGGCTTCCACCCGCCCGAGGCGGCCGAGGAGGCCGACACCATCGCCCGGCACGCCGCGCGGCTGGTCGATCCGGGGCCGTCGGGTCACCCGGAAGACGACGCCCCGCGGTGAGCCACCCCTGGCGGGGGCGTTGGCGGTGCGCGGAGCCGGTAGCGTCGTCGCGGCGTGACGGTGCTCGTCACGGGCCCGGAATCGTTCACCCGGAAGTTGATCATGCAGTACGTCAGCACGCGGGGTCGCGCAGAACCGACCGACTTCTTCGGTGCCCTGATGACGGGCCTGGCCCACGACGGTGGCCTGTACGTGCCCGACGAGTGGCCGACGCTGTCACCCGACCTGATCCGCAGCCTGCGGTCCATGCCCTACAGCCAGGCGGCGTGGGAGGTCATGCGCCCGTTCGTCCACGGGGGGTCCGCCGGGGACGCCGGTGACCGCGGCATCAGCGACGCGACCCTCCACACCCTGCTCGACGAGGCCTACGCCAGCTTCGTGCACCACTCGGTCGCCCCGCTGTTCCAGACCGGGCCCGACGAGTGGCTGCTGGAGCTCTACCACGGGCCGACGCTGGCGTTCAAGGACGTCGCGATGCAGGTGCTCGGGCGGATGTACGAGCACGTGCTGCGGTTCCACGATCGCCACATCACCCTGATCGGTGCGACCTCCGGCGACACGGGGTCGGCGGCCATCGAGGCGGTGCGCCGCTCGACCCGCTCCAGCATCTTCATCATGCACCCGCACGGGCGCACCACCGAGGTGCAGCGTCGCCAGATGACGACGGTGCAGGCACCCAACGTCCACAACATCGCGATCGAGGGCACCTTCGACGACTGCCAGCGGATCCTCAAGGAGCTGTTCAACGACGGGCAGTTCCGCGACGAGGTCGCGTTGAGCGGGGTCAACTCGATCAACTGGGCCCGGGTCCTGCCCCAGGTCGTCTACTACGCCACGGCGGCGTCGTCGCTGGGTGCGCCCGACGTCGAGGTCAGCTTCAGCGTCCCGACCGGCAACTTCGGGGACATCTTCGCCGGGTACGTCGCCCGCCAGATCGGTGTGCCGATCCGCCGGCTGGTGATCGCCACGAACGACAACGACATCCTGGCGCGGTTCCTGGCCACCGGCCGCCACGAGCTCGAGGACGTCACCCCGACCATCTCGCCGTCGATGGACATCCAGGTGTCGTCGAACTTCGAGCGGCTCCTGTTCGACATCCACGGACGTGACGGCGACCGCGTCACGGCCGACATGGAGGCCCTGGCGCGCGACGGCGTGTTCACCGTCGACGAAGCGTTGCTGGACGACGTGCGATCCCTGTTCGGGGCCCACCGTGCGGACGAGGCCCAGACGCTGGCCGCCATCCGTGCGGTGTTCGACGAGACCGGCTTCCAGGTCGACCCCCACACGGCAGTGGGCTTCCACGCGGCTCGGGAGGACCGACAGGGTCGACCCGACCCGGGGGTGCCGATGGTCGTGCTCGGCCCGGCCCATCCCGCGAAGTTCCCCACGGCGGTCGAGCGGGCCACCGGCGTGCGACCGGCCCTGCCGCCGCACCTGTCGGACCTGTACGACCGGGAGGAGCGACTGGCCGTGCTCCCGGCCGACCTCGCGACGGTCCGGGACCACATCCGCGCCAAGCTCGCCCGGACCTGAGTGGCCCATCCGGGCTGGGTGTCACGTGCTATTGACAACGGGCTCCGGACCGTGGCAGGGTGGTCCGACGAGCGGGTACCGCCGTCGACAGGGGGTCGGGGGGACGAGGCGCGTCTCGTGAGGGGTCCAACCATGAAGAAGTTCACGATACTGCTCGGCGCGCTCGTGCTGATGTTCCTGGGCACGGTTGCCGGAGCCGACGAGCACGAGTTGCCGAAGCATCCGCACGTGCTGGTCATCGGGCTGGAGTTCGACGAGGAGACGGAGACGCCGATCAGCGTCGATCGATGCGTCGACCTCGCCGCCAACCAGGCCCTGCGGTTGAACGCCCAGCACGACCACCTGCACTTCGGGACTGCCGGCGCGGCGCTGGGCGACAAGGGAGGCCACGCGGTGGTGCCGGTCGCGCCGTTCCCCGGGGTCCCGTGGACGGACTGTGCCAGCCTGCTGGAGTTCTTCGGTCTCTAGTCGTCGGCGGCTGGTGACCTGTCCGCTGCTGGTGCGGTGTGCAACACCGCACCACAGCGCTGGCAGTGGACTGCGCGGACGTCGTGGTCGTCCCACCCGCAGGCGGGGCAGGTCGGCTGGGGCGCGTCGTGGGCCCGCGCCGACGCCACCTCGGCCGAAACGATCCCGGTCGGCACGGCGATGACGCTGTAGCCCATGATCATCAGTGCGGCCGCCAGCACCTGGCCCAGGCCCGTCTGGGGGGCGATGTCGCCGAAGCCGACCGTGCTCATCGTCACGATCGACCAGTACACCCCGCGGAACATCGAGTCGAAACCGTTGGCGGCGCCCTCGATGACGTACATGGTCGACCCGACGATGACGTTGATCAGCACGACCGACAGGAGGAACACCGCGATCTTGCGCGCCGAGGACCGGACCGCGTCCAGCAGGAAGTTGGCCTGGCGCAGGAAGTGCGCCATCTTGAAGACCCGGAAGACCCGCATCAGCCGCAGCGACCGCACCACCAGCAGGGACTGTGCACCCGGCACGACCAGGGCGAGGTAGACCGGCAGGACCGACAGCAGGTCGATGACACCGAAGAAACTGCGCGCGTAGCCGCGTGCGGACGGGGCGGTCCACAGCCGGGCCAGGTACTCGAGCGTGAACAGTGCCGTGACGACCCACTCGAGTGCCACGATCAGTTGGCGGTTCTCCTCGCGTACCCCCGGGACCGTCTCCCACATGACCAACAGCACGCTGGCGACGATCAACACCAGCAGGACGACGTCGAAGGCCTTGCCGGCCGGGGTGTCCGCCTCGAAGATGATCCGGCGGAGCCGCTCGCGGAGGGTCGCCTCGTCGGACGGGGCCGCGGACGAGGTCGGCGGGGACGCCATGGGTGCTCCCGTCGGTGCTCGGAGGTCGGGTCGTCGTGCGAGGATAGGTCTGCGACACTCGGTTCCTGCGCCGCTCGGCCCCGGGCCGCAGCGCGCACCTGCGGGCGCCAGACGCTCACGACCGGTCGCCGTCCATGGAAATGTCGAGACTGGCCCCGGGTCGATCGTCGTCCATGGTGAGGCGGGAGATGCCCGCCCGACGCCCGAGGAGCAACCCATGCCGCACTACCTGCTTGCCGTCCACACCTCCGACGACCCACCCTCGGACCACGAGCCGTCCCCGGAGGAGCGCCAGGCCGGGTTCCGCACCCTCGTGGAGGTCGAGGACGACATGCAGGTCACCGGCACGTGGGTCTTCAGCGGTGGCCTGACCGGCCCCGACGACGCCACGGTGCTGCGGCGCGACAGCGGCCGGCTGGTCACCACCGACGGCCCCTTCGCGGAGTCCAAGGAGCACATCGCGGGCTTCTACGTGATCGAGGCCGCGGACCTCGACGAGGCGCTGGGCTGGGCCGATCGGGTCACGTCGTGCCTCGGGGTGCCCATCGAGGTCCGTCCCTTCGCCGCGACGGGTGACCTGCGATCGCAGAGGGGTCCGGACGCCTGAACGTCGCCGCACGCCGGCGGGCCGGGTCGATGGTCGACCCGGCCCGCACGTGCTGGTCGGTTCGGCTCAGCTCAACTCGACGACGTTGGACGTCACCCCGGCGGAGCTGCCGTCGCCGTTCACGGCGCGCACGACGAAGCGGTAGGTCCCGCGACCACCCGACACGACGGTCGACGTGGTGTTCGCGCCGACCTGCACCGTGCCCTGCTCACCCCAGCTCCCGTTGCCACGCTGCTTCTCCAGCTCGACCACGAAGCCGGTCTCGTTGGTGGCGTTGTCGGTCCAGGAGACGGTCGCCTCGCGACGACCCGACTCGGTGGCGGTCACGTTCGACGGCGCCGCCGGTGGGCCGGTGGAACCCGTGGTCGCGGTGATCGTCACGCTGTCGGTGTCGGTGGCACCGTCGTCGTCGGTCACGGTGACCGTCGCGGTGAAGGTGCCGACCCCGTAGGTGTGCGACACGGTCGTGCCGCTGCCCGACGAGCCGTCGCCGAAGTCCCAGGACGTCGACACGATCGAGCCGTCCGGGTCACTGGACCCGGCTGCGGACAGGGTCACCGCCAACGGGGCGGTCCCGGACGAGGGGCTGGCGGACGCGGCCGCGGTCGGTGCCTGGTTGTCCGGGGTCCCCCCGCCGCCGGCGACGTGCGAACCGGTCAGCGTGTAGGGGCCCACGCTGCCGTAGTCGCTGTAGCCGGTCGTGGACGGGTTGCGCGCCCCGACGCCGTCGACCTCGAGCACGTAGTTCCCCGCGGCAAGGTCGACCGACAGCGATGCGGCCAGGCCATCGGCCCGGTCCCCGCTGACCTGGGTGGACACCGGGTCCGCCGTGGCGACGACCGTGCCGGACGAGGTGCGCAGGGTCAGCGCGATGTCGAGGTTGGGCAGGACCTCCGACGGGCTGGCCGTGAACGTCGCGGCCCCGGCGCCGGCAGTGAAGGCGAAGGCGTCGACGTCGTTGGGCGTCGAACCGGTGTACTGCGGGGTGATCATCCCGCTGGCGTCGATGGTCCCGCTGCCACCGAGGTCGGTCGGCGAGGTCCGGGTGCCGTGGTCGTCGGACAGTGGCGGTGCACCGTTGCTGGCCATCACGGACCAGTCGTTCTCGGTGTTGTTGGCGTCGGCGTACTCGCCGCGGCTCCACTGGGTGATGGGCTCGTAGTAGCCCACGCCCATGATCGGGGCCCATGCGCCGTGGCCGATGTAGTAGCCCTGGTTCGAGGTGCCGTCGTGGTTCAGGCCGAGGTTGTGCCCGGCCTCGTGCGACGCGGCCTCGGCGATGTTGTGCGCGCCGTCCCCGACGCCCTGGGTGTAGACCCAGGCCGGCTGGTAGTAGTCGTGGGTCGACCCGGTCACGTCGAACACGCCGAGGTAGGCGACCCCGCCACACCCGCAGTTGGTGCCCTCGTCGGTGATGACGACCCGGGTGCCGTAGACCTGGTCACCGCTGCTGGAGCGGCGGATGGCGTCGATGCCGGGGTCCTCGGTGGTCACGTCGACGTCGAACGGGGCGTAGTCCTCGGCGACCCGTGCCCACACGGACTGGACGACCGCCAGTTCGGCGGACGAGAAGGTGCCGGGGTTGTTGTTGGTGTCGTAGGGGTCGGCGAAGTAGCCGTTGCGGGACCATGCCGTGCCGTCCGGCAACTGGTAGCCGTCGAAGTCGAGGAAGATCGTCCGGTTCGCGCCCGGGCGCGAGTGCAGCTCGAAGCTCTGCGCGAGGGCGGTGACGGCCTGGGCCTCGCCGACGTCTGCACGGACCTCGCGGGGCGCCTCGGGACGGACGTAGAACAGGCGGTCGGTGTCGTCGACGAACAGGGTGTCGTCGGTCCGCAGCAGGGTGCGCAGGCGTGCGGCCGACATGCCGTTGTCGCGGGCGACGGCGGGCAGCCGGTCACCCAGCTCGGCGATGGCCTGCTGGCCGCGGCTGCCGTCGGGTGGGCCGGCCTGGCCCGGTGGCGCGGCGGAGGCGCCGATGGCCGGGACGGCCAGCAGGGCGCTGCCGGCCACGACGAGCAGGAGGGAGCGCAGGGATCGGGGGGAAGCGTGCACGGAGTGCCTCGTGGGACGGGATCGGGGGGACCTGGCGACCGCGCCGACGATCGGCGGGCTGCCGGTCCGGAATCTAGCCACGTGCTGCGACGCCGCGGGCGGGGTCCCCGGTCGTGTCCGCCCACCGGACACCGACGCGGGCACGGCGAGGTGCCCCGGGGCGGCTCGTGGGTCCCAGCCCCGGCTCGGTAGCCTTCCCGGAGGCGCCGTCGTGCGCCGTCCGTCCCGCAGAAGGGTGTCCGAGATGGCCCTGTCCGAAGCCGAGGTCCGCCACGTCGCGCGCTTGGCCCGACTCGACCTGTCCGACGACGACGTGGCCGAACTGGCCCCGCAACTGTCCCAGATCCTGGAGTACGCCGAGCAGGTCGGCGAGGTCGCCGCCGACGACGTCGAACCGATGGTCCACCCGTTCCCGGTGACCAACGTCATGCGCGACGACCACCCGGCTGCGTCCCTGCCTCGCGACGAGGTCCTGTCCCAGGCACCCGACGCGCGCGAGGACCGGTTCGCCGTGCCGCGGATCGTCGCCGAGGACGCCTGAACCTCCCGTCACGGCCGCGTCTCGCGTCCGCCCCGGGCACGACCTGTCGAAGGAACCCCACCGATGACGTCCGACCTGCTCACCGACACCGCTGCCGGGCTCGCCGCCCGGATGGCCGCGCGCGAGGTCTCCGCGCGCGAGGTCGTGGACGCCCACCTCGACCGGATCGAGGCGACCGACGGTGACGGGACGTCCGACACCGACGTCCACGCCTTCCTGACCGTCGTCGCCGACACCGCCCGCCGCCACGCCGACGACGTCGACCAGCGGCGCGTGACGGGTCGGGACCTCGGTCCGCTCGCGGGCGTGCCGCTGGCACTCAAGGACCTGTTCACGATGCGTGGCGCCCCGACCACGGTCGGGTCGCGGATCCTCGAGGGCTGGGTCCCGCCCTACGACGCCACCGTCACCGAGAAGCTCCGGGCCGCCGACGTGATCGTGCTCGGCAAGACCAACATGGACGAGTTCGCGATGGGCTCGTCGACCGAGAACTCGGCCTACGGACCGACCCGCAACCCGTGGGACCTCGGGCGCGTTCCCGGAGGTTCGTCCGGTGGCTCCGCGGCCGCCGTCGCCGCCCTCCAGGCCCCGCTGTCGCTGGGCACCGACACCGGTGGCTCGATCCGCCAGCCGGCCGCCCTGTGCGGGCTGGTGGGGTCCAAGCCGACCTACGGCGCCGTGTCCCGCTACGGGATGGTCGCGTTCGCCTCGTCGCTGGACCAGGCCGGACCGTTCGCGCGCAGCGTGACCGACGCCGCCCTGCTGCAGTCGGTGATCCAGGGACACGACCCGCGGGACTCCACCTCGATCGACCCCGTGCGGGTCGGCCGTGACCTGCCCGACCTGCTCGCCGACCTCGATGCCGGCGTCGAGGGGCTGACCATCGGCGTGGTCACCGAACTGCAGGGCGAGGGCTACGAGCCCGGCGTGCTGGCGGCCTTCGAGGACTCGCTGCGACGGTTCGAGGCCCTCGGGGCGACGGTCGTCGAGGCGTCGATCCCGCACGCGTCGTACGGCCTGCCGGCCTACTACCTGGTGGCCCCGTCCGAGGCGTCGTCCAACCTCGCCCGGTTCGACGGTGTTCGCTACGGCCTGCGGGTCGACGCGCCGACCGCCGAGGAGATGAACGCCGCCACGCGTGGGGCGGGGTTCGGTCCGGAGGTGCGGCGCCGGATCATGATCGGCACGCACGCGCTCTCGTCGGGCTACTACGACGCGTTCTACAACCAGGCGTCGAGGGTCCGACGACTCATCGCGAACGACTTCGCGACCGCCTTCGAGCAGGTCGACGTGCTGGTCTCGCCGACGTCGCCGAGCGTCGCGTTCCCGCTGGGGGACAAGACCGACGACCCGCTCGCGATGTACCTCAACGACGTCGCGACGGTGCCCGCGTCGCTGGCCGGCGTCCCGGCGGTCTCGGTGCCCAACGGCCGTGGCGCGGAGGGACTGCCGACCGGGCTGCAGGTGATGGGTCCGCTGCTGGGCGACGACCGCTGCTTCCGGGTGGCGCGGGCGCTCGAGGCCGACCTGGGGCTCGACCCCGTGCCGTCCGGCGCCAACGCCGTCGCGCCGGCCTGAGAGGAGACCACCATGGTGACCACCGTCAAGGAGGGCTGGGAGCTGGTCGTGGGCCTCGAGGTCCACGTCGAGCTCGTCACCACCACGAAGATGTGGTGTGGCTGCCTCACCCACTTCGGGGAGGAGCCCAACACCAACATCTGTCCCGTCTGCACCGGCCAGCCGGGTTCGCTGCCCGTGGTCAACGGCGCGGCGGTGCGTGCGGCGGCCCTGATCGGCCTGGCGATCAATTGCTCGGTGAACGAGACCTCCCAGTTCCACCGGAAGAACTACTTCTACCCGGACCTGGTCAAGAACTACCAGATCTCGCAGTACGACGTCCCGATCTGCTCCGAGGGTCACCTTGAACTAGAGGTCGAGGGTTCACCCGTGACGGTGGGCATCGAGCGACTTCACATGGAGGAGGACACCGGCAAGTCGACCCACCTGGGGGGAAGTGGCCGCCTGCACGGCGCCGACACCTCCCTGATCGACTACAACCGTGCCGGTGTGCCCCTGATGGAAGTCGTGTCGCACCCCGACATCCACGACGCGGAGACGGCCCAGGCCTACGTCCGCGAGCTGCAGGGGATCGTCGAGACGCTGGGTGTCTCCGACGCACGGATGGACCAGGGCTCCATGCGGGTCGACGCCAACGTCTCGGTGCGTCGTCCCGGCGAGCCACTGGGCATCCGCACCGAGATCAAGAACCTCAACTCGGTCCGGTCGCTGGGTCGCGCGATCGCCTACGAGGCCCAGCGCCAGATCGAGGTGCTCGAGGACGGCGGCGAGATCGTCATGCAGACCCGCCACTGGGACGAGTCGACCGGTCGGACCGAGACGCTGCGGGTCAAGGAGACGGTCACCGACTACCGCTACTTCCCCGACCCCGACCTGGTGCCGGTGCACTGCCCGGCCGACTGGGTCGACGAGATCCGGGCCGAGCTGCCCGAGCTGCCGGCCGCGGCCCGCGCCCGGTTGACCGACGCCGGCGTCGACGAGGCCCAGGCCGCCGCGCTGGTCGGCACCTCCGGCATGCTGGCCGCCTTCGACGAGGCCGTCGCGACCGGGGCCGACCCCCGCACCGTCGCGAACTGGCTGGTCGGTGACGTCGCGGGCCAGCTGTCCACCGCCGAGGTGGACTTCGCGGACTCGGGCATCACCGGCGCGCACGTCGGCCAGTTGGTCGCCCTGGTCGACGACGGGACGTTGTCCAACAACCTCGCCAAGCAGGTCGTCGAGCACCTGGTCGCCGACCGGGGGAGTCGCTCGCCGGCCGTCGTCGCCCAGGAGGAGGGCCTCCAGCAGGTCTCCGACACCGACGAGCTGCAGGCCATCGTCGACCGGGTCGTCGCCGACAACCCCGACACCGTCGCGACCATCCGCGACGGCAACACCAAGGCGATCGGCGCCCTGGTCGGGCAGGTCATGAAGGAGACCCGGGGCCAGGCCGACCCTCGGGCCACCAACGAGCTCCTCCGCGCCGCCATCACCCCCTGACCGTCGAGTGTGCGCATCGCGGCCGTGGGTGGCCGCGACCAGCACACTCGACGGTCACGTGGCGGCGTCGGCGAGGCGGTCGAGGAAGATCCGCTGGTTCTTCGCCAGTGCCTCGCGGGCTTCGTGCAGGGGCATCCACTCGGCACGATCGACCTCCGGGAACTCCTGCTCACGGCCCGACCTGGGTGGCCACTCCATCGTGAACGTCCCCCCGGTGGCCGCTGCCGGGTCGAGGTCGCCGTGGCGGGCACGGGCGTGGATCTGCTTGCCACCGGCCCGGTGGGAACCCAGGTCGAGGTCGGGGACGTCCGGATCGGCCGGGGGAGGTGGCTGGCCGAGCTCCTCGGTGAACTCGCGCTCGGCCGTGGCCAGCCCGTCGGCGTCGCCGGCCTCCGCGAGTCCCTTGGGGAAGGACCAGGCCCCGAGGTCCTTGCGTGCCCAGAAGGGCCCACCCATGTGCCCGACCAGGACCTCGACGGTGTCGCCGCGACGACGCCACAGCACCAGGGCATGGCTGTCGATCGCCACCTCAGCCCACTCCCGGCGCCGATGGCGCACGCTGCGGGTCGGGGGGCCCGTCGACGTCGCCTCCCGACCCCTCCCCACCGACCGCCGCGTGACCGGCCGGTGGCGCTCCGCCGAGGTGGCGGGCGTGCCAGTCGAGGATCGCCTCGAAGCGCTCGACCCGGTGTCGGGGCGACCCGGACCGGGTGAGCTCGTGGCCCTCGCCGGGGAAGCGGAGGAACTCCGTGTCGACCCCGGCCCGCAGCAGGGCGACCCAGTACTGCTCGGCCTGCTCGACCGGGCAGCGCCAGTCCTCCTGGGAGTGGACCACCAGCGTCGGCGTGGTCACGTCGTCGGCGAGCGCCAGCGGGCTGGCCGCACGCAACGCCTCCCAGTCGTGCGGCAGCGTCGCCTGGAGGAACATCCGGTCGAAGAACGGGCCGATGTCGGACGTGCCACCGAACGACGCCCAGGCCAGCAGCCCCCGCTCGACGACGGCCGAGGAGAACCGGTGGTCGCGGGCGATGATCCGGGCGGTCGAGAACCCGCCGTAGGAGCCGCCCATGATCCCGATCCGGTCGGGGTCGGCGGCGTCGAAGCGTTCCAGGGCAGCGTCGACCACGGAGCGCAGGTCGAGCATGTCGACCGAGTCCGGGTCCGTCCACGCCCCCACGACCGCACGGCACCAGTCCCTGCCACGACCGGACGAGCCCCGCGGGTTCGTGCCCACGACCAGGTAGCCGGCGCTGGCGTACACCTGGAACTCGTCGAAGAAGGCGTTGGTGTACTGCGCGGTCGGCCCGCCGTGGATGTTGAGCAGCACCGGCCACGGACCGTCGCCGTCCGGCAGCACCGCCCACGCGTCCAGCTCGACGTCGTCTCGTGCGACCGGGAAGCGCTCCACCGGCCGCAGCCCGACGTCGGCCAGGTCGGCGTTGAGGTCGGTCAGCCGCTCGCGCCGACCAGCGACGACCCGTTCGAGCTCGCCCGGCGATCCCGGGTCCGCGACGACCGCGTACACCGCGCCGTCGGAGCCGTCGATGGTGGTGTCGGCGGAGGCCGTGGCCGCGGTGACCACCAGGTGCCCGGCGACGATGTCGTGGGCGGCCTCGGGCCCCACGTCGTCGACGTCGGGGCCGGGCACGCCGACCAGGCGCACGGTCCCGCGGTCCTCCAGTCCCACCAGCATCCCGTCGGCCACGGACAGCGGCGCGGGTGGTTGCAGCCCCGTCGTGGTGCGGTCCAGCCGGGGATGGAGGTCGACCGGCTCGCCGTCGTCCAGTCGCCAGTACCGCAGCGGGGCCGGCCAGTCCATCGGGTCACGCAGTCCGCCCAGCAGCACCGTCCCGTCCGGTGCGTGGCCCAGCCAGTCCCACATCCCGGGTGGCCCGAGCTCGCGGACCTCGCCGTCGGCGACGTCGACCGCCAGCGGCTGGCTGGTCGCCTCCAGGCCGGCCCGGGGATGGCGCGCCGCGAGGAACGCCACCGAGGCGCCGTCGGGATGCCACGACACCGTGCTGTCGCGGAAGTCGCCGTGCGTCAGACGTCGGGAGTCGGAGCCGTCGCGTGCCACGACGTACACGTGGGTCCGCCGGTCGCCGACCCAGCCCTGGTCGTCCTCGCGGTACGGGAAGGTGGTGTGACGGCGGGGGCGTCGGGCGCGCTCGTCGGCATCGAGGCCGGCGAGGGCGTCGATCCACTCGGACCCGGTGACGGCCAGGTGGCGCGAGTCCGGGGACCACTCCGCCTCACCGGCCCCCAACGGGAAGTCGGTGACGGCGCTGGCCTCGCCACCGTCGGCCGGCATGACCATGACCTGCGGATGGGTGTCGTCGCCCGGTTCACGACGCAGGAAGGCCAGGTGTCGGCCGTCCGGCGACCACCGGGGGCGGCTGTCGTGGGGGCCGTGGGTGAAGGTTCGCGCCGCCTGCCCGTCCCACAGCCACAACCGGCTGTCCGTGTGGTCCTCGTCGAGGTCGGGTCGTGACACGGTGAAGACGACCCGGACCCCGTCCGGGTGCAGCCGAGGGTCGTCGAGGGTGTGGACGTGGCGGATGTCGTCGGGCTGCACGGGAGCTCCCGGGTCGTCGGTCGCGGCCACGCTAGGCGTCGTGCCCGCTCGTCGAGCCGGCCTCGGCGCGGCCCGGTCGCCGGCCGCACGGGCGCCTGCGCACCGCCGGGCGGGTCAGTCCCCGTCGCGTTTCGCCGCCCAGTCGACGACCCCGGCTGCGGCCGGACGCATCATCTCCACCACCCGCGAGAACCCGTCCGGCCCGCCGTAGTAGGGGTCCGGCACGTCGAGGTCGGTGTCCCCGGCGTCGGGGTCGAAGCTGCGGAACAGCCGGATCGTCGCGCTCGCGCCGTGCTGGTCCGCCATCGCCTGCAGGTCCGCGAGGTTGGACGCGTCCATCGCCACCACGAGGTCGTGGTGGTCGAGGTCGGCCGGGGTGACCTGGCGGGCACGGCCCCCGACGTCGAGCCCGGACTCCGCCCCGGCCGCCTGCATGCGTTCGTCGGGTGGGTTGCCAACGTGCCAGGCGCCGGTGCCGGCCGAGTCGACCTCGACGTCCACGTCGGCGGCCGCGGCGGCCTCCCGGATCGCCGCCTCGGCGACCGGCGAGCGGCAGATGTTGCCGAGGCAGACGGTCAGGATCCGGGTGGTCACGGGGGCGCCGATCGGGTCGCGGGGGACGGAGGTCGAACGACGTCCGCCGGTGCGACAGGATGGCGGAGCCCGGCGGTCGTCGCCACTCGCGTGGTCGCCGCGACCCCGGGCGCGCGCGGGACGGGACGCGGGGGTGGCGGCCCGGGAGCGCCTCGTAGGCTCGTGGCCGACGCGATCGAGGAGTGACGATGTCGGACCTGGTGACGGACCTGCTGGCCAACAACGAACTGTGGATGCTGCGGGGGCCGGACGTGCCCGCGGAGAAGCGGCCGACCCGGCAGGTGGCCGTGGTGACCTGCATGGACGCGCGGATCGACGCGCCGGCCCAGCTCGGCCTGCAGGTCGGCCAGGCGCACGTGGTGCGCAACGCCGGCGCGATCGTCACCGACGACGTCGAGCGTTCGGTCCTGCTGTCGCAGTACGCGCTGGGCACCACGTCGGTGCTGGTGGTCGGCCACACCGACTGCGGCCTGCTGGGTCACGACGAGGACGCCACCCTGGCACGGGTCGAGCAGCAGCGGGGGGTCCGGCCGGACTACCCGCTGGGCTCGATGGCCACGGTCGAGGACGGCGTGGCGGCCGGCGTGCAGCGGCTGCGTGCCTCGGCGGTCCTGCGTCACACCGACGACGTGCACGGGTTCGTGCTGGACGTCGAGAGCGGACGGCTGACCCCGGTCGCGGCCTGACCCGATCGGCGACGTCCCGGTTCGCCGAGGGTCGGACCAGGGCTCCCGCGTGGTGGACCGGATCAGGTCAGCCAGGCACGGACGAGCCCGCGGAGCATGCCGACGTTGACGTTGCGGTCGGCGGAGGTCCACACGACGGCCCGCTCGTCCACGCCGCAGCCCGCTGCGAGGTCACGCCGGCGCCGGGTCCGCTTCGAGGACTTGACCTTGTCGTGCTTGGTCGCGACCACGGTGAACGGGATGCCCGAGTCCCGCAACCAGTCGAGCATCTCGACGTCCAGGGCGGTCGGCCCGACGGCGCCGTCGACCAGCACCAGCGTCATGACGAGGCCGTCGCGGTCGAGCAGGTACCGGTCGACCATGTCCTGCCACCGGTTGCGGTCGGCGCGCGAGGACTTGGCGTAGCCGTAGCCCGGGCAGTCGACCACGGTGCCGGCGCTCGACGGCTGCAGGTCGTTGTCGCCGTCGTCGACCGCGAACAGGTTGAGCAGCTGGGTGCGGCCGGGTGTCTTGGAGGTCCTCGCCAGCCCACGTTGGCCCGCCACGGCGTTGAGCAGCGAGGACTTGCCGACGTTGGAACGGCCGACCACGGCGACCTCCGCCCGCGTGGGAGGCAGGTCGTGGTGGTCGGTGGCCGACGTCACGAAGGCGAGTCGGAGCGGATGGTTGTCGGGGATGTCGTCCATGGGGCGACGGTACGGGACGTGGGTGCGTACGGTCGGGGCCGACGTCGCCGCAGGTCGCGGTGACGTCGCGTGGGTGGGAAGGCGCAGGCATGGACGACCAGGAGTTCGCACGACGACGGCAGGCCTTCGGGCAGGCGGTCGACGTCTACGACCGCACCCGCCCGACGTACCCGGACGACGCCGTCGCGTGGTGCCTGGACGATCCCACGGAACCGTTGACCGTCGCCGACCTGGGCGCCGGGACCGGCAAGCTCACCGCCGTGCTGCTGGCCGCCGGACACCGGGTGGTCGCCGTGGAGCCCGACGAGTCCATGCTCGCCCGGCTGGTCGACCATCTCGGCGACGACCCGGCGCTGGAGGTGCACGGGGGCTCGGCCGAGGACCTGCCACTGGAGGACGACAGTCTCGACGCGGTCGTGGCGGGCCAGGCGTGGCACTGGTTCGACCAGGAGGCCGTCGGTCGCGAGGTCGCCCGGGTGCTGCGTCCGGGCGGCACGGTCGCAGCCGTGTGGAACTCGCGTGACGAGTCGGTCGACTGGGTCGAACGGTGGTCCGCGATCGCCGAGGAGCAGGCCCACCCGACCGGTCGCAAGCTGCTCACCGCCGACGATGGTCCGACCTTCGGGTCGGCCTTCACCGACCGGCAGACGGCCACCTTCCAGCACGGCCACGAGCTCGCGCTGCCCGACGACCTGGTGGCGCTGGCGGCCTCGCGGTCGTGGACGATCGCGCTGGACGACGAGCGCCGGGCGGTGCTGCTGGACGCGATCCGCCGGCTCGCCGAGGACCATCCGTCGCTGGCCGGACGGACCAGGGTCGCGATGCCCTACGTCGTGGAGTGCCACCGCGCCCGTCGCCGGACGGCTCGCGGCGCCTGAGGGCACGGGCCGGCGGCGGGGCGTCGGTCCGCGGTGCGGGTCACGTGGCGAACACGTCCGCGTCGTCGGCGAACGCCTTGAACTCCATGGCGTTGCCGGCCGGGTCGTGGAGGAACATCGTCCACTGCTCGCCGGGTTCGCCCGCGAAGCGCAGGTAGGGCTCGATCACGAACGTGGTGTCGGCGGCCCGCAGCCGCTCCGACAGCTCGTGGAACGTGTCCACCTCCAACAACAGCCCGAAGTGGGGGACCGGCACGTCGTGGCCGTCGACGGGGTTGTGGGCCGCGTCACCGCGCGGGGCGACGTGCGTCACCAGCTGGTGACCGTGGAAGTCCCAGTCCGCCCACGTGTCGGTGCTGCGCCCGGGATCGCAGCCCAGCACGCCGCCGTAGAAGTCGCGGGCGGCGTCCAGGTCGTCGACCGGGACGGCGAGGTGGAAGCGTGGGACGTCGGGCACGGGACGGCTCCGGGACGGGTGGCGGGACGACATCGATCGGTGTCGAGTGTGCCGTCCGCTCCACGGGGCGGGGTCGATGCGCACACTCGACGCTCAGGAACTGGCCTTGATGGCGCGGGTGAGGTCCTCGAGCAGCAGGTCGTGGCCCTCGAGCCCGATCGCGAGCCGGACCATCCCCGGCAGGATCCCGGCCGCGAGCCGTTCGTCGTCGGTCATGTTGAAGTGGGAGGAGTTGAAGGGGAGGCTGGCCAGGGTCTCGACCCCGCCCAGGCTGGTCGCCTCGACCGC
Organism: Salsipaludibacter albus; assembly: GCF_019798055.1. Lineage (GTDB taxonomy): Bacteria > Actinomycetota > Nitriliruptoria > Nitriliruptorales > Nitriliruptoraceae > Salsipaludibacter > Salsipaludibacter albus. The sequence goes on along the minus strand of NZ_JAHOPH010000027.1, from coordinate 1,053 downwards.
CACCTCCAGGGCACGCACCAGTCGCAGGGCGCGCTCGTCGCCGCCCTCGACGACGAAGGTCAGCATCGCCCCGGGCGCGCCCGTCAGCACGGTCGGCACCACGTCGGCGTCGGGGTGGTCGGCCCGGCTGGGGTGGATGACGGCCGTGACGTCCTCCATCCCGGCGAGGTCGTCGGCCAGCCGGGTCGCGACCGCGACCGACTCGGCCAGCCGCACCCGGAAGGTCCGCAGGCCACGCCAGACCAGGAACGCGGCGTGGGCGTCCAGCGACCCGCCGAAGGTGATGATCCGGCGCTGGATCTTCTCGTGCAGGGCGACGTCCCGCGTCCCGATCGTGCCGGCGACCACGTCGGAGTGGCCGGCCAGGAACTTCGTCGCCGACTCGACCACGACGTCGGCGCCGAGCTCCAGCGGACGCGTGCAGTACGGCGTCGCGAAGGTGTTGTCGACGACCACGGTGGCGCCGGCCTCGTGTGCGGCGGCCGCCACGGTCGGGATGTCCATCACCCGCAGCTGGGGGTTCGACAGGGTCTCGCCGTACACGACCCGGGGGCGATGCTCGGCGATCGCGGCGAGCCAGCCCGGGGTGTCGAAGGTGTCGACCCGCACCACCGTGATGCCCAGTCCGGTCAGGTCGCGCTCGAGGAGGTCGCCGGTGTCGCCGTAGACCTGGCGCGACGCCACGATCGTGTCGCCGGCCCGCAGCAGCGTCAGCAGGGTGGTCGCGATGGCGGCCATCCCACTGGCGGTGGCGAGCCCGTGGGTCGCGTCGTTCAGCCGTGCGACCTCCTCGGCGGCCGCCGACACGGTCGGGTTCGAGAAGCGCGAGTACCACGTCTCGTGCAGGCCGCCGGTGCCCTGGATGTCGGCATAGGCCCGGTCGTCCAGCTCGAACGTGGTCGTCTGGTAGATCGGTGGGATCACCGGGGCGGTGCGGGACGTGTGGCGGCGACCCGGACGGTGCGGGTCGCCCGTGGACGGGGAGGTGGCCATGGCAAGCTCCTGGTGCGCCGGTGGGTGCGCTGCTCGCGGTGGGCGGGGGACGAGTGGGAG
>NZ_JAHOPH010000026.1 GCF_019798055.1 Salsipaludibacter albus | reverse complement strand
CCCGACGACCGCCCCGCCGACGACCGCACCCCCGACGACACCCGCCCCGGCGCCGGCGCCGGCGACCGTGTCACCCACGGCCGCCGAGCTGGCCGACGTCCGGGACCTGCTCACCGACGGGCTGGACCGTGGACAGCTGACCGACGAGGCCGCCACCAGGATCGGCGAGCGCCTCACGGCCGTGAACACGCGACTGGCAAGTGGTGACGACGACCGGGTCCAGAAGGCCCGCGACGAGCTGGTCGCCGTGCGCCAGGAGATCGACCAGCAGGTCGCCGACGGCGAGGCCAACCCGGGCATCGCCAACCAGTTGCTGTCCGAGGTCGACGAGGTCGAGGCGACGCTCGCCTGAGCTCGTCCGACCGGGTCACGTCGCGGCGTCGGCGCGTCGGTCACTCGCACGGCTCTCGGTGCCACCAGCCCCTACCGTCTGCCGCCGGTCCCGGCCCTGGGAGACGCCACGTGTCCACCCGCACCACGCCCAGGATCCCGGTGCGCCCGGTCGCGACGGTGGGCACCGGGCTGGTGCTGGCCGCGTTGCCGGTCTTCCTGGTCGGTGGCCTGGCCGTGCAGATCCGCCGCGACCTCGGGTTCGCCGACGCGACGCTGGGCGCCGTCGTCAGCGCCGCCTTCCTGGTCGGTGCCGTGGCCGGGCCGGTCGCCGGTCGGCTGACCGACCGGCTCGGGGCGCGCAGCGCGATCCTCCTCGGTGCAGGCTGGAGCCTGGCGTCGTGTGCCGGGATCGCCCTGCTCGTCGACGGCTGGGCCACCCTGGGACTGTTCCTCGCCCTGTCCGGACTGGGCTTCGCCTTCATGGATCCCGGGCTGGCGATCCTGGTCGCGCGGACCGTCCCACCGGCTCGCCAGGGACTGGCGTTCGGGGTCAAGGAGGCCGCCGTGCCCGGCGCGGCGCTGGTGGCGGGACTCGCGATCCCGTCGATCGCCGTCACCGTCGGCTGGCGCTGGGCCTTCGCCCTGGCGATCGTCCCCGCGATGGCGCTCGCCGCCCTGCTGGCGGGGACCGCGCGCAGGGACGAACGGACCCGGCGCCCGGTGGCGCGCGACGTGGCGCGTGACCCCTCCACGCCGTCGACGCCACCGCCGCGCGCCCTGCTGGTGTCGATCGCGCTCGCGGCGGCGTTGGGCTCGGGGGCCGCCAGCGGGGTCGGGGTTTTCCTGACCGAGTCGGCGACGGCGAACGGGTTCGGCGAGTCGGCGGCCGGCCTGCTGCTGGCCACCGGGAGCATCGCCGGCATCGTGGCGCGGATCGCCGCCGGGATGCGGGCGGATCGGCGACCGGGCTCCCAGCTGGGCCTGATGACCGTGATGCTGGCGACCGGTGCGGTCGCGATGCTGGTCGGCTCGCTCGGATCGGCGCCCGCGCTGGTGATCGGCACGATCGGCACGTTCGCCGCCGGCTGGGGCTGGTCCGGCCTGCTGTTCCTGACCCTGCTGCGGCTCAGTCCGGGCGCCCCGGGCGCCGCGACGGGCATCGGGCTGGCGGGTCTGTCGATCGGCAATGCGGTCGGACCACTCGGGTTCGGCCTGATCGCGCAGTCCACGTCCTACCGGTCGGCCTGGCTGACCGCGGCCGTGCTGGCGGCTGCGGCGGCCGGGGTGCTGGCCGTGACCACCCGCCGACACGGGCTCCGTGGGCCGGATGCGACGTAGCCTGACCTGCTGGACGGCCCCTGACGAAACAGGCGCACCCGCTCCTGTGCGTCGACGGGACGCCCCGGAGCACGTCGAGCGATCGGACACGACGCGATGGCCACGCACACGGTCCGCAACCAGCCACCGCCCTACGAGGACCAGGACGCGTGGGCCGACGACGTGACGTTGCGGGAGGCGGTGGTCCGCCACGGTGCGGACTGGGCGACCGACGACCTGCAGGCCACCGGTCGGCTGGTCGGTGACGCCGAGTGGATCGAGCGTGGGCGACTGGCCAACGAGCACCCACCCGTCCTGCGGACCCACGACCGGTACGGGCACCGGATCGACCTGGTCGAGTACCACCCTGCCTACCACGAGCTCATGGCGGCCGGCGTGGCCCACGGGCTGCACGCGGCACCGTGGGCCGACGACCGGCCGGGCGCCCACGTCGCACGAGCGGCGCGCTACGTCCTGTGGCCACAGGTCGACTCCGGGACGCTGTGCCCGCTGACGATGACCTACGCGGTCGTCCCGAGCCTGCGCCACCAACCGGAGCTCGCCGCCGCCTGGGAGCCGCTCGTCACCAGCGACGTCTACGACCCCACCGTCGGCCCGGCGATCGGCCCCGGGACCGGGTCGGGGGGCAAGCAGGGTGCGCTGTTCGGCATGGCGATGACCGAGAAGCAGGGCGGCAGCGACGTCCGCGCCAACACCACCGCCGCGGTCCCGGCCGAGCCGGGCCACGACGGTCCGGGCGCGCTGCACCGCCTGACCGGGCACAAGTGGTTCTGCTCGGCACCGATGAACGACGCCTTCCTCGTCCTGGCCACGCTCGACCCGCAGGCCGCACCATCGTGCTTCCTGGTCCCGCGCTGGTTGCCCGACGGCACCCGCAACCCGTTCGCGATCCAGCGCCTCAAGGACAAGCTCGGCGACCGGTCCAACGCCTCTGGCGAGGTGGAGTTCGACGACACCCTCGGCTGGCTCGTCGGACAGCCGCACCGGGGCATCCCGGTGATCATGGAGATGGTCGCGGCCACCCGGCTGGACTGCATCATGGGCGCGACCGGCCAGATGCGCCACGGACTGGTCCAGGCCGCCTGGCACGTCGCCCACCGGTCGGCCTTCGGTGCGCTGCTGGCCGAGCAGCCACTGATGCGCAACGTCGTGGCCGACCTGGCGCTGGAGGTCGCCGCCGCGACGACCCTGGGACTGCGGGTCGCGGCGACCTTCGACCATCCCGACGACGAGCACGAGGTCGCCCTGCGCCGGCTGGCGACGCCGATCGCGAAGTACTGGACCTGCAAGCGGGCGCCCGGCCACGTCGCCGAGGCGCTGGAGTGCCTCGGCGGCAACGGGTTCGTGGAGGAGTCCGGGATGCCCCGGCTGTTCCGGCAGTCGCCTCTCAACGGGATCTGGGAGGGGTCGGGCAACGTGCAGTGCCTGGACGTGCTGCGGGCGATGGCGCGCAGTCCCGGTGCGGTCGACGCCCTGTTCGTCGAGCTGGACGCCGCGGCCGGCGCCGATCCCCACGTCGATCGCGCGATCGCGACGGCCCGGGAGCTGGTCGCCGCGCCCGACGAGCGCTCGGCCCGGCGCGTCGTCGAGCACCTCGCCGTGACCCTGCAGGCCGCGCTGCTGGTGCGCAACGGCGACCCGGCCGTCGCCGACGCCTTCTGCGCCAGCCGACTGGCCGACCGCCACCTCGCCTACGGCACGCTGGACACCGCCGCCGACCTCGACACCATCCTCGCCCGCGCCCACCCCGTCCTGCGATAGGACCCGACGCCCGTCCTCCGGCACGCATGTCCCCTCCGGCCTCCCAGTGGGTGCAACACCGAGCGGAACCCGCACCATCTCGCACCCGGTCGCCCGTGTCAGGCACGTCGATGGCCGAGTGGGTGCCGAAGCGAGCGGAACCCGCACCACCCTGCACCCGCTTCCGCACGGGCGGGTGGTCTTCCCGATCCGCAACCCTTGACATTCAGTCCCCCGAAGGTCAGCATGCTGAGGGAATGGCGTCACGGACCTGGGAGGCACGGATGCTGTCAGCAGAGGACAACGAACGGTTGACGCGGACCGGCCCCGGCACGCCGGCCGGGGACCTGCTGCGGGCCTACTGGCAGCCGGTGGCGCTGGTGGAGGAGCTGCCCGACGAACGCCCGGCCAAGCCGGTTCGGCTGCTGGGCGAGGACCTCGTGCTGTACCGCCGGGCCGACGGCGGGTACGGACTGGTCGGGCGCACGTGTTCCCACCGGGGCGTGGACCTGGCGTTCGGACGGCTCGAGGACGGTGGCATCCGGTGCCTGTACCACGGCTGGCTCTACGACCACACCGGCGCCTGCCTGGAACAGCCCGCCGAGCCACCCGAGAGTCGCTTCCGCGAGAAGGTCGCCCACCCGGCCCACCCGGTGCGCGCGATCAACGGCATCATCTTCGCCTGGATGGGCGGCGGTGAGCCACCGGACCCACCGGCCTTCGACGCCTTCGACGCACCGGAGTCCCACACCTTCGCCTTCAAGGGCTGGTGGAAGTGCAACTGGCTCCAGGGCCTGGAGGGCGGGATCGACCCCAGCCACGTGTCCTTCCTCCACCGCTTCCTGGACGAGGATCCGCGCGACACCTACGGCCAGCAGTTCCGCGAGCACGTGGACGGCACCGACGTGCCGCTGTCCAAGCTGGTCGGGGACAACTTCCGACCCGACATCGACGTCGAGGTGACCGGCTACGGACTGCGGGTGTACGCCCTGCGTGACCTCGCCGACGACCTGCGCCACGTCCGGATCACCAACCTGCTGTTCCCCAACGCCTTCGTCATCCCGTTCGGCAACCGGATGGCCATCGCGCAGTGGCACGTGCCGATCGACGACCACAACCACCACTGGTACATGGTCATGTACGACCTCGAGGAGGCCACGGACACCGAGACCCTGCGGGCCCAGCGCCTGGAGGGAGTCACCCTGCCGGACTACGAGCCGATCCACGGGCGCCACGACGACTGGGGCTTCGACCCGACCGAGCAGGCCACGACCACCTACACCGGGATGGGCATGGACATCAACGTGCACGACCAGTGGGCGGTCGAGTCGATCGGGCGGATCCAGGACCGCACGGTCGAACACCTCGGCGTGTCGGACCGCGCCGTGACCGCCTACCGCCGCCAGCTCCTGCGCGCGATCGACGACCACGCGGCTGGTCGTCCGACCCCTGCCCGCCACGCTCCCGGGACCTCGCTGGACGACCTCGGCCCCGTTGCCGTCGACATGATCACGCCACGGGACGGCTGGGAGGGCCACTGGCGCGACCGCGCCGCCCGCCGACGCCACCGCTCCCCGTGGGCCCGCGACCCGGTCGATTCACGCGACGAGGTGGACGCGTGACGGGCGACCCGCGCAACCCGGACGCCGTCGGCACGCCGGTCGGGTTCGGCGACATGGTCTGGACCCAGCGTCGCTGGGACGACTGGCAGGCGGTGCGTCGCACGATCGAGCAGCACGGCATCGAGCTGGTCCGCGTGCTGCTGGTCGACCCCCACGGGCTGCTCCGGGGCAAGGCGTTGACCCCGGAGGCGCTCGAGGTGGCGATGCGCCACGGCCACACCCTGCCCGGCACGGTGCTGCTCAAGGACACTTCCAACCGGACCGTCTACCCGGTGTTCGAGACCGACCGGGTGCTGGACGACCACCGCCTCAGCGGCATCGGCGACCTCGTGATGCTGCCCGACCCGGCCACCTTCCACGTCCTGCCACACGCCCCGGGGACCGGGGTGGTGCTGGCCGACGTCCACTACCCCGACGGCGAGCCGGTCGCGATCTCGCCCCGCGCGATCCTGGCCCGGGAGGTCGACCGACTCGCCGATCGGGGCCTGGCCGCCCGGATCGGCGTCGAGCTGGAGTTCCACGTCTTCCGCGACCTCCGGCAGGGCCTGGCCCCCGACGACGCCGGCATGCCGGGCAGCCCGCGCCCGGTCGAGCTGCTCAGCGGCGGCTACCAACTCCTCAACGACGTCGTGCTCGACGACTTCCACCCGGTCGTCGACCTGGTCCGCGACAGCGCCCGTGCACTGGACCTCCCGCTGCGATCGGTCGAGGCCGAGATGGGACCGTCCCAGCTGGAGGTGACGCTGGCGCCGATGGACGTGATGGCCGCCGCCGACGGCGTGGCCCTGCTGCGCTCGACCCTCCGGCAGGCGGCGCGACGGGTCGGCCTCCACGTGACCTTCATGACGCGTCCGGCCATGGCGAACGTGTTCTCGGCCGGCTGGCACGTCCACCTGTCCCTGGTCGACGACGACGGCACCAACGTGTTCGCCAGCGACACGGCCGATCGCGGGACCGGGACGGCGGAGGACGCGTCGGACGGGGCGACGGACGACGTGGCGGACGAGGTCCTGTCGGCCACCGGACAGGCGTGGCTGGCCGGCCTGCTCGCGCACGCACCGGGGGCGACCGCCCTGACCACGCCGACGATCAACGGCTACAAGCGCTACCGCCCCCACTCGCTGGCCCCGGAGCGGATCGGCTGGGGGATCGACAACAAGGGGGCGATGCTCCGGGTGGTCGGCCACGGCCCGGCGACCCGGATCGAGAACCGGGCCGGCGAGGCCGCCGCCAACCCGCACCTCCTGCTGGCAGCGCAACTGGCCTGCGGCCGGGCCGGGCTGGACGGCGAGCTCACGCCACCACCGCCCACGACCACGCCCTACGCCACGGGTGATCGGTTGCCGGCGACCCTGCGCGACGCCCTGGACGCGTTGGAGGCCGACGAGGTGCTCGGGGCGGCACTGGGCACGACCGTGCGGCAGTGGTTCCTCGACCTGAAGCGCCACGAAGTGGCCCGGCACGACGCCCACGTCAACGACTGGGAGCAGCGTGAGTACTTCGAGCTCTTCTGAGGCGGTCTCCCCCGTCGACCAGTCCCTGGCGACGGTCCCGGCCCACCTGGTCCGGCGGGTCCACCAGCGCCACGCCCGGCTGTGGTCGGAGGTGGTGGGCGACGAGCCGACCCCGCCGCAGTACGCCGTCCTGCACGTGGTCGGCGAGCAGCCGGGCATCGACCTGACCGAACTCGGGGCCCGGGCGGCGCTGGATCGCACGACGGTCGGACGAGTGGTCGACCGCCTGCTCCGGGACGGGTTGGTCGACCGTCGCGCCGACGAGGCCGACCGTCGACGGCTGGTCGTCACGCTGACCTCCGCCGGACGCGACCGACTGGCCGGCGTGACCCCACTGGCCGCCGAGGCGAGCCGGCGACTGCTCGCCGGCCTGTCCCCCGCGCGGGCAGACTCGCTCCTGGACCTGCTGCGCGCGATGCTGGACGACGACGAGGACGACCGATGACCGCCGACACCCCGCCCGACTCGTCCGAAGCCCCGCCCGATCCGTCCGGCGACCCGCCGGGCCCGGCCGGCTTCCCGCTGGCCGACCACGACGACGCCATGGCTGTCCGGCGTGCGGTGCTGGGCGACGACCACGTCGACGCGGCGGTCGCCGCCACGACCACGCTGAACGCCCCGTTCCAGGAGCTCGCGACCCGCGTCGCCTGGGGCGGGCTGTGGTCGCGGGACGGCCTGCCCCGTGACCAGCGCAGCCTGGTGACGATCGGGATCCTCGCCGCGCTTGGTCGCGAGGCCGAGCTGCGGATGCACCTGCGGTCGGCGCTGGAGCGGACCGGTGTCCGCCCCGAGCAGCTCGTCGAGGTGCTGCTCCACACGGCGATCTACGCCGGCCTCCCCGCCGCCAACGAGGGCTTCCGGATCCTCGCCGAGGTGGTCGCCGACACCGACACGCGAGACGGGTCCTCGTCGTGACCGCCGTCTCGATCACCCGGGACACCGCCGTCGCGGCGACGTGGACCGCCCGCGCACGGGTCACCCGCATGGTCGCCGCCGAGGTCGCCTGGCTCGCCGCCGGGGTCGACGTGGGTGCGGTCCCGCCCGAGGCGCTCCCGGGCGACCTCGCCGACCACCCACGACCGGTGGTCCTCGACGACGTGACCGGACTGGCCGCGGCGATCGACCTGGAGACCGTGGCGGCTGGCCTGCGAGCCGACGCCACGCCGGTCCCCGCCCTGCTGGCCGAGCTGGGTCCGCTCCTGCCCGACGCGGCCGCGCCCCACCTCCACGACGGGCTGACCAGCCAGGACGTCGTCGACAGCGCCGCGATGCGGGGGCTGGCCGACGACCTCGCCACCCTGTCGGACCTGGTGGTCTCGTCCGGGGAGCGCTGTGCGGCGCTGGCCACGACGCACCGGGACACCGCCATGCGGGGGCGGACGCTCCTCCAGCCGGCCCGCACGACGACGTTCGGGCTGCGCGCGGCCACGTGGCTCGACGGGCTGACCGGGGACCGTGACCGGCTCCGGCGAGCCCGCGAGCTGGTCGCGCTGGCCTGGGGTGGCCCGGTCGGCACCGGCGCCGGCCAGTCGGAGGAGCGGGTCACGGCGTGGGGGGCTCGGCTCGACCTCCCGGTCGCCCCACTGCCCTGGCACGGCAACCGCGATCGGGTCCACGAGCTCGCGGGCCTGCTCGCGACCGTCGCCGGACAGGCCGCCTCTCGTGCCCGCGATCTCGTGCTGCTGTCCCAGGCGGAGGTCGGCGAGTTGCTCGACACCGCGGCGGGTGGGTCGTCGGCCATGCCCGACAAGGCGAACTCGGCCGCGGCCGTGCAGTCGGCGGCGGCCGCACGGGTCGCGTCGTCGGCCGCCGGCGGACTGCTGTCCGGGACCGAGGTCGAGCTCGAACGTGCCGCCGGGGCGTGGCAGGCCGAGTGGGACCTGCTCCCCGACCTCGTGGTCGCGACCGGTGCCGCCCTGGACCACGGCCTGCGCGCCCTCGAGCAGCTCGAGGTCCAGCCCGACGCGATGGCAGCGCACGCCGGCGACGACGAACCGGGACGTGCCGGCGAGCTGGTCGACCGCGCCGTCCGTGCCTGGCAGGTCGGCTGAACCCGGTCGTGGGCGGGACCCAGCAGGAATAGTTGAACGTTCATCTATCGTTGCACCCGTACGACACACTGTCCCCCTGGCGGTGCGAACGACACGAACGAGATGCCCATGCAGCAGGACCCGTCCACGGCCCTCCGGTCGGACGACCAGCCACGTCCGACCGAGCCCATCCCGGCTGCGGCCGGCGGCCTCGACGACAGCGGCGACCACGGCCGCATGCCAGCGGTGTTCATCAGCCACGGGGCGCCGCCCCTGGTGGACGACACGGCGTGGGTGGCGCAACTGCAGGCCCTGGCCGTGTCGCTGCCCCGGCCGAAGGCGATCCTGGTCGCGTCGGCCCACTGGGAGGCCGCGCCGATGATGCTCGGCGCCACCGAGACGGTGCCATTGGTGTACGACTTCGGCGGCTTCCCACGGCGCTTCTCCGAGGTCACCTACCCGGCACCGGGAGCGCCCGACCTCGCCGACCAGGTCGCGAGGATGATGCCCGACACCCGCCACGTCGCCCGGACCGGCCGCGGACTCGACCACGGCGCCTACGTCCCGCTGACGGTCATGTACCCCAATGCGGACGTCCCGGTGCTGCAGGTGTCGCTGCCGTCGCTCGAGCCCGACGACCTGCTCGACATCGGCCGCCGCCTCCAGCCGCTGCGTGACCAGGGCGTGCTGGTGCTGGGGTCCGGCTTCACCACCCATGGCCTGCCGTTCCTCGACCGCCGCCACTGGCAGGACCCGTCGGCGGCCGCTCCCGGGTGGTCACGAGAGTTCGACGCCTGGGCGCACGAGACCCTGGCCGCCGGCGACGTGGAGTCCCTGGCGGCGTTCCGTGATCGTGCCCCGGGCATGCCGTTCGCCCATCCCACGATCGAGCACTTCGCCCCGATGTTCCTGACGCTGGGTGCCGGCGGGGATCCCGAGCAGGCCCCGGACCAGCCCATCGACGGCTTCTGGATGGGCCTCGCCAAGCGCTCGTTCGTCGTCGCCTGACCGGGTGCCCGACCGTCCTGACAGGTGGAGCCGTCGGACCTACGGTCGACGACGAGCGATCGTGAGGAGCGACCGATGACCGACGATGCCGTCCACGCCGAACGCCGTGACCCCGAGCAACCCGAGGGCGCACTCGACCTCCACGCGGCGGGAGCCGAGCTGCTCGAGCAGGCCAACGGCCTGGCCGCCGGGCGGGCGGCGCGGACCCTGACACCCCACCTGGGCGCAGACCTGAAGCAGACCCTGCTCGCCGTGTGCGCCGGGCAGCGCCTGGGCGAGCACCCCTCACCGGGCCCCGCGACTCTGCAGGTGCTCAGCGGCGCCGTGACGGTGCACGTCGGCGACGACGCGCTGTCGCTGGACGCGGGCGAATGGGCGGTCCTGCCCCGCGAGCTCCACGACCTGGCCGCCCGCGACGACGCCGTCGTCCTGCTGACCGTCCACGCCGACCCCACCACCTGACTCGAGCTTTCGCGCCGGCCCCGGCTTCGTGCGTCGACATGGAGGAATCCCGCCGGCCGTGATCGGATCGTGCAACAGTTCGCACGGATCCATCACAACCGAGCCTCGCCACGGCCACCCCACCGCAGCCGTCACCGAGCCTCGCCACGGCCACCCCACCGCAGCCGTGATGGGATCGTGCAACAGTCCGCGCGAATTCATCACAGTCGAGCGCTGAGTGCCGCCGGTGCCGGGGCGGGGTCAGCGGGAGCGGCCGCCGCAGACGTAGACGACCTGGCCGGTGGTGTAGGCGGCGTCGGGCGACAGCAGGTGGGCGACCTCCGCGGCGACCTCGGTCGGTTCGCCGGCACGTCCGAGTGGCACCTCGGCGGTCACCTTGGCCAGCACGTCATCGGGCATCGCGTCGGTCATCGGCGTGGCGATCAAGCCGGGGGCGATCGCGTTGACCCGGACCCGGGGCGCAAGGGACCGCGACAGGGCGATCGTGGTCCCGATGATCGCGCCCTTCGACGTGGCGTAGTTCATCTGTCCGAAGTTGCCGAGGTGGGAGCGCGACGAGATGTTGACGATCGCGCCACCTTCGACCAGTCGGTCGGCCAGGGCCAGTGACAGGTCCAGCGGTGCCTGGGCGTTGACCGCGAGCACGGCCGCGACCGCAGCGTCGTCCATCTTGACCAGCCGCGCGTCACGGGTGATGCCGGCGACGTTGACCAGGCCCACCAGCCGACGGTCCTCGGTCGCGGCGACAACGGCCGCCCGCCCGTCCGCGGTGGTGAGGTCGGCGGCCACCCAGGCGATCCGGTCGTCGTCGGGCCCCGTGCCCGGGCCGTCGTCAGGGACAGCGAGGTCGACCGCGACGACCTCGAGGCCGTCGTCGAGCAGGCGCTGCACGACGGCGGCGCCGATCCCACCCGCCGCGCCGGTCACGACGACCCAACGGTCGACACTGGCCTCGTGCCACTCGGTCGCGGTCATGGTCGCTGCCTTCCGTGGTGGGCGTCGCCGACGAGCAGGACCTGCCCGCTGAGCCGCCCGGACCTCAGCACCCACCGAGCGGTGTCCAACGCGTCCGCCAGCGGCCCGACCACGACGTTGGCGACCAGCCCGTCGCGCTGGCCCTCGAACCCGTAGGCACGCGAGCCCGCCACGACGCCGTGGCCGACCGACAGTCGACCGACGTCGTCGCCCTCGAGGTGGTCGTCGGGCACGACCGTCACGACGTCGACCCCACGCTCCATCGCGTCCCGCAGCGTGGCGATCCACCTCCCCAGCACGTCCGCCACCTCCTCGGGCGCCACGGCGCCGTCGAGCACCGCCACCAGCGGCCCCTCGTCACCGGCCGACAGGTCGGCCGCGGCCAGCGCCGCGTCCACGTCGACGCCGGCGTCCACCCGCGTCCAGACCGTCACCGCAGTCCCACTCATGCGGGGACCTCCAGGACGCCGGCGATGCCCTGGCCGACGCCGATGCACATGGTCACGAGTGCCCGTCCGCCACCGCGTCGCCGCAGCTCGTGGATCGCGGTCACGGCCAGCTTGGTGCCCGAGCACCCGAGCGGATGGCCCAGCGCGATCGCGCCGCCGTTGGGGTTGACCCGCTCGTCGTCGTCGGCCAGCCCCCACGACCGGGTGACCGCCAGCGACTGGGCGGCGAAGGCCTCGTTGAGCTCGACCACGTCGACGTCGTCGAACCCCAGCCCGAGCCGGTCGAACAACCTCGCGGTCGCGGGCACCGGGCCGATCCCCATGATCCTCGGTGGCACCCCTGCGGTGGCCGAGCCGACGAAGGTGGCCAGGACGTCCAGGCCCTGCTCGCGGGCCACGTCGGCGGCGACCAGCACGGTGGCGGCCGCGCCGTCGTTGAGGGGACTGGAGTTGCCGGCCGTGACCGTGCCACCGTCCTTGAACACCGGCCGCAGCCCGGCCAGGGCCTCCAGGGAGGTGTCGGGCCTCGGACCCTCGTCGGCGGTGACCTCGCCACCCCGGACCGGCACCGCCACCAGCTCGTCGTCGAACCGTCCCGCCTCGGCCGCCGCGACCGCCTTGCGGTGCGACGCCAGCGCGAACGCGTCCTGGTCCTCCCGGGCGATGTCGTGCTCCTCGGCCAGGTTCTCGGCGGTGACACCGAGTCCGTCGGTGTGGCCACGCTCCTCCATCAGGGAGTTCACGAACCGCCAGCCCAGCGCCGTGTCGACCAGGTCGGGCACGCCCCGGGGTGGCACGCGCTGGGGCTTTGCGACCGCCCACGGGGCGCGCGACATCGACTCGACCCCACCAGCGACGACCACGTCGACCTCGCCCACGGCGATCCTGCGTGCCGCCGAGGCCATCGACTCCAGGCCCGAACCGCACAGTCGGTTCACGGTCACGCCGGGAACCTCGACCGGCAGGTCGGCCAGCAGCCCGGCCATGCGCGCGACGTTGCGGTTGTCCTCGCCGGCCTGGTTCGCACACCCCAGGACGATCTCGCCGATCCCGGCCGAGTCGATCCCGGCCCGGTCCACGGCCTCCCGGACCACCAGCGCGGCGAGGTCGTCCGGGCGCACGCCCGACAGCACCCCACCGATCCTCCCGACGGGGGTCCGCACGGCGGACACGATCGCGACCTCGCGCATCATCATGCTCCCGGTCAGTGGGGCCTCGAGTCGGTCGTCGAGTGTGCGGTCCGCTCCAGCCCGCTGCAGCGATGCGCACACTCGACAGTTCGTGGGCCACGGTAGGGGCCGTGGGGGCACCGAACTCACGGCAGTCCGGCCAGGAAGTCGACCACGGCGGCTCGGGTGGCGTCGGGGCGGTCGAGGTGGGGGGCGTGGCGGCAGTCGTCCAACTCGACCCGTGTGAACGGGCCGGCGACGCCGGCCTGCAGCAGGTCCAGCTGGTGCATCGTGCCGTACTGGTCGTCGCGACCCTGCACGCCCAGCACCGGGCAACCGATTCCGGGCAGGTACGGGGTGATGTCCCAGTCGCGGAAGGCCGGGTCCAGCCAGATCCGGTTCCAGCCCCAGAACGTCGCGGAGGCGTCGCGATGGTGACGGGCCATCCGCGCGGGGAGGTCGGAGGTCTCCCAGGCCTCGCGTGCCGCGGTGATGCCGTCGATCGACACGTCCTCGACCACGACGTGTGGCGCCATGGCCACCACGGCGGTCGGCGGCTCGACGTCCAGCCCGGCCCGGCTGGACGCGGCGTTGATCAGCGCGATCGAGGCGCCGTCGCTGTGGCCGACCAGGACCGGCGCGACCAGGTCCAGTCGGGCGAGCAGCTCGGGCAGGACCAGCACCGCCTCCTCGTGCATGTAGGTCACGTCGCGCGGCGCGGTGACGACCGCGGAGTCCCCGTGGCCGTGGCGCGACCACACGACCGTGCGCCGACCGGTCGCAGCGTGCACGTCGGCCGGGAAGGACCGCCACAGCCGCAGCGATCCCAGGCCCTCGTGCAGGAACACCAGCGGCGCCGTGTCGACCTTCTCCGGGTCCGCGGGCAGGTCCAGCACCTCCACCGGACCGCGCGACAGCCCGACCCGGAGCGGCTCGACCGGCTCCGGCACCTCCCGCTCGCGGGCAGCGGCCTGGTCGCCGGACGGCGACGTCGCAGGACTGGTCATCGTCGTCACGCCCGCAGCTTGAAGCGCTGGATCTTGCCCGTCGCGGTCCGGGGCAGGTCGTCGACGAACTCGACCAGGCGGGGGAACTGGTAGCGCAGCAGCTCGTCCTTGCAGAACTCCTGGAGCGCGAGGACCAGGTCGTCGTCCCCGTCGTGGCCGTCGCGCAGGATGACGTAGGCCTTGATCGTGGCCAGCCCGTCGACGTCGACCGCGACGACCGCCGCCTCGGACACGACCTCGTGCTCCATCAGCCGGTTCTCGACCTCGATCGGGCTGACCCACAGGCCACCCATCTTCATCATGTCGTCGGCACGGCCCTCGTAGGCGTAGTTGCCCTCGGGCGTGCGGCGGTAGCGGTCGCCGGTGCGGAACCACTCGCCGAAGATGGACCGGGCCGACGTGTCGGCGTTGTGCCAGTAGGTCATCAGGCGCGAGTCGCCACGGACGTACAGCTCGCCTGTCTGCTCCTCGCCGTCGTCGGGCACGGGGGTGCCGGACTCGTCGCGCAGCTCGACCTCGTAGCCCGGGACCGCCGTGCCCGACGTGCCGGGGGCGACCGAACCCTCGCGGTTGGAGCAGTAGATGTGCAGCATCTCGGTCGAGCCGATCCCGTCGAGGATCTCGGTGCCGGTGCGGTCGTGCCAGCGGCGCCACACCTCGGGCGGGAGCGCCTCGGCCGCCGACGCCCCGATCCGCAGGCTGGACAGGTCGCGGTCGCGCATCGTCGGGTCGTTGAGCATGGCGTTGTACAGCGTCGGGACCGAGAACAGCACGCTGGGCCGGTGGGTCTCGACGACGTCCAGGGCGGTGGGCGCGGCGGGGCGTCCGGGCATCTGGATGGCGGTCGACCCGGTGTACATCGGGAAGGTGAGCCCGTTGCCCAGCCCGTAGGCGTGGAACAGCTTCGTCGTCGAGAACGTCACGTCGTCGGTGCGCAGCCCCAGCACCCCCACGGCGTACTGCTCGCAGGTGAAGACGACGTCGTGCTGGTGGTGGATGACGCCCTTGGGCTTGCCCGTCGACCCCGACGAGTAGAGCCAGAAGGCCGGGTCGTCGGGGTGGGTGTCGAGCGGGTCGACCTCGTCGTCGCCCTCGGCCAGCCAGCCGTCCAGCGACAGTGCGGTGTCGCCGTCGTTGACGTGCACGTCGACGCCGGCGCGCTCGGCAGCGGGACCGACCTTGTCCAGAAAGCCGGGATCGGTGATGACCCGCACCGCGTAGGAGTCGCCCATGAAGTGGTCGAAGTCCTCGGGCCGGGCGAGGAAGTTGACCGGGACCGGCACCGCACCAGCCCGGATGGCACCGAGGAACGCCGCATGGAAGGCCGGGGAGTCGTCCAGCACGAGGACGATCCGCTCGCCGCGCCGCACCCCGTCGGCACGCAGCCGTGACGCGGTCCGGCACACCAGGCGGTGCACCTCGGCGAAGGTCAACGACCAGTCGTCGGCCAGCAGGGCGGTCTTGTCGCCGCGCCCGGCCTCGAGGTTGTGGTCGCTGAGCAGGCTGACGTTGCGGCGCAGGGACTCGGTGTTCACGGCGGTGCCCATCGGTCGGGACGGTCGGGTGCGAAGCGCTCGGTGCGGAGGGCGGTCCTGGCGTCAGGTCCGGATCACGACGGACTTCTGCTCGGTGTAGAACGACAGCGCCTCCTCGCCGTGCTCCTTGCCGTAGCCGGACTGCTTGACCCCGCCGAACGGCAGCTCGTCGTAGACCTTGGTGCGCGAATTGATCCACGTGTAGCCGGCGTCCAGCCGCTCGGCGGCCTGCATCGCGGCGGCGAGGTCGCTGGTCCAGACCGACGAGCCGAGGCCGAACGGCGAGGCGTTGGACCGGGCGATCGCCTCGTCGAGGTCGGCGACCGGCCACACTGGCAGCACCGGGCCGAAGGTCTCCTCCACGCTCACCCGCGCGTCGTGGGCGGGGTCGTACACGACGGTCGGCTGGTGGAAGTGGCCGGCGCCGTACTCGTCACCCTCGGGCCGGCCACCGCCCGCCAGGACCTCGCCGCCGCGCTCGACGGCGTCGGCGACCTGGGCCTCGATCAGCTCCCGGCCGTCCGCACTGTGCATGGGACCGACCTGGGTGCCCGTCCGGTCGCCCGGGCCCAGCACGAGCTTGCGAGCCTTGGCCGCGATGCCCTCGGCGACCCGCTCGGCGATCGACTCGCTGGCGTAGACCCGCTTGATGGCGAGGCAGGCCTGGCCACAGTTGAAGAACCGACCCATCGACGCCGCCGAGATGGCCGCGTCGACGTCGGCGTCGTCCAGCACGATCAACGGGTCGGACCCGCCGAGTTCGAGGGTCACCCGCTTGAGGGTGTCGGCGGCGGTGCGCATCACGTGGCGACCGACCGGCGTGGACCCGGTGAAGGCGACCTTGCGGATGTCGGGATGGTCGAGGATGGCCTGGCCGGTGGTCGCGCCCAGCCCCGTGACGACGTTGAACACCCCCGCGGGGAGGCCGGACTCGTGGAGGATGCGGGCGAAGCGCAGGGTGGTCAGCGGTGTGGTCTCGTCGGGCTTGGCCACGACGGTGTTGCCGGTGACCAGGGCGGGCCCGAGCTTGTTCGACAGCAGCGTGGTGGGGAAGTTCCACGGGACGATGGCGCCGACGACACCCAGCGGGCGGGTCAGCACCATCGCACGCGCGCCACGGTCGAGGTCCGACACGGCGGCGCCACGGATGGCCAGCGCCAGCCCGGCGTAGTGCTCGAGCGTCTCGGCGGCCCGGGAGAGTTCGAGGCGGGACTCGCGCAATGGCTTGCCCTGCTCGCTGGTGAGGATCG
The DNA here is from genome assembly GCF_019798055.1 of Salsipaludibacter albus. Taxonomy (GTDB): domain Bacteria; phylum Actinomycetota; class Nitriliruptoria; order Nitriliruptorales; family Nitriliruptoraceae; genus Salsipaludibacter; species Salsipaludibacter albus. Next base: position 39,056 of record NZ_JAHOPH010000026.1, on the reverse strand, counting down.
GGGCGAGTTCGTCGATCGCGTCCCGTACCGCGGCGGCACCGTCACGCAGCAGGTGGCCACGGGTCGAGGCCGGGGTCGCCCACCAGTCGGGGAACGCGTCGGACGCTGCCTGCACGGCGCGGTCGACGCCGTCGGCACCGACGTCGGCCACGGTGTCGACCAGGTCACCGGTCGCGGGATCGTGCACCTCGATGGGTCCACCAGGAAGGTCCAGGACCTCCCCGTCGACGAACGATCCGGGCATCGGCGGCCTCCTCGACGGCGTCGCGGTGCAGGTCGCGGCCGGGCACGGGGTTGCGGTGCGGGGACGGGCCTGCCACACTGGGCGGTGTGATCCAGACTAACCGGTCAGTCAGTCTTCCGCAACGGGTGGCGTCCGACCCGCCGGCCACCGCCAGACCGACGGCCGTCACGTCGAACCCGCCACCATCGGAGACCCCGTGAACCTGCCGTCCGTGAGCCTCCGGCGGCGGCTGCAGTGGATGGACACCGACGCCGCCGACCGCTGGCACCACGCCGTGCTGATCCGGTGGGCCGAGGAGGGCGAGGCTGAGCTGCACCGGGCCATCGGGGTCATCGACGAGACCTTCGGCGCGACCCCACGCGTGGCCCTGTCGCTCGACTACTCGGCCCCCGTCCGCTTCGACGACGAGGTCGAGATCACCTTCGCGGTGACGCGGGTCGGGCGCACGTCGGTGACCTACGCCTTCGAGGCCACACTCGTGGACGGCCCCCGGGTGGGCGGCGGCGAGGTCGTGACCGTGTGGTCCCCCGATGGTGCGGCCCCGCGCCCCTGGCCCGACCACCTCCGTGCCGCCCTCGACGGGACGGACGACCGGGATCCGGACTGACCCGTCAGTCAGTCCACCTGCTAGGGTGGTTTCGACGCACGGGAGGTCGACGGGCTCGACCCGCGCAAGGACCGCGGGGCGACCCCGGACCCTCCACCTCCCCGCACCCCATCCCGACGAGACCTCTCGACCGAAGGCAACGACGTGGCAGACATGTGGATCAACGGCTCGACGCATGCCGGCAGCGGGGCGGAGCGCGAGGTCGTGAACCCCGCGACCGGTGCGGTGGTCGACACCACGACCGACGCGACCCCCGACGACGTCGACGCCGCGGTCGAGGCCGCGACCACCGCGGCGGCCGAGTGGGCCGCGACCGACGTCACCGCCCGCGCCAAGCTGCTGCGCACGCTTGCCGACGCCCTGGCCGACAACAGCGACGAGCTCGTCGCCACGCTCGTCGCCGAGCAGGGCAAGCCCCTGCTGGAGGCAAACGGCGAGTTCCACCACATGCTCTCCGGGCTGCGCTACTACGCCGAGTCCGCGACGAAGGTCCGGGGCGTCCACCAGGAGCTGCCGAGCCAGTTCGGTCCGGCCTACGGCCTGGTGAAGCGCCATCCGTTCGGCGTGGTCGGCGCGATCATGCCGTGGAACTTCCCGCTGACCCTGCTGGCCAACAAGCTGGGCCCGGCGTTGGCCGCGGGCAACACGGTCGTCGCCAAGCCGGCCGAGACCACGCCGCTCGCGACCCTGCAGGTCGCCCGGATCGCGACCGAGGCGGGGCTGCCCGACGGCGTCTTCAACGTCGTGACCGGGGGCGGCGAGACCGGCGGCGCGCTGGTCGGCCACCCCGACGTGCCACGGATCGCCTTCACCGGGTCGACCGCGACCGGCCGCACCCTGATGGAGACCGCTGGCCCGGCGCTCAAGCACGTCAGCCTGGAGCTGGGTGGCTCCGACCCGACGATCGTGCTCCCGGACGCCGACCTCGAGACAGCCGTGAAGACCATCCAGATCGGGCGCTACTGGAACGCCGGGCAGGTGTGCCTGGCGCCAAAGCGAGCCTTCGTGCACGCCGACGTCTTCGACCAGTTCGTCGAGCTGCTGTCCGGGCGGATCGAGCGCTACGAGCCCGGTGACGGCACCACCAAGCCGGACAAGCCGAAGCTGCGGATCGGTCCCCTGCACACCGCGGCCCAGCGTGACCTGCTGGTCGACCAGGTGGCCGACGCGGTCGACGCCGGCGCCGAACTGGTGACCGGTGGCCACGTCGTGGAGGGTGACGGACACTTCTACCAGCCGGGCCTGGCCGTGGACGTCCCGGACGACTCGCGACTGTCCACCGAGGAGGTCTTCGGTCCGGTCCTGCCGGTGTGGTCGGTCGACTCGCTGGACGAGGCGATCGAGCGGGCCAACGCCACCGCCTACGGGCTGGGCTCGTCGATCTGGACGACCGACGGGACCGCGATCAACCGGGCCGTCAACGAGCTCGACGCGGGCATGACCTGGGTCAACCAGTTGCACTACGGCTACGACGAGATGCCGTTCGGTGGCACCAAGCAGTCCGGTCTCGGCAAGGAGCACGGCCTCGAGGCCCTCGCCGAGTACTCCCGCTACAAGTCCAGCGTCATCGGCGGCCTCGGCTGATCCACCCAGTCCCACCCGTCCACATCCCGACCGCTCCAGCAAGGACCGCCCCATGGCCGTCACCGCCTCCACCGCCGACCGCGTCGGCCGGATCGTCCTCGACCGGCCGCCGGCCAACAGCTACGACCCCGACTTCCTCGAGGAGCTGGACGCGGCGATCACCAGCGTGGTCGACGACGACGCGATCGCGGTCGTGGTGTCGTCGTCCGGCGAGAAGTTCTTTTCGGCAGGTGCGGACGTCAAGGGATTCCTGGACCGCAGCGCCGACGACAACAACGCCATGGTCGCCCGAGCCCACGAGGTGTTCGACCGGTTCGCCGCCGAGGACCCGGTCTTCGTGGCGGCGATCGCCGGCCACGCCCTGGGGGGCGGCTACGAGATCGCCCTGGCCTGTGACATCCGGGTCGCCGCGACCGGGCGGTACCGGATCGGCCTGCCCGAGGTGACCCTGGGCCTGCTGCCCGGGACCGGCGGGACCCAGCGACTCCCCCGGCTGATCGGGCGCGGGCGCGCGCTGGACCTGATGCTGGCGGGCCGGGCGGTGACGCCGGAGGAGGCCCACGAGCTGGGCATGGTCGACCGGCTGGTCGAGGCCGACGAGCTGGAGGCGACGGTCGACGAGATGGTCACGTCGCTGGCGGGCGGCGCCCCGCTGGCGATCGCGGCCGTCAAGCACGCCGTGCACCGCGGGGTCGACCGCGACCTCGCCGACGGTCTTCGCGTCGAACTGGAGGAACTGGCACCCTTGTTCGCCAGCGACGACGCGGTCGAGGGGATGACCGCGTTCACCGAGAAGCGCTCCCCGGAGTACCGGGGGAGCTGACCCTCGGCGTCACGGCGCACCCGACCAGTCGCCACCTCGCCACGAACCCGACACGACGAGCCCGTTCGAACCGGCGCACCACCGTCCGAAGGCCCGGCATGACCGAGACCACCACCCAGCCGACCATCGCCGAGCTGGAGACCTCGCTGTCGGACCGGGAAGTCGACATCATCCGGGCCGCCTACCGGGTCATCTCCGACCGGGGTGGACATCGGGTGTCGCTGCAGGACGTCGCCGACCGCGCCGAGGTCTCCAAGGGGCTGGTGCTGTACCACTTCCAGTCCAAGTCGAACCTGCTGTTGACGACCATGCGCTGGGCGCTGCTGACCGTGGCCGAGCGCATCCAGGCCGCGGTCGCCGCGGCCGACGACCCGGTCGAGGCCCTCGACGACATGCTCGACATCCTGTTCGTGGACGCACCCCGCAACCGCGCCTACCAACTGCTCTACGTGGACCTGGTCGAGCACGCCGCCCGCGACGAGGCGTTCGTCGAGGTGGCCCAGATGACCGAGCGGATCGTGGACGGGCTGTTCGCCACCGTGATCCGCGAGGGCGTCCAGGCCGGGGTCTTCCACGTCGACGACCCCGACGAGGCCGCCGCGGTCATGCGCGCCGTCGTCGAGGGCACCTTCGTCGCCTGGCTGCCCCGACCCGACTGGGAGACCGCCCACGCCGAGCTGCGCCCCCGCGTCCGCCGCACCCTCCACACCCTCTTCGGCGTCGCCTGAAACGGGTGTCGAGGTCGTACCCGGCAGCCCACGACCGCCCGTGCGACCCACGGATCCCACGGCCTGGGAACTGGTCAGGCATCGCCGTCGCCGCTCGTCTCGATGCTGGCCATGGGCAGGTCTGCCGGGGTGTCCAGGAGCCTGCCGGCCGCGTCGTCACCGGCCAGCGTGTCGAGCAGGAACGCGGTGGGGACGTGCGCCACGACGTCGTGACGCGTCGCGCGGTGGCCGTCCGCGTCGTCACAGAGGCCCATCGGCACGAACGGCGTCACCCGGCGGAGGCGATCACAGCGCCCGGTGAACACCAGGTGCTCGGCGCCCTCCAGGCCGCCCACGACGCGCCGATGGCTGCCGACGTGTGCGAACGTCATGCCGGCACCCAGGTCCCACGGGGTCCCGGTGTCGTCGCGACCACCGACGGCCAGGACCGGCGTGGTCATCGCGGCCAGCCCGTCGGCGTCGAACAGGTAGGCGTCGCCGGCAAGGGCGACCACCGCGTCGACGTCCGTGGTGGGCGCGAGCCGCGGAAGCGACGTCCCCGCGAGTCCCACACGTCGGGCCAGCGCGTCGAGGTTCGGCGCCAGCACCCCGCACAGCCAGGCTGCCTCGTCGTCGACGGAGTCGCCGGGGACACCGGCGTCGCAGCGGTCGGCGAACGCGTTGGTGTCCAGCCGGGCGCCACCGACCGCCAGGGCGGCATGACCGCCGATCGAGTGGCCGAGCACGCCGACCCGAGGCGAGGTGCTCGGCCAGCCTGGCGTACGAGCTGGCGGCGATGCCGGCCCGTGGGGGGTCACGCCAGGGTGTGGGCCGGCGCCGGGGCGGTCGTGGGCTCCAGGCGCCGACCACGCAGGACGAGCCACAGGGCGAAGGCGGGCTCGACGACGATCGCGACCAGGTAGAAGGGGTCGATCGCGGCCGACAGGGTCGGGGCGAACACCGCCGCGAGCGAGCCGACCAGGTAGACGACGCCGGTGGCGGCCATCCCGAGCCACAGCAGCCGCGGGACGACCCCGGTCGTGGACAGCAGGCGGGCCACGGCCAGGCACGACACCGCGAACGCGATCAGCCCGACGTCGTAGACCAGGGCGTGCGTCTCCATCGCCCCCAACGCGGCGTCCGCGGCACCCGGCACGCCGGCGACGGCGTCCCGGGCGTGGCCGAGCGCACGCAGCGGGTTGACGAGGTTGGCCGTCAGCACGGCGGCCTGGACCAGTCGCGCGACGGTGGCGACCAGCGCCAGGCGCTCGTCCACGTGGCGCAGCAGCCGGTACAGCCCGAACGCGACGGTGACGTCCAGCGCGATCATCACGACGTCGGCGCCGATGCCGCTGCCGAACAGCCAGGGCGATGCAGCGATCGACTCGGCCGTCGCCACGGCGTCGCCGGGCGAGACCAGCGACATGCGGACGACGAACTCGGCGAACAATCCGCACAGGACGATGCCGAGGTAGGCAAGGCCGGTGGTGCGGGCGGTCGGGCGGGCCACCCTGCCGCGGGTCGACGTGGCGCGGGCGATGGCGGTCTGGGAGGTGGTCTGGGCGGGGGTCATGGGGCGGCTCCGTTCGGGTCGTCGAGGTGATGGAAAGGACCCTACGAAGCGACGATCCCGGGCTCTTGGCCGGTCCCGCCAGCTTCTTGACCGAGCCGGCCAGCACCCCGGTCGCCGGTCGTGGCGGGCATCCGCTCGCCCCGGTCTGCTAGAACGTGCCCATGGCAACCGTCAGCTCCAACATCCTGCGTCGGATGATCACCGTCGCGGACCCGTCGGTGCCGCGACAGGAACTGCTGGACATCGCCGGGGTCACGTCCGTCGAACCCGAGACGGGCCAGCCGTCACTGGTGTCGGACGACGCCTACTACACGCTGATCGAGCGGGCCGTGCGCGACGGCGACCACCAGTTCCCGCTGCGCTACGGCGCGTCGGTCGAACCGGCCATGTTCGGGGCGCTCGGCCACGCGATGGTCACCGCCCCCACGCTGCAGGACGCGATCGAGCGCATCATCCGCTACATCCTGGTGGTCAGCGACACCCTGGAGTACGACCTGCACATCACCGAGGACGGGGCCGCGATCCGCCTGCTGGGCCGGACCGGGCCCCGACACGGGATGCAGGTCGCCAACGAGTGCGCGCTGGCGGCGATGACCACGATCCTGCGCTCGAGCGTGGGCGCGCCGCTGCGGGCGTCGCTGGTGACGTTCCGGCACGCCGCACCGCCCACGACCCGCGACCACCGGGCCTACTTCGGCGGGCCGGTGCGTTTCGGGGCCACCGAGGATGCGCTTCACCTCCCCGCGTCGGCCCTGTCCGCACGCACACGCCTGGCCGACGCCGGGCTGTCGGCGTACCTCCTGGCCCAGCTGGACGACCTGCACCGTGAACAGGGCGGCGACCGGTCGGTCGTCGAGCGGGTCCGCGCCGCCGTCGCGGACACGCTGTGCGACGGGGTGCCCGGCAAGGCGGAGGTCGCCAGCCGCCTGGCGATGAGCGAGCGCACGCTGCACCGGCGCCTGGCGGACCACGACGCCACGTTCCAGCAGGTCACCGACGAGGTCCGCCTCGACATCGCGTGTTCGCTCCTGGCCGACCCCGGCCGCCCACTCGGCGAGGTCGCGTTCTTCACCGGGTTCGCCGGCCAGAGCGCCTTCACCCGGGCGTTCAAGCGCTGGACCGGCACGACCCCGCTGGCCCACCGCCAACAGCTCACCGGCTCCTGACACCCCCGGCGCCGATCTGCACGACGGCCTTGCCACGCAGCCGGCCGGCTCGGAGCGCGCCGATCGTGTCGGGGACCTCGGCGAGCCCGACCGTGTGGCCGATCGCGGGCACGACCGCCCCGGACGCCAGGTCATCCGCGAGTCGGTCGACCACGTCGCGGTGCTCACGGGCGATGAACGTGGTCATCCGCTGGCCGACGAACGGCGACCACAGCACGGCGCGCAGCTGGCGGCCGAGCCCGCCGGTGATGCTGCTGCCCCCCTCGGCGCCCACGATCACGAGCGTGCCGGTGGGGGTCAGGAGCCGCCGCAGGGTCCGGACCGGTGCCAACCCGCCGATGCTCAGGACGACGTCGTACTCGACCCCCTCGCTGTCCAGCGAGTCGCGGTCGTAGGCGATGACGTGGTCCGCGCCGAGGTCGCGGACCAGGTCGGCCTTGGCCGCGCTGGCCACGCCGGTGACGGTCGCGCCGCGGGCGACGGCCAACTGCACGGCGTAGGAGCCGACGCCGCCGGACGCGCCGATCACGAGGACGCGCATGTCCGGCTGGACACCGGCGACGTCGTCGACGGCCTGCAACGCCGCGCCGCCCGAGATCGCGGCGACCGCCGCCTGCTCGTCGGTGATGCCGTCGGGGACGCGGCTGAGCTTGGCCGTCTCGGCGACCGCGTACTGCGCGAAGGTGGCGATGCCGATGCCGAACACCCGGTCGCCGACGTCGAACGCCGCGACGTCGGAGCCGACCGCGACGACACGACCGGACAGGTCGAAGCCCGGGATGGACTGCCTGGGCTTGCGGATGCCGTACCCGGCGAGCCGCACCACGTACGGGCGGCCAGTGACGAGGTGCCACACGCCCTGGTCGATGCCGGCCGCAGCGACCTCGACCAGGACCTGGCCCGGGCCGGGGCTGGGGGTCGCCACGGTCGTGAGCCGGAGCTGGTGGGGGCTGGTGTAGCTGGACTGCGTGATCGCCTCCATGGTGGTCGGGATCGCGCGGGGGATGTCGTGGTGGGTGCTCTGCATGTCGGGTCCGTTCCGGTCGTGTGCTGGTGTGTTGGCACGCTACGAACGTCCGCGGCGTGCCTCTTGGCCGTTCCTGCCAGCCTGTTGCCCGTCCGGGCCAGGGCGGCAGGCTCGCGTGGGATCGGTCGAGGCGAACCTGGGCGGCGTGCTAGCGTCCCGCCGAGCAGCCGGCACCGGCGTCGACTGGGCGGAGGCGACGGATGAGCGTCACGGCAGGCTTCGGGGGGCGGCGGGGCGACGACGACGAACGTCTGCCACCGGGCCAGTACCGCGTGGACGACTTCCCGGTGTTGACAGCCGGTCCCACGCCACTGGTGGAGACCGATTCGTGGGCGTTGACGGTCCGCGACGACCAGGTGGAACGGACCTGGAGCTGGGACGAGTTCACCGCGCTGGAGGTCGAGTCGGTCACCACCGACATCCATTGCGTGACGCACTGGTCGAAGTTCGACACCCAGTGGGCGGGCGTGTCGGTGGCGACGCTGTTGGACGAGGCAGGGGTCCGTGACGACGCGCCGTACGCGCAGGTGTACTGCTACGGCGGCTACACCACCAACCTTCCGGTCGAGGACCTCGTGGACCGTGTGGCACTGGTGGCCCACACCTTCGACGGTGACCCGTTGGAGGTCGAGCATGGCGGCCCGGCCCGGCTGCTGGTCCCACACCTGTACCTGTGGAAGAGCGCGAAGTGGATCCGGGGGATCCGGCTCGTCGACCACGACCAGCCGGGCTTCTGGGAGTCGGCGGGGTACCACAACCACGGAGATCCGTGGTTGGAACAGCGCTACGCCGGCGACTGAGGATGCTGCGCTGGCGCCAGGCAACGGTCACGCAACGCATCGCCGAGACGGATTCGGCGACCACCCTGGTGCTGGACGTGCCGGGCTGGACGACCCACCGAGCCGGCCAACACGTCGACCTGCGGCTCACCGCCCCCGACGGCTACCAGGCCACGCGCAGCTACTCGGTGGCATCCGCCCCCGCCCGACCCCTGGCGATCACGGTGCAACGGGTGGACGACGGCGAGGTGTCACCGTTCCTGGCCGATGTCGCGCGACCGGGCACGGCGGTGGAGGTGCGAGGTCCGGTGGGTGGATGGTTCGTGTGGGAACCCAACACCACCGACCGGGTCGTGCTGCTGGCCGGTGGCTCGGGGATCGTGCCACTCGCGTCGATGCTGCGACACCGTCGGCGCCTCGGCGACCCCACGCCCTTCCACCTGGTGTACTCGGCCCGCACCCCCGACCGGATTCTCTACCGCGACGAGTTGGCGGCCACCACGGAAGGTGAACACGTCGTGATCACGCTCACCGGCGACGACATCCCCCCCGACTGGGACGGCGAGACCGGTCGCGTCGACGCCCAGACACTGCGACGACACCTGCCGGCCCCCAGTGGCGGGCTGACCTACGTGTGCGGACCGACCGCGTTCGTCGAGGCGGCAGCCGCGTCCCTGGCGGTGCTTGGCTACGGTCCCACCACGATCCGCACCGAACGCTTCGGGTGATCGGGCCCGAACGCCCGCGTCGACATCCCCGTTGCAAGGCAGACCCCGATGGCCCAGGACACCTCCACCCCCGCGGAACGGTCGACCGCCCACGTCGACGGCAATGCCCTGGCCGGGGCGCTGGCATTGGCCTTCGGCACCGACATGACCACGGCAACCGTGCAGTGTGGCGACTGCGACGACCGCCACCGGGTGGCCGCCACCCACGTCTACCTGCGCTGTCCCGGGATGGTCATGCGCTGCCCCGCGTGCGGCGCCACCGAGATCGTGCTCACCGAGATCCGTGGCCGCATCGGTCTCCACGTGCGGAGGGTGACGGCGATCTCCTTCGCATGACCGTCGGCCCGTCCAGGCGGGCAGCGAGGCCACACCGTCTGCCCGGACTGCGACGTCGTGCCCGGGCGACTGATGGTCGACCAGCCCACGCTCGACGACGCGTTCGTCGCCCGCGCGGGCCGTAGGCTCGGCGACGACACCCCGGAGGTACGGCGATGAGCGCCCTGACCACCCGCCGTGCCCAGGCACGGGTCGGCCTCGCGGCTGCCCTGGTAATGGGTCTCGGTGTCGCCGGGCAGGCGGCCATGCCACAGGGATCGGTCGAGGACGTCATCGATGCGCAGATGCCGGCCTCGGGCGTGCCTGGCCTGGCCTACGCCGTGGTGGACGATGACGCCACGACCACGGCGGGCGCGCGCGGGGTCGCCAGGGCCGGGAGTGACCGCGAGGTCACCCCGGACACGCCCTTCCTGACCGGCTCGATCTCCAAGAGCTTCACCGCCCTTGCCGTCATGCAACTGGTCGAGGCCGGCGAGGTCGACCTGGATGCCGAGCTGTCCCAGTACCTCGACGGCTTCTCGGGACGACCCGCCGGTGCCGTGACCATCCGCCAACTCCTCAGCCACACCAGCGGCTTCTCCACGTTGCAGGGCAACGCCTCGCACACCGACGCGGCATCGGGCAGGGACGAACTGGCACTCCGGGTGGACGCGCTGGCCAAGACGGCCCCGGCAGGCCAGCCCGGCGAACGGTTCGAATACTCCAACGCCAACTACGTGCTCCTGGGTCGCCTGATCGAGGTCGTGAGCGGTCAGGACTACCAGTCGTACGTGGCCTCCAACATCCTCGAGCCAGTCGGCATGGACAACAGCTTCGTCGCTGACGGCGAGGCCCACGAGGCCATGGCGACCGGGCACCGCCCCTGGTTCACCACCAAGCGACCGCTCCCGGACACCACGACCGACCGCGCGACGGCTCCGCAAGGTGGAGTCGTCGCAAGTGCCAACGACCTGTCGCGGTACATGGCCATGATGCTCAACGGCGAGGACGACGTGCTCAGTGCCGCTGGCAAGGCGCAGATGATGCGGCCAGCGAGTTCGGCCTCGCCGTTCTACGGCTTCGGCTGGTTCGTCGACACCGACAACGGGACGGTGTGGCACTCCGGGTCGACTCCCGGGTTCGAGACGCTCGCGACGATGCGTCCCTCGGAGCGCACCGGGGTCGTGGTGTTGGTCAACGGCGGCAGTGGCATCGGCTTCGGGGAAACGACCCAGCTCCGCAACGGCATCACCGCCCGCGCCCTCGGTCTCGACGACGACGGCGAGGGCTCGCGATGGCCCCAGAAGGCGCTGTTCCTCGGCCTGGTGCTGCTTCCTGTCGTCTACCTGCTGAGCATGGTCTGGGCGTGGCGTCACCGAGTCGAGATTCGGGCCAAGTCGGGACCCGCCGGCCTGTTCAGCCTCTGGTTCCCGCTGCTGACCACCCTGGCCGCGGCGTGGGTCATGCTGTACCTGGTTCCGAACCTCGTCGGCGCACCACTGACCACGCTGGCCCTGTTCCAGCCCGACCTCGGCATGCTGCTCATCGCATCCGCGATTGCCGGCGTGACGTGGGCCGTGTTCAGGCTCGGCGTCGCCTCCACCAAGGGACCTCCGCTCCCCTGACCCACGCCTCGGCCCGGTCGTCCCGGGTCAGGAGTGCTGGCGACCACGCCGTGCAGTGCGGCCGGTCGAGGTCAGGACCGGGCGACCAGGACCGTCATGACGGCGGCCGCGGCGGTCGCCGCTCCGAGGGCCCAACGTTCGACCAGGCTCGTGGAGGCCAGGTTCGCGAGGGTGTTGAGGACGAGGTAGACGGCCACGACCCACGTGCCGCGGAGCACGAGCGCCGATGCCGCGAGGTCCGGGGCGACGACGCCGGCGCGAGCAAGCACGAGCCAGCCCGCGCCGACCAGGAGGCCGATCGCCACGACACTCGCGACCCGGTACGGGGCGGGCAGTGCCTCGCCGGGACCGGCGACACGCCCCCCGTACACGTGCGCACCCCATGGGGCGCCGAGCACGAGGGCGAGCTGCATGGCCGCGACCCCACCGAGGATGGTCGTGACACCGATGGCGGCGATCTTCTCCATGGGGGTTTCTCCGGTCTGCTGAGCTGAGGTGGCTATCACGCTATGGACGCGGTTTCGTGGCCTCTTGCCCGTTCCCGCCAACCTCTTGCCCGTCCCTGCCAAGCGTGCCGCCAGAACCCGCGAAGGATCGGGCCCCGAACGACCGGGTCAGCATGGTCCGCAGCGACCGGCGCCCGAGCCGTGTCCCGTTCCGGTGCAGCACGAACTGCCCCAGCGTCCCGGGTCATGCAACGTCAGGGCGTCTGGGCGGGTGGCGCATGCAGGTCAGTGGGCGTCGCGCCGGTGGAGCAGCGCGGCGCCGACGACCAGCGCCAGGAGCGAGTAGCCACCGAAGACCGCGGCGTTCTGTGGCAGGGACAGGGCCACGGCGAGGGCATCGGGGTCGTCGACCACGATCTGCAGCAGGCCGTTGCCGGCCACGAAGGGCAGGAAGCGGGAGAGCTGCGGGTCGAGGAAGACCGCCAGCAGGTTCTCGACGACCAACCACCACACGAGCAGCCCGGAGATGGCGACGGTGCTGTGGCGTGCGGCCATGCCCACCCCGAGGCCGAGCAGCGCTGACAGCGTGGCGAAGGCCACGGCCCACAGGCTGCTCTCGAGGATCGTGGAGGTGTGACCTGCGGGGATGCCTCCGAGGACGGCGCCGAGCAGGCCCGCAGCGACGCCGGCGAGACCGAGCGCTGCCCCGAACACGGCGGTGGTGGTGGCCTTGGCCGCCGCCACGACCCACCGGCGCGGCTGTGCGCTCAGGGTCGGTCCGAGGCTGCCATGCTGCGCTTCGGTGCTGAACAGCAGGATGCCCGCGACCGCAGCGAAGACCGCCGTGAAGACGGACGCGAACAGGAACAGCATCGCGACCGTCATCGGCTCGTCGTCGACGTAGCGGGCCACGCCCCAGGTCACGAGTGTGCCGACGGCGACGGTGAGTGCGGCGATCGCCCGGTAGGAACGCACCGTCGTGAGCTTGATGGACTCGCTGACGAGCGCACGGCCGAGGCGGCGCACGGTGGAGACCGCGACCGGGTCGAGCGTCGGCGGAGAGGCCGCGGGGGTGCCGGTGGCGGAGATGGTCGTGGTGCTGGTCATGGTCGGTGCTCCTTGCGGTCGCGCCCGTCAGACAGCGCTGAACTCGGCGGCGTTGTTGGTGAGGTCGAGCAGGTGGTCCTCCAAGGACGTGGTCACCTCGGTCAGCTCCACGAGTCGGATCCCGTGGTCGAACGCGAGCTGCGAGACGATGTCGCGGCTCGCGCCACGCACGGTCAGCCGCGCACCCTGCGAGCGGGCGTCGACGTCTGCCTGCAGGAGGAGGTCGGTGAGCGCCGTGGCGTCCGACGTCTCGGCGTGCACCACCGTGTCGCCGGCAGGTGTGAACGTGTCCAAGGGGCCCGCACCGAGGAGCCGACCACCCCCGATCACGACGAGGTCGTCCACGAACATGGCCAGCTCGCCGATGAGGTGGCTGGACACGAACACCGTCCCCCCGCGGTCCGCGAAGTCGCGCAGGTGGTCACGGAGCCACCGGATGCCGTCGGGGTCGAGACCGTTCGCTGGCTCGTCGAGGAGCAGGACCCGCGGCCGACCGAGCAGCGCCGTCGCGAGGGCCAGACGTTGGCGCATGCCCAGCGAGAAGCCGCCGGCGCGCTGTCGTGCGACGGAGGTCAGTCCCACGGCGGCCAGGGCCTCGCTCACACGCTCGGTGGGCAGGCCGCTGAGCGCCGCCGTGGCGCGCAGGTGGTCCCGCGCGCTGCGGCCGGGATGGACACTGCGGGCATCGAGCACGGACCCGACCACGCTCGCCGGTGTGGCGAGGTCGATGTAGCGGTGGCCGTCGTAGCGGACCTCGCCGGCGTCGGGACGGTTGAGCCCGACCATGGCGCGCATCGTTGTGGACTTGCCGGCACCGTTCGGGCCGACGAAGCCGGTGACCCGGCCGGCGGCGACATCGAAGCTCAGGTCGTCGACGGCGGTGCGCGCGCCGTACCGCTTGGTGAGGTTGGTGACGCGGATCATCGGACACTCGACGTCTCGGTGCGAGCACCCCGGACCAGGTGGATCCCGAGCCACGTGAGCCAGACGATGCTCCCGAGGCCGAAGATGCTCGTGATGACCTCCGCGGCGAACAGCGACGTGGTCGCGATGCCGGCGACGCCGGTCAGGACGCCGATCCGGTTGAGCCAGACCGGCAGCGTCCGGCTGCGCAGGGCGGCCAGGCTGACCAGGCCGATCCACAGGCCGCCAACGATCTCGATGCCGCCACCCATCCCCTCCATGAGCAGGCGAGTGGTGCTCCACGCGGCTGCGGCCCTGTCGCCGTCGATCGTGGCGAGCGTGGCGACGATGTCGCCGCCGACGATGGCGGTCATGCCGACAGCGAACATCAGCGTCGCCCAGACCAGGCCGAAGATCGTGCCGACCCGGGCCATCGTGGGTGCACCACCACGGACGCGGTCGTAGATCGCCGGGGCGAGCACGACGAGCGCGCCGCCGAAGACGAGGTAGATGACCGCGTACCAGGCGTGCAGGATCAGCTGGTTGTCGACCAGGAACGCGACGTGTGTCGCGGGGTCGATGGCCAGCGCCCCGTACTCAGCGCCTGCGATCACGGTGCCATACACGGCGAAGCCGAAGACGAAGGTCGCTGCCTGGAGCAGCGCAGCCCAGCCGCCGGCACGCTGGCCGGGCAGCCGGCTGTCGGGGACCACCGCATCGGTGGTCGCCTGTCGAAGAGAGGTGTTCACGGTTCGTCCGTTCGTCGAGGCCACGGTTCTCCGTCGCCGGGTGGCACCATGCCCGATCACGGTCGAGCCTCGGTTGAGCCCCGGTTGAGCCCGTTCGCGCAACCGGACGACGTGCCGGGCGACATCTGGCACGCTGCGGCGACCTACTGACAGGACGACGTGCCGACGCTGCAGATCGCGCTCCTGGGCGGAGTCCGCGTCCAGGACGACCATGGCGAGCTCGACATCGGCCCGGCCAAGTGCCAGGCCGTGCTCGCCGCCCTGGCGCTGTCACCCCGCACCGCGGTCTCCGTGGCCGAGCTGATCCGTGCGGTCTGGGACGACGACCCGCCACGCACCGCCGACAAGACCCTCCAGTCCTACGTGGTGCGACTCCGCAAGGCAGTCGGGCCGACGACCATCGTGCGTGTCGGCGCGGCCTACCAGCTGGACGTGGACCCCGCAGCCATCGACGTGACGAGGTTCCAGCGACACCTGGCGGCAGGGGACGTCACTGCCGCCCTGGCCGAGTGGGGCGGCACGCCGCTGGCGGGCCTCGAGTCCCCGGCACTCCGGCCTGCCGTGGACGGACTGGTCGAAAGCTGGCTCGGGGCCGTGGAACGCGACCTCGACCAGCGCGTCGCGGATGATCCCGAGAGCGCCCTTGCAGACCTGACCGAGCTGACGAGCCGTCATCCCTTCCGGGAGCGGCTCTGGGAGCTGCTCATGGTGGCGCTCTACCGCGCCGGCAGGCAGGCCGACGCGCTGGCGGCCTTCCAGGTGGCCCGCGGACACCTCGTCGACGAACTCGGTGTGGACCCAGGACCGCGCCTCCAGCGAGTGGAGGCGGCGATCCTCCGCCAGTCGACAATCCTGCTGGACGGCGACCGGGCGCCGCCGGATGGCGCACCCGGTCCCTCCCCGCCCATCCCCGAAGATGCGGCGGGTGCCCTCCCACGGCCGCTGACGCGCCTGGTCGGGCGCGACGACGACCGCCGGCGGGTCGGGATGGCACTCGACCGAGCGGCGGTCCTGACGCTCGTGGGGTCCGGGGGGGTCGGCAAGACGCGCCTCGCGCTCGAGGTCGCACGCACCAGGACCACGGATCCGGACACTGGCGCGTGGTTCGTGCCACTGGACGAGGTCCGTGCCGCGCAGGACGTCGATCGTGCCGTCGCCGGCGCGGTGGGAGCGCGGGAGGTCGCGGGCAGGGATGTGCGGACGGCGGTGCTCGCGCGTCTGCGGGAGCGCCGGGGGATCGTGCTGCTCGACAACTGCGAGCACGTCCTGGACGGTGCTGCCGCAATCGCACTGGCAGTGGCCTCCACCTGCGAGGGGATCCAGGTCCTGGCCACGTCACGGGAGGCGCTCGCCATCGGCGGCGAGCACCTCGTCCAGCTCGGACCGCTCGACCCCGCGCACGGTCCTGAGCTGTTCGCCGACCGGGCCATGGCCGTGCGTCCCGATTTCGACCTCGACGAAGAACGTCATGCGGTCGAGGAGATCTGTCGCCGGCTCGACGGCCTGCCACTGGCGATCGAGCTTGCCGCTGGGCGAGTCGGCACCCTCACAGCGACCGAGATCGTCGACCGTCTCGACCGACGCCTCGAGCTGCTCGCCGGCCATCGACGCGACCGCCACCATCGGCAGCGGACCCTCCGGGCGACCTTGCAGTGGTCCTACGACCTCCTCGACCATCGTGAGCAGCACGTCCTCGCGCGCCTCTCGGCCTTCACCGGTCCGTTCGACGCCGCAGCTGCTCGGCACGTGGCCTGGCCGGACGAGGCCCCTGATCTCGACGTGGCGGCCGTCGACGACCTGCTGGGACAGCTCACGCGCCGATCGCTGCTCATGGTCCGCTTCGACTCGCGCGGCAAGCGCTACCGGCTGCTGGAGACCGTCCGGCAGTTCTCCGCCGAGATCCTGGCCGACGGCGAGGAAGCCACAGCGACCATGCAGCGCCACGCCCTGTGGTGCCACGCCGAGGCACGACGGCTGCGCCAGCTGCTCGAGGGACCCGACGAGCTCGAGGGCGCCGCGGGCGCTGTCGAACTCTGGCCCAACCTCCGGGCAGCCTTCGACCGCGCCGTCGCAGCCGGCGACGCTGACCTGGCGGCTGCCGTCGCCCGACCACTGGCGAGCGAACTCGCCATGCGCGGACGCCTGGAGGTCGGTGAATGGGCAGAGCAACTCCTGCCGCTCCTCGACGACGAGGACGAGGACAGCCGACTGACCTGGCTGCTCTGGGCGACGCAGCGGCTCGCCGAGCTCGGCGACGCGGACGGCCTGGATCGACTCGTCGCCCGTCACGGCCACGGTGACCACCCGGTGGTGCGCCACGCCCGTGCACTGGTCACTCCGGGCGACACCACGATGGTGGATGCGTCACGCGAAGCCGTCGCGTGGCTCCGCGGTCGCGGCGAGGAGTACCTCGCCGACTGGATGCAGCTCGTGGGCGTCGCCGCAGGGCTCCTGCGCGCCGGGGCGTTCGCCGAACACGACCGCTACGTGGCGGAGTTGACCAACCGCCACCGGGAGGGCGGGCCGCCGACGTTCCTGCACTGGTCGCTGTTCATGCGTGCGTACTCAGCGCTCCTGCGCGGCGACTACCCCGCCGCGGAGCAACTCTTCGACGCCTCAGCTGCGATCCCGGTCCCGGACGGGACATTCTCGGCCAACGGCCCCGCGACCGCCCGCGCTGCCTTCCGCAGTGGCGATCACCGAGAGGGTCTGCGGCTGCTCCGCGACCACATCACAGAGCTCCTCGAGACCGATCTCAGCTTCGTGGCCAGCCGCCTCGCCGCACTCGAGTTCATCACCATGCACGCTGCAGTCGGTCGCCTCGACGCCGCGGCTGTCGTGCTGGGCTTCTTCCGCGAGACGGGCGACTTCGGCGCGCTCGCAATCGACACGGTTGCCGCAGACGCGGCCAGCAAGATCACCACCGACCCAGAACACACCGCGAGCATCGAGCGAGGCGCCGGGATGGACCACCTCGACGCGCTGGCCTTCATGCGGGACATCCTGAACGACGACCTCCGTCAAGACGCCTTGCGTCACCGAGGATGATCCGGTTGGCGGGTCGAGAGACTGCGAGCAGCAACAGCAACGACATCACCGGCCCCGCGGACATCACGAGTCTCCACCGATGCGGTGCGGGGCACATGATGGGTCTTCCCCTCCCCATTCGGGAGGGCCACGCGACCCACAGGGGGGCGAGCCGCCGCTCCATCCACTTCGCCGGTACGAGCGGAATCCCCTCCCGCCTAGCATGGCCAACGACCGGGCGGTTGGGGCTGAGGTGAGCTGGGACGTCTTCGTGCAGGACATCCCCCACAACGCGAGCCGTCCACACGACATCCCGGAGGACTTTCAACCGGCGCCACTGCAGCTCGATCGAGCCTCGGTCGTCCGCATCGCCCAGGCCCTCGACATCGGGACGATCAACGACAGCGAGCCCGCGTGGGTCCGTTGGGAGGGGCCGGGCTTCGAATCGAACTCAACCTGTCGAGTGACCCGGTTGACCACTTCGCGATGCACTGTCGAGGAGACGTCGACGCGTGTCGGCAGGCCGCGACCTCGTTGGTGAGGGCGTTGGACGTGCGCGCCTTCGCGGTGGAGGACGGCGTGATCATCGGGTGACCGTGCCAACTCGGGGCTTGCCGGCCAAGCCACCCGTTCATCCTGGTCATCTCGATGCCCCAGACCCATCCCTCTGGTAGCACCGGTCTACACACCTTCGCGAGGCGGCCTGACAACCCTCGGAGAACCACTGCGCACAAACGGATATCCGAGGTCGCCAAGAAGTCGATTGTCGCTTTGACCCCTGCTGGTGGGCGTGCAGTCGACAATCGATCGAGCCGCTTCGCGTGAACAAAGTCGATTGTCGACTGGGCACCCGCCCACGCCCCCAAAGGCGACAATCGACCGGGATCGACCGCAATCACCACTTGCGGTGGCGGTCAGGCCGCTGTGCGCTCGCGAATCACGTCCACGCCCGGCCCGGACAAACGGTCGACGAACGGCTCGCGCCCGGCCATGGTCATCACCAAGGCCATGGTCGTTCCTTCGACGATCGGGCCCGTGCCGACTGCGAACGGTCCGTCGGTCGCCACGAGCCGCAGGTCGCGTGAGCGGGTCCGCCCATCGACCGTGAAGTCGCGCTGCGCGAAGAACCGTGCCACCTCGGTCGCCGCCTGGACGGACGTCGAGTCCTGGATGCCCAATGGGTGGCGCACATCAGCACCATGCACGATGACCTCTCCCAACCACGCCGCCGTGTGACCCGAGGGCGCCACCTCCAGGTCGATGGCGGCCCGAAACCTCCGCAGTGTGTCGCCCGGAGTTGGCCCCCGCTGTTCGAGGAGGCGACGTCGGTTGTGCACGTCAGCGTCGAAGCCTGCGCCAACCATGCTCGTCAACCACCGCCACCGCCCCAAGGTGGCCACTGCCGTCAGGTGGGCGACCACGTCCTCCACCGTCCAGCCCGGACACAGCGACGACTCGCGCCAGTCCTCAGCATCCACGCTGTCGAGATCAGCGGCCAGGCAGGCTCGCTCGTGGTGGATCAGGCTCCACAGCGAGGCTCGGTCCAGGGCAGTTGTCATTGACACTCCATGATCATGGCCAACGAGACAGACGGCGCCGGCGGACGCGACTCATCGGTCAACGTCAGAAGTGCTCGAACTCGGACGGGGCGAGAATCGTTGCTCCTCGAGGACCGTCGACCCTCTGGTGGTGCGCCTTGGCTACGAACGATCCCGGCCAAGCCGGACAACCCCGGTGAGATCCAGCCGACCAAGCCACTCTCGAGCACCCGATCGAACCTCGGAGATCTGTCCGATCTCTGTCGCTCAAGACCCACTCCACGCCCTCTGGCATAGCCCTACGGTCGGGCGTAGGTCAACGCGGTCGTTTGGAGATGACATGGCGCGCACGAAGGGCGTTCTGCCAGCAATGGCCGTACTCGTCGCGATGCTGGGGGCCTGCACCGGTGGGACCAGCGATCCGACCCCGCCGACTACGGCGCCGTCAGCATCAGCCCCGCCAGCACCTGATGGCGCACGGACGCTGCCGTGCGACGATTCCATCGAGCAGCGCGACGACCTGCCAGAGGGGTACTCGGCCGTACTTGATGCGGTCGCCCTGCCCTTCGCTCCCGGGTCCGACCGGGCTCTCCAAGCCGTTCGCGACGACCAGGAGGGGGTTCCTCCCTTCTGGTCCAAGATCGGGTTGCTCGTACGCGCCGACAGCGGCGTGAGCTTGGAGATTGACGCCCCAGAGCGGGAGGCCGTGCTGGGCTGGGGCCACGCTGGCGACCCCGACTACTTCGGGACCGCCATCACGACCAGCGGATGTGACGGCGACGGCTGGCTTGCGTTTGTCGGTGGCTTCCGGGTCGACGACCCTCGCTGTCTCGACCTGATCGTGACGACCGCCAGTGCCGAGCAGCCCTCCCAGGTCGGCGTTGGCGCACCCTGCGATGGGCAGCAGCCACCGCCGTTGTAATCGCCAAGCCCGGGACGTGGAACGGCCACCCTTCGACGAGCGCCAGGTCTCGCTGACCCACGGGCCGCTTTCGTCGCATCGTCGTGCATCGGAGAACCACTGCGTATTCAACCGATCTCGACGCTCTGGTGAGCGGCGCGAAGGATGGTGGCCGCCCGACCTCGCCACTTGGCGGTCGCCGGTGCACGCGGTCGTGTGCTCGTCCCATGCATGAGCGCACGAGAAGAGCACACGACCCTGTCCCGGCGCTTCCGTCAGAAGCGGCAACCCATCTGACGGCCGCCGATCTCCTACGGCTGACCAGCGTGCTCGAGACTGTCGAGATCCGCGGGATCTCCCATGGCTGGCGTGACACGTTCCTTGGATGGTCGCATCGCCTGATGCTGGCGTGACGCAGCGGCCCCGGTACGTCGTCGACGGCCAGGGCTGACCTGCGTGCCCTTCCCTGGGTCCATACGAGGGTCGTCTCGACGCTGCGTCGACGACCGGCTGCTGCGCCATGTTCCTCCGCCGGTCCGACCTCGGAAGCCTCGATCCGGGCTGGCAGTCATGGCGCGTCGAGGTGTCCGGCGTCGCCCGCCGCCTCGTCGATTCCTCGTGACAGGGCGGTGAGTCCGGCCAGGATCTCACGAAGCGGATCGTCGCCGACGTTGCGGACGAGCTGGGCCGAACGCGCCCGATGTCCGGGAGCGATCTCGCGCAGCTTGGCGCGTCCGGCTTCGGTCAGGCACACGAGTTTGGCGCGCTGGTGGGCAGGATTCGGGCGATACTCGGCCAGACCTTCCGCCACCACGAGGTCGGCCACCCGCTGGACACTCTGGCGGGTGATGCCGAAGCGACGCGCGATCTCGACCACCGGCGCCGGTTCGAAGGCGACGGCGCCGAGCACGCGCCACCACGAGGCCGTCAGTCCAGCCGGTGCCGCCAAGACCTCGGCCATCTCCACGAGCTGACCGTTCAGCCGGAACACCGTCTTGGCGATCGCGCTGACGAGCACCTGCTCCTCGGTCGGCCCACCGAGGCCCGCGTCTCCGTGGTCGGCACGAGCGGGGCGTTCGGGGAGGACGACCATGGCACATTCACTTCGCCGGTTGTTGACAGTTTACTGTCATCATGGTAGGAAGGTGTCATCATCGAACAGCTTGGCCACCCGGGGGACGCCATGGTCAGCATGACACGAACGGTCGGGAGCTTCTCGGTGGACGATGTCGCCCCCGCGATCGACTTCTACACGACCGTCCTGGGCATGCATGTGACACCGCTGGGCGACCACGGACCCCTGTGGCTGGGTGGCCCCGACGGCCACGAGACCCTCGTGTACGCCAAGCCGGATCACGAACCCGCAACCTTCACGGTCCTGAATGTCGTGGTCGACGACATCACCCAGGCCGTCGACGACTTGGTCGACCGGGGTGTTCGGATGCGACGCTACGACGGCATCGATGCCGACGACCGCGGCATTCATCGCGGCCCCGGGCGCGCCATCGCATGGCTCGAAGACCCCGCCGGAAACTCGATCGCCGTCGTCGAGTTCGACTGATCCCGTCGGGCGTCACGATCTCGGGGGGCAAGCCCTGGCTCGACATCCCGCTGTTCGGTGTGACGTGGTCAGTCGTGGCGACGTACCGGAAGGAGCAGGACGAGCCCGATGGCCAGGTAGCCAATGACGGCCACGACCGGCAGGAACAGCCCGACCGCGATCAGCGCGAGGTAGCCCCAGAGACTGGGGGTCAGCCGCTGGGTCAGCACCGCAGCCTCGTCGTCCGAGACATCGTCGCGAACCAGCCCGTGGTGTCGGGCATGACGCCACATCAGCGCGGTGATCACCGCGACGAGGAACAGGTTGAGCCCGAAGATCGTGGTGGCGACGCGTTCGGCATCCTCCGCCCTGACCGCTTCGCCGACCAGCGAGGTCGGGAAGGTCAGGAACGACACCACCAGGAGCAACAGCAGGTTGAGCCGAGCAAAGGTGGTGTCACCCCGGGCGATCCGATTGGTCACTGCGGTGTGAGCCAGCCAGGCCGCCCCGATGGTCGCGAAACTGACCACGTAGGCCAGATAGCTCGGCCACAGACCCAGGAACGCCGTGAGGGGATCGTCCAGCCAGCCCTCCGGCAGGGACAGTTCGAGCACCAGGAGGGTGATCGCGATGGCGAACACGCCGTCGCTGAACGCCTCGAGCCGGTCCGTGGTGAAGCCGCGCCGCTGTGGGTTCGGGCTGTCCACCACCGTTCCTTCGTCCTCTGCCGCCGCGCCAAGGCTAGTTGGTGGGGATCTGGTCGGTCTCGCGGGCAGCGGGCGTCGATCACGGCTGCATCCCGGGCACCGACCCGGTCGTGGCGGACGCGGGCGTGCGGGGGTCGCCGGTCAGCGCACGCAGCCGCAACGGCATCGACCAGACGTAGGAGAAGCCCTCGCCGAGGTGGTGGGCGAACTGGTCGCGGTCGTCGTGGGCGCTGAGCGAGTGGCTGTACAGCGCGTTGTCGGAGCGCCGGCCCAGCACGGTCGCGGTGCCCTTGTACAGCTCGAGGTCGACCGTGCCGTCGACCCGCGCCTGGGTCACGTCGACGAACGCATCCAGCGCCTCCCGCAACGGGGAGTACCACAGTCCGTAGTAGACGAGCTCGGCATATCTCCGGCCGACCTCTCCCTTGTGGTGCAGGGTGTCGCGATCGATGACCAGGCTCTCGAGCTCGCGGTGCGCGAGGTGCAGCACCGTGCCGGCCGGGCTCTCGTAGATGGCCCGGGACTTGATGCCCAGCAGGCTGTTCTCGACGATGTCGACCCGCCCGATGCCGTGGCGCCCGGCGATCGTGTTGAGCCGCTCGACCAGTGGCACGGGGTCGAGGCGTTCGCCGTCCAGGGCCACCGGCGTGCCCGCGACGAACTCCAGCGTGAGCCGGTGCGGCGTGTCGGGGGCCTCGCGCGGGCTGGTGGTGAGCTGGAAGACCCGCTCGTCGGGTGGCCACGACGGGTCGTCCAGCGGACCGAGTTCGGTGCTGGTGCCCCACAGGCTGCCGTCCATGCTGAACGGGCTGTCGTCGGTGGCATCGACCTCGATCCCGTGCCGGCGGGCGTAGGCCAGTTCGTCGGCCCGGGAGCCCAGCTCCCACTCCATGGCCGGGCCGATGACCCGGATGCCCGGGTCGTGTGCGACGGCGGCGGCGTAGAAGCGCACCTGGTCGTTTCCCTTGCCGGTGGAGCCGTGGGCGACGGCGGTCGCGCCGCGTTCGTGGGCGATCTCGACCAGCCGCCGGCCGATCAGCGGGCGACCCAGCGGCGCCGCCATCAGGTAGCGGTCCTCGTAGGCGGCACCGGCCCGCAGTGCCCGGAACACGTGGTCGCGGAGGTAGGTGTCGCGCAGGTCCTCGATGACGACGTCGGCCGCGCCGGCCTGCCACGCCCGTCGTTCGACCGTGGCGAGGTCATCCGCCTGGCCCAGGTCGGCGCAGTAGGCGATCACCTCGGCGTCGTGGTGCTCGCGGAGCCACGGCAGCGCGACGGACGTGTCGAGGCCGCCGGAGTAGGCCAGCACGATCTTCACGGATTCCTCCTCGGTGGTGCGGGTGGTGCGCGCGGGGTCGCGCGGGTCGGGGCGAGTCGGGCGTGGGGGGCCTAGTCGAGGTAGTCACCCATGGTCCGGAACCAGGCGGCCGCGGGCATGGCGTCGCCGCCCTCGGGCTGCACGACCTCGAGCACCAGTCCCTGTCCCGGGTCGTCACGACCGGGGCCACACAGCACGACGACACCGTCGCCGACGCGGGCGAACACCCGGCCCGGCGTGCCGCACCAGGCCTGGTCGGGCAACGAGGCCCGCTTGACGTGCAGGCGCCGGCCGGCGTGGCGGGCGTGGGCGTTGGGGTAGGGATCGGACTGCGCCCGGACGAGGTCGTGGACCTCGACGGCCGGCAGCGACCAGTCGATCCGGGCGTCGCGGTCACTGCGCTTGTGGAAGAAGGTCGCCCGGCCGCGGTCCTGGGGCACGGGCCGGAAGCCGGGGTCGGCGACGCGGTCGAGCGCCTCCAGGGTCACGGCGGGGAGCAGGGCGAACACCCGCCGCGCCACGTCGGTGGCCGTGTCGGTGGGGGCGACCGGCAGGCAACGCTGCACGACGACGTCGCCGAGGTCGAACTCCTCGTCCATGCAGTGCGCGGTCAGGCCGACCTGCTCCTCGCCACGGCTGATCGCCCAGTTGATCGGTGCGAAGCCGCCGTACTCGGGGAGGAAGCCGTCGTGGATGTTGACCCCCCCGTGACGGGCGAGTCGGAGCACCTCCGGGGCCACCCACGTCCGCCAGTCGGAGCACACCAGCACGTCCGGCGCGGCCGCGGCGATGCGTTCCGGCACGCCGTCGAGGTTGGCGGAGCGGGCGGTGACGACCTCGATGCCGGCGGCGGTGGCGAGGTCGGCGACCGAGTCGGCCCAGATCGCCTCGTAGGGGTGGCTGCTCTGGGGATGGGTGACCACCAACGGCACCGTGTGGCAGGGGTCGCCGAGCAACGCCTGCAGGCTCGCGTGGCCCCAGGTCTGGAACCCCAGGAAGACGACCCTCATGGCGCGTGGCTCGTGGTCCGGTCCATGGCAGGTGTCCTCTCCGGCGTGGCCGACGGTGTGGCCGACTGGTCGCGCAGCGCGGCGGACGGCCGACCCCGACGACGCATCTCCCACGCCGAGCCGTCCGGTTCGATCGCCACCTCGGCCGGCGTCGGGTGGGCCGAGAACCCGCTGATGCCGTGGCCGTAGCCGTAGGCACCACAGGATCGGAAGGCCAGGCGTCGGCCCGGGTCGATCCTTGGCAGTTCGACGTCGGTGGCCAGCACGTCCTCGCCCGACAGCAGTGGTCCGGCGATGGCCACCACCTCCGTGGGCCCGTCCTGTCCCGACGCGCCCAGCACCTCGACCTGGCGGTTGGCCCGGGCCATGTTCGGCCGGTACAGCTGGTTGATCCCGCCGTCGACGATGACGTGCCGACGGCCGGCGACGGTCTTGACGTCCAGCACCGTGACGACGTACGTGCCGTGCTCGGCGACCAGGAACCGACCCGGTTCGACCACCAGCCGCCAGTCCGCCGGCAGGTCGCGACACCGCGAGCGCAACCCGTCGGACCAGCGCGCCAGGTCGAAGGCCGGTTCGTCGGGTCCGTACGGGACGCCGAGCCCGCCACCGAGGTCGACGACGGTGATCGGCAGGTCGTGGGCGGCCAGGTCGCGTGCCAGCGCGATCGTCCGGGTGTTGATCGCGAGCATGTGCCCGGCGTCCAGCACGCACGACTCGGCGTAGACGTGGATGCCCTCCAGCCGCAGGCCCGGCAGCGCGGCGACGGTCGCCAGCGCCTCGGCCGCCTCCTCCTCGTCGACCCCGAACTTGCCACCCGGCACGGCCACGACCAGCCCGTCACCGGACGGCAGTGTCCGGGGCGCGATCCGGACCAGCACCGGCTGTCGCCGACCGGCCGCGGTGGCGACGGCAGCGAGCCGTCGTGCTTCGCCCACGGACTCCACCACGACCCAGCGGAGCCCACGGGCGACCGCCTCGTGGAGGTCGTGGTCGGACTTGCCGGGCCCGGTGAACAGGGTCCGGACACCCGGGAACCCGGCCGCAGCGGCGACCGCCAGCTCGCCACGCGAGCACACGTCCACGCCGCACCCCACGTCGGCCAGCCGGGCCGCGATCGCGAGGCTGCCGTTGGCCTTCAGCGCGTAGTGGACGTCGACCCGGTCGGGCAGCGCGGCCACCAGTTCCCGGTGGCGCCTTGCCACGCCGTCCAGGTCGTAGGCGTACAGCGGCGTGCCGAACCGGTCCGCGGCCGCCTCCAGCGCCGGCCCGGTCAGGGTCGTGGCGGACGGGGCGCTCACGTGAGCTCGGCCCAGGTCACCTTGACCTCGCCGTAGGCGTCGAGCGCCGCCAAGGACTTGTCCCGGGACGAGCCGGTCTCGCCGACGCCGCCGAACGGGGTCGACAGGTCGTGCTTGTCGAAGCCGTTGATCCACACGATCCCGGCCCGCAGGCGGGCGGCCACGCGGTTCGCCCGGCCGATGTCGCGGCTCCACACCCCGGCGGCCAGCCCGTAGCGGCTGTCGTTGGCGATCCGGATGGCGTCGTCGGTGTCGTCGGCGTCGATCGCCACCAGCACGGGACCGAACACCTCCTCCTGCGCGATCGCCATGTCCGGCGTCACCCGGTCCAGCACCGCCGGGGTGACGAAGCTGCCCCCGCTGTCGGTGCGCGCCCGGTCACCGCCGACCAGCAGGCGGGCGCCGGCCGCCTCGGCACCGGCGACGTGGTCGAGGATCCCGTCGAGCTGGGCGTGGTCGACGATCGCGCCCAGCTCGGTGGCCGGGTCGAGCGGGTCCCCCGGGACCAGTTCGCGGGCACGGGCCACGACCCGTTCGACCAGCTCGTCCCTGACCGACGGCTCGACAACCAGGCGCGAGCCGGCGTTGCAGACCTGGCCCTGGTTGAAGAAGATCCCGCGGGACACCGCGGCGGCGACCCGGTCGAGGTCGCCACAGTCGGCCAGGACGACCTGCGGGGACTTGCCGCCGCACTCGAGGGTGACCCGTTTGAGGTTGGACCGGGCGGCGTAGGTCAGCAGGCGACGCCCGGTCGCGGTCGAGCCGGTGAACGCCACCATGTCGACGTCCGGGTGCAGCCCCAGCGCCTTCCCGGCGTCCCCGGTGCCCGGCACCACGTTGAGCACACCGTCGGGCAGCCCGGCCTCGGTCGCCAGTGCGGCCAGCCGCAGGGCCGACAGCGGGGACTGCTCCGCCGGCTTGACCACGACACAGTTGCCGGCGGCCAGCGCCGGCGCGACCTTCCAGCAGGTGATCAGCAGCGGGAAGTTCCACGGCACGATCGCGCCGACGACGCCGATCGGCTCGTGGGTGATCGTCGCGATCGCGTCGGGCCCGACCGGTGCGACCCGGCCGTAGCGCTTGTCGACCGCCTCGCCGTACCAGGCGAGGCAGCGCGCCGCGGCCGGCACGTCCACCCCGAGGCTGTCGCGGATCGGCTTGCCGACGTCGAGCGTCTCGAGCAGTGCGAGCTCCTCGCGGTGCTCCTCGACCAGGGCGGCCAGGCGCAGCAGCACCCGCTTGCGCTCGGCCGGCGGGGTGTGCGGCCAGGGACCGTGCGCGAACGCCTCGCGGGCGACCCGCACGGCCCGGTCGACGTCCTCGGCCCCGCAGGCCGGGACGGTGGCGAGGCGGCGGCCGGTCGCGGGATCGTGGTCGTCGAACGTCGCGGTCGTGGCCGGCGCGACGTGGCGGCCGCCCACGAAGGGCCGGGTCTCGGGACGCAGCGACGCGGCCCGGTCGTGCCAGGCCGCGGCGGTCGCGGTGGTCGTGGCCGGTGCCGGTGGTGGGGGCGTCATGGTGCGGCGTCCGTGCCGACCAGTTCCTGCACGCCCAGGATGATGCGTTGGTCCGGGACCCCCGGATGGTCGGCCGCGAAGGCCGCCACGACCTCGTGGGCGGTGCGGCCGGGACGCAGGGCGGCGTGCAGCCGGCGGGCCAGCCGAGGATCCAGGTGCACGGAGTGGTCGAACGTGCTGTCACCGACCGGCAGCACGTCGGGCACGACCGTGTCGGGGGCGAGGGTCACGGGGGTGCGGCGACGCGCCCAGAACGGGGCGTCGGGCCAGCGCGCCTCGGCCTGGTGGACCTGCCAGTGGGTCCGCAGGTGGCGGGCGAAGTCGGCGCGCACGGCCTGCTGGTAGGCGGCCAGGGCCCGGCCGTCGCCGAACAGGGCGTTCGCGACCACCAGCGCGGCCTGGGTCCCGGTGCCCAGCGCGTGGGCGATGCCGGTCGACGACAGCGGGTCGTGGCTGGCGACGGCGTCCCCGACCGCGACCCAGCCGTCCCCACCGGCCCGTCGCAGGCTGGCCGTGGCGGCCGGGAACACCCGCGGGTCGTCGTCGAACCGGACCCCGTCCAGTCCCTCGCGGGTCATCGGCAGGTCGGCGGCCAGTGCCTCCCATCGGTCCGGGTCGGCGGCGTCGGCGCGGCGGACCAGATCGACGTCGCTCATCAGCACGGTCGCGAGCCGGCCGCCGGGGGTCGGTGCGGTGTACCACCAGCCGTACGCGCAGGCCTCGACCTGCACGACCGCCTCCTGGTCGCGGCCGGGCGGGAGCGTGCCGACCCGGGCCACCCCCACCAACCGGTCGTGGACGGTGCGCGCCACCCCCAGCCAGCGGGCGAGCCGGGCGGGCCGCCCGGTCGCGTCGACGAGGAAGCGGCAGCGCAGCACCCGCTCCTCGCCCCGGTCGTCGGGATCGCCGCTGTCGCGGCCGAGGCCGTCGCGGTCGACGCGGACCCGCACCTCCCAGCCGTCGCTCGTGCGGGTGCAGCCCAGGAAGCGGGTGCGGGTGAGGAGGCGGCCGCCCCGGGCCCGGAAGGTCTCGGCCAGCAACCGGTCGAGCCGGGCGCGGTCGAGCGTCCAGCCGCTGCCGTGCACGGTGAACAGGTAGTCCAGGGCGCGAGGAGTGGCCGAGCCCCACGCCGCCCGGGACCCGAAGGCGTCCAGGGCCTGCTCCTCGGAGAAGGCGTCCCAGACGTCGAGGTACTCCAGGAGGGGCCGCACACCCGGGGTCAGCGACTCGCCGATCCGCGGCGCGACGTAGTCGGACGCCTCGACCATGGTGACCGCCAGGCCGTCGCGCTTCAGCAGGGTCAGGCCCGCGGCGCTGCCCCCGGGGCCACCGCCGAGCACCACGACGTCGGCGTCGAGGGGTCGTCCGGCACGGGCACCGGACGCGGCCGACCGGGTCACGAGCCGCCCGCGGCCTGCTCGTTCAGCAGGATCTGGACCAGTGCCTGGCTGTTGCGCTCGGTCTCGACGAAGTAGGGCATGTCGGCCGGGCCGCGGTCGACGACGAAGCCCAGCCGGCTCCAGCTGTCGAGCATGTCCTGGACCGAGGCGATGCCACGCTGGTAGGGGACGCGCTGGCCGGCCGGGATGATCGGTTGGCCGTCGATGCGGGACACGACCGCGTCGAGGACCTGGTCCTCGGGTTCGAGGCTGCCCGCCACGACGTGCATCGGGCTCTGGGGTGGCCACCAGTAGACGTAGTAGGCAGGCGGGACCTCGATCCCGGTGCCGTCGGCGAACTGGTTGACGAGCGGGTCGGTGATGTTGGGGGTCTGGACCGTGCACTCCTGGAAGTCGGACTGCCACGGGATCGCCATGCGCTTGGTGAGGTCGCCCGGCTCGCAGCCCAGCCCCTCGGCCTCGTCGGCGGTCGTGCTGAGCCCGTTGTCGGCGTAGTAGGTGGCGAGGTCGGCGTTGCTGCCGTCGAAGTGCGCGACCTTCAGGCGGGCCAGGGCGGCGTAGATCGGGGCGTTGCGGGTGATCCAGGTCGTCTCGATGCCGGGCGAGAACGGCGCGCCGACGCAGTTGCCGATGCCGGCCCGGTCGAGCCGGGTCGGCAGGTCGTCGTCGCGGTCTGCCTCCCCGACGGTGAAGGACCCGACCGCCCATTGGTGGAGGAAGAAGTACTGGGTGGCCGAGAGGGTCTCGAACTTGTAGATCGGGCCGTCGTTGGTGACCGAGTTGTCGCCGGAGTTGAGCGGCAGGAGCGGGATGCCCGAGTCGGCGAACAGTTGGTTGGGGCCGTTGGGGAACGACGGGCCGACGTCGTCGTAGTGCTCGGGCAGGACCGGGACCCGGAACAGCCGGAAGAACCGCTCGCGGTTGGCGCGGTTGGCATCGGAGGCGTCGGTGACGTCGAACCCCGGGGTGGCGACGTCGCTGAGGTAGGGGACGTCGGCGACCCAGCGGTAGTCCGCGATGCGTTCGAGGATCGGCTCGACGTCGGTGGTGAAGTCCACGACGTGGTCGGGGTCGAAGCCGGCCAGGGGGGTGTAGCCACCGTCGGGGGCGAACGCGGCGGCGGTGTCGGCCTGGGGGTCGTAGATGTCGGGTGCGGCGCCGAGGAAGCGGACGGCGGTGTCGTAGGCGGTGTCCCACAGGGTGGTGATGTTGACCAGCTCCGGGGCGTACTTCGGGCTGCCGACCAGCAGCCAGGCAGGTTCGGCGTCGATGGTCTCGCCACTGGTGAGGTGGATGGTGGCCAGCACGACCCCGTCGGCGATGTCGTCGTGGTAGCCGCTGGCGCCGCGGAAGGAGGTGATGTCGCCCGATCCGGCGACGTTCCCGAAGCCGCCCAGGGCCACGAGGTTGCCGGCCTCGTCCATGCGCAGCTCGCCCAGCGTGGTGATCGGGGTGCCACCCGAGGAGCGTGGCGGGAAGGAGCCGAACCGGTAGCTGGACGGGATCGTCGAGCTCGACATCTCGACGACGTCGCCGGGACGTTCGATGCTCCGCGGGCCGGGGTCGATCATCAGTGCCTTGCGGGCATCGCCGGCGACATCGGAGTTGTTGACCGGGATGTCCTGGTTCGCATAGCTGTTGTCCGGGCCGAACTCGAGGTCGCCCTGCAGCTCGGAGAAGGTGAACCAGATCGGCTTCTTGTTGGCGATGTGGACGGTCCAGGTGATTCGTTCGACCTCGTCGCCCAGCTCCACCGGCTGCGGTCCGTCGTCGGTGTCGGCGAACACCCGGAACCTGGCAGCCTGCCGCTTGATCCGCCCGACGCCGTCCTTGAACTGCTCGACGAAGGTGACCTCGCCGTCGTCGTCCAGGACCGGGTTGCCCGCGGCGTCACACGCGATCGGGAGGCCGCCGACGGCCTCGGGGGCGAGGTAGAACTCGTCCGGACTGTTGCCGAGCCGTGCGACGCCGATGGACGGATGGATCCGATGGGTGGCCATGACTGGTCTCCGAGTAGGCCCCCCTCGGCAGCAGCATAGACACGGCTCTGCGTCCGATGTGCGGACCGAGGGCGCCGTGTGCCTCAGTAGCCGCTGAGGAGGTTCTTCACGAGCGCCACGACGAGTGCGAGCACCAGGACCGACACCCCGTACAGGACGGCCCGGGGACGGCTGCCACCGCTGCTGCGTGCCACCAGGTAGCCGACTCCACCGATGAACATGGCGAGCACGAGGCGGGCGATCCCGAACGCCGCCGGGCCCCGCAGCACGAGCACGGGGACGGTGACGAGCAGCGCCACCGCGCCCGCGCCAACGAGTTGCGCGAGCGCGCTCTGGGCGTCGTGTCGCGCCACCGACCCGGACCCGGCCAACCTGGCCGAGATCTGGAACGCGAACCAGTGGGCGAGTGCCAGGCCGAGGGTGCTTCCCCAGACGACCTCCACCACGTCGCCATGGTCGACGGTGTCGTCACCGACCGCGGTCAGCGCAGCCAGCACGCAGATCGCGACGTACAGCGACATCGTCACGGCTTCCTTCCACAGCTCCCGCTCGTGGTCGTGCCCCACCGCGGAGGACTCGATGCTCTGGGACATGCTCGCCTCGGTCTCGCCTGGTTCTCCGACGCTCCGGACACTGGCGTCGCGCCACTCGGGCGGATGACCCTAGACACCACGTGTGACGTTCGTCACGTCGAGGCCCTGACCGATCCCACTGTGTGGCCGACCCGGGCCACGCCAGGCTGGACTTCTCCAGCCCACGCCGGATCGAGCCGCACGTGACCAGCATCGCCACCCGCATCCTCGCCACCTCGCCGGTCTCGACCGGGCAGCGCCCGTCACGCATCACGGTGGCCCTCGCCCTCGCGCCGAGCCTGGCCTATCTCGTCGCCCACGCCACGGCCGGGGCGACCGTCGCGATGGTCGCCGCCTCAGTCGCGGCTGCGGCAGCCATCCTGGTCGGTCGGCGCAACGGACGACGGCTGGGCGTGCTCGTCCCCGCCCAACTCGTCTACCTCGCGCTGCGCACCCTGCTCGGCGTGGTGACGGGGTCCGACCTCCTGTACTTCGGCAGTGGCCTC
Source organism: Salsipaludibacter albus (assembly GCF_019798055.1). Taxonomy (GTDB): domain Bacteria; phylum Actinomycetota; class Nitriliruptoria; order Nitriliruptorales; family Nitriliruptoraceae; genus Salsipaludibacter; species Salsipaludibacter albus. The sequence continues at coordinate 7,336 of NZ_JAHOPH010000026.1, read as the reverse complement.
GCCCTGAGTGCGCTCGTCGCCCTGGTCGTGGGTGCGACGGCGTTCACGCCCGTCCCTGCCGCGGTCCACCTGATCCCGCTGGTCACCCCGTACCGGCACCTGGGGCCGACGCACCACCGGTACCGGCGGGTCGCCGCACACGTGACCGCTGCCTGGGCCACGGCGGAGCTGGCCACGATCGTCCTGGAAGCACACCACCTGCTCCGCGTCGGCGGGGCCGGATTCGTCCAGGGCCGCATGACCGTGGCCCAGCCGGCGATGTTCGTGTTCGTCGGGCTGCTGATCTCCTACGTCCGCGCCCGTCTCGACCACGTCGAGTCCCACCTCGCCCAGCGACACCAGGCCGGGTAGGACGACGGATGACGCTCCGAGGGACAGCGTTGCGGCGGTGCACGAGCCCCGCGCCGCACGACCTCGGGGGCACGAGCGTCGAGTGGCTCGTCACCCTCCGCCGGGCGGGGCAGCCAGGCCGGCCAGGACCACCCCGGTGACGAGTTGCACGTAGCGGTCGGGGGCCAGGCCGGCCTCGTTGACGAGGTCGTCCCAGACAGGGAAGGACGTCAGCTCCCACAGCAGGACGACCGCGTCCTCGTGGTCCCAGTCGGCATGCACGGCGCCCTCGTCGACCAGCCGATCGACGACCTGCTCGGCACCACGACGACGTCCGGCCGTGCGGTCTCGCCACGCGGCGGCAGCCTCCTCGTCCTCGATCCGTGCGGCGTTGAGCACCCGCGCGAAGGCCGCGATCCGCGGATTCCGCCGGGCCTGCATCTCCGTCGCTGCGCGGACCGCCGAGGCACCGTCGGGGGCGGCCTGCAGGCGCGCCACCTCGGCGTCCAGGTCCTCCTGGCGGTCGACGTGGTCCACCAGCGCCAGGAGCAGCGCCGTCCTGCTGGAGAAGTGCAGGTACAGGCCCTGCCGGCTCAGCCCCACCTCGCGAGCAAGGTGCGACATGGAGGGCACGCCGTCGACCTCGGTGAGACGTCGCGCGGCGTGCAGGATCTCCTCGCGGCGATCGTGCACGGGTCCGGGCTGGGCACTTGACATGTGTCAAGTATAGGGGGCACACTCACTTCTCGACTTGACAGGTGTCAAGCCGCTCTCTGGCCCCGGGAGGTCCACCATGACGACCACACGACTCCTCCGCTGGCGGACCATCCTGGTCGTCGGCGGCCTCGCCACCCTGGCAGGCGGGCTGCTGCACCCGGGGGCCGATGCCTCCGGAACCCTCCGCGAGGAACTGTCCACGATGACCGCGGCGAGCACGTGGGTGCCGTCGCACACCCTGATCGTCCTCGGCACGACGCTGCTGACCATCGGGCTGTGGGTCGCGTATCGCGACCACGCCTGGCCCGCAGCCATCCAACGCTCGCTGGGAGTCACCGCAGCAGCGATGTCCGCCTACGTCGTGGAGACGGTGTTCCACCTCGCATCGGTCGTCGACTCCGCCGCCCTGGCCTCCGGGGCGCCCGCTCCGGTGGCATGGACCCACGTGGGACTGGCGCTGGTGCTCTACCCCGTCAGCGGCCTGGCGTTCGCGTGGATGGGCACCCGCATGGTCCGCGAACACGGGAACACGTTCCGACTCTTCGGGGTCGTCGCCGTGGTCGCGGGGCTCCTCCACGCGGTTTCGGTCCCGCTGACCGTCCTCCTCCCGGACGCGGAGTTGACCCCGGTGTTCGCCACGGCAGGGATGTTGTTCGCGACGTGGTCGATCGGGGTCGGTGCGACCGGCCTCCGCGAGCGAGGGTCCACTCCGACGTCGCTGGACCCTCGGCCCGCCGGGGCGCGTTGACGCGCCGAGGTCAGCGGGGAGGCAGGGTGGCGACGTGGTCGAGGCCACGCCCGACCCATGCGGCCAGGTCGTCGTCGGCCGTCGTGCCCTCCGCGTCGACGAACACGATGCCCGTCGACGGACGGCCGGTGAAGTCCATGACCCGGGCATTGGGCTGGTCGAGGGCCTCGTCGTAGCCGTCCTTGCCCACCCGCACCATCAGGTCCTCGCCCAGGATCCCACACGCCATGTGCCCGCGGACCATGAAGGCGAGCCCGCCGAACATCCGTTGCTCGCGGACCGGCAGCTCGGTCCGACCGAGCACCTCGCGCACGCGGTTCGCCAGGTCCTCGTCGATGGCCATCGGGCCTCCTGCGTCGTGGCCGTGGGTCAGTCGACCACGTCCACCCGGTCGTCGCCAGCACTGCCGGTCGACGTCTCGGCGTGGCGGTCGTGCAGCACCAGGACCTGGTCGATCCCGAACAGTCGCTGGACCCGCTGCTCACCAGGGTCGAACCACTGCGCTGCCTCCGCGACCGGGACGAGCTCGCCCACGACGTCGTGACGGCGGCCGTCGAACTCCAGGGTCGCGCCCCCGGCGTCCAGGACGTTGCGGACCCAGTCGGCGCCGGGGCCGTAGGGCAGCCCGATGACGAACCCGGCGTCGGTCCGGACCGGGACGACCGGGGTCCGGTAGGCCGTCCCGGTGGTGCGTCCCCGGTGGTGCACGACGGCCTCGGACACGCCGGCGGACCCCGCGCGCTCGAGCACCCGCTGGTTCGTCACGTCCCGGTTGAACCGCCGGACCCGGTCCTGGACGGGTGCGTACCGGGTCCGGAAGGCCCAGACGAACCCGGCGCCGAGTGCCAGCCCAACCACAACGCTCGCGAGTCCGATCGTCTGCAGAGGCTTCATCGGACGTGCTCCTTCGTTCGTCGACGTGTCACGTCTTCCCCGGGTCAGGGGACCACGACGAGTCTGCCACGGGCGTGGCCGGTCTCGAGGGGTTCGACGGGACCAGCACTCGGATCGGTGACGACCGGGCCGTTCGGACGCCGTGTCGGCCACGGCGAGCGGGTACCCCTCGCACCGGCACGGCACCGCCTGCCCACGCCGCGACGGCCCCGCACGGAGGTTCCGTGGACCACGACCCGACGATCGCCATCCTCGCCCCGTCCCTGTTCGTCACCATCACCATCGAGCAGGACGCCGGACACGAGGAGCGCGACGAGATCCACCTGCATGCCGGTGGCCAGGCCGTCTGGGTGGCCCGCATGGTCTCCCACCTCGGCGAGCGACCGGTCGTGTGCGCGCCCCTGGGCGGCGAGACCGGGATGGCCATGGAGGGCCTGGTCCGGGACTGGCAGATCGAGCTGGACGCCGTGCGCGTCGACCGGCCGTCGCCGGCCTACGTCCACGACCGTCGCGGCGGGGAACGCCAGGAGATCGCGCGTTCGCCGGTGCCGGAGCTCGACCGTCACGACATCGACGAGCTGTACGGCCGGATGCTGCAACGTGCGCTGGCCACGGGGGTGTGCGTCATCACCGGCCGACTCGCCGACGACGTCCCACCCGCCTTCTACGCCCGGCTCGCGTCCGACCTCGCCGAGTCGGACGTGGCCATGGTCGGGGACCTGCACGGCGACGAGTTGGATGCGTGGCTGGATGCCGGTCGGCTCGACTGGCTCAAGGTCAGCGCCGAGGACCTGGTGGCCGACGGGGTCCTGGAGGAGGACGCCGACGAGGAGGAGATCCTGGCCGTCGCGGCGGACCTGGCCGATCGTGGAGCCGAGCGGGTCGTCGTGTCACGCTCCAGCGACCCGGCCGTGGTCCACACGCCCGAGCGGCGACTGCGGGTCGAGGGCCCGGCGCTGGAGGTGGTCGACCACACGGGTGCCGGCGACTCGATGACCGCGGCGCTGGCCGTCGTCCTGCGCCGGGGTGGCGACACCGAGCGGGCCGTCCGGCTGGCATGGGCAGCCGGCGCGGCCAACGTCGTGCGCCACGGGTTGGGCAGTGCCAGCCCGGACCTGGTCGACACCCTCGCCGACCGCGCCACCGTGACGACCCTGTCGTGAGCGGCGACCCCGGCAGGTCGGAGCACCCGGGAGTGACGGCGACCCCGAACGGTGGGGGCGGGACCGGCCGGGACATCGACGTCGACACCCGCCCGACGGCCGCCGGCGATGGGCGCGCCCGGGTGCTGGTCACCAACGACGACGGGATCGACTCGCCCGGACTGCAACGGCTCGCCGTGGCCCTGGCGGAGGACCACGACGTCGTGGTGGCGGCGCCACTGGACAATCGCAGTGGCAGCGGCACCGGGATCGGACGACTCCAGGGCGACGAGGACGTGGCCCTGCGACGCCACGACGTCGGCCCGGTCGAGGGCTGGGCACTGGCCGGACCACCCGGTCTCGCCGTGATGTCGGCCGCGCTGGGCGCGTTCGGTGCCCGGCCCGACCTGGTCGTGTCGGGGATCAACGCCGGGATGAACACCGGCCACTCGGTGATCCACTCGGGCACCGTCGGGGCGGCGCTGACGGCCCACACGTTCGGCAGCGGCGGCGTGGCGGTCAGCCTGGCCCCGACCCGCGATCCGACCCGGCCACACGACGACCCCGAGGCGGAGGACTGGCACTGGGACACCGCGGTGGCCGTGGCCGTGCGCGTCGTGGCCTGGGCGCTGGACCACCGGCCACGCACCGCCCTGAACGTCAACGTGCCGGCCCTCCCGCCGGACCAGGTCCGCGGGACGCGCTGGGCGCGGCTCGACCACTTCGGACACTTCCGGGTCGCCACGGCCGACTTGGCGGGATCGCGCCTGCACCTGGACGTGACCGATCGCTCGCGCGGACGCGAGCCCGAATCCGACACCGCCCTGTGCCTGGACGGCTGGGTCACCCTGACCCCGCTCGAGCCGGTCGAGACCGCTGAGTTCCCTGCCGTGGACCCCGCCACCGTGGTGCCCTGGACCTGATCCAACCTCCCCCTTGGCGTTCCATACGGACGGCACGCGGGACGAACGCCCATCAGCGAGGCCCACGGCCAATCGTCCGGTCTGGCTGGCGTTCCACCCGGACGGCACGCGGGGCGAACGCCACGGGACTGGTCAGGTGGGTCGCTGGCGTGGAGGATCAGGGTGTGCGGGCGAGCTCGTGGAGGATCAGGGGGTGCGGGCGAGCTCGTGGACGTGCCAGCCGTTGGCGAGAACCGTGTCGTCGACGTGCTCGAGGTCCGCGGCCGCGTACAGCGAGGCGAAGTCGTCCCGGGTGCGCTCACGACCACCTCCGAGGACGAGCATCAGCAGGTCGTAGGCACGCTCGAGCCGGGCGCCGTCGTGGTCGGGCAGCTCCAACTCGACGACCCACGCCCGCCCGTCGCTGCCGAGGGCCGCCCGCACCGCCCGGAGCAGGTCGACGGCCCGGTCGTCGTTCCAGTCGTGCACGATCGCCGACAGCAGGTACCGATCGGCCCCGGGCGGGACCGCGGTGAACATGTCGCCGCCCACGACCTCGACCCGGTCGGCCACCCCGTGCACGTCCAGCACCGGGCCCGCGCGGGCCACCACCTCCGGCAGGTCGAACAGGGTGCCGCGCATCCCGGGACGGCCCTGCAGCAGGCGGGCGAGCATCGTCCCGGTCCCTCCCCCGACGTCGCAGACGTGCTCGATGCCGTCCAGGTCGAGCGCAGCGACGAGCAGTTCGGCCTGCAGCCCCGAGGTCGCCTCCATCGCGGCGTCGAAGGTGGCGCCGGCCGCGGGTTCGGCCACCAGGTGGTCGAAGAACTCGCGTCCGTGCGCCCGGTGGAACGGGGTCGTGTCGGGTGTCGTGATCCCGGCCTCGAGTTCCTCCCATGCGTGCCACTGCCACGCCGATCCCTGGAACAGGATCCAGGGCCGCAGCGACTGTGGATGGTCCCGCCGCAGCAGGTCGCCCATCGCCGTCAACGCGAAGGCGTCGGCGTCCCGGTCCACCACCCCCACGGTCGCGAGGAAGCGCAGCAGCCGGTCGAGGGCGTCCGGGTCGACGTCCAGCACCGTCGCGAGGTCGATGGCCGTGCGCCGGTCGGCCCCGAGCACGTCGGCCACGCCGAGCCGGGCGAACGCGGCCGTGGCACGGACCTCCACCAGCGACGTCGTCTGCTCGAGCAGCCGCAGCACCGGGAGCGTCATGCCGTCGTGCACCCGACCGACCCCACGACGCAGGGCCTGCGCGGCACGCACCGCGGCGGGTGGTGGCGGGCGGCTCGGAAGTGCCGGTCGATCGATGCGGCCCATGGTCCGTCCTCTCCCGGTGACGTCTCCGATGACGCCGTCCCGTGGCCGAGACCCCGGCACGTGGCCGCGACGTGGCGGACGGTGGCGGGATCGTGCCCGGGCGGACCCGGACACCCCACCGTCCGCCACGGCCCCCGGTCAGGCAGGTCGGGCCGAACCGGGTGTCTCGCTGGTCGTGCCGGCGTCCGCGGCGTCCCGGAACGCCGGGATCATCACCGCCAGGGCCAGCAGCGGCGCCACGATCGTCCAGAACCAGGCCGCCAGTGGCAGCGCGCTGACGCCGATCATCAGGTCGCCCAGGGCCCGTCGCCCAGGACGGCGACGCACGGCGATGCCGGCCAACATCGCCAGGCCGGCGACGGCATGGACGATGCCACCCAGGACCGCACCCAGGGTGCGGTCCTCGAGGGGCAGCCCCACGCCGATGAAGAGCAGGGCGGTCCCGGCCAGCGCGGCCAGCACCAACCACCAGTTGTCTCGTGTCCAGCGACCCATCGGTCGTCCTCTCCGTCGGAGCGACCGATCCCGAACTGTCGCGAGTTGGGTGTGTCTCCAGTGCAGGTCTGCCGGCATGCCGGCGATCGTTCGTGTGGCCATCGACACCGCCACGGCCCACGCGGGCGCGCCGACCTCGCGCCCCCAGGACCGGTGCTCGTGGCAGTCCGAGCGCAACTCCTCGACCCGCCGCTCCGCGGCGATCGGCGGGAGCCCGTTCGTGTAGCGGCGAACCCAGCCCAGGACGAACGACTCGACCCGGGTGGACCCGCCGTCGTCGCTCCCCCGCGCACTCATGGCTGGCCCTGCACCCCGGGGCGCAGGGTCCCCGTCGAGCCCCGTTGTGTCCGGCGCCAACCGGCCAGGACGCGTTCGCCCTCGCCGGTGACGTGGTAGAGGCGGCGGCGGGGACGTCCCGCGTCGGCCGCCCGTGCGGCGTCCTCCCAGCGCGACGCCAGCAGCCCGCGGTCCTCCAGGCGCCCCAGCGCCTTGTAGAGGGTCCCGTGGGAGGTGAGTCGTCGCGCCGAGGATCCTCCCGCGATCTGCTTGGCGAGCTCGAAGCCGTGGAACTCGTCGGCGGCCCCCCGCAGGGCGAGGCCCGCGTCGAGGATGTCCACCTCGATCGCGAGCAGGCTGCCCTTCTTGCGTCGTCCCATGGGGAGAGAATAGGAAGATATCTTCCCATTGTCAACGGCCACGTCGCCGCGCGTGGTCCGCGACGGCCCCTGACGGCGGATCCCGCGGCTCCTCAGGAACGCCCGCGCGACCCGCCCGCCGCCCCCGACGCC
>NZ_JAHOPH010000025.1 GCF_019798055.1 Salsipaludibacter albus | reverse complement strand
CCCGACCCCGACGCATCGGCCTGCGCCGTCGCGACGGGGTCGGGATCGGGCGCCGCGGGGGTGGGCGTGTCCGACGGGGTGGCGCCACCCCCGTCGGGCCCGGCGTCCATGGGTTTCGGGCGGGGCCGCCGGGGGCCGTCCCCCTGCACGCGCACGTCCAGGCGGACACGTGACCCGGTCGCCTGCTCGATCGCCTCGACCAGCACGTCGGCGAACTCGGCCCGCCCGGCGTTGTCGGCGTGGAAGGACCGATAGCGCTCGCCGTAGCCCAGCACGAGCACACCGTTGCGGAGCCGCTCGACGTCCGCTGGCTCGAAGATCGCGTGCGACCGCTTGGACTCGGCCCGGACCAGCTCGAGGATGGCCTCCCAACGCGACCTGATCCGCTCGAGGTCGGCCGACTCGTCGGTGCTGGGGGGTGTCTCGACCTCGACCTCCGGACCGGCGGGCCGGTCCGCCGGCACCTCCGGCAGGCCCTCACGCGCGACCCGCTCGGCGCGGGCACCGGCACGCGACGCGAAGTCGGTGCCCCCCGCCACACCGACGTCGTCGCCGGACACGTCGTCGCCGGTCGCCTCGTCGCCGGTCGCCTCGTCGGAGGTCACACCCTCGTCGGACTCCTCGTCGTCGGACGTCACCTCGTCGTCGGTCGGCGCGACGATGCCGGCGACCATGTCCGCCCGGTCGGCCGGCGAGCCCTCGTCGGGAGCGACGTCGTCGGGCTCGGCCTGGCCGTCGGCCTCGTGCCCAGTCGCCACGTCGTCATCGTCGACCACGTCGTCCGCAGGCTCGTCGTCCGCAGGCCCGGCGTCCGCAGGCCCGGCGTCCCCAGGCTCGTCGCTCGCGGGTTCGTCCTCGACGTCGTCAGCGGGTGCGTCTGCACCACCCGTGTCGGCGGCGTTCGCGTCGTCGTGCGCGTCCTCGTCGTCGGGCGCCGTGTCCGCGCCGGCCTGGCCCGCGGCGGGCTCGGCCACCGGAGCCGCGGGGCGAGGAGGCGGGACCGGGGCACCAGGTCGTGTCGCGATCCGCGCCAGGGCCAGCTCGAGGGCCAGCCTCGCCGGGCCCTGGCGCATCTGCTCCAGCGCCACGGCGAGGTCGTCGATCGCCCGTGCGAGGTCGTCACGGGCCATCCCTTCGGCCTGGGCCACCAGTGCCGCGCGGCGGTCGGCGGTGGCGTCGACCAGGTCGGGGCGGTCCGGCGCGACGGCCAGCACCAGCAGGTCGCGGACGTGCCCGACCAGGTCGAGGGTGAACTGGCGCAGGTCGGTGCCCTGGTCGAGCAGGTCCGACACCCGCACGTACGCCGAGGCGAGGTCCCCCTGCATCACCGCGTCGATCGTCGCGGCCGTGTGGTCGAAGGTCGTGTGGCCGAGCACCAGGGCGACGTCCTCGCCGGTCACCGTCCCGTCGCCGTACGACAGGACCTGCTCGAGCACCGACTCGGTGTCGCGGACCGACCCGTCGCCGGCCCGCACGACCAGGTCCACGGCCACGTCGTCGATGGAGGCGCCCTCGCGCGCGACCAGGTCGCGGACCCGGCCGGCGACCTCGGCCGCCCCGACGCGTCGCAGGTCCAGTCGCTGGACCCGGGACAGGATCGTGGGCAGCACCTTCTGGGGGTCGGTCGTGGCCATCGCGAACAGCACGTGCCCCGGTGGCTCCTCGATCAGCTTGAGCAACGCGTTGAAGGCCGCGGTCGAGGCCATGTGGACCTCGTCCAGGATGTAGACCTTGCGTCGGGCCGACGCGGGCGCGAACTGCGCCCGGTCGCGCAGCTCGCGGGCGTCGTCCACGCCCCCGTGCGAGGCCATGTCGAGCTCGATGACGTCGACCGACGACCCGTCGGTGATCGCGACGCACTGCACGCAGGTGTTGCAGGGCGTCGGGGTCGGCCCGTCCACGCAGTTGATCGACTTGGCGAGGATGCGCGCGGTCGACGTCTTGCCCGTGCCCCGCGGGCCGGCGAAGAGGTAGGCGTGGTGGAGCCGGTCCTCGCGGATCGCGTTGGTCAGCGAGCGGGTGACGTGGTCCTGGCCCACGACCTCGTCGAAGGTCTGGGGCCGGTACTTGCGGTACAGGGAGACGTAGGCCACCGGGCGCCTTCTTCGTCGGCGGGTGCGCGGGCTGCGCGTGCGGGCTGCGGTGCGGGGAGGACGTGGTGCGAGGCGTGCGCCACGTCGTGGCGTGCGCTGCGGCAGGTGCGTCGCGAGCCCCGACGGCCCGATCGTAGGGGCCCGACGGGACAGTCGGCGTCCGCGGGAAACGCTGACCCGGCGGGTATCGTCGAGACTCGCTGGCTGGCCGGCCGTGCCACCGTGGTGGCCGTGCCGGCCCCGGCCCCGACCCATCCCCGACCCATCCCCGACACGAGGCTCGACCATGCACTTCGGAATCGTCGGCGCCGGGTTCTCCGGCGCGGTCATCGGTCGCGAACTGGCCGAGGCCGGCCACGACGTGACGGTGGTCGACGCCCGCGACCACGTCGCCGGCAACTGCCACACGGATCGCGACGACGAGACCGGGGTCATGGTCCACCGCTACGGGCCCCACATCTTCCACACCGACATCGAGCGCGTGTGGGACTACATCACCCGCTTCGGCGAGATGATGCCGTACCGCCACAGTGTGCGGACCACGGTCGACGGCAGGGTCTACAGCCTGCCGATCAACCTCCACACCATCAACCAGGTGTACGGCACGGCCATGGGACCCGACGAGGCCCGCGCCTTCATCTCCGAGGAGGCCGAGACCGACATCGACGACCCCCAGACCTTCGAGGAGCAGGCACTGCGGTTCGTCGGGCGACGACTCTACGAACTGTTCTTCGCCGGCTACACCCGCAAGCAGTGGGGCGTCGAGCCGTCCCAGCTGCCGGCGTCGATCCTCAAGCGCCTCCCGCTGCGGTTCAACTACGACGACACCTACTTCAGCCACCCGCACATCGCGATCCCGCGCGAGGGCTACACGGCCATCGTGGAGAAGATCCTGGACCACCCACGCATCACCGTCCACCTCGACACGACCTTCGACCCGGCCGACCGGGACGACTACGACCACGTCGTGTGGTCCGGGCCGCTGGACGGCTGGTTCGGCTTCGCGGAGGGCCGCCTGGGCTACCGCACGCTGGACTTCGTGCCCGAGCGCCACGAGGGCGACCACCAGGGCATCCAGGTGATGAACTACGGCGAGGAGGAGGTGCCGTACACGCGCATCACCGAGCACAAGCACTTCTCGCCGTGGGAGGAGCACGACGGCACGATCATCTTCCGGGAGTACAGCCGCGCGGCCGAGCCCGAGGACATCCCGTACTACCCGATCCGCCTGGTGGACGACAAGAAGCTGCTCGGGGACTACCTGGCCCGGGCCCAGGACGAGCAGGACGTGACCTTCGTGGGCCGGCTGGGCACCTACCGCTACCTCGACATGGACCGCACGATCGACGAGGCGCTGACTGCCGCGGAGGGCATGCTCGCGGCGCTGGACGCCGGCGAGGCGATCCCGACCTTCTTCGTCGACCCCGCCTGACGACGAAGGTCGCGGGGCCGGACGCACGACGCGACGGGTGATCCGGTCCGAGATGTGGTCGCCGTGATCGGCACCCGCCCGAGAACGGCTTAGGGCTGCTGCCTTCCGGCCCTGACCCGGTTCACCGGAGGACGTCACCGGCGGCGACCACATCTCGCACGGGACCTGCCCGTCGCGTGGTGGCTCCCATGGTAACGGCCGGCTCCCCGTCGTGGCGAGCCGACCGTCGAGCCGGGGGCGGACGACCCCCGGGTCGTGCGGACATGGTTCGGGCCAGTCCGGCCCCCACCGGACTGGCCCGTGACGACGCGCTACCACCCACTGTCGAAGATGATGCCGCGCCGCCCCCGTCGAACCGTTCGGTCAGCCCAGGGGGCCGCCGCACAGCGCGGGGATCGTGGCCTCGAGCGGCAACTCGGGGTTCAGCGAGGACGTGCCGGCCTCGAAGTCGTAGGCCCCCGAGTCGTTGAGGTCGAGTCCGTGCAGGACGACGTGGAGGTTGCCGATGCCGGCGAGCAGGTCGCCCTCGGCGGTGAAGGTGCGCTTGTAGTCGATCTCGCCGTCGGCGTCGGCGACCGGGAAGCGATCGACGGCCAGGGCGGAGGCGCTCGAGGTGTCACCGGACGTGGTCAGCGAGACCTTGACGCCGCCGTAGGAGGGGATCCCCTCGACGGTCGAGATCAGCCCGTCCATGTCCGCGTCGTCGGCGACGGTCGGGCACTCGTTGCCACCGGCGAGGTCGCCGTGGAGGTGCTGGGCGTGGACCAGTTGGCCGGGCTCGAAGCCACGTGCCTTCACCATGACGGTGACCTGGTCACCCTTGACCTTGACCATGGCGCGACCGCTCAGGCCGTCGTCCACGGTCGTGGCGTCGTCGGGCTGCACCGTGTCGAGGTCGTACTTGTAGATCGACACGGGGTCCCCCTTGGCGATGTCGTGGTTCGCCGATGCGGCGGTCGAGAACGTCAGGGCCGCAACGGCGGCCACGGCGACGGTGAGCAACTTCTTCATGTGTGCAGATCCTTGGTCGGTGATGCCCCGGTCGGTGGTACGCAGCCGACAGGCCCTCGGATTGCTGCGGTCTCCCGCCTCACCTCCCACGACCGCCGAACCGTGTTCGTTCGGCCATCCCGCCCACCGGCCACGGGCAACGGTCGGACTAGGGTCCGACACCGAACGTCTCCGCCCGTCCGCCGACTGGTGCGGACCCTGACGAGCACCCGAGCGTGATCGAGGCCAGGCCATGACCGAGTCGTCCCGCCCACCCGTGCTGGTGACCGGGGGAGCCGGCTACATCGGTTCCCACACCGTCGCGGCCCTGCGACGGGCCGGCCGCCGGGTCGTCGTGCTCGACACCCTCGAACGTGGTCGGCGCGACGCGGTCGTCGACGCCGAGCTGGTCGTCGGCGACGTCGCCGACCGGGCGCTGGTGACCGAGCTGGTCGAGCGCCACGGCATCCGCGAGGTGGTCCACTTCGCCGCGTACAAGTCGGTGCCCGAGTCCATGGACGAGCCGGGCATGTACTTCACCAACAACGTCGCCGGCTCGATCGCCCTGGTCGAGGCGGCGCGGGACGCCGGCGTGACCGCGCTGGTGTTCTCGTCGTCCTGCTCGGTGGTGGGCAACCCCCCGACCGTGCCCGTGGACGAGGAGGCGCCGATCGCGCCCGAGAGCGTCTACGCCGAGACCAAGGCCATGGTCGAGCGTGTGCTGGACTGGACCGGCCGGACCAGCGACCTGCAGTCGGTGACCCTGCGCTACTTCAACGCCGCCGGGGCCGCCATGGACGGCACGCTGGGCGAGGACTGGTCGTCGACCACGAACCTGGTCCCCCTGGTCATGCGCGCCACGATCACGGGCTCCCCGACCCTGCAGGTCTACGGCACCGATTACCCGACCCGGGACGGGACCTGCATCCGCGACTACATCCACGTCGACGACCTCGCCCGGGCCCACGTGCTGGCCCTGGACCACCTCGCCGACGGCGGGGCGACCACCGTGGTCAACGTCGGCACCGGGGTGGGGTCGACCGTGCGCGAGGTCCTCGCGGCCACCGAGGCCGTCGCCGGTCGGCCGGTCCCGCACGAGGAGGTCGGTCGCCGGCCCGGGGATCCCGCGGCGACCTGGGCGTCCAACGACCGCGCCCGCGAGCTGCTGGGCTTCACGCCCGAGCACGACCTCGACGACATCATCCGCAGTGCCTGGGAGTGGTTCAGCAGCCACGCCGACCAGCCGGCCTGAGCCGGCCTGAGCCGGCCGCTCCCACCCCGTCAGTCCGGGGACGGCCCCTCCGCACCCACCAGCAGGGGGGCGAACTGCTCCGCGGCCCTGACGAGCGTGTCCGCCATCGCGTCGAAGGCCGTCGAGGGACGCCCGATCGGGTCGGCGACGTCCTCGGGTCCCTCCGCACCCGGGGTCAGGGGCCTGGCGTGGTGCAACGCCCGCGTGGCCACGTGCAGACGGCTCGTCGCGTCCGCGACGTCCTCGTCGTCCCACGTGGCGTCGTCGACCCGCATGGAGGTGGCCAGCCGTGCCAGCTCGAGCCAGGCGAACGACCGTGGCAACGCGCTCGGCACCAGCCGCAGGACGTCCGCCAGGTGGCCGGTCTCCATCGTCACCACCAGGTCCGCCGCGTCGACGAGGTCACGGTCCAGGCGGCGCGCCCGGTGTGTCGAGAGGTCGACCCCCCAGTCCGACGCGATGCGGACGGAGTCGTTGACGGCCGGAGCGCCGTCCCGCGCCGCCACCCCGGCACTGGCCACGCGCCAGCCGGGGTCCGGCCACGAGCGACCGTCCGGCATCGTCGACAACAGGGCCTGCCCGACCGGGCTTCGGCATTGGTTTGCGGTGCATACAACGAGAATGCATGGGGACATCGGGGGGTGACTCGATATCGACAGATTGAGGATCACTCTACTCGTGGCAATGACATACTTGCCAAAAACAGGGCCAAAGTCCTGTACCAATCCTCGCCAATGATCTATGGTGAAGGCACCAGGGGTATCACGTGACGGGGCGCACCGACACGGGGCGGGTGCGGGACCGCCTTGTCACGTCCGTTGTCATCACAACCACTCGTCCTGCCGCGACGCTGGGTCAATGAGCGTCAGCGGATCCTCCACGTGTTCTGGGACGCAAGTGTCCGGAGCGTGGATCGCCGGCTGGTCTACAAACGATGTTTCGACGTGATTGTCGGGGCACTCGCCGTCGTTGCCACCACGCCGATCGTCGTCGTCCTCGCGGCCATCTCGTGGGTGACGTACCGAGAGTGGCCCTTCTTCACCCAGCGTCGCCTCGGGCGTCATGGCGACCCCTTCACCATGGTGAAGATCCGCACCATGCCGAGCTCCGCCAACCCCTACGCGCTCAAGCACGACCTCGACGCGTCCGCCATCCCACCGATCATGCAGCTCCTCCGGCGCCTCCACCTGGACGAGTTGCCCCAACTTTGGCTGGTCCTTCGTGGCCGGATGTCGCTGGTCGGACCCCGTCCCCGGATGCCGGACGAGTTCGAACCCGTCTCCTCGATCTACGACGACGCACGGACCCGCGTGCCGCAGGGGTGCACCTGCCTGTGGCAGATCGGCGACCACACGGGTGGGCTCCCGAGCCAGGCCCCGGAGTACGACCTGTGGTACCTGCGCCACGGCGGCATCCGGCTGGACCTGTGGATCCTCTTCTGGACGGCACTGGTGATGATCGGGCTCGCCGAGCCCAAGGGCCTGCGCGACGTCCCCCGGCCCTTCCAGAGCCGCGGCTGGCTCCGCTGCCGGACGGAGCAGGCCGGGTCCGGCGACCCGGGCACGGTCGGGTCGGGACCCGTCGAGGTCGTGGCCGGTCCCCCCGACCCCGAGGTCGGGACGGCACCGGTCAGCGGCGAGTTCGGAGCGGAACCCGACGGGCTCGGCGGGCTCGCGTCCTGACCGGCGGCGAGCCGGTGACGGCCAGCAGCCCCACCAGGCGGTCGGCCGCGGCGTCGCGGGTGGCCTCGGTCGCCACGAAACGACGTCCGAGCTCGCCGAGCTCCCGGCGGTGCGGATCGTCGAGCAACAGGTCCCGGACGGCTCGCCCCATGGCGGCGACGTCCCCGGGGGCCACTCGGACCACGGCCGGGGTCGCCGACGCGAGGTCGGCGACGGGCGTGTCCGGTTCGGCCGTGACCACGACGGGCCGCCCGACGGCCAGCACGTTGAAGATCTTGGAGGGCACGGCGTAGGCCGCCCCCTCGGGCAGCTGCGGCACGACGTGGAGACTGCAGTCGGCCAGCGCGGCGGCGAGCTGGTCGCGGGCCACGAGGTCCTCGAAGGTGACGTTGTCGAGCCCCCGCGCCACGACGTCGCGCTCCAGCACGCCTCGCTGGCTCCCGCTGCCACGGATGACCAGCCGCGCTGCCGGCAGGTGCTCGGCGAGCCACGTGGCCAGCACGACCAGGTCGGCGACCCCCTGCTTGCGTCCCAGGTTGCCGCTGTACTGCACGACCATGGGAACCTCCGCGATCGGCGTCGCCACCTCGACCGTCGTCCAGAGCGGCACCTCGACCATCGGCGTCGTCACCCCGGCGGCGCGCAGTTCGTCGGCCATCCGTTCCGACAGCACCGCTGCCGCGTCTGCGCGGTCGAGTGACCACACCTCCAACCGCCGCAGCGCACCGACCATGCGGCGCGCCCGTGGGCCGGCCGTGGCCGCTGCCAGGCCGAAGGCGACGTCGTGCACCAGCGCGACCAGCCGCCCGTCGCGACCTGCGACGAGCCGACCGGCCAGGATCGACAACGGACTGCCCGGGCTGACCGCCAGGACCTGCTGACTCGAGGGCAGCCGGCCACGCAGGCGGGCCCAGGCGACCTGGACCAGGAAGTTGGCCTCGCTCGCCAGCCGCCAGGCGACCTTCCCACCCCGGGGCACGACGGTGGGCATCCGGTGGACGGGAACCCGGCCGTGGACATCGCGCCGGGTCCCACGGCCGTACCCCTCGAAGCGTTCGAACGCCGGGTAGTGGGGCTGACCGGTCACGACCTCCACGGCGACGCCGCGTGCGTCGAGTTCGTCCACCAGGTCGGTCACATAGTGCGGGGTCCCGATGCGCTCGGGATGGAACGTCGGGGTGACGATGGTCGGCCCGTCAGCCACCATGGTCCCGATACCACGCGAGCGTGCTGCGGATCCCCTCCTCGAGGCCGATCGACGCCGTCCAGCCGAGTCCGGACAGGACCGAGACGTCGACCAGCTTCCGGGGCGTGCCGTCCGGCATGTCCGGATCGAAGGTGAAGTCGCCGTCCCACCCCACGACGTCGGCGATGAGCCGGGCCAGGTCGGCGATGGCGATGTCGCGACCCACCCCCACGTTGACGTGTTGCTCGCGGCTGACGTGTCGCAGGGCGAACACGACCGCGTCCGCCAGGTCGTCGACGTGCAGGAACTCCCGTCGCGGCGTGCCGGTCCCCCACAGCTCGACCGTCTCCGCTCCCGACTCGTGGGCCTCGTGGACCTTGCGGAGCAGGGCCGGCAGGACGTGGGAGGTCTGGGGGTCGAAGTCGTCGCCCGGCCCGTACAGGTTGGTCGGCATCAGCGCGATGGCGTCCATGCCGTGCTGGCGCCGGTACATCTTCGCCAGCTCCAGGGCCGCGATCTTGGCGATGGCGTAGCCCTCGTTGGTCTCCTCGAGCGGGCCGGTCAGCAGGGACGACTCCGGCATCGGCTGGGGTGCCTCACGGGGATAGATGCAGGTCGAGCCCAGCAGCACGGTCTTGGCCACGTCGTTGCGCCGGCAGGCCTCGACGGTGTTGGCCGCCATGACCAGGTTGTCGTAGAGGAAGGTCGCCTGCGCGGACCGGTTCGCGTGGACCCCGCCGACCCGGGCGGCCGCCATGATGCACACGTCCGGTCGGGTCCGGGCCACGAACTCCTCGGTCTCGTCCTGGCGGGTGAGGTCGACCTCGGCGGAGCGGGCGGTCACCAATTCGACCGGCTCGTCCGCGAGCCGACGTAGCAGCGCCCGGCCGACCAGCCCGGTGTGGCCCGCCACCCAGACCCGCCGACCGGCCAGGTCGAAGTCGACGTCGGTCATGGGGTGGGTCGTGGCGGGGCGGACGGCCGCAACCGCGTCGCCTGCTCCCGTGCCCGCTCGAGGTCGAGCCCCGCCTCGGCGTCGAGGTCGTGCACGACCATCCGGTGGACCATCTCGTCGAAGCCGATCTCGGGCTTCCAGCCGAGGTCGCGCCGGGCACGGGTGGCGTCGGCCTGCAGGAAGTCGACCTCGGTCGGGCGGTAGTAGGCGGGGTCGATGCGGACCCAGTCCCGCCAGTCCAGCCCGACGTGGGAGAAGGCCGCGTCGCAGAACTCGCGCACCGTGTGGGTCTCGCCGGTGCCGATGACGTAGTCGACCGGGGCGTCGGCCTGCAGCATCATCCACATGGCACGGACGTAGTCCTGGGCGTGCCCCCAGTCACGGACCGCGTCGAGGTTGCCGAGGTACAGGGCGTCGTCGAGACCGGCGACGATCCGCGCCACGCCATGGGTGATCTTGCGGGTCACGAAGGTCTTGCCGCGTCGCTCGCCCTCGTGGTTGAACAGGATCCCGCTGACCGCGAACAGGTCGTAGGCCTCGCGGTAGTTGGCGGTCGCCCAGTAGGCGTACAGCTTCGCCGCCGCGTACGGGGAGCGTGGTCGGAACGGGCTGTCCTCGGACTGTGGGGCGGGGGCGTCGCCGAACATCTCCGACGTGGCAGCCTGGTAGAACCGGGTGTCGACGCCGGCCTCGCGGATCGCCTCGAGCAGCCGGATGGTCCCCAGGGCGTCCACGTTGCCGGTGTACTCCGGCTGCTGGAAGCTGACCCCGACGTGGGACTGCGCCGCCAGGTTGTAGATCTCGTCGGGCTCGATGGTCCGGACCAGGCGGGCGAGCTGGGAGCCGTCGGTGAGGTCGCCGTAGTGGAGGTGGAGCCGCACGTCCGGCTCGTGGGGGTCCTGGTAGACGTGGTCGATGCGCTCGGTGTTGAACGTCGATGCCCGCCGGATGACCCCGTGGACCTCGTAGCCCTTCGCCAGCAACAGCTCGGCCAGGTACGACCCGTCCTGTCCCGTGATGCCCGTGACCAGTGCGAGCGGCATCCCTGGCGACCTCTCCTGTCCCCCGAGACGAACGGAGGTCCGTGCGGCCGAGGCTAGCAGTGGGGTCATCGGCGCCGGCCATCGCCGGGGGGTGGTGCGACCCACCAGACGAGCGCCGACGGGCCCGGTCCCGGGGCTAGGGTCGGGGCATGGCCCCTTCCGACGAGCACCACGTCGCCGCCGTCGTCGCGGCCCAGGACACCGGTCACGGCACGGCCCACGACTACGAGAAGGGCTCGCCCCACCTGCGCCACCGATCGCTCCGGTCGATGCTGGAGGCACGACTCCGCGGGCTGGTCGCGGGTCGCCGCGCGAGCACCGGGGGCTGCGACGTGCTGGAGGTCGGGGGCGGCCACGGCACGTTCACCCGCTGCCTGCTCGACGCCGGGGCGCACGTCACGGTGACCGAGACCAGCGCGGCCAGCGCGGCACGGCTGCGGTCCGAGCTCGGCTCGACCGGTCGGGTCGAGGTCCTGCACGACCGGACGGGCGAGGACGTCCTCGCCGCGGACCGGCAGTGGGACCTCGCGGTCATGACTGCCGTGCTCCACCACATCCCCGACTACCTGTCGTTCCTGGACCGCCTGGTGCCGCTGGTCGCGCCCGGCGGCTCCCTGTTCACCGCCGCCGACCCCCTGCACTACCCCGACATGCCCGCGCGCGACCACTGGGCGGACCGCGGCGCCTACCTGGCGTGGCGGCTGTTGCAGGGGGACTACGCCCGGGGGCTGGCGACCCGGGTCCGGCGCCTGCGGGGGATCCACGACGACACCGAGCCGTCGGACCTGGTCGAGTACCACGTCGTCCGCGACGGGGTCGACGAGACGGCCGTGGCCCGGCTCCTCGACGACCACTTCGGCGAGGTGGAGGTGTTCCGCTACTGGGCCAGCCAGGCCCCGCTGTTCCAGCGCCTGGGCGAGGCGACCTCCATGCGGACCGACTTCGGGGTCGTCGCCACCCGCCGCCTCCCGACCCGGGACTGACGACCGGCCCGCCCCGGTCAGCTCGCGCCGGTGGGTCGCCGTCGCAGGAAGACGTGCCACACCGGCTCGAGCCCCGGGGGGCTGACGTGGTGGAGGACCCGCCCGACCCGGACCATCGCCGGGCTCGTGCCGAAGTAGGTCGCGTCACCGCGCCAGCCGTACGTGTGGTGGTCGAAGTCCGGGAAGTTCCTCCGGAGGTCGGCCGGGGTGTTGAGGGCGTACACCGTCGGGAAGACGTCCTCCGGCTGGCGATCGGGTTGGAGTCGGGAGAGCACGCGGGTGTGCAGGCGATTGGGCACCAGCCGTGCGCCGGCGGCGATCAGGCCCCGCCGGTTGGGGGTCCGTGCGCACACCCAGCCGCCGGGACGCACGACGCGGGCCAGTTCGGGGCATGCGGTCGCCGGGTCGTCGAGGTGCTCGAAGACCCAGTCGGCGACCACCAGGTCGAACGAGGCGTCGTCGAAGGGCAGGGGCGCGCCGGGGGTGATGACCACGGCCTCGTCGAGCGCGGGGTTGTCCTGCACGACCGGGTCGACGTCGGCGCCGACCACCCGGGCGACGTCGCCCCGCAGGAGTTGGAGGTCGCGGCGCGCCGGCGCGTGATCCTCGGCCACCCAGCTGCCACGGCCAGCCCCGTAGTCCAGGACCCGGCTGTCCGCGTCGAGCAGGGCCCGCACCCGGGTGTAGAACTCGATGGTCCCGTCGTGGCGTGTGAAGCCTCCGGCGCCCAGCTCCGGGGCGATGGCACCGAGCGGGTCCCGAGCGTCGTCGGGTGGCGAGTCCATGGCCGATCCCCCTGCGACGCCGTCGTGGTGGCGTGCGCAACGATAACCCGACTCAGGAGGAACGCGGCGGCGGCTCGACCCGGCCCCAGTGGCCGAGGTCACGACCGGTCAAGGCGCCGAGCAGGTCCACCTCGACGGCGAGCTCGGCGGCGATCCGCTGCAGGTCGACGACCGCGTCGGTCGTGGCGGTGTCGGCGGGTCGCCTGGTCACGGACCGGAACGCACGACCGACCGGACCGTGGAGCGCGTCGGGCAACATCGACCGCGCCCACCGGCCCGATCGCACGACCGGGGCCGACAGCAGGACGCGGTTCAGCCATGGCCAGCGCGGACGCTTGGCCACGTTGACCGCCGGGAAGGTCTCGCGGCCGTCGTCGGCGACTCCCAGGAAGTCCAGCGCCGCCCGGTAGGTCCCCCGGGGGTCCGCGGCCAGGTCCTCCTGGAACAGCACGAGCACGCGGTCGGGGCCGGCCTGGTCGTGCAGGCGCTGCAGCTGGGTGCCCAGCGCGGCCACGTCGCCGTACTGCAGGAGCCGCGGGAGCGGGCAGCGCCGGGGCACGAGACCGGGGTCCTCGCGACGGGCCTCCTGGAGCGCCCAGGCACGGGTGAACGACGGCTCGTCCTCGTAGCCGCGGAAGCGCATCTCGCCGTGGAACGACCGGGCCAGCCGCACCGGGTCCCGGACCATCAGGACCAGCCGGGCGTGCGGATGGTCGGCGAGCAGCTCGGAGACGGCGGTGGGCGAACTGGCGTAGAGGGTCGACGCCTCGCCGACCAGTCGGCCGGCGTCCACGGTCGCTGCGACCCGGCCCCCGTCGGCGCCGCTCGGCCGACGGGTGCCGACCAGGGCGCGCAGTGGCGCGAGGTCCGCGCCGTAGGTGTAGGGCTCCTTGGGGCGGGACATCGCGATCCGCGGATGGTGGCCCAGGTAGCTCGCCAGCGCGGTGGTCGCCGACTTCGGGGCACCGACGATCGCGAAGTCCAGCCGCGGGACGGGCGACGGCGCGATGGTCGACTCCGACGACGAGGGGTGGGCGCGGCCCGTGATCCTAGCGCCGGGGGGTTTCGTTCCCGGCCGTGCACGGCCGCCACCACGACACGCACGCGTAGGCTCGCGACGCGGGTCGACGACGACGGGAGCAACGACGTGCCGGGCAGGTCGCGCACGCGTGTCGCCGCCGTCGTGGCGGTGCCACCCCCGATCGACGGGATGACCCTGGTGACCGCCCGGGCGGTCGACGTGCTCCATGCCGAGTTCGCCGGCGTGCACGTCGCCACGATCGGTGCACGCGACGGCCAGTCCGCGTGGTCGTGGCGGCTCGAGCGACAGGCGCGGTTCCTGGTCCACGGACTGGGCCTGACCCGGGCGCGGCTGCGCGGCCTCGACGTGGTCTACCTGGTGTCGGACTCGCGCTTCGGCCTGCCACGCGTGCTGGCCCAGGTCGCGATGTGCCGGTCGCTGGGCGTGCCGGTGGTGCTGCACCACCACGTCGCCCGCTACGTCAACGCCCCGTCGAGGCTGATGGCCGCGATCACCCGGGTCGGTGGCGACACGGTCACCCACGTCCTGCTGTGCGAGCGGCTGCGCGCCGGGTTCGCGGCCCGCTACCCGGCCCCACGGACGGTCGTCCTGCACAACGACTGGGTCGGCGAGGACGAGGAAGCACCCACGAGACGGCGCCACCACGAGACGGACGACGACGTCCTGACGCTCGGCATGCTGGGCAACCTCACCGCCGACAAGGGCACCGACACCTTCTGTGCCGTCATGGACGACCTGCTGACCGAGGGCCACCGGCTCCGCGCCGTCATCGCCGGGCCGACCGCCGACCGCGCATCGACCGAGGCGGTCGCGACGCTGCGCCAGCGCCACCCGGACGCCGTGGACCACCTCGGGCCGGTGCACGGCGTGGCCAAGCGGAGGTTCTTCGCGGCGCTGGACGTGTTCGTGCTGCCCACGCGCTACGACAACGAGGCCGAGCCGCTGGTCATCCACGAGGCGCTCCACGCCGGCGTCCCGGTCGTGGCGACCGACCGCGGCTGCATCCCGGGCCAGGTCGGGGACCGGGGCTGGATCGTGTCGGACGGGGCCGACCTGGCACGGGTGCTGGCCGAGATCCTCCGACAACCCTCGCGCCTGGCACCACGCCGTGCCGCGATCGCCCGGGCGACGCGGGCCCGGCAGCCCTGGGCCACGCGGTTCCGGGCGATCCTCGAGCAGGCGGCCGGAGCCGGATCGTGCACGAGGAGCCTGCCGTGACCGCCAGTCCCCTGGTCTCGACGCCCGGGCTCGGACGGCTGCCGAGCGACGTCCGGCGCTCGCTGCGGCTGCCGGTCGTGTGGTGGCGACATCGACACGTCGAACGCGACGACGTCTACCTGGCCCACTACCCGAAGTCCGGGTCCACCTGGCTGCGGTTCCTCCTGGTGACCCTGGCCCGACCCGACGCCCAGCCGGACTTCGCCGTCGTCCGTGACCTCCTGCCCCCGGTCACCAACCCGGGGCGCGGCCTGGTCCTGCCGGACGGCGGTCGGTTCGTGCACAGTCACGAACTGCCCGGACCGCGGATCGTTCGGACGCGGCGCGTGCTGTACCTCGTCCGGGACCCCCGGGACGTCTGCGTGTCGTACTTCTTCCATGCACGTCGTGACGGCTGGTCCGGCGGCTTCGACCGGTTCCTCCGGCTGTTCCTCGCTGGCGAGGTCGGCAACTGGGGGTCGTGGGCGGCACACGCCCGGTCCGGGCTCGCCCTGGGCGACGACCGGGACCTCGTCGTGCTGCGCTACGAGGACCTGCTGGCCGACACCCGGACGACCCTGGCGCGCGTCGCCGCCTGGCTCGGGCTGCCGTCGGACCACGAGCAGCTGGCCCCGGCCGTCGAGGCCAGCTCCCGGCGGCGGATGCGGGCGAAGGAGCACACCATCGTGACCGGAGGCGACGGTCCCGGCTCGTTCGTCCGGGGACGCGACGACGACCGCTGGCCCGACCTCGCCACGACCGCGCAGTCCGAGGCCATGGCCGACACGTTCGGCCGGGTGGCCGCGCGCGTCGGCTACGACCTGGGCGCGGAGGGTCGCTGAGGTGGCCCGGCTCTCCTACCGGCTCGTCGCCCGGTCCCCGACCCTGCACCGGCTCGGCCGCCGCCTGCTCGCGCTGGCCAGCCGCTGGCGGACCGGCCGAGCCGACTGCCGGGTCGCCATCATCAGCATCCCGAAGGCAGGGACCCACCTGCTGACCAGCGTGCTCGCCGGGACCGGCCAGGTGGCGGACGCCCACGTCCACCTGGTCCCCGGCGACCTCGCGGACGACCGCAGTGGTCCGGACCTGTCCGCTCTGGACCGGGCGCTCGCGACGCTGCGCCCCGGGCAGTTCATGACCCTGCACCACCCCTGGTCGCCCCGACTGCGGGACACGTTCGCGACGCACGACGTGCACACCCTGTTCATCCACCGGGACCCCCGGGCCGTCGCGGTCAGCCATGCGCACTACGTCCGTCGGCTGCCCCGCCATCGGCTGCACCGACGCTGGCAGGCGATGTCGCTGCCCGACGCGATCCTTGCCTCGATGACCGGGGTCGCCGCACGTGACGGGGACAGGGGGCTCGAGCCGTTGGCCGATCGCTACGACCACCACGAGGGCTGGCTCTCCGGGGCCGACCTGACCCTGCGGTTCGAGGACCTGGTCGCGTCGGCCGAGCGTGCGGACGAGGCCCTGGCCCGGGTCGCGACCCTGCTCGGGCTCACCCCGCCCGACGACGAGGTCTTCGTGGCCGAGGCAGGGACCTGGATCGGCTGGACGGGATCCCCGACCATGCGGCGCGGCAGTGCCGTGGGGTGGCGGGCCGAGGTCGACGACGACCTCGCACGCCACCTGGCCGAGGTGTTCGGGGCGGACCGACTCCACCGGTGGGTCGGGGAGTCCGCCTGACGGCTCTGCCCGCAACCGGCGCCAGCGTGACCACGACCGACGTGGTCAGCCGACCGCCACTGCCGCCTCGCGACGGCTCACCCGGAACAGGTGCCACCACGCGGGCAGCGCGAGCACCTGCGCGACGGCCAGACCGGTCGCGGCACCGACGGCCCCGCCCACCACGGCCCCGATCGCGCCGAGTGCCAGGGACAGCACCCCGACCCCGGTCCGGGTCACCATCGTGCGTCGTGCATCGGCCAGGCCCCGCAGGCCCACGAACGGACCGAGCGCCAGCGACAGTCCGAGCCGCTGGACGAGCAGGGGGGCCACCACCAGGCTCGCGCCGGCCCACGTGGCCCCCAGCAGCTGCACGCCGACCGCGTCCGGGACGACCAGGAAGATCGCCCCCCATGCCAGCGTCGCGAGTCCCGCACCCGCCGACGCCATCCGGGCCAGGCGCTCGAGCCCGGCGGGACGCCGCCCGGCCACCCTCGCCGCCTCGGGGACGAGCACCATGCGCAGGCCTGCCGTGAGCACCATCACGGGGCCGAGCAGTGTCCAGCCGCCCCGGAACCAGGCCAGCTCGGACAGTCCGGCGGCCAGCCCGACGATCCACATGGTGGCCTGTCCCGACCCGTTGGTCGCCAGGTACTCCCCGAGGTAGGGCAGCCCGAGGTCGCGATGGGAGCGGAACCACGCCAGGCCCGCGGTCGGGGCCGGAACGACCCGGACCTGCCACGCCCCGACGATCGCGCCGACCAGCCCACCGATCCCCCACGCCACGACCAGCGGGCCCACCCGCGGTCCGACGACCAGCAGGACCACGACCGTGGCGATCGCCTGGGTGACCGCCCAGGCGACGTCGTTGAGGAAGGCCTCGCGGGCCCGCCCCTGGGCGACGAGCGAGTACCGGAACACGTTCTGGACCAGGACCGCGGGCAGGACCAGGCTCATGCCCAGCAGGGCACCGGTCGCCGTCGAGGGGAATCCCAACCCCCACGCGGTCATCCCGACCGACCCCACCACGCCGATCGCCAGGGCCAGGCCGGTCGCACCCCGGACGGCGGCGCGCACCTCGCGCCCGTCCGGTCGGCTGAATCGCACGGCCAGTGGCTCGGCCACCAGGCTCTGGGTCCCGCCCTGGAGCATCACCGAGATCGAGATCACCAGGGCATAGGCACCGAAGGCGCGCGACGACACGAGGCGCGCGACCACCACGGTCATCACGAAGTTGGTGAGCGTGAAGAGGCCCTGGTCCGCGATGCCCCACGCGACCCGCCGGGTCCGTGCCTGCCGCAGGCGGTCACGCCAGCTCGACCGGGTGCTCCCCATTCAGTGGTCGTCCACGTCGACCCGCTGCCCCGGCGGCCACCCGTGCCAGCGGTCCGTCCCGCGCAGCACGTGGTGGTGCACCCGGGGCCGCGGGCCGACCACGTCAGCCCGGGTCGTGACGTCGTCGGCCAGGCGCAGGCCGCCGTCGCCGGTGGCCAGCCAAGGCTGGTGGTCGCCCCGCCGCGCGACCATCCCCAGGCTGTTGCCCTGGCCCGGGGCCATGCGGAACACCGCCTCCCCGACCGTCCGCACGACCCGGCCGGACCGGGCCGGCAGCCGCAGGGCGTGGAAGTAGTCGAAGGCCATGCGCCGTTCGGGAGCGAGCGCCAGCATCGTCTTGGTGAACTCCCGCTCGGTCCAGCGGTACACGAAGTTCGGCACCGGGCCGAAGTCCTTGCCGCCGTGCTCGCGCGTGGCGAGCAGGCGCTGGTTCGCCTCGTAGTCGTGCACGACCCCGAGCCGGGTCGCGACCCGCATGGCCACCGAGTCCCGACTCTCCAGCGCGATGACGCACCGACGGCTCACCCGATGCATCTCGGCCAGGGCCCGGTGGGGCGAGTGGCAGTGGTGCAGGCCGTCGCTGACCCACGCGACGTCGAACTCGCCGTCGGCGAAGGGCAGGTCGTGGGCGTCTGCCTGGAGCCAGGGGGCGTCGCCACCGGCCTGCTCGCCCTCGCGGCGGGACCCGACCTCGACGTCGAGGTTGGTCAGGGTCACGGCCGGCATCCCGACGACCTCGAACAGGCGACGGTCGAACTGGCCGGCACACACGGCCAGGACCCGGTGGTCGCGTTGGAGGTGCCCTCGGGCCAGCAACGTGTCGAGCACGAACTTGGCCAGCGCCGGATTCGCCATGCGAACCCCTTCCGTTCCCACGACGGCAGGGGCGGTGTGTGGTCACCCCCGTCCCGGGCGCAGGACCGCCTCGTCACGACCGTAGCCGCGACGCCGCCCCCGATGGTGCCTAGGATGACTGGCGCACCAGTCGTCGACGACCCGCGGGCGGGCACGGCGTCGATGCCGACGACCCTGCGGAGGATCGTGTGGGATCGCGACGCGTCCAGCCCCCGGCCGCGGGCACGCCGACATGAGTGGCGGTGTCCTGGCCACCACGCCACGCCTCGGTGACGCACCCGGCCTCCGAGGCGGTCGCCACGACGGCGCCGGGTTGCTGGTCGCGGGCGTCGCGGCCGTCCTGGGCATGGTGGCCGTCGCGGCCGTCGCGGCCTTCCTCGTAACCCGGTCCATCACCGAGCTCAACCTCGCCGTGGCCGCCGCGACCACCGCGATGCCGGTCTCGGTCA
The DNA here is from genome assembly GCF_019798055.1 of Salsipaludibacter albus. Lineage (GTDB taxonomy): Bacteria > Actinomycetota > Nitriliruptoria > Nitriliruptorales > Nitriliruptoraceae > Salsipaludibacter > Salsipaludibacter albus. The sequence goes on along the minus strand of NZ_JAHOPH010000025.1, from coordinate 37,546 downwards.
TGGTGGTGCAGGGGTCCCGACGCCTGTCCCACCCGCTGTTCGTGCTGACCGTGCTGATGGTCATGGGCGTGCTCGGCCAGACCGTGTGGGCCCAGTACGCACCCGACCTCGCCGGGAGCTCGGACTTCCTCCCCGACCTCACCGTGGGCATGATCACGCTCGGCCTGGTCGTGGTCGCCGGTGCCGTGCTGCTCCTGCTGGTGGGATGGCTGTGGCCGCGGCGGGACCCGGCCCAGCGGTTCGGCACGCGGGTGATCAGGCGGGTTGCACGCACCGGGCTCGGGGATCCGGCCCCACGGCGGGTCGTCGTCGTGGTCCTGGTCGCGTGCCTGCTCAGCCTGCTGTTCACGCTGCTGCTGGCCGAGCGCACGAACTCGCTGTCGGTGGCCGACCTGCTGGCGTCCCGCAAGCGGGTGGTCGACCTGGGTGCGAGCGAGTTCACCGTCCTGGGCGTCCACCGGCTGGGGATGTCGGTGTCGTCGGCTGCCTTCCTCCTGGGGTGGTTCACGCTCCAGCGCTGGCACCTGTCGTGGCGCTCGCCACTGGCCGCCGTGACCCTGCTGTCGTTCCTCCTCGTGGCCTACCAGGGCTACTTCCTCAGTTCGCGCACCACCATCATGGTCCCGGTCGTCTGGGCCCTGCTGGTGTGGGTCGCGCTGCGCCGGCGCGAGCCCTCGGTCAAGACGCTGGTGACGGTCTTCGTCCTGGGCTTCGTGGCCGCCGTTGCGCTCCAGGGTGTGCGCGCGGCCAACCAGCGCGGGGTCGACCTGGCGGCCGATCCACTGGGCCTCGGGCGGTCGATCAGCACCGCCGTCGCGTCCGGCAAGTCCCTGTCGGTGGGGGTCACGGGCATGGTCGTGCAACGTGTCCCCGAGCAGTTCCCGTACCAGTACGGGCGCTCGATGGTGTCGTGGACCTACGCCGCCGTGCCACGGACACTGTGGGAGGACAAGCCGCCGGTGCGCCTCGGCCCGCAGCTCGGGGCACCGGTCTTCGGGCAGAGCGAGGAGCGCCGGACGGGCGTGCCACCCGGGATCCTCGGTGAGCTGTGGATCAACTTCGGCGTCCTGGGCGTCGGCGTCGGCGCGCTCGTGTGGGGGCTGGCCATCCGCACGATCGACGACTGGCGGACCGAGCGGGGCCGCGCCGCCGGCATCGCGGCACTGTGCTACGCGATCGGGACGACCGCCGTCGTCGTCCGCCTGCCGTTCTCGGAGGTCACCGACGCGGTCGCCTCCGTGCTCCAGGAGGGGGTGCTCGTCGTGGTCCTCCTGCTGCTCGTCCGAGCGGATCGGACGGACGTGCCGACAGCCGAAACGACCGACCGACCAGCCTCGTCCACCCCCCGGAGGCCCTGATGACGACGTCCGCGCCCCCCGACGAACCCCTGCTCGAGCTGGGACACGTCCTGCAGGTCCTCCGGCGCCGCACGTGGACGGTCCTGGCCGTCACTGCGCTGGTGTTCGTGCTGGGCCTGGCCGCGACCCGATACACCGTGCCGGTGTACGAGGCGACGACCGAGGTGGTGGTCGAGCCGTTCCAGCAGGCCTCCGACGCGTCCCTGGAGGAGATCGTCCTGGGCGACACCACCGTCAACACCGAACGACGGGTGCTCGCGTCCCGCACCGTCAGCGACCGGGTCGTCGACGAGCTGGAGCTCGATCGGTCCGCCGACGACCTGCTCGACCAGGTGCGGGTGACCGTCGTCCCCGACACCCGCGTCCTGCAGGTGCGGGTCAGCGATCCCGATCCCGAGATGGCAGCCGAGCTCGCCGACGCCTTCGCCGCCAACTACCTCGCCCACCGCCGGGACGAGGCGGTCGCCTCCTTGCTGGCGGCCCAGCGCACGCTGGGCGACCGGCGCGAGGCGATGGCCGAGCGGCTCACCGAGATCGAGGAGGAGCTGGCCGAGCTGGTGTCGGAGTCCAACCCGCTGGAGGACGTCGGGATCGAGCCGGCGCCCAGCGCGGACCCCGCCGTGGCAGCGCTGGCGGCCGAACGAGCCTCCCTCCTCGCCCAGATGAGCGACGTGGCGAACCAGTCCGCCCAGGCCGAGGTCGGCGCCCGACTCCTCAAGGGTGGTGGGCAGGTCCTCAATGCCGCGCAGGTGCCCGACACACCCGCCTCACCGCGGCCCGTGCGCAACGCGATCCTCGCCCTCCTGCTCGGCCTGATGCTCGGGATCGGGCTGGCCTTCCTGCGCGACCACCTCGACGACGTCATCCGTGACGAGGACGACGCGCGCCGCGCCGGCCGCCAGCTCCCGGTGCTCGGCCGCATCCCCCACAGCGACGAGGGCCGTCGCCTGGCGACCATCGTCGACCCCCAGGGTCCGCCCGCCGAGGCCTACCGCGCGCTCTCGGCCGGGGTCCGTTTCCTGCTCGCCGCCCACGGGCGCGACGACGGCGACGAACCCGACGACCCCTGGTCCGAGCACGACACCGACGGCATCGGTCGGGCCGTCCTGCTGACGTCGCCCGACCCCGGCGACGGCAAGAGCACGACCGCGGGCAACCTCGCCGTGTCGGCGGCCCGGGCGGGCATGCGGGTCGTCATGGTCGACGCCGAGATGCGTCGTCCGACGATCCACGACCGCTTCGGCATCCCGGCGGGCATGGGGCTGTCCGACGTCATCGCGGGCGACGTCGAGGTGGACGACGTCCTGGTCGACATCGGGGTGGACAACCTGCGGGTGCTCCCGGCAGGGACCCTCCCGCCGAACCCGTCCGACCTGCTGGCCTCGGGCCGGATGCGTTCGCTGGTCCGGTTCCTGTGCGAGCGCACCGACCTGGTCGTCCTGGACGGACCACCCGTCCTGGCCGTCTCGGACGCCCTCGAGATGGCGCCGAAGGTCAGCGCGGTGCTGATGGTGGTCCGGGCCGGCACGTCCCGTCGCCGGGCCCTGCACGACGCCCTCGAGCGGCTCGACTCGGTCCGCGCCGTGGTGTCCGGCCTGGTGGTCAACGACCTGGACCAGACGTCCAACGCCTACCACTACTACCAGCGGGCCTACGAGTACCGGGCCCAGCCGCAGGACGAGGGTGGCCGACGCTCGCGCCGGTCACGTCGATCGCGCCGGAACGCCGACGACCAGTCCGAGTCACCGGAGATCCGGCGTGGCGCCGGGCTGCCGGGGGCCGGGGATGGCGACGGGGTGGCGTCGGACGACCCGGCGATGGACGAGGAACTGGCCCCGTCCGGGGGTCGCGAGGATCAGGCGGGCGGGTCCCGCAGGACTGCGCGGGCGCGAGCGAGCTCGATGGTCACCCCCCCACCGACCGCCTCGAGCAGGTCGATCGACACCGCGTAGGCCTCGATCCGGATGCCGTTCGGGTTGTTGATCTCCTCGTGGAGTGTCAGCGTGCCGACACCGGGGATGTCGACGGAGCCACCCAGCTCGGGGACCGGGATGTCCACCGGGATCGGCCCGGCGTTGAGCGTGATGCTGCCGAGGCTCGCCGTCGACGTCTTCTCCAGCTCACCGGACTCGTTGACCTCGGCGTGGACCTCGACCGAGATGGCCTCGAGCGTCACCAGGTCGTTGAGCAGCGAGACCGACTCGATGGTGTTGGTGGCCGTGACGTAGGACGGGCTGACGTCGCTGGTGGTCGTCGAGACGACGGTGTCCAGCTCCGCCACGCCCACGTCGACGCTTGCGATCGAGGTCGTGAGCGGGTTGCCCTCGCTGCCGATGCACGGCACGCCGCTGTTGGCGGTCGGGCCCGAGTCGATCGTGCCGTCGAAGGCGCGGACCACGCTGCCGTTGGCCCAGCCACCCAGCAGGCGGTCGACCTCCACGGAATCGGTACGGGCGTAGGACCGTCCGAGGCGCACCACGGTGTCGGTGCCGTCGGCCAGGCGGATGGTCACGGCGGTCGCGGCCGCCCGACCGAAGTCGTCCTCCGTCGTCTCGACGGTGCGGTTGAGCGAGATCGTGGCGAGGCCGGCGATGCGCAGGACCTGTGGGCCACCGAGAATCTCGATCTCGTCGTCGCCGATGGTCAGGCTCGCGACCGACGTGTCGGCCTCGGTCTCGAACGTCCCGTCACTGAGTTGCCTGACCTCGACGGTGGACTCGATCGCGCCGATCTCGATCTCACCGCCCAACAGGCTCACGCCGGCGATCTCGTTGTGGCTGTACACCCCCTCGACGCCGTCCTCGGCGTAGGAGTAGGTCTCGGATGAGACGGCGTCGACGGAACCGACACCCAGGTCCGCGGACGCAACGGCATTGTCCTGCGATGCGCCGGTCTCCGCGCATCCAGTGAGACCGACACGCGCGGTCGTTCCGCTGAGGACGGTGCCCCCGAGCACCCGAGCATGACTGCCCCAGGCGTGTGAACTGTGCGAGATGAATTGGGCGGCGTCGGCAGGGGGCGGAGCCACCAGCATCGATGCCACGAGGATGAGGCCGAATACCAGCGAGAAGGCTGTTCGGCGTGGGATTGCCTTGGTCACGACTGCTCCAATGGTCCGGTTTCGTCACCGTCCCACTGCAGGCGCAGCCGCGCAGATCCCGCCGCCCCAGAAACCGCCCCACTGCAGTGCCCCACGTGGGTTCGGTCACGCATCACTCTAGGGATTCCTGGGCGACTGTCAAGGGATCCACGTCCCATTGATGCAGAGACTTGGGTCAGAATCCATCGGATCCATTGACGTTTTCATCTCACCGATTCCTGTCGCTGCCGCGTACTCCATGCAGCAAGTTCCTCTGACGGATCGACGGACCATGGTAATTGCGTCCGCAACCACCATGGTTCCTGAAAGGTGGCGCCACGTGCGGGATGCCTCCTCCACCTCGGACTACTCGACCGTCAGGGTTCCTGCCATGCCCGTGTTGAAATGGCCCGAGACCGTGCAGATCACCTGATAGGTGCCTGGCTCTTCGATCGTGAAGGTCTCGGTCCGCGATTCGTGGCTCGGCACCTCCGCAACCTCCAACAACACCTTGCTCTCCTCGAATTCGGCCAACTTCTCGATGTCCTCCTCCAACTTCAGGGCCGTCCAGTCGTGTTCGACGCCCCCGGCGTTGTTGAACTCGAGGGTGAATGCTTCTCCGGCAGCAACCGTCCATGCATCGGGCGTGTAGTGCCACTCGAGGGCCTTCGCCTCGATCGCGACGGCCGCGGCCTCGCTGGTCGGTGAGTCCGCCGTGGCCACGGGCGTTGCCGACGTGGCGTCAGGCGTCGACGCGGCTCCCGGGCTGGCGTCCCCGCAGGCCACCAACGCGACGACCGTGGCAAGGGTGATGAGCTGAACCGTCGATGATCGCATGTGCGCTTCCTCACGTCGCGAACGGGCACCGTGTGTGGTCGACCTCGAGGACCGTGCCGGCGTCCCGCCACCACGACGACCCAGGGCGCGAGTATGCGATCGTGGTGTGGCAATCACGTGGCAGTCGAGGCCGCGGGGGATGGACGTGGATCCGTCGCCTCGTCCGGGCACTGCTCGACATGGAGGAACTGGCGGCACTCGACGTCGGTGAAGCCACGGGTGAGTCGACTGGTCGCGATCGCGACCAGTTCGTCGAGGTCGAGCGTCCAGACGCGGATCTCGCCCTCGCCGCTCGACGCCAGGAGGTCACCGTCGGGCCCGAAGGCCACTCCCCCGGCGGGGCCGCCGTGCCCACGGAGCGCGAGCGTGGGCGCACCGGTCTCGCTCGACCACAGCCGGATGGTCCCGTCGAGGCTGGCCGTTGCCACGGTGTGTCCCCGGGGGTGGAACACGGCGTCCGTGACCTGGCCGGTGTGGCCTTCGAGGCGCGCCAGGACCTCCCCGGTCTCCGGGTCCCAGACGGCCGCGGCGCCCAACTCGTCGGCCACGAGTCGGTCACCCGTCGGATCGAACATCGCGCCTCCGGACGGCACGGCCATGCGTTGGACGATCGCACCGGTGGCCACGTCCCGCACGACCAGCCCGTCGACCGTCGTGAGCAGCCGGCCGATCGGCCTGCGGGTCGTCACCAGCCGGTCGCCCTCGGGGTCGAAGTCGACGCCGATCGGCGTGAAGCCGGGCTCCTCGTCGATCCGGGCGACGACGGCCCCGGAGCGGTCGAAGATCGTCGTCCAGCCGGCGTCGCGGGTGCTGCCCGTGGCCGCCAGCAGCCGTCCGTCGGCAGTCCACGCGGCGTCGGCCATGTACACGGACTCGTCGCCGGTGAACACCTCGTCGCCGGACAGGACGTCCCAGACCCGGACCGGGCCCGCGAAGGGTGCGGTGGCGACGAGTTCCCCGTCGGGACTCAGGTCGATCTCCCAGGATTCCCGGTCGGTGGCGTCCGGGTCCTGCGGGCCGAGGGTGGCGCGCTGCTCGCCGGTGGCGAGGTCCCACACGATCCCGGCCACGCCCTCACCGGTCGCGACGAGGGTGCGGCCGTCGGGGCCCACGTCAACGGCCCCGGGGATGTTCGGCGAGCCGGGCAGGTTGCGGTGCTCGGCGCCACCCGACGTGGACACGTCCCAGATCCTGGCCGCACGGATCCCCCCGTCCCCGGTCAGGAGCCGATCGCCGTTCGGGGAGAAGGCGACCCCGGTGACGATGCCCTGCGTCTCGCGCGCCGCGACACGGACCAGCTCCGTGCCACCCCCGTCGGCCACTGCCCAGACACGAGCCGAGCCGTCCTCGCTCCCGCTCGCCAAGTGGACGGAGTCGTGTGCCCAGTCGAGGTCGACGATCCCGCCGCCGTGCCCCGACAGGGCCGCGCGCAGTTCGCCGGTGTCGGCGTTCCACACGCGTGCCACGCGATCCGTGCCACCGGTCGCGATCCAGCGACCGTCCGGGCTCCACGCCACGGCCGTGACGGGGGTGAAGCCGAGTGGGTTCGGGACGTCGCGCGGGTGGGTGACCTCCAGGAGCCGTTGACCGGTGGTCGTGTCGACGACCACCGCCTGGCGGCCGGCCGCGATCACCAGCCGACCCTCGGGGCCGAACGACGTGCCGCTGGCGTCCAGCTCGACCTCGGACACGAGCTCCTGCCGCTCGAGGTCGTGGACCCGGACCAGTCCTTCGTCCCGCCAGGACGCCGCGAGCAGGCTGCCGTCGGGGTCGAAGGACAGCCCCAGCACGACGCCGTCGTAGGAGAACGACGCCACCTGCTGGCCGGTGTCGACGTCCCAGACCTTGGCGGCGCCGTCGTCGCCCGCCGTGGCCACGAGCGCACCGTCCGCGCTGAACACCACGTCGTTGATGTCGACGTCGTGACCGGTGAACGCCAGGACGGACTCGCCGGTCTCCGCGTCGCGGATGTCGACCAGTCCGGTCTCCTCGGGGCCCTCGGTGACGAACGTGCTGCCGTCCGCGCTCCAGTCCACGGGACCACCGAGGTCGGGCACCGACAGCACGGCGCGTGACGAGGTGACCGCCTCGTGCAGCGCGGAATGCGCCTCGGGCACCACGGTGCCGTCGACCGCCCGGGTGTGGTCCAGGCCCGCCAGCGCCAGCAGGATGCTGAGCTCGGGGTCCTCGTCGAGGGTGGCGACGGAGGCCGCGGCCAGCTCCCGGGCCACCGCCGTGCGCTCCTCGCCCTGTGCTCGCTGGCGCTGGTCCAGGGCGAGCCATCCGCCGACCAGCGCCACCACGAGGGCCACGGCGAGGCCGCCGAGCTGGAGGCGCAGCCGCCGATTGGTCCGTGCCTGGCGGGCGACTCGGTCGGCCTCCCGGTGCTGCTCCTCGTGCCGGGCGGCTCGGCTGGCAGCCAGGAACTCTCGCGCCTCGGCCGGCAGCCGGTCCTCACTCCCGGTGAGCTGGGCCAGGGCCCCGTCGAGCCGTGAACCCCGGTACAGGGCTCCGGGGTCTCGTTGCAGGGCCTCCCACTCGGCGGCGGCCATGCGGAGTTGGCCCGACGCCACGATGGCACCCCGGCCCTCCTCGATCCAGTCCCGCAGGCGGGGCCATTCCCGCACCAGTGCCTCGTGGGCCACCTCGACGGTCGGCTCGCGAGTCTGCGGATGCCGGTCATGGGTGAGCAGCCGGGCCTGTGCCCACGGTTCGACCACCTCGTCGACCGGCCTCCCACGCACGAGCGCCGCCAGCTCCGAGCGCGGGGTGCGGCGACGTGTCGGCTCGCCCTCGGTGCCGATGACCACCAGGTGCTCGAACAGGTGCCGGACCTCCACCCGGTCGTCGTCGAGCGAGCGGTACAGGCCCTCCGCACGGGTCGCGATGGCGCCGCCGACGCCGCCGATCTCTCGGTAGCCGGCCAGGGTCAGCCCGGCCCCGCCGGCCCGTTGCGCCAACTCGTACAGGGTGAACTGCAGGGCCGGCATCGCGGCGGGCTGGTCGATCACGGCCGCGACCAACTCGGCGACGAGCGGCGCCTCGACGTCCAGCCCCGCCCGCCGGGCCGGTCCGACGATCGTCGCCTCGAGGTCCGCAGCCTGCATCGCGGGAACCGTGACCGTCGCCTCGCGAACCATCGCTCCGAAGCGATGGAAGCGAAGGGGACGATCGTAGAAGTCGGCCCGGAGGGTGGTGACGAGGCGCAACCGGCTGTCCGGCGTCTCCAGGGCGTGCACGAGGCCGTCGAGGAACTGCCGCTGCTCGTCCTCGCCGGCCAGCGTGAACAGTTCCTCGAACTGGTCGACCACCAGGAGCAGCTGTCCCTCGTCCGGGAGGATGCGTCGCAGCGTGGTGTCGATCCCGAGCCCGTCACGGGCGAGCTCATCCGCCAGGTCGGCGGTGGTTCGTCGGTCCCGGCCGCTGGCGGACGCGGTGGCGACCCGGGCCAGGCCTTGTCCGAGCTCCTTGAACGGCTGGGCGCCGGGCGTGATCGTGGTGACCAGCCAGTCCTGGGAGTGCGGGACGGCACCGGCACGCACGCGAGGCAGGAGCCCCGCGCGGACGACGCTGGACTTGCCGCTGCCGGACGCGCCCACCAGCAGCGCGAGCCGAGCTGCGAGCCCGTGGCCGGCCAGGCGCTGCACGAGGTCCTCGACCAGGTCGCCGCGTCCGAAGAAGTCCGCCGCGTCGGACTCGTCGAACGCGCGCAGGCCCTTGTAGGGGTTGACTCGTCGAGCCGCCTCGCCGTCCGGCGCCCGACCTGCCGCTCGGTCGAGCCGGTCGACCAGCATCGGGACCACGACGTCGAGCGACGGCCTCGAAGGCTCCGAGGCAAGCGCTCGGAGCTCCTCGAGCAGGGCCGCGGTCCCGGTTCGAGGCCCGCCAACACCAGGCTCCCCCGTGAGCGCCCGGAGCACCAGTGCAACGAGGGCTCGGGCGTCGTCATCGCTGGCGTGGTCGACATCACCCAGCGGGAAGTCGGACAGGTAGGGCGTCCCCGCGCCGTCCAGCAGGACACTCTCCGGGACCAGCCGTCCGTGGACGACGCCGCGCTCGTGGGCCGCCATGAGTGCCAGGCCCACGCGCCTCGCGAGCGCCGCAGCCTCCGCAACGGACAACGGACCGTGCTCGAGCCGATCGCGCAGCGACCCTCCCTCCATGCGGCGCATCACCACGTAGGCGGCACCGGGCTCGCGCCAGTGGTCGTGGATCGGCACGACCGCCTCGTGGTGGAGTGCCGCCACCCGCCGCATGGTCGCGTCGAACGAGCGGACGACATCGGGCCGGTCGGCGAGCTCGGACGGCACGATCCGGATGGCCAGGTCTCGGTCGACACCGGGGAGTCGGGCCGCGTGGACCGTGCCGTCACGGCCGGTTCCGAGCCGTTCGCCGAGGTGGTAGCCGCGCAGCACCCGTCCGGGCGGCGCTGGCCGCTGCAGGTCCTGGTCATGGACCAGGATCTGGTGCTCCAACTCGACCAGCTCCGGGGACGGGTCCAGCCCGACACCGTCGGCCAGGACCTCGCGATACTCGTGCATGACGCCAAGGGCGTCGACCTGTCGTCCGCTGCGATACAGCGCCACCATCAGCTTGGACCGGAACGACTCCGCCAGTGGATCCCGTGCGACCAGCGTCTCCAGTCGTGCGACCAGCTCCGCGTCCAGGCCACATTCGAGCTCGGCGTCCAGGAGGTGCTCCTCGGCGGCGAGGCGAAGCCGGTCGAGTCGCTGGACCTCGGGACGCACCCAGCCCTCGTCGGCGAACTCCGGGTAGGGATCTCCGCCCCAGGCCCCCATGGCCTGTCGCAGGGCAGCCGCCGCGCCGATCGGGTCGTCGGCCGCTCGCAGGGCGCGCCCCTCGGTGACGAGTTGCTCGAAGACGCCGGCATCGATCGAGTCGTCGCCCACCCAGAGCACGTATCCGGGGGCCCGCGTGTCCAGCACGGACTGGTCGACGTGGTCACGGAGCACGCGACGGAGGCGAGCGACGTAGCTGCGCAGGGTCGTGTCCGCGGCCGGCGTCGGATCGCCGGCGAAGACGGCCTCCGCGAGCCGATCGGTCGAGACCGTCTCGTTGCGGTGCACCAGCAGCATCGCCAGCAGGCGGCGCTGCCGTGCGCCACCGACATGCAGGCCCTCGCCCTCGTCGAGGACCTCCAGTGCTCCCAGTACGCGGTACGCGAGCATCCTGCCGCCCCTTGCCCCGGTTGCACCCGTGTTGCGGTCCAGTGCCAGACTGCGGGCACCCCGTGGCAGTTGCGTGGCAACCCTACACCCGGGGCCGTTGCAGCGGACGGCTGGAAAGGGCCGCGATCAATGACACCCCAAACGCACGTGCTTGGCCGGCCAGCTGGCCCGACATGTCCGACGGGACCGACCGGGTGCACCTCCTCGGGTGTCCACGATCGCGCTCAGCCTGCAGGTATGATCTTGTCATACTCGTCCGACGGAGTGAGCCGATGGCCGTGAAGAAGGTCGCCGTCACCCTGCCCGAGGAGTTGTTCGACATGGTCGAGCGGCTGCGGGAGATCGAGCATCGATCCCGATCAGAGGTCTTCCAGGAAGCGTTGCGGCGCTACTTCGGTGAACCGGTCTACGAGCCCAGCGAGGAAGAACGTCGCCTCCTCGACGAGGCGCTCGCGGACGTGGATCGTGAGCCGGACGCGAGTCGGTCGTGGGACGAGGTTCGCACCGATCTGTGGCCGGAGTGACCGAGGTTGCCCTCGGCCCCAGGGCGGTGGCCGACCTGCGCGCAGCTCGCGACCACCACGACTCGGCCAGGCACGGACTCGGCAGGCGCCTCGACGACGCCTTGGACGAAGTGTTCAGCCGGCTGGAGGCCTTTCCTCGGAGCGCTCCGCTGGTTGCCGGCTACACCGACGTCCGCCGTGCCGTTGTCCGGGGGTTCCCCCACGTCGTGTTCTACCGGCACCGTCCGGACTGGATTGACGTCCTGCGGATCCTCCACGCCGCTCGGTCCCACGCCGAGGGATCAGGTCTGACGTGAGGGGAGGCTCCTTCGCGCCGAAGTGTGTAGATCCCCCCGGATCTCGCAGGGCCCTTCACCGCGTGCCTTGTCCGCCACGGCGAGTCACCGAACTCAGCAGGAGCGGCCCACCGATCTTCGACGCCTCAGTGGCGTCGAGGCCGCTGCGGTTCCAAAGAGCTGTCGTCGCTGGGCTGGTCAGCCGCCTGCCTCGAACATGCCGCCCGCGAACACACCCAGTGGCGCAAGGCAGCAGCCCAATCGACCAACACGATCCGCCAGATCCGCCTCGTCAGGCAACTCCGAGCCAGCAGACCACCCGTCCGTGCTGCTCGCCGGCGTTGAGGTCGGCTTCGCTGGCGTGACCTCGGCCCGCCCAGGTCGCTTCTGAGGACGCGGATATCGCAACCTTGGATGACGTTGCTGAAACCTGTGAGAGCTGGGGGATCTACACACTCTCGCGACGGACCGCGAGGACTCGGAGAGCTACGGGATCTACACACTTTCGCCACGGACCCCGGAGCCTTCGGAGAGCGCGGGATCTGCACCCTTTCCAGGACCGGCGGGGTACCTCGGACAGCTACTGGACAAGCACGTTCCTGAGGTACCTACGAAGCCTCGGACCCGCCACTTGTTGGACAGCGATGCTGTGACATTCACATCGCGTTGGAGGAGCCGGGTCGCAGTCTTACCGCCGTCGCTCGTCCTTTGCCTCCCGCCTTGTCAAACCAGGGCGGCAGGAAGCGTGAGCGTGGCGAGCAGGCCGCCCATCTCGGAAGGCCCCAGCACCAGGTCTCCGCCGCTCGCTCGGGAGAGTTGCCTGGCGATCGACAGCCCAAGCCCGGATCCTTCGCCTGGTCGGGCGGAGCTGGCACGCCAGAACCGATCGAAGGCGTGCTCCCGATCAGCGTCGGTCATGCCCGGTCCGTCGTCCTCGACCCGTACCACGACCAGTTGACCGAGGGCATGAATCGTGAGTTGCACACGTCCGCCGATCGGGGTGGCCTCGATCGCGTTGTCCACGAGGTTGTCGAGCACCTGGTCCAGGTGACCCGGAACGGCCAGCGCAGCCGTGGGGTCGGACGGGGGGGAGGACAGGGTGACGCCGTATTCCTCGGCGACAGGTCGCCAGGCTCGGACGCGGTCATCGACTATCGCCGCGACGTCGACGACGGCTGGCTCCGGCCGCACGCCCTCGGCGCGCGTCAACAGCAGCAGTCCGTCGAGGATCCTGCTCAGCCTCCGGGTCTCGTCGACGGCGCGGTCCAAGCTCGTGGGCTCGAGCTCGTCGGCCGGGGTGTCCGCGAGGTTCTCCAGCTCGAGGCGCAGCGCGGTGAGGGGGCTGCGCAGTTGGTGCGACGCATCCGCCACGAAGGCGCGTTGGGACTGGATGAGTTCCTCGAGTCGGTCAGCCATGAGGTTGAACCGTCGCGCCAGGTCACGGATCTCGGGAGGTCCGGAGTCCCCTCGTGCGCGGCGGTCGAGGCGGCCCCCGGCCACCTCCGCGACGACGTCCCCGAGCTCGCGTGTCGGCCCGGTCATCCACCTGGCCAGCACCACGCCGACTGCGGCGGTCGTGGCCAGGACCCCGACGGCGACGCCGGCCAGCAGCAGCCAGTTGCGGCGGATCCGGGCGTCGACCTCGGCGCCGGGGTAGGTGATGCGCACGGCGCCGTGGATCTGCCCCCCGGACGCCACCGGGACGGCGACGTAGACGAGATCACCGGCGAGGGTCGCCGACCAGCGACTTCCGGATGCGCGACCTCCGGCCAGCGCGTCGGCGATCTCGGGCCGGGTGGAGTAGTCGCGGCCGACTGCGAAGTCCCCGTCGGTGTCGATCACGGAGATTCCGTCGGCATCGGTGATGACCACGCGGATCCCGGTGCGTTCGACGTATGCGCCCAGGTCGGCCTCGACCGGGCGGGTCCCGCCCTGCAGCTGGTCCTCCACCAGGCCGGCGACCACGACCGCGTCGCGCTCGAGGTTGGTCACGAGGGCGTCGCGCTCGCTGCGCGCGTAGTTGATGCCCAGCGGGATCTCGAGGACCGCCAGGACGACGGCCACGATGGCCACGTAGCTGAGGACGAGTCGTCGCGTCACGGGGCGGCGACGGGTTCGGCCAGCCGGAAGCCGACCCCGCGCACCGTCTCCACCCAGCCCGAGTCCCCCAACTTCCGCCGCAGTGCCGCCACGTGTACGTCGATGGTGCGCGTGGGCCCGTACCACTCCTGGTCCCACACCTCGTCGAGGATCTCGCTGCGCCGGACCACCGCGCCGGGATCACGTGCCAGCAACTCCAGCAGGTCGAACTCCGTGGGTGTGAGGGCGATTTCGTCGCCGTGCAGCAGCACCCGGTGGCTGCGCCGGTCCACGACCAGCCCACCGAGCACGCTGCGGTCTGCATGGTCGCCGTGGCCGGTGTTCGGTGCCGAGCCGCTGCGACGCAGGACGGCCCGGATCCTGGCCACCAGCTCGCGCTTGCCGAACGGCTTGACGACGTAGTCGTCCGCCCCGACCTCCAGCCCGACGACGCGGTCGACCTCGTCGCCGCGCGCGGTCACCACGATGATCGGCACGTCGGAGCGTTCTCGCAGCCGGCGACACACGTCGAGCCCGTCCATGTCCGGCAGGCCGAGATCGAGCAGGACGAGGTCGCCCGGGTCGGTCGTGAGCGCCTCACGCCCCGTGCTGACGTGCGTCGTGGAGAAGCCGGCGCGTTCGAGGACGCCGACCAGCGGAGCGGCGATGGCGGGATCGTCCTCTACGACCAGGACCTGCATCAGTGGAGCCTTCGGACCGGCACGTGGCAAGGCTATGGCCGCACGCTCGCGGGAGCGGGCCGCCACGACGCTCCTTGCACGATCTTTGCACATCGCGAACGCGATCCCCGCGTTGCCCACGACGGATCCTCACGGGCCGACTCGTAGCGTGATGGATGCACGCAGGAGCCCACCAGCCGGAGACACGCCATGACTCGCAAGACCGCTCTCGCCACGGCTCTGGGCGTGGTCCTGACCATCGTCACGGCATCGCTCGCCGTCGCCGCGAACCTCGGCATGCTCACCGACGAGGCGCCGGTCGGTCAACTCGCCCCGGTCTCGGTTCCCGCGGTCGGCGGCGAGCCGGTCGTCCCGACCAACGCACCCACGATCTATGTCGACGAGGACGGCAACGTGCTGGCTGGCCCCGACCACGCGCCACCGAACGGGGCGGAACGAGGTCCGGCCAGCGCCTCGGCCGACGGACGCGACGACGGGGCCGAGGAGGACGAAGGGCGCGAGGACGAGGAGTCCGGGGACGACGACGACCGCGAGCACGAGGACGACGAGCACGAGGACGACGAGCACGACGAGGACGGGGACGACGAAGACCGCGAGGGACGAGACGACGATGACTGACCGTCGTGCCTCCCACCCGGCCGCCGCCAGCCGAGTCGTGGCCGCCGGGATGTCGACGGCAACGGCGTTCGCACTGGTCGCCGGCATGGCCGTCGAGCGCCCGGCCCCCCGGGACGAGGCCGTCCTGGCCCCGGTGGGGGCATCCTCGCCGGCGGCGACTTCGTCCGAACGGGCGTCGGGCGTCACGCCCGACCCGGTCGTCGTGGTGATCCGTCGCACCCAGGGCACGCCGGTGCCACTGCCCCGACCGAGCGCCGCGCCCGGTGGTGCGACGCCAGCACCGGTGACTCGCTCAGACGGCAGCTGACCGGATGCTCGCCATGACGGATGCGCCCGCCCCGACCCGCCGACCCCTCGACACGGGTCTTCTGCCCGGGCGGGGTGCGGCGGAGATGGTGTTCCCGGCCATGGGCAGCGACGCCCATGTCGTCGTGGTCGATGCGCCTCCCGGTCTACTCGCGGTGGCTCGCGATCTCGTGGGGCGACTGGAGGCGCACTGGAGTCGGTTCCGACCGGACAGCGACGTGTCACGACTGGCGCGCGCCGAGGGTTCCTGGGTGTCGGTCCATGCGGACACCCACGTGCTGCTGGAGCGCTGCCGGGTCGGCTGGGAGCTCACGGCGGGTCGCTTCGACCCGACCGTGCTGCCGGCGCTGCTTGCTGCCGGGTACGACGAGACCTTCACCGCGGTGGCGGCACGGGTGGCAGCGGAGGGCACCGCGCCCGACGCGACGAGCACTCCCGCGCGCGCCGGTCCAGTCGCGACGTCCGCCCCCGGACTCGCCGGGTTGGAGTTGGATCCCCGTCGTCGTCGGGCTCGGCTCCCGGCCGGCGTGGCCCTCGACCCGGGAGCGATCGGCAAGGGCCTGGCCGCCGACCTGGTGGTGGAGTGGTTGCTCGAACACGGGGCCGGCGGGGCCATGGTCAACGTGGGCGGTGACCTCCGGGCTGCGGGCCAGCCTCCTGCACCGGGTGGCTGGGGCATCGAGGTCGCTGTTCCTGCAAGCGCGACCACTGTGACGCTGGTCGTCGCGGACGCCGGCATCGCCACGTCGACCCCGGCGTACCGGTGCTGGCAGCACGACGGTCGCCTGGTCCACCACCTGCTCGACCCGGTCACGGGCCAACCGGCTGAAGACCCGCCCTGGTCTGCCACGGTCGTCGCCGGTGCCGGCTGGCTGGCAGAGGTGTTGGCCACGTCACTGGCCATGGGGGACCACCGTCCCCTGCGGTCGGTGGGGGCCACCGGGTTCGTCGTCGTCGACGACCAGATCGTCTCCCAGCCCGGACTCGAGGAGTATCGACGATGAATCCCCAGATCTGGTGGCTCACGGCCCGCTCGACCGGGATCGTTGCGTGGGCCGTCCTCAGCCTGTCGGTCGTGCTGGGCCTGGCCCTGTCGACCCGGGCCCTGGGGCGGCGACCGACCCCGGCGTGGCTGCAGGACCTGCACCGCGCCACCGGCGGGCTCTCGATCACCTTCACCGCCGTCCACCTGGCGGCGCTCGTTGCCGACACATGGGTGCACTTCGACCTGGCCGACGTGCTCGTGCCGCTGGTGAGCGAGTGGCGATCGCTGCCGGTGGCGGCCGGCGTGGTCGCGTTCTGGTTGCTGGTCGCCGTGGAGGCAACGTCCCTTGCGCGCCGTCGGATCGGGGTCACCTTGTGGCGACGCATCCATGCGGCCAGCCTCCTGCTGTGGGCCTTGGCCACCGCACACCTGCTCACGGCAGGCACCGACACTGGCAACCCGTGGCTGGCGTGGTCGGTCCTGGCCATCACCATGGCCGTGGCCACCCTCGTGCTCGTACGAATCCTCCGGCCCCGTCGCCGCACGCGGCGCACCCGGTCCGACCGTCCTCGCAGAGCCCTGCGACGGCGCTCCGGCACTGGCTCTCCCGACATGCCCAGGAGTCCGACCGCCACCGCCGAGACACCTTGACCGCAGCGCTGCGGTCCTGCGACTAGGCGGGCAGGTCGCCGCACGGGCCCCGAGCGCCCGGGCAGGTGCATGCCGGCACGCCGGAGCCCGGGTCGAGCAGACCCGGTTGACCACGGGTCGAAGTGGGGGGAGCCCGACCCGATCGGCCCATCCAGCGACGGCCCGTGGCGTTCGCGCGAGTCACTCCGTGACGGGTCGTCCGTCGGCTGGCACGTCCTGGTCCCCGATGGTCCGTCGCCGTGGCCTGGACGGCGATGGACCAGGGGATTCCGCGGGTCGGGGCTGTGCCGGCGGCTCGTGCCGGCCCGGCCGCGTGGCGCGCAGGGCCCACAGGATGCAGGCGAGGTCCACGACTTCCTGCAGGGCGGCTCCGACGACGGCGGGCAGGTGACCGAATGCCGCCGTGATCATGAGCGCGACGGACAGGGCCACGCCCAGTCCGATGGCCTGCAGGGCCACGCGGGTGGTGTGCCGCCCGATCGAGACGGCGAGGGCGACCCGGCGCAGGTCGTCGACCATGATCACGACGTCGGCGGACTCGCTGGAGGCCGTGGAGCCGCGGGCGCCCATGGCGACGCCGACGTCGGCCATCGCCAGGGCGGGTGCGTCGTTGACACCGTCCCCGACCATCATCACCGGGCGGTGTTCCATCCCGGAGACCAGGTCGACCTTGTCGCTGGGTAGGCAGTCGGCATGGACCTCGTCCACTCCCACGGCTCGGGCGACGTGGTGGGCCGTGCGGGCGCCGTCTCCGGTGACCACCACCAGGTGGGCGATACCTGTGTCGCGCAGCCAGGACAGCACGGAAGCGGCCTCGGCGCGGACGGCGTCGGCCAGGACCAGCGAACCGGCCCAGCTGTCGTCGACTGCGACGTGGACCGCGAGTTCGCCAGGCTCCAGCTCCGGGTGCGGGAACCCGCTGCAGACCTGGTCGATCCAGGACGCCTTTCCGACGCTGACCCGGCGGCCATCGACGGTCGCCGAGATCCCGTGCGCAAGCTCTTCGCGGGCATCGTGGGCCGGTCGACGGGGCACCCCCCGTTGGTCGGCCGTGGCCACGATCGCGGTGGCGACGGCGTGGGTCGACAGGTGCTCCACGCTGGCGGCCAGCTGCAGCACCTCCTCACTGCCCGGGCCGCCCCCCGCGACGCCTGCGGCGGTGTCGTGGCCCGGCACGATCCGGGCCAGCCTCGGGCTCCCGTGGGTGAGGGTCCCGGTCTTGTCGAACGCGACCGTGGCCAGCCGGGACAGCCGCTCGAGGGTCCCGCCGTCCTTGACGATGATGCCGTTGCGTGATGATCGGCTCATCCCGGCCAGGAAGGCCACCGGCGCCGCGATCAGCAGCGGGCACGGCGTGGCCACCACCAGCACCTCGGCGACGCGGGTGGGATCGCCCGACACGGCCCATGCGCCACCGGCCAGCGCCACCGAGAACAGGGTGAACGGGACCGCGATCCGGTCGGCCAGGCGGACAACCGGCGCCTTGGACTCGGCCGCCTCGCGCACCAGCTCCACGATCCGTTGGTACTGGCTGTCACGCGCCGAGGCAGTCGCACGCATCGTGAGCGCACCGGCGCCGTTGATCGCCCCTGACAACAGGTGGTCACCCGCAACGTGGTCGACTGGCAGCGACTCCCCGGTGAGCTGGGACTCGTCCAGGACGGCGACGTCGTCCACCAGCACACCGTCGACGGCCACGACCTCGCCCGGTCGCACCACCAGCACGTCGCCGACGGCGACCTCGTCGACCGCAACCTGCTCCAGCTGGCCGTCGCCGGTCCTCCGGTGGGCGACGGTCGGCACACGTTCCAGCAGCGCATGCAACTCCCGACGTGCCCGGCCGGCTGCCTGCGCCTCGAGCTCCTGTCCACCAGTCAGCATCAGGACCACGATCCACGCCGCCCAGTACTCCCCCACCGCGAGCGTGGCCACGATCGCCATCACCGCCAGCACGTCGATGCCCCACGTGCCCGCCCGAAGGCTGGCCATCATCGCCCGAGCCTCGCGCGCTGCCATGAACCCGGTGAAGCCGACCAGCACGACAGCTGCGACGTCAGGACTGCCCAGCTGCTGGGCAGCCAGGGCCGAACCGCCCACGACCAGCGTGGCCAACAGCAGGGGGTCGAGCGAACGCCACCGGTCCATGCTGGTGGTGTACGGCATTGCCCACGTCGAGTCCACGACGGTCAGGCTTCCCTTACCTGTACGGGCCCCGCCTCCCAAGAAGCGACAGGACACCAGCGCGGGGCGACCCAGCCCAACCAGGCCTCCCCTCAGCAGCTTCCTGTACCGCAAGGTGCTCCCCAACCTGGCCGCTCGGGAGTTCCGTGGCATCTCCCACGACCTGCCGGGGCTCGGTCTGACAGCCCGGAATGCGGGGGTCGGGCCGACCTGGAGCGATCTCGCGCAAGCACTTCCTGCAGGAAGACTGCCACGAGGCCATCGCGGATGACATCGTGCAGGTCGCGACACGCGCCGCATGAACGCACCCGACTCCTCTTGGCAACGATGCTGGGGGGACCTAGGGTCGGTTGCAGGCGCCGGGGGCCGCCTCCGGGGCTTGATCCGAGGGGGGGTCTGACATGCGATCATCCAAGATCTTGACCATGGTCCTGGCCGCGGCCGTCGTGCTTGGCGGGTGTGGCGACGATGCGTCAGAGCCGACCAGCGACGCCGCGGCGTCGATCGACGCCACGGCCCGGGAATACGAGTTCACGCCTGAGGCCTGGACCGTTCCGACCGGCGAGTCGTTCACGATCGAGTTGACCAACGACGGCACCGTCGAGCACGAGTGGGCGGTCCTGAGGCTGGGCGAGGACATCGAGTCCGAAGCCGACTTCGCCGAGGACAAGGTGCTCTTCGAGGTCGAAGCTTTGCCTGCGGGCGAGTCGGAGACCGCCACCTTCACGATCGACGAGCCCGGAACCTACCAGGTCATCTGCGCCATCTCGGGACACTTCGGTCAGGGCATGGAAGGCGCCCTGAGCGTGGAGTGACCGAGCCTGGGACGTCGCCCGATGCTGACGGCCTCGTCGCATGGCGTCCCGGGCAACCTGCCCTCTCGGCCGGGGCCGCGGCGCTGACCACAGGTGACAGCATCTGGACAACGGGCCGTGCCTGCGGGCTGCCGTCTCCGTTCAACGCACGCCAAGTCGAGTCCCGGTCGGCTCCAAAGGCCCTGGCACGTCTCCCCACCCAGGCAGCGGGAAGCTGACTTCTCCGGGGGTGGCCTTGGCCGCGCTCCGGTCGGTCTTCGGCCAGGTGGAAACTGGCGTCCTGGTGATGACCACGAACAGCCGCGCGGCCAGCGCCACCGAGAACAGGGTGAACGGGACCGCGATCCGGTCGGCCAGGCGGACAACCGGCGCCTTGGACTCGGCCGCCTCGCGCACCAGCTCCAGGATCCGTTGGTACTGGCTGTCACGCGCCGAGGCAGTCGCACGCATCGTGAGCGCACCGGCGCCGTTGATCGCGCCCGACAACAGGTCGTCGCCGGCGACGTGGGTCGACGGGCAGCGACTCCCCGGTGAGCTGGGACTCGTCGAGGCCTGCGACGTCGTCCACCAGCACACCGTCGACGGGCACGACCTCGCCCGGTCGCACGACCAGCACGTCGCCGGCGGGGACCTCGTGGACGGGAACCCGTTCGAGCTGCCGTCGCCGGTCCTCCGGTGGGCGACGGTCGGCGCACGTTCCAGCAGCGGATGCAGCTCTCGACGTGCCCGACCGGCTACCTGGGCTTCGAGCTCTTGTCCGCCGGTCAGCATCAGGGCACGTCCCGGGCGAACCGCATCGGGAGCCGCGCCTACCGCTCTGCTCCGGCGCGAATCGAACGGCGCCAACCGGATCTGCGGCCTTCACGCCGTTTGGTATCCACCGATCTCCAATGGCTGAACGGGGCGTGGTGGGTGCCATGGTGCCGGGCTACAGGGCAGCGATGACCACCCAGGCAGCCGTCACGATGACCGCCACGAGCATGATCGCCGCCACGAGCTCGACGACGCGAGTTCCCCGAGGGACGGATGCCTGATCGGGGTAGCGCCGATAGGACTCATCGAGCTCCGACTTCAATTCTCGAGCGGTTCGACCCCAAGCCCCGGCGGGTCCGAGCCCGGAACCTCGCTGGCCATCAGGCTCGTCCTTGATGACAGCCTCCGTTCCTGGCCCATGACTACAACCTTATGCCATGCAAGCCGCTTTGCGGCTACGGCACCACCGACGAGCGGCGGTTGATCGAAGGCCGATCCCGGCCCCCTTGCCCCCTCCACCCCGTCGCCGTGGACCTGTGGGATCCGCCGCCATCGCTACTCATCGCGAGGTGGCGGACATGAGCACGAAGGTGGGGTCGCGGTGGAAGGACTGATCGGACTGGTCGTAGCCGACGGTGGTGTCGGCCTTGGCGTGCCGTGCGGCACGCTGCATGTCCCGAAGGGACACGCCTTGGAGCAGGCCGATGGTGATGTAGGACCGTCGTAGGGCGTGTGGGGTGATGTGCACGTCGATGTCGGCGGTCTTGGCGAGGCGGACCAGCATCGCGGCCACGTTGTGGCGGCGCATCCGGTTGCCCCAGGCGTTGACCAGGATCGGCCCGGTGGTGCGCCCGGCGACGGCGGCGTCGAGGGCCTGGTGGGTGCGCGGGTTGACCACGATGTCGGCGGGCCGGTCGCCCTTGCCGATGATGTGCAGCATCGGCTGGTAGGCCGTTCCGGTGAGATCTTCGATGTCGGCGGCGCAGGCTTCGGCGACCCGTAGTCCGTTGAGTCCGAGCAGACACACCGTGGCGTAGACGGCACCACCTTCGACCTCGGCAGCGGCGAGCAGATCGGTGAGCTGGTTGCGGTCCAGCCACGGCATCGGACGACGGTGCCGCAGTGGCCGTCGGATGCGAGCGGCGGCGTTGCCGACGTTGAGGTCTTCGTCTTCCAGCCATCCGAACCAGGCGGACAGGGTCGCGACGCGGCGGTAGCGGGTGGTGTTGGCCGGCTTGGGGGTGAGTTGTTCGAGTTCGCGCAGGTACAGCTCGAGGTGGGTGCGGCGGATGCCCTGGTAGGGGTGGAGGCGGTGGCAGTGGCAGAATGCAAACCAGTAGCGCAGGTCCACCCGGTAGGCGCGGCGGGTCGCAGGTGAGGCGTAGCCGGCCAGGAACGCGCCGGCGACCCGCACGGCCTCGGGGTCGTCGTCGAGTGGGATCGGATCGGTGTTGACGGTCATGGTGTCTCCGATGGTGGGTACACCATCGGCCTACACCCGCCCCAGAGGCGTCGTCCAGCGCGGTTGGCCGCTGCCAGCAGCGTGAGGCGGCCCGTCCCACAACGCCCAGCGCGCAAGATGGATCTACTGCTCGTCGTCGTCGAAGTGGCGTCGGAACAGTTCTCGGGAGCGTCGGGCACCTTCGTCGGTCAGGGCGACCGACTTGGCCTTGGACTTCGGGTCGAGGATCATCCCCTGAGCGTGGAGGCGGGCCAGCACCGCCCAGTCGTGGCCCTTCCATGCTCGAAGTTGCCCGTGCTGCTGGTGGGTGGTCAGATACAGCAGCGCCAACACCATCTCGTCGATCTTCGCCTCGTCGACCACCGCCAGCTCCCCGATCGGAACACGACCCATCATGCCAGCCCCGCCGCCACCGAGGCCGCCGCTGTGATCGTCATCCACGCAACCAAGAAGCTGCGCGACCGCGTCCGTGCCGACCCGCCAACCGCCGACGAGGACTCCACGGGCCGTCTCGGCAACTGGTACGCCAACGCGCTGTTCGTCCGCCCACAACTGGCCCTGTTCGTCAACGAAACGACCCTGGTGCCGCTGCTCACACCGCTGGCCCCGGCCGCCGGCCTGCTGGACCGGTTCCCCGCCGCACTCGGTGAGCTGCTGGCCGCCCACCGCCTTCCCAGGGCCTTCATCGACCGAGAGCTGGCCGCAGCCGACGAGCTTCGCCTGGCACCAACAGCCAACCGAAGCGTGCTCGGGGTGATGAACGAGTTCGCCTACCTCGCCCGCCACTACCTGCGCGACACCCAGATCCCCCGGGAGCTGCTGGACGTGTCACTGGAACTCGCCCAGACCCCGACCAGTCCACTGCGCGATCGACACGGATTCCCGGACCGCGAACTCCAAGCCTTCGCTGCAGAACACGCACTCTGACCGCCCCTATCCCCATGCTCGACCCGGCCGGGCGTGATCAGTTCCGGGCAGCGGGATATCGACACTCCGGCCGCCAACGTGGAAGCCGTCGGGAGCTGCGGGATCTCAAAGGTTCGCACGGATCGCGCCCTGGGCCGGGCGAAGCGCCGGCAACCGGCCCCCGCGATGACCGCGCGCGGACTCTAGGCGCTCTCAGCCGGGCTTCATGTCGTAGCCGCCGGGTGTCTTCTCGAGTGTTGCGATGCTGATGTGTGGCCACTGGGCACGGCCCGGAAGTTCATCTTCCCGAGGATTGAAGAAGTCGAGCATCACGACTTGTGAATACTGTAGTCGCATTCGGGGTTCCCCTTTCGGGCCCTGCTTCTTTAGCTCTTGGATCCAGAACGTCGACTTCATGCTGACGGGTTCCGCTTCGCGTGCGGCGAATGGTGCGTTTGAAACTCCTCCGTTGTGTCGCGTGGTATCGATGGTCAGAACCGTTGTTCGTTCGATTTGGACACCTTGGTTGGCCACGCGGAGAAGGTTGTTCATGTCAGCCGGGGTGAAGCCCGGAAACCCTGCGGTCGTGACGTTGCCAGTGAAAGGGTTGTCGATGTAGTGACGAAACGGATCAAGGTAAGGGTCGGGCTGGGCTGGATCCGTCGTGCCCGATGCGGTGGCGTCTGGAGAGTTGACGTCGTGGCCACCATTTGACAGATCCTCAAAGCGTCCGATCGGGAGCCCACTGACCGGCGGAATCTCTGGCATGCCCTCATGCTCCTCGCTGAAGCCGAGGGCCAGAACGGAGTTCCCATGCGGGATGGACGCGAGTCGTGCGATATTGATCTCCCCCTGGATGTCCCCCGAACGCAGATTCCGCATATACAGCCAGAGTCCGGGCTCGTGGTGGATCGGGGCGTTGACCCCACCGGCATCGTTGCTCGGAGGCTTGTCCTCAACGGCAACCTGCGCGATCTTCTGCTGGTAGTCAAGGGTGCTGACGAGCTGATCGAACTCCGTCTCCGGAGGCCGGAGAAGTCCACGGTTTGGCACGTTCTCGTCAACGAAGTCGAAGACGAGTTCCTCGTCGTACTGGTTCATCAGCACGCGGAAGTTGAAGCCGCCGGGCATAGGCGGCGGTGGTGCGGGCGAGTCCTTGAAGGGAAGGGCGATCATGTTCCAGCCGGTTCCCTTTCCCTCCCAGCGACCAAGCAGTTTCGTCAGGGGGCCAAGATCCACTTCCTCGGGCTTGGAAGGTGCTCCCCGGTGCGCCACCGTTGGTGCACGTGGTGCTGCAGCATCCGGACGTACCACTTCCTTGAAGCTACGAGTATTTTCGCCGCTGTGTACCTTGGCCATGTCGACTGCCCCGATCTCGACTAAACCCATCTCCGTCGCGGATCTCGAGGGTCTGGACCTTCGAGTCCGATTTGCGTCGCCGCCCACGTCCATCTCTAGCAAAGAGATCGAGGCATGGCAAGAGAATCTTGTAGGGCGTCGTGAAGAACTGACCTCAGGACAGAGACGAGTACCGCGAGCCTTGACGGCTGTGAGCAGCACAATTCGCGCACACAGTGCCCGTTACTCCAGAAGCGAGACGCGACCCCGGGCCACGTCGGGGCTCAGCGCAGATAGGGGTGGTGAGTTCGCGGTGCCGGCCGTCCTTCCCATCCGCACACCGGGAGTTGAAGCACAGCGACGGCCGAGAGGTCGCGAGCACGACGCATGTGCCATCAACCCGATCCCGATACTCGACGCCGGCGGCGTGTACGTCCGGTCCGTGGGATAGCGAAGCTACCGCCAGGGTCACGAGGTCCGTCGGGGAGCCGCGGGATCTAGACACCCCGGTCGACGGACGACAGCCCTCGTAGAACCAAGGGGTATCGCCACTTTGGGGCTCGGGGCGAACCATCGGAGAGCTACGGGATCTCACCACTTCCGCGGCCGTGCTCGAAGCCTTCGGAGAACTCGGGAGACCTACACCTTCGCGAGCCGGTCGAACTCCGGAAGGCGGGGGATCTCGGCCGGCATCGAGGGTGGCGAGCGACGCGAGGTCGTATGGACTCTGACTCAAGTCCCAACGTCGGGGCCGGATGAGGCGACCTCATGGCGTACATCGGGGCCGGGATGAGCGACGTTCGTCGACGCGGTCATTGGGCTTGCTGCGGCTCGTTCCTGGGCCCGCTTTCTGTGACTGGCCGAGGAGCGACACGAATCGCCTATGAAGAAGCTAGAAGTCCGTGGCGCGGCCCTGTTCGTCGAGGTAGGCGACCACGGCCGCAACACGGCGATGCACCATCGGCTCGTCGCGCAGCCCGAGCGTGGCGAAGATCGCCGTGGAGTACTTCTCGATCGACGACTCCGACAGGCTGAGCTGCTCGGCGATGCCGGCGTTCGTCCGTCCCTGCGCCATCTGTTCGAGGACTTCGCGTTCGCGCGGGGTCAGCCGCTGGATGGCCGAGGACTCCTGGACGCTTGACCGTGCCACGAGCGCGGCGACCACGGTGGGGTCGACGATCGAGCCACCGTCGGCGACGCTGCGGACGGCCTGCACCAGGCTCACGCGGTCGCCGACGCGCTCCTTCAGGAGGTAGGCGACCCCGTCGTTGCCGTCGCGGAGGAGCTCGACGGCGTAGCTGGCATCCGCGTACTGCGACAGCACAACGATGCCGGTGTCGGGGTGCCGCGCGCGGATCCGGCGGGCAGCATCGATGCCCTCGGACCGGTGGCCAGGCGGCATGCGGATGTCGGTGACGACCACGTCGGGTCGTTCGCGGTCGACGACCTCGACCAGTTCGTCGGCGGTCCCGACGGCGGCCACCACCTCCAGTTCGCCCGTCCCGGTCAGCGCGCGACGGACACCTTCGCGCACGAGGTAGTGGTCCTCGGCGATGGCGACGCGCAACGTCCTGCTCACGACGACTGGCCGTGCTCGCCGACGAGCGACACCGTCGCCCGGACCGTCGTGCCGGCCCCGGTCCGGGACTCCACGGTGAGGCCCCCGTCCAGCGCCTCCAGTCGAGCGGCCAGATTGCCCAGGCCGGTGCCGGTGCCGTCGGGCACGCCGTTGCCGGTGCCGTTGCCCACGACACGGGTCGTGGCGAGGCCGACGCCGTCGTCGACCACCTCGATCACCAGGGACCCGTCCCGGCGTGCCAGGGTCACCTCGACCCTGCTCGCAGCGCCGTGCTTGAGGCTGTTGGCGAGACACTCGGCGACCGTGAAGTACCCGGCGCCCTCGACGGCCTCGGCGAAGCGCCGACCCCGCAACGTCCGGTCGACCCGGACGGCCACGGGGACCGGGTGGCGGGCGGCGAGCGCCTCGACGGCCGGGAGCAGCCCACGGTCGGTGAGCAGGCTCGGATGGATCCCCGCCGCGAGCTCGCGCAGCGTCGTCAACAGCTGGGTGAGCTCGTCGCGCAGGTCGGCCAGGTCGTCCGCGACGGGGCTGCCGGCCGCCCGGCCGTGCTCGATCTCGCCGACGTGCTGGATGAGCGAGACCAGCTCCTGCTGGACCCCGTCGTGGATGTTGCGCTCGATCCGTCGCCGCTCGGTCTCCTGGGCTCTGACCAGCCGGTCCCGTGACTCGATCAGCTGGGTCGCCTTGGTCGTGAGCTCCGTCGTCAACTGCACGTTGGCGATCGCCAGCGCCGCCTGCCGTGCGAAGGTCTCGACCACCGCCGTGTCCTCGGGTCCCAGTGGGCGGGTGCGTCGCGGACCGCACTCGACGACGCCCAGCCGCTCGTCGCCCAGGACGATCGGGACGCGCAGCGCCGCGTCGCCCGGATCGGTGTCGCCGTGTCCTTCGGCGTCGGCGTCGAGGCGGACCCGGGCCCACTCGATCGACAGGCCACGCCGGAGCGTGCTCTCGATCGTCGGCAGCAGTTCGTTGACGTCGTAGGTGTCCTGCAGCGCCGAGCCGAGGTCGGCCACGAGGTGGGCGGGATCGGCCCGGCTCCCGAACACCCACCGGTCGGCGAGACGCTCGAGCCACTGCCGTGCGGGCTGGAAGGCCAGGGTCGCGACGACGGTCAGCACGGCGGCGCCGAACGCCGGGAGGCGGCGCCCCGCGGCCGTGCCAACGACCGCTCCCACCGCCACGTACAGCGTCGCGATCGCCAGCCACAGGACCCCGTACACGAGCGAGCGGCGCAGCACCTGGTCGACGTCGACGCCGCCGGGCCCGAGCACGGTCAGCGCCACGAACACGGGCACCGCGACCACGGCGGCGGCCGACACCACCGACAGCACGCCGAAGGGCATGTCGGGGAAGAGCTGGATCGTCACCGTGATGCCGATCGCGACGACCGGGACGCCCAGCATCCACCGCAGTTGCCGTCGCGTCGTCGCCCCCGACCGCAGGTAGCGGACGACGACGATGGCCAGCCCGACGAGGAACAGCGACCCGACGACGCCCTGGGCCACCGAGATCGTGGTGACGACCCCCTCGGACAGGTCCAGGTGGAGCGGGTTGGTGACGGTCGGCTCGCCGGCGTACCACGGCACCGGCACGAGCCGGTTGGTCGCGAAGGCGAGGGGGGGCACGACGACGAGCATCCACGCGGCGTTGGTCCAGCGACGCAGCCGATCCTCGATCCCACCGGACGGCAACCGGGCGACCAGTTGGAGGGCGACGATCCCGGTGAGGCCGGCCAACCACCACTCGGTGAGCGTGGTGGCCGCGATCCCAGTCGGCCCACTGCCAACCGCAGCGAGGACGTCGGGCAGCGCGCCGGCGAGCTCGCCGAGCAGCTCGAGCCCGGTGACCACGCCGAACCAGGCCGCCGCGGCGTTGTGGCGTCGGCGACGCAGCACGACGACCGCGAGGGCGACCCGGATGCCGTAGCCCAGGAACCACGCGGTCGACCCCAGGAAGTCGCGCCACGTGTGCGCAAAGCCGGGCAGTGCGGCGCCGAGGGCGTCGAGCAGGATCGTCGCCACCGCGGCGCCGGCTCCCAGGGCCACCATCCACACCGCCACGCGATGGAGCGTGGCGGAGGGTGCCGCCGGGGCGGGTTCGACCGTCGGGGACGTCACCCGGCGGAGGAACGCCAACGGTCGGCCGTTCCCCGTCGCCTGCAGGCCGTCGACGGTCATCGTGTCCCCATCATCGTCGATGCCCTGCGCTTCCGCCACGGTGCTGGCCGCAGTCGCAGGGTGGGGCGAGCCGGAGCCGAGGTCGGCGGGCAGGGGGATGGGGCCGGTCCCCGGGCGTTCGTAGCGTGAGTGGTGAGCCAGCGACCGCCGCCGAACCGAGGCAGCCGACAGGAGCCACCATGTCCACCCAGTCCCAGACGTCGAACCGAACCGCCACACCGGGAGCAGGCGACCGGAGCGGTGTGCTCCGGGCCGCCGGCGTGATGGCCGCCGGGGGCGTGACCTTCATGATCCCGGTGATCGGCTTCCCCGGGATCCACGCCAACTTCGAGGAGGACCCCGCCGCTCGTCTCGCCGGGTTGGAAGCGCACTACACCAACTACCTGGTCGGGTCGGTGCTGCTGAGCCTGGGCTGGCTGCTGATGGGCATCGGACTGTTCCTGCTGTGTCGTCGACTCGCCGAACTCGAGTCCGACTGGACCGCCACCGTCCTGCGCGTGACCGGCACCGTGCTGCTGGTGCCGTTCCTGGTGCTGACCCTGGTCTACCTGGTGCCAGAGGCGTGGAGCCTGACCGCGGCCGAATGGGCCGCCGCCGGTGACGAACCCGAGCCCGGCTGGCTGAGCGCACTCCAACTGGCGGTGACCGGGGTCATCCTGGTCGGATGGATGATCGTCTCGACGATCCTCGCCCGCAGCAGGCACTGGCCGACATGGCTGGGCGTGGTCTTCGGCATCCTCGGGCTCGCCACCATCGTGACCCAGCTCCCGCTGTTCGCCGCGATCGGCGCGATCGTCCTGGGAGCCACGGTCTGGCGGGAATCACGGCGCCGCGACGTTGCCGGTCTGACCTGACGGACCCCAGACGTTGACAATCGCGATCAAGTGTGGCTGCGGCCCGCCTCTGCACTGGCCTGAACCGCGCGCGCCAGCCGTTGAATGCGCACCCGATCCCGACACTCTCGCATGCGGGGTCGGCGTCTTCAGATGGAGGGACGCTCAGGCGGTGACTGGCCCAGGCGACCGTTTGCTGGCCACGGCGCTTGGACACCGGAGCCGGGCGTCCAGCCAAATTCCTGGTGTGGTCGGGGGACTACACCCTGTCGAACAGGACGATGTCGGTGGCACACTTGCGTCCACATGATCGGCCACACAAGGGGCACCGATGTCAGAGAGCTCGGACGCGCAGGTCGACGTGGCTGGGTGGCTCGACGGCGCCCGTGTGGCCACAACCATTCGACGACCCGTCGGCGACGTGTGGGACTTCCTGCTGGACATCGAACAGACCCCGACCTGGCGCACCCATCTGGGCACGGTGTCCTGGGCCGACGCGGGCCCACCGCGCATGGGCAGCGACATCCACGTCACGACGTCGCTGCTGTGGTACCGCAACGTGACCATGACCTGTCGGGTGACCCACCTCGACCCCAAGGCCGGGCTGTTCGCCTACCGGGTCGTCGAAGGACCGGCCACGACCGAGAACCAGTACCGCGTCACGCAGGAGAACACCGGCACACGGTTCGTCATGCAGGGTCGGCTGCTGTTGGACTCGTGGCTGATGCGACTCACCGGGCCAGCGCTGAAGTTCGCCGAGGACCGCATGGCCCGGCGTGAGGTCGACCGCCTCAAGCACATCCTGGAAGCCAACTGAAGCCGTTCCGCGCCAGCGATGTCCCGCAAACCACGGATACTCGCGGCGTCCGGTATCCCCCGCACTCGCCACCCTTGAGGGGCCTTGCGAACCGTAGGAGAACTGGCCGATCTCCCCACGGCTGACTTGACCTTCCATCCTCACCGCGACCGAGATATTGACAGTCTGCTGGGGCGGCTGGGCCACGGCGCTGGCTCCACGACAGCGCAGGAGCGCGCCTCCGGCTCGGACGGCTGGCCGAGACCACCTACGCGATCTACGAGCGCGACCTCCGCAACCACCTCTTGCCAGAACTTGCCGACGTCCCGGTCCAGGAGTTGGACGGCAACACGTTCACCCGCCACTACACCGCCCTGCTCGACGACCTCGCCCCCAAGACCATCGCCAACGTGCACGGGCTCGCCCACCGGATCCTCGAAGACGCTGTGCAGGACGGCGTGCTCCGCACCAATCCCGCGGACCGGGCCGTCAAGCCCTGTGCGACCGAGGCCGAGCATCCGACCTGGACCGCCGCCGAGGTGGCGCACTTCCTTGTCCACGTCCACGATCGCGATCTGCTGCTCGACCTCCTCCATGAGCACCGAATCCGCCAGGACGGGCAACGACGGCGCCTCGGTCCCGTCTGGCAGGACAGCGACCTCGTGTTCACCAACGGCATGGGGCGCTACCTCTACCCCGACGACGTATCGACCAAGTTCTCGAGACTCGCCCACGAATGCGGACTGCCCCACATCGGCGGGCCGCACGGCCTGCGGCACTCGCTGGCCTCCGCCCTGGACGCCAACGGCAGCGGGCTGGCAACGATCAGTGCCCTGCTCGGGCACGCCTCCACCGCGGTCACCTCCAGGGTCTACACCCACATGCCCAAGGGCGCCGACCGCGCCGCCGTCGACGCCCACGCCGCCGAGTTGTTCGCCACGGAGCAAGCAACCGAACGGTCGTCGGGCAACGCCTGAAGACGCGCCGGACCGTACCTCACCACCCCTCGGGCAAAATCCTGTGACCAATTCGTGACCAGTTTGCCCGGATTCGGCCCACACGGCGACGACCCCGGCACATTTTGCCGGGGTCGTCATTGCGCGTTCTACGGCTTCTACTGCAAGGATCCTGCAGTTTCGCCTGGCGGAGGGTGGGGGATTCGAACCCCCGAGAGTCTTGCGACTCAACACGGATTCCAGCCGTGCGCCATAGGCCTGACTAGGCGAACCCTCCGTGGTGCACCACGTTCGTGGCGAACGGCAAGGGTACGGGCCGGCACGACGACGGGCAACGCGGGGCCGGGCGTACCCTCCGCCGGCATGAGCACACCCGACGACCCCGTTGCGGTACCACGCACCCGCCGGCCCGTCGACCGCGCCACCCGCCGGGCCCGGGGCGCCGTGGCGGCGCTGTTCCTGTCCAACGCCGTCGTGCTGGGCAGCGTGGTCCCGTGGTACCCGGCCATCAAGGCCGACCTGGACCTGTCCAACACGGCACTGGGGCTCGCCATCGCGATGGGGCCGCTGACGGCGATCTCCATCGGGGCCGCGGCCGGGCCGCTGATCGGACGACTGGGCTCGGGACGGACGGCCACGCTGACCGCGTTGCTCCAGCTGGTCGCGCTGCCCATCATCGGACTGGCCGGCGCATGGCCAGTGCTGGCACTGGGCATGGTGGTCCTGGGCGGGACCGACACCATCACCGACGCGGCGATGAACGCGCACGGCATGCGGGTCCAGCGTCGCTACGGGCGAAGCATCATCAACTCCTTCCACGCGCTGTGGAGCCTCGGCGCGGTGCTCGGCGGCCTGGTGGCGTCGGCCATGGTGGGCCTGGGGGTGGCGCGCAGCGTGCACCTGGTCGTGACGGCCGGGGTGCTGGCCGTGGTCGTGGTGATCGCGGATCGCCTGCTCCTGCCCGGGCCGGAGAACACCGAGCGCCCGGACGAGGTCGCCACGTCCGAGACTGCCGGCACTCCCGGCGTGCGACAGGCGATCCGGACGGCCTTCGTGACCCTGGCCGGGCTCGGGGTGATGCTGATGGCCGCGGTGATGATCGAGGACGTCGCCGCCTCGTGGTCGGCGATCCACCTCCGCGAGACGGTCGGGTCCACCGCCTTCGTCGCGGGCCTGGGCTTCGTGCTGTCCCAGTCCGGCATGGTGGTCGGTCGCACGCTGGGCGACCGGGTGGTCGACGCCCTCGGGCCGGTGGCGGTGGCCCGGGGCGGGTTCGTGCTCGGCGCGGTGGGAGTCGGGACGGCGGCGATGGGTCCCGAGCCGTGGATCGTGCTGGTCGGATTCGCCCTGGGTGGACTGGGGGTCTCGACGCTCTACCCGCTGGTCATGGCCGCGTCGGGCGAGATCCCCGGCGTGCGCAGCGGGGACGGCATCGCGATCGCCTCGTGGCTCTCCCGGTTCGGCTTCCTGGTCGGGCCACCGCTGGTCGGGGTCGTCGCCGACGCCGTCGGCCTGCGCATCGCCCTGATGGTCGTGGCCGCGATCGCGCTGGCCGGCGCGACGCTGGCTCGGCTCCTCGCCCCCGCCGCGACGGCCACCGCCCCCACGGACGGATGAGGACTCAGCCCTCGACGAACGACGACAGGGACTCCCCGACCTCGCGCTCGAAGGTGGTCGCGAACGGCTCGGTCGCCACCAGCACCTGGGCACCTCCGCCGGTCGTGAAGTCCTCGATGGGGATCGCGAAGCGGTCGACGTCACCGGCCCGGCCCCGCATCGACCACGCCAGCCGTGCGCCGTCGAGCAGGTTCAGCCCGGCCCCGAGGGTCACGCTGTCGCTGACCCCACGCGCGAACCCGTAGAGGTTCGTGACGGTCTCGAACGAGCCGACCCGGCGCAGCAACTGCAGCATGATGTCCTGCTGGTGACGGTTGCGGGTCAGGTCGTTGACCCCGGCCATGTCCCGCCACTGGCCGTCCACCTGCTCCTGGAGCTTGCGGGCCCGGACCCACCCCAGCGCCGTGGCGCCGTCGGCCATGCTGCAGCCGGCCGGCAGCGACAGCACCCGGACGCTGCGGTCGCGGACGGGATGGTCGACGCAGATCTCCACGCCGCCGACCGCGTCGATGATCTCCTTGAACCCGTCGAAGTCGATCGCGACGACGTTGTCGATCTCGACGCCGGTGAAGTCCTCCACCACGATCGAGGTCAGCTCGAAGCCGTTGGCGACTCCCGGACAGCCGTTGTAGGCGGCGTTGATCCGCTGCTGCCCGGCGTGGCACGGGTCGTCGACCCACAGGTCACGCGGCAGCGAGAACATCACCGGGTCGCCGCCGTCGGCGGGCAGCAGCCCGACGACCAGGACGTCGGCACGCGAGCCCGCGATGGCCGCGCGCTCGTCGCTGCCGATCACCAGGAACGACCGCACCGCGTCCGACCCCGGCGGGGGCAGGGCGGCGGGTGTCGGGGACGCGGGAGCGCCGGTCTCCGGCGCACCGGTCGCCGTGGCCGCGCCGCCGTCGGGGAGCGGCTGGTCGTCGACACCGGTCACGGCCCGGTCGGCGAGTCGCTGTCGTGCCGCGTCGGTGTCGACCGGCACGCGTTCCAGCGCCGTGAGGCTCCACCACACGGGGATCGCGATCGCGACCAGTGCGATGGCCGCCGCGCCGATCCACCACCATCGCCGGGACGGTCCGCCCACGTCCTCACCGGCCCGCACGTCGGCGTCGGGGTCGGCCCCGGGGTCGTCGTCGGGGTCGGCGGCCACGCTGGCCGGGGCCTGCGTCGGGTCCTGCGGACGATCGTCCATGCCTGCTCCGTGGTGCCAGGCCGCCCCGTCCTGCCGTTCGACCCTACACCACCCCGGGTCGACCGGGGTCGGCGATCGAGGCACGTTTCGTGCGACGTGGTTCCATGGACTGCACCCCGACGGAGCCACCACCATGCCCGACGACCCGACCCCGTCACGGGAGCAGCCGACCGGCGACGCCGCCTCGCCGCCCGACGATGGCGACGTCCGCGCCCGCGCCGTGGAGCTGGCCCACCGGTTGCTCGACCTGGCCCGGGACGGTGACGCGTCCCTCCTCGACTGGGTCGACCAGGGCGTCCCGGTGAACCTCACCGACCCCGACGGGAACACGCTGTTGATGCTGGCCGCCTACCACGGCCACGCCGACCTGGTGGCCGACCTCGCCGACCGCGGCGGGGACGTCGATCGCTGCAACGACCGTGGCCAGTCCCCCCTGGCCGGCGCCGTCTTCAAGGGCTTCGAGGACGTGGTCCGGGTGCTGTCCCGGCGCGGTGCGGACCCGGACCTGGGCGAGCCCAGTGCCCGGGCCGCTGCCGACTTCTTCGAGCGGCCCGACCTCGCCGCCCACTTCCCCGAGCCGACCACGACCTAGGGTGGCGCTCGACCCCGTCGGGGAGGGAGACGATGCCACCGGACGCCAGCACCGGCTTCGACCAGGTCCTGCGGGACGGCACGACCGTCCACGTCCGCGAGATCCGGCCGGACGATCGCGAGCGCCTGCTGGGGATGTGGGAGCGCACCTCCCCGGAGTCGCGCCGGCTGCGCTTCCACGGCCACTTCGACCTCAACGAGGAGACGGTCGGCCGGTTCACGGACCTTGACCCCGACGACGAGTACGCGGTCGTCGCGACCCTCGGCCGCGGCGACGACGAACGCATCGTGGCCGTCTCCCGCTTCACCCGGGACGAGGACGACCGGGGCCATGCCGAGTTCGCCGCGCTGGTGGAGGACGCCCACCAGGGACGTGGGATCGGGTCCGCGTTGGTGCGCGCGGTGGCGCGCGCCGCCCACGAACACGGGATCCGCACCCTCACCGGGGACGTGCTGGCCGAGAACTCACGGATGCTCCGGCTGATCCGTGAACTGGGCTTCGCCCACGACGACCGTCGCGACCACCAGACCGTCCGGTCGGACATGACCCTCGACCTGGGCGAGGACTTCCTGTCGGTGGTGGACCGCGCCGACCGCCGGGCCGCCCAGGCCGCGTTGCGCCGGTTCTTCTCTCCCACGTCGATCGCCGTGGTGGGTGCGAGCCGGGACCCGTCGTCGATCGGCGGGATGGTCTTCCGCCACGTCCTGCACGGGGGGTTCGCCGGGGTCGTGTACCCGGTCAACCCACGCGCCGAGGTGGTCCAGTCGGTGCGTGCCCACCCCACCCTGTCGGACCTCCCCGAGGTCCCCGAGCACGTCCTGGTCTGCGTGCCGGCACCGGTCGTCAACGAGGTGGTCGACGAGGCCGGCCGACTGGGCGTCCGGGCGGTCACCGTGGTCTCGGCCGGCTTCTCCGAGACCGGCCCGGAGGGTCGGGACCGCCAGGACGAGCTGATGGCCATCGCCACCAGTTGGGGCATGCGCGTGGTCGGGCCCAACTGCATGGGCGTCATGAACGCCACCGAGGGCGTGCGGATGAACGCCACGTTCAGCGACACCTTCCCGGCGCCGGGCCGGGTGGCGTTCTCGTCGCAGTCGGGTGCGCTGGGGCTGGCCGTCATCGACCACGTGGCCGACCTCGGGCTGGGGCTGTCGACGTTCGTCTCGGTGGGTAACAAGGCCGACGTGTCCGGCAACGACCTCATCCTGTACTGGGAGGAGGACCCCGACACCGACGTGATCCTGCTCTACCTCGAGTCGTTCGGGAACCCGCGGAAGTTCTCGCGGATCGCACGACGGGTGTCGCGCTCCAAGCCGATCGTGGCGGTCAAGTCCGGTCGCACGGGAGCCGGCGAGCGCGCCGCGTCGTCCCACACCGCGGCGATCTCGGCCGGCGACGTCGCGGTCGAGGCGCTGTTCCGCCAGGCCGGGATCATCCGCACCGACACGCTCGAGGAGCTGTTCGACGTCGCGACGCTGCTGTCGAGCCAGCCACTGCCCGGTGGCCGCCGGGTCGGCATCGTCACCAACGCGGGCGGCCCGGGGATCTTGGCCGCGGACGCGCTGGAGTCCAACGGGTTGGAGGTCCCGGCGCTGGGTCCCGACCTGCAGGCGCGCCTGGAGGAGTTCCTGCCGTCCGCCGCCGGCGTGGCCAACCCCGTCGACATGATCGCGTCCGCCGGTGCCGCCGGGTACGAACAGACCATCCGCGCACTGGGTGCGTCGGGCGAGGTCGACGTGGTCCTGGTGATCTTCATCCCCACCGGCTCGACCAGCACCGACGACGTCGCCGAGGCGATGGTGGCGGCCCACGCCGACCTCGGCGACGACGTCCCGGTGCTGGCGGTGTTCATGTCCACGACCGGCCTGCCCGCCGCGCTCGAGCGGGCGCGGATCCCGTCCTACGCCTTCCCGGAGGACGCCGCCCGCGCCCTGGGGCGGGTGGCGGCGCACGCCGCGTGGCGCCGGACGCCACTGGGCGAGGTGGTCGAACCGGAGGGCGTCGACCCGGACGCCGGACGAGCCATCGTCGAGGGGGCGCTGGCGGAGGCACCCGACGGGACCTGGCTCGGCCAGGCCGACGCCGAGGCCCTGCTCGACGCCTACGGCGTGACCCGGCCGCGATCCGCGATCGTCGCCAGCGCCGACGAGGCTGCCGAGGTGCAGGCGGCATGGGACACGCCGGTGGTCGTCAAGGTCGCGGCGGCGATCCACAAGACCGACGTCGGGGGGATCGCGCTGGACCTGGCGACGCCCGACGCGGTCCGTGACGCGGTCGAGGCGATGGCCGACCGGCTGCGCGAGGGCGGGCTGGGTGAGCACACCGACGCGTGGCTGGTCCAGGAGATGGTGGACGGCATCGAGATGGTGGTGGGCGTCAACCACGACCCGTCGTTCGGCCCGCTGATCCTGGTCGGGCTCGGCGGGACCCTGGTCGAGTTGGTCCGCGACGTGAGTGTCCGGATCACGCCCGTCACCGATCGGGACGTCGAGGAGATGCTCGACGGCCTGCGGACCAGGCCGTTGCTGGAGGGGTACCGCGGCAGCCCACCCGGGGACGTCCCCGCCCTCACCGACCTCGTGCACCGGGTCAACACGATGGTCGAGGACCTGCCCGAGATCGCCGAGCTCGACTGCAACCCGGTGTTCGTGCGGCCCCGGGGAGAGGGCGTCGTCGCGGTCGACGTCCGGGTCCGGGTCGCCCCTGCGTAGGGTCCGGGTCGCCCCCGCGTAGTCCTCCTCCGTCGCACCGGTCCGGTCGGGGACGGACGTTCGGGGTGCCGGCCCGGGCGTGTCCTACCTTGGGACGGTCCGGCCTCGCCCCCGGACGGTGATCCGGGCCGGGGCCGGGATCCTGCCAGTTCGAGAGGGACGTCGTGGACCTGCCGATCGACGCCGTGCTCGCCGATCGCTACCGGATCGTCGAGCGACGCGGTCGTGGGGGCATGGCCGTGGTCTACGCCGCACACGACGAGGTCCTGGACCGTCGCGTCGCCGTCAAGGTCCTGGCCGAGCACCTCCTCGACGACCCGCGTGCGGTCGACCGCTTCGAGCGCGAGGCCCGTGCGGCCGCCCGGCTCAACCACCCCAACGTCGTGTCCGTCCACGACGCCGCCTCCGACGGCGACACCCACTTCCTGGTGATGGAGCTGATCGACGGCACGACCCTGGCGGAGCGCCTGCGCGACGAGACGACGCTGGGGGTGGACGCGACGCTGGAGCTCGCGGACCAGGTCGGGGCGGCGCTGGCCGCTGCCCACGCCGCCGGCATGGTCCACCGCGACGTCAAGCCGTCCAACATCCTGCTCACGGACGACGACCTGGTGAAGGTCGCCGACTTCGGGATCGCGCGCGCGGTGGCCTCGGCGGCCACCCAGACCGCCGTGGTGATGGGCTCGGTGCCCTACGTCGCACCGGAACAGCTCGACGGCTCGTCGGGCGCCGACCCCCGCAGTGACCTGTACGCCCTGGGGTGCGTGCTGTTCGAGTGCCTGACCGGCCGTCCGCCGTTCGTGGCGGACACGTCGGCCGCCGTCCTGGGCCAGCACCTCCACCTCACCCCCGCGGCCGTGAGCGCCCGGCGCCAGGTCCCCCCGGGGGTCGACGCGCTCGTCGCCGGGCTGCTGGCCAAGCAGCCCGAGGACCGTCCGGCGTCGGCCGACGTGTTCCGTCGCCAAGTGGCCCGCGTACGGGCCGGGGGCATGCCCGACGACGACCCGGGCGGTGCCGGGCGGTCCTCGGGCTG
>NZ_JAHOPH010000024.1 GCF_019798055.1 Salsipaludibacter albus | reverse complement strand
CAGCCCCGGTCTCGCTCCCCGGGGCACCAGTGCCACCAACGCCGGGCCCGGACGCCCCGCGGCGGCCCAGTGACGGGCGCGTTCGCTGGTGGCACTGGTGCCCCGGGGAGCGAGACCGGGGCTGTCGTCGAGCACGCGGGCGCAGGCGGCGTGGAGGCGGCGCCGCGTCCCCGGGTGGAGCCGGTCGCGCACCGTCTCGTGCAACAGGGCATGCCGGAACCGGTAGTCGTCGCCCGGTCGGCCGGTCACCAGGATGCCGGCGTCGACCAGCTCCTCGGCGCGCTTCTCGACGGTCGGGGCGGGCATGTCGGCCGCGCGCACGAGCAGGTCGTGGCCGAACTCGGGGCCACAGACGGCCGCGAGGTCGAGCAGCTCGCACGTCCCCCCGTCGAGTCCCTCGACCAGCGTCAGGAAGACGTCGCGCAACCGCGCGGGAACGACCCGGTCATCCCCACGCGCCAGCTCGACCGCGAGCTCCTCGACGAACAGGGTGATGCCGCCGGCACGGTCCACCAGCCGGTCCAGGGTCGCGTCGTCGATCCAGGACCCGACCCGGTCGTGGACCAACCGGGCCACGTCGTCGCGTGGCAGCGGGTCCAGCGCCAGCCGGGACAGGTGCGGCAGCCGGTCCATCGCGGTCAGGAACCGACGCAGGGCGGGCGTCGCCTCGTCGGCACCCCGATGGGTGCCGACCAGCAGGACGGGCTGGTCGGCCAGGGCATGGGCGAGGAAGCGCAGGAACGCCAGCGTCGTGGCATCGGCCCAGTGGAGGTCCTCGACGACCAGCACGAGCACCCGGCCGGGCCGGGCGCCGCGGGACATCGATGCCGCCATCGTGCGGAAGTGGTGCTCCTGGTCCTCGACCACGTCCGAGAGCCACAGGTCGCCGCCGAGGCCGTCGAGGGCCTGGGTGATCGGGTGCAGCGGCATGTACGCACCACCCTCGTCCAGGCATGCACCGACCAGGACGCGACCGACGCCGGGCCCGACGCACGAACGGAACTCGTCGACCAGCCGGGTCTTGCCCATGCCTGCCGGGCCGGCGACCAGGACGCCGGCGAAGTGGCCGCCCCGGGCGACCCGCAGCGCGGCGCGGAGGTGGTCCAGAGCCGCGCTCCGCCCGACGAACGGCGACGGTTCTCGGGACGTCGGCACGACACCACGGTCGGTCATCGGCGAGAGGACACGGTGTCGAGTTCCTCCTTGGCCGGACGCCCGGACGGCGACACGTCGTGGAGGCTACTGCCGTGCTCCCGTTCCTCGCTGTGGGCCCTTTCAGGACGCCACGGCGAGACGCAGGCGCCGGGTGAGCAGGTCGCGGTCGCCCAGCAGGTGGTGCAGGGTGTCCTCGAGCCCGGCGATCGGCAGGAGGTTGACCGGGGCGCGCGCGTCCCGGTGCGCCGGCGAGGCGAACCGTGGCAGCGTGGCCCCCACGACGTCGGCCAGTGCCACGGCCGCGCCGACCTCGGTGACGTTGGCCGGAGCCTCGATGCGCACGACACCCGCCCACGGATGACCGGTGCCACCCGGCAGCCGCAGGTACCACGAGAACCGTGGCCAGTTGGCCTGCAACAGGAACACGGGGGTGCGCTCCCCGGGCCCGAGCCGCCGCACCACGCCCTCGACCGACGCGGGCAGGTACGACATGCGGTGGCTCTTGACGTAGCCGACCGCGTCGTCCAGGTGGGTCCGGCCGCTCAGCGGGCCGTCCAGGACGACCAGGTCGGCATCGGGCACGTCCCCGGCCACGAGGGCCTCCAGTCGACCCATCTCGGACTGGACCGCCTGCACGAGCGTCGCCTCGTCGTCGTCGGCCGCGGCCAGCGGCGTCCAGGCCAGCCCGGAGCCCGTGATCGGCGCCAGGCCAGCTCGACCGACCAGGAAGCGCGCGACGCGGGTGTCCACGACCCGCGCCGTGGCGTTGCACCGCACGGCCCCGGCGGCCACGGACACGGCCAGCGCGGGGGCCGTGTGGGTGTCGCCCACGGCCCAGACGCGGGCGTCGATCCGGCGCACGCCGTCCACGAACAGCACGTCGTGCGCGGGCGTCGTCCCCGCGGCGATCGGGGCCCAGTCGCGCTCGGGCCGCTCGACGTCGAGGTCGCGGGGTGCGGTCGACTGGTCGAGCACCGGCGCGACCGCGGCGCCGTAGTTGGGGTCCCAGGCGTCGATTGCGTAGCGCACGTGCACCTCGTTGATGGGGGGGCGGGGTCGGGACGGGCACGGACCCCATGGTGCCGACGCCGTGCGACACGCGTCGCCGCGCTGCTCAGTCGCCGATGCCCAGCAGTTCGACCGTCCGCCCGGCCAGCACGTCGCCGAGCCCGGCCTCCTCGCCGTCGTCCAGCGGCAGGTCGACGTAGACCTTGAGCTTCGGCTCGGTCCCCGACGGTCGCACGAGCACCCGTCCGCCGCCAGACAGGTGCCACACCACCAGCGGCGTGGTCGGTCGCCACGCGGGCGCGTCCGGCGTGGGTGCACGGTGGTCCACGACCCGCTCGATCGTGCGCATCCCGAGCGCGTCCCCGTCCACCCGGGTCGCGGCGTCGACCGCCGCGAGGATCTCGTCGGCCCCGGTGGCGCCGGTGCGCCGGACCGAGGCCTGGACGTTTGCCCAGCGCCCGTAGCGTTCGTCGAGGTCGGCGAGCAGGTCGACCAGCACCCGCCCCTCGGCGGCCAGCTCCACCACCAGGTCGGCCATGGTCGCGGCGGCGTTGATCCCGTCCTTGTCCCGGACGGCGTCCCCGAGGCTGTAACCCAGCGCCTCCTCGTAGCCCATGACCCAGTGCCAGCCCTGGTCGGCGAGCTCGCGACCGGCCCGCCAGAGCCACTTGAAGCCGGTCAGGGTGACCTCGTGTCGGGCGTCGAACGCGGCCGCGATGCGCCCCAGCCTCGCCGACGACACGATCGACGACGCCACGAGCGGACGCTCCAGGTCGCCACCCGTCCGCGACAGCAGGTGGTGGGCGAACACGCAGCCGACCTCGTCGCCGCTGAGCCGTCGCCACCCCTGTGCCGTCGGCACGGCCACGGCGAGCCGGTCGGCGTCGGGGTCGTTGGCCAGGATGACCGCTGCGCCCACGTCCGTCGCGGTGGCCTCGGCCAGGTCGAGCGCCCCGGGCTCCTCGGGGTTGGGGAAGTCCACGGTCGGGAACCTGCCGTCGGGCTCCCACTGCCCGTCCACGCGGACCACGTGGTGCCCACGCGCCTGCAGGATCCGCTCGACCGGACCCCCGCCCACACCATGCATGGGGGTGACCACCAGCGGGACCGACGGGTGGTCGCCGCGGGGCGCGGCGACCACCTCGTCAGCGGTGATCGCGGCGACGTAGGCCGCCATGGCCTCCTCCCCGAGTTCGTGGACGCCCTCGATGCCGTCGCCGACCCCGGGAACGTCGACCGCGGGGCCCACGGCAGCGATGGCCTCCGCGATCAGCCGGTCGTCGGGTGGGGTGATCTGGACACCGTGCTGGTCGTAGACCTTGTAGCCGTTGTCGGCCGGGGGGTTGTGTGACGCCGTCACCACGACCGCTGCGGCCGTGGACAGGCGCCGGGCGGCGAAGGCCACCAGTGGGGTGGCGGTCGGCGTGAGGTGGGCGTGCACCGTGAAGCCCGCGGCCAGCAGCACCGACATCACGTCGTGGGCGAAGCGCTCGGAGTCCGGTCGGGCGTCGAAGCCCACCGCGACCCCCCGCTCACGCGCCCCGTCGACCGTGGCCAGCAGGTGGTCGGCGAGACCGCGGGTCGCCCGGATCACCACGGCCCGGTTCATCCGGTCGGGGCCCGGTCCGACCGCCCCGCGCAGCCCGGCGGTACCGAAGGCCAGGTCCCCGGCCACGTGGTCGCGCAGGGCCTCCTCGGCCCCGGCGTCGACCATCGCCTGGAGCTGGGCCGCCGAGTCGCGATCCGGATCACCGGCCACCCAGGCACGTGCACGCGCGAGCAACTCCTGGTCCATCCCGCTCCCGCTCCTCGACCCGACGACGCCCACGCCACGATAGGGCGGCACCCGTCCCTCGGCCGGTGACCCGACGGCCGACAACGCCGCCGGTGGCGCGCCTACCCTCAGCGGCCCGACGACAGGGCGACCATGACCGATCGCGAGCCCGGCCCGCCCGGTCCCGACGACGACCCGGACCGGCCCCGGCGGGAGCCGCCGGTCATGTGGTCGCCGCCGACCGACCCCACGACCACCCGGATGGGGCGGTTCCTGCAGGAGTACGCGCCGCGCCGGGTCGCCGACGGTGGCTACGAGGCCGCGTGGGAGTGGTCGACGAGCGACCCGGGGGCGTTCTGGGCAGCGGTGTGGGACGAGTTCAACGTCGCGTCCGACACCCGCCCGGGGCCGGCCCTCGCCGATGCGTCCATGCCCGGTGCGGTGTGGTTCCCCGAGGCGCGGATCAACTACGCCCGGCACCTGCTCGCCACCCGGGGACGCGCGGCCGACGACGCCACGATCATCGCGCGGTCCCAGACCCGCCCGGACAGCGCCCTGACCCTGCGGCAGCTGAACACGGCCGTGGGGGCCGTCCGCGCCGGCCTGCAACGACTCGGGGTCGGCCGCGGCGACCGGGTCGCGGCCTGGCTCCCCAACATCCCCGAGACCCTGGTGGCCTTCCTGGCGACCGCCTCCCTGGGCGCGATCTGGTCCTCGGTCGCCCCGGAGTTCGGGACCCGCTCGGTCATCGACCGACTCTCCCAGGTCGAGCCGAAGGTCCTGCTGGCCGTGGACGGCTACCGCTGGGGCGATCGCGGGATCGACCGACGCGACGAGGTCGCGGCGGTCCTCGACGCCCTCGACTCGGTCGAGCACCTGGTGGCACTGGGCTACCTCGACCCGGACGCCGAACTCCGCCACGCCATCCCCTGGGACGAGCTCGCCGGCCAGCCGGGCGACATGGACTTCGTGGAGGTGCCGTTCGACCATCCCCTGTACGTCCTGTTCTCGTCCGGGACGACCGGGTTGCCCAAGCCGATCGTCCACGGACACGGGGGCATCCTGCTGGAGCACTGCAAGACGTTCGGGCTGCACCTGGACATGGGCCGTCGCGATCGCTTCTTCTGGTACTCCACGACCGGCTGGATGATGTGGAACTTCCTGGTCTCGGCCGGGCTGGTGGGGGCGGCCACGATCATGTTCGACGGCAACCCGGGCCATCCCGACCTCGACACGCTGTGGGAGCTGGTCGCCGACAGCCGCACCACCTACGCGGGTGTCTCCGCCCCGTTCGTCATGGCCTGTCGCAAGGCGG
Source organism: Salsipaludibacter albus (assembly GCF_019798055.1). Lineage (GTDB taxonomy): Bacteria > Actinomycetota > Nitriliruptoria > Nitriliruptorales > Nitriliruptoraceae > Salsipaludibacter > Salsipaludibacter albus. The sequence continues at coordinate 52,816 of NZ_JAHOPH010000024.1, read as the reverse complement.
GCATCCATCCGGGCACCGACCACGACCTGTCGCGACTGCGTGGGATCGGCTCCACGGGCGCGCCGCTGCCCCCGGCCGGGTTCGACTGGCTCGCCGCCGAGGTGTCCTCGCGCGCCCAGATCGGCTCGTTGTCCGGTGGGACCGACCTGTGCACCGCCTTCGTGGGGCCGGCGCCGCTCGTGGAGGTCCGTCGGGGCGAGATCCCGTGCCGGATGCTCGGCGCGAGCGTGGCCGCCTACGACGACGACCACCGGCCCGTCGTCGGCACGGAGGGCGAACTGGTCATCACCGAGCCGATGCCCTCCATGCCCGTGGCCTTCTGGGGTGACGACGACGGCAGCCGCCTGCGCGAGGCCTACTTCGACGACATCCCGGGCGTGTGGCGCCACGGCGACTGGATCACGATCACCGAGCGTGGATCCTGCATCATCAGCGGCCGTTCGGACGCCACCCTCAACCGTGGCGGCGTCCGCCTGGGGACGGCGGAGTTCTACGCGGTCGTCGACCCGATCGACCGGGTCGACGACGCCCTGGTGGTCCACCTGCCCGGCCAGGACCCCGACGACTCGATGGGCGAGCTCGTCCTGTTCCTCGCACCGGCCGACGGCGCGAGCGTCGACGACGACCTCGTGGCAGAGGTCCGCGCCACGCTGCGCGACCAGCTGTCCCCACGGCACGTGCCGGACCGCGTCGTCGCGGTCGAGGCGATCCCGCGCACCCTGTCGGGCAAGCGGCTCGAGGTGCCGGTCAAGCGGATCCTGGCGGGGACGCCGGTGGACGAGGCAGCCTCGCGCGGTGCCCTGGCGAACCCGGCGAGCCTGCAGGCCTTCGCCGACTGGGCCGAGGCCGAACGCCGGGGCTGAACCTCATCCCACGACCGTGCAGACCACGTCCAGGGCGAGGTCGAGGGCCTCGACGGGAGCCGCACTGGGCGAGGGAGCCGGCTGGACCAGCGCGACCTGCCGCACGTCGGCCACCCCTGACGTCACCCCGGACGCCGCCGCCGTCGGGGTGTCGGTCGGGGCGGGCGTGGCGGGAGCCGGTTCCGTCGGTGCGGGCTGGGGTGCACGCTCTCGGCGGTAGACCTGCTCGCCACGTGCGAGACGCGCCGTCAGGCGGGCCTGGACCGTGGTGACCCCGTCGACGGCGACCGGGTCCGCCAGTTCCAGCGACCCGATCGGCCCCTGCCACGTGTCCCAGTCCACGACCGGACCGCCGGTCATCCGCACGGTCGCGTCGTCGGCCTCGCCGTCGACCACGACGACCAGGGGCCGGTCGGTGACCGACTCGCCGACCGGCCCGACGAAGGTGTCGACGCCGATCAGCACCTCCACGTCGTCGAGCAGGACGTCCCCGACCGGGTCGTCGGGCAGCGCCGGACCCGAGACCATGCAGTCCCCGCCGACCGGGGCCTCCGTGGTGTCGTCCGCGGCCACGACCACGACGGCGCCGCTCCCGCTGGGTGCCGACACCGGCGTCGGGCTGGGGGTCGGGGTCGGCGTGGCCGCCGGCTCGGTGGCGTCCGACGACGTCACCGACGGGTCCGACGACGACGGGCCTGCCGAGGCGTCCTGCACCGGGCTGGTCGGGGCTGGAGACTCGGATCCGCCGGGGCAGCCGGCCAGCACCACGGCAGCCGCGAACCAGGGCAGCAGTCGGGGCAGCGAGCGACGAGGGGACACGACGGCCTCGGGATCGGCAGTCACCGGTCGGGCGACGCGACCAGTCGGCCGGACACGGTACAGCGGCGGCACAGCCACCACGGGCGTGGTGGTCACCCACCTAGGCTGGTCCTCGACGCCGACCCCGTGCACCCGGAGCCTCCATGCCTCGTCCCCGGCTGTCCCTGTCGCTCGGTCCGACCGCCATCGGCAGCCGGGCCGTCGTCGAGCTCGTGCGGCGCACCGCCGACCTGGAGTTCGCCGAGGGGTGGGCGTCGGAGGTGGCCGGTCCGGACGCGATGACGATCCTGGGAGCGCTCGCCCCCGGCACCGACATGGACCTGGGCGTCGCCGTGGTGCCCGTGCAGACACGGACCGCCTTCGTCCTGGCCATGTCGGCCCTGAGCCTGGCCGACCTCACCGGTGGCCGGTTCACGCTGGGGATCGGTGCCTCCTCCCCACCACTGGTTGAGCGCTTCGGCGGGATCGCCTGGGACCGCCCGCTCCAGCACGTCCGCGAGATGGCCCTGGCCCTGCGCCCGGTGCTCGACGGTGAGCGCGGGTCGCTGGACGGCGACCACGTGCGGATGGGGGGCTACCGCTACCCGGCCCCGGCACCCACGCCGGTCCCGCTCTTCATCGGCTCCCTGAACCGCCAGTCACTGCGCCTGACCGGGGAACTCGCCGACGGGCTGTGCCTGAACCAGTTCGGGCCGCACCACCTCGAGGACATGCTGGCCGAGGTGCGGACCGGCGCGACCGCCGCGGGCAGGGAGCTGCCGGCCGACTTCCCGGTGGTGGCGCGACTGTTCGTCGGGGTGACCGACGACGTCCCGGCCATGCGTGCCGTCGTGCGGCAGACCTTCGCGCCCTACATCGCGACGCCGGGCTACAACCGCTTCTACGACTGGATGGGCTACACCGAGACCGCCCGGGAGATCGCCCGGGCGGCCCGGTCGGGTGACCGCGAGGCCATGGTGGCCGCCTTCACCGACGACGTCGTCGACGACCTGTTCCTGCTCGGCGACGCCGACACGGTCGCCGCCCGCATCGCCGACTACACCGACGCCGGTGTCACCGTGCCGGCCCTCGAGCCGCTGGCCACCAGCCTGGAGGACGCCGAGTCGGCCCTGCGCGCGATCGCGGCAGCCTGGGCCTGAGCGAGGTCAGGACGCGCGGGTCGTCAGAGATTGCCCCGGGCAGCCTGCTCCCGCTCGATCGCGGCGAACAGGGCCCCGAAGTTGCCCGCACCGAAGCCGGTGGCACCCTCGCGCTGGATGAACTCCAGGAACAGGGTCGGACGGTCCTGGAGGGGCTCGGTGAACACCTGCAGCAGGTGGCCCTGCTCGTCCCGGTCGACCAGGATGTCGTGCTCCTCCAGCCGGTCCCAGGACGCACCCACCTCGCCGACCCGCTGTCGGGCCTCGACGTGGTAGCCGCGGGGGACGTCGAGGAACCGCACGCCGCGACGTCGCATCGCCGCGACCGATGCGACGATGTCGTCGGTGCGGATCGCCACGTGCTGGACCCCGGGGCCCCCGTTGGCCTCGAGGAATTCCTCGATCTGGGACCGGTGCGTGCCCGCCGCCGGCTCGTTCAGGGGGAGGGTGACGGTCCCGGACGCGTCGCGCAGCACCGTGGAGCGCAGGGCGGTCCGGTCCGTCGACACGTCCTCGCCGAACGAGCTCAGCGGCTGCAGGCCGAGCGTGCGGACGTGGTGGTCGACCCACTCGCCCAGGGTGCCGGCCGGCACGTTGCCCACCACGTGGTCGATCGCGACCAGTCCGACCGCCGGGAGCCCGGGGGCGACGGTCGGCAGGTCGCAGGTCGTGGCCGCCACGTCGTGCGAGGACGGCTCGGCCTCCTCGATGAAGGCGTGGACGACGTCCCCGAAGGCCGCCACCGATGCCGCCATGTGGGGACCCCGATCATCGACGACGAGGTGGGGCGCCTGCACCGACCGGGCCCCACCGGCGACCGCGTGGTCGTGCGACCGGGTGGCGTCGGCGACCCGGAAGGCCACCGTGCGCACGGCGTGCCCGTGGCGTCGCACGTGGGCGGCGACCTCGCTGTCGGCCAGGCGGGCACCGGTGATCACCAGGCGGATGTCGCCCTGGGTGAGCACGTGCGACACGCGGTCGGGATGCGGATGCAGGGTCGCGACGGCGTCGAAGCCCAGGGCGGTCATCCAGAAGTGGGCGGCCTGGCGGGCGTTGCCGACCCACAGTTCGAGGTGGTCGATGCCGTGCAGGGGCGGTGCGACGGTGGGGCCGGGGGACGTGGACGGGACGTGGAACGTCACGGCTGGGGCTCCTCGAGCGAGGCGTCGTTGCCAGGCGAACGGTACGGCCCGACGTCGGATCGCCCCACTGGCCCAACGTCGAGGACCCCACGCGGATCACGCGAGGGGCCCTGTGCGAATCGTTCGCGCTGGAGCGGTAGATGGGATTCGAACCCACGACCTCCACCTTGGCAAGGTGGCGCTCTAGCCAACTGAGCTACTACCGCGTGCGACCGGCCAAGGTAGCCGAGCCGGCGAGGCGACACAAACCGATCGACCGGCCCGGGGCAGGTTGCCCGCAGCGTCAGTCGCGACCGCTGGAGCCGAACCCGCCGGCCCCCCGCGAGGTGTGCTCGTCGGCCAGGTCGGTGGCCTCCTCGACCTCCGGCAGGGCCACCGCCTGGACCACGAGCTGGGCCACACGCTCCCCCGGCGCGAGGCGCGCGACCCGGTCGGACAGGTTGACCAGGGCGACCTTGACCTCGCCCCGGTAGCCGGCGTCGATGGTGCCCGGCGCGTTGACGACGGTGACGCCGTCACGCAGCGCCAGGCCAGAGCGCGGATGGACCAGCCCGACGTGGCCCTCCGGCACGGCGACGACCAGGCCCGTGCCCGCCGCGACCCGTGCGCCCGGCTCGAGCACCACCTCCTCGGCGATGCGCAGGTCGAGACCGGCGTCGCCCGGGTGTGCGCGGCGGGGCAGCACCACGTCGTCACGGAGCCGCTGCACGCGCAGCCTCATCGTCCGACCGCCCGGGCGCACGCCACGAGGTCCTCCAGGCTGGCGCGCACCATCTCCGGCATGGCGGAGACGTCCGGCAGTGCGTCGTAGTCCGCGGTGAACCCGACGTTGACGATGCCGTCCAGGGACACCAGGCCGATCGCCAGCGACTGCGTGGCGGCCAGTGGCACGAACGGGAAGCCGCCGACGAGCCGAGCGCCCAGTGCATAGATCGGGTGCTGGGGCCCGGGCACGTTGGTGATGACCACGTTGAACAGCCGGGCACCCGAGGCGACCCGGGCCGCGGCGGCGTGGATCGTCGGGGGTGCGAACCCGGTCATGCTCAGCAGGAAGTCCGCCCCGACGGCCTGGTGGGTGGACTTGACGTCGCCCATCCGCCGCGTGACCGACGCCAGTCGCTCGACCGGGTCCATCTCGCCCACCGGGACGTCGACGAACACCGCCGTGACCTGGTTGTCGTGGTTGGCGGTGGTGCGCACGCTCACCGGGACCATGATCCGCAGGTCGTCGCCGGCGGTGCGCTCGCCGCGGGCCCGCAGGAACCGGCCCAGCATGTCGCCGCACACGGCGAGCACGACGTCGTTGACCGTGCCACCGAGCGCGTTCTTGACCTCCTTGATCTCGCCGAGGTCCAGCTGCTCGACGACGAAGCGCCGCGAGATGCCGGGCGCCTGGTTGAGGACCGACTTCCCAGCGAGACCGCCGGACAGCCCGCTGGTCGCCATGGAGGCGATGCCCTGGCCGACGGCAGCAGTGCGCCGCAGGACGTCGACCGGGCGCTCGGCCACCCGCCGCGCACGCGACACGACCGATGCCGGCTGTCGGACCAGCTCACGCACGGCATCGGTGGTGCGCTCCAGGCCGCCGGGTGCCCGCCGCGGCTCCCACGCCTGCGGGCGGGGCAGTTCCGCGGGGGTCACCGGGTCGTCGTCGAGCAGCACGCCGACGATGTCCACGCCGGCCACCCCGTCGATCATCGCATGGTGGTTCTTGGTCACCAGCGCGATCCGGCCGTCCTCGAGCCCTTCGACGACGTAGGCCTCCCACAGGGGCTTGCTGCGGTCGAGGGGTCGCGACAGGATCCTGCCCGCGTACTCCAGGAGCTGGTCGATGCCCCCGGGACGTGGCAGTGCGGCGTGGCGGACGTGGTAGGCGAGGTCGAAGGCGGGGTCGTCGACCCAGATCGGCTGGGCCAGGCCCAGCGGGGTCCAGGCGATGGTCTGGCGATAGCGCGGGACCAGGTGCAGCCGGGAGCGCACCAGCCGTTGGAACCGGTCGAACGTGAACGTCGAGTCCGGGCCCGGCTCGAACAGGAACAGCCCCCCGACGTGCATGTGCTGCGTCGGCGTCTCCATCTCGAGGAAGGCCGCGTCCACGGCACTCAGGCGGTCTCCGTGTCCCATCGCCACTGCTGGCCCCTCGGTCGTCCGGGCATCGCGCACCGGGAGTCGAGCCTAGGGGTTCCCCGGGAGCGCACCCGCGACCGGACCGGGCTGGTCGTCGGGCTCGGTCGCGAGCAGGTCCTCGATCCAGGCACGCAGGTCGGCGACCGACATCAGCTCGGGGTCACCCAGGCGTGCCGGGTCCGCCTGGGCGAGCACGGCCGGTGCACGGGCGACGATGCGTTCGAGGTCGGCCACGCTCGCGTGGTCGCTGACCAGCGCGGCCATGTCCTCGTCGTGGTCCGCGCCTCGCGACCGGGCCGACGCGGTCAGCCCGACCAGCAGCGACTGCCAGGTCGTCATCGGCCCCTGGGTCAGCGATGCCGACTCGGCGAAGGAGTCCACGAAGGCGAACGGGGTCGTGGCGATCTCGTGGCCGCTGGCCAGGGCGCCGTACAGCCAGTCCGGGTCGAACGAGAACCCGTACGTCGAGGGCGCGGCGAGGATGTCCACCAGGGCGTCGCGGCCGAACAGCTTGAACGCCGCCTGGGTGTCGCGCAGCCCCCGCGAGAACAGGGCGCGCCCGACCATGCGCTGCATGTGCCTGAGGACCACGATCCCCGGGCCCCAGCGGGCCTCGGCCTTGCGCAGCACGGCGTCGGGATGCTTGCGGTCCCCGACGACCACCGGCACGCCGGCCACGAAGGGCGCCAGCAGGAGCCCCAGCTGGCCGAGGTCGACCGAGTTGTCGGCGTCGGTCAGCACCGCGGCGTCCATGCCGTCGTCCAGGGCCAGCTGGGCACCCAGCACCATGGCACCACCCTTGCGGGAGGCGTCGACGTCGCCCAGGCCGGCCAGCGGTCCCTCGTCGGTGGGGATGGCGTCCGCCAGCTCGGCCACCACGACCCGCTCCCCCAGCGGGTGCATGTGGGCCATCTCGCGGGCGACCGACGCATCGTCGTCCGGACTGCCGTCGTCGACCGCCACCAGCCGCCAGTCGAGGCCCCGGTCGTCCAGCAGCCACCCGAGCTGGTCGAGCTTCACGCGCAGCGAGTCCTCGCCGGCCGGGTTGTCCGGCGCCCGCGGTCGCAGCCTGCGGTGCTCACCCCACATCGCGAACTGGACCTGCACCCGGGGCAGCGGGTCCGGCAGGGCGTCGACCAGTCGGCGGGACTCGGCCAGCTTGGTGGCCACCCGGACGTCGATGCCGACGTCGGGGTCGCGGGCGAGGTCCTGCAGCACCGACCGCGACGCCCCGGTGTCCAGCAACTGCTCGGCGATCACCCGGGTCTGCGACACGGCGGTCGGGTCCGTCAGGTCGACGTCGTCGGTGCTGCGGGCGGCGATGGTGGTGAGATCAGGCATGGTGGCAGCCTAGGCCGGTGGTCGGCCTGCGGGGTCGGACTGTCCCGGTGCTCGCATACGCTCCCGACCATGTCGAACCGCCTGCTCGCCGTCGCGGTGGCCGCCTGGACACTCGTGTCCTGGGGTGGCCGCATCGGCCTGCTGACCAGCGCCGAGACCGACGATCCCTGGGCCCTGGTGCGCATCGGGGGCTCCCTGGTGGTCGGGCTGGCGACGGCTGGCCTGCTGGCGACGCGACCGGGCCGGGCGGACTGGCTCCGCTGGCTGTTCGTCGGCTGGACCGTGGCGCTGTGGACCCGCTCGGTGGTGGTCACCTGGATCGATCCCCCGTCGCTGGCCTTCGCCCTGGTGCACACCGTCCTTGGTGCTGGGTGGTTCCTGCTGGCCTGGTGGGTCGCGCCCCGCCACGAACGTCACCGGTCGTCGTCCGCGCCCGCACGCCCGTGATCTCGCGTCGGGCCGGACGCGTGATCGTGCGGGACGACGTCGGCGCCGTGCTGCTGTGCCACGCGCGGGTCGACGACGAGGGCTTCTGGTTCACGCCCGGCGGGGGGACCGGGCCGGGCGAGACCGCCCGCGAGGCCGCCGTCCGCGAGCTCCACGAGGAGACCGGGATCGCCGTGGCGTTGCGTGGACCGGCGGTCCTGCACCGGCGCGCCGAGTTCACCTTCCTGGGCCGCTGGACCGAGCAGGTCGAGTCGTTCTGGCTCGCCGGGGTCGGCGATCGCCCGGCCCTGGTCGCGCACCACCTCGAGGACTACGAGCACGAGTCGCTGGACGACTGGAGATGGTGGCCGTCCGACGAGCTCGCCGTGCTCGCGGCCCGCGAGGACGTCTACCCGGCCTGCCTCGCGGACCTGCTGGACCACCTCGACGGTCCGGGCGACGACGACCTCCCGTGGCTGGAGGAGCACGTGGGGTCGGGCAGCGCCTCGGTGCGGACCGGCCGCGAGCCCGGTCGCCCCCTGCCCGACTGGGCCCTGGTCCGATGAGCGGCGAGGAGCTCGCCGACGTGCTGGACGGGTTCTCCCGGCCGGTCGCCGAGTGGTTCGCCACGACCTTCGCCACGCCCACACCGGCCCAGCAGGCCGCCTGGCCGGCCATCCGCGACGGCCAGTCCACCCTGCTGTTGGCCCCGACGGGCTCGGGCAAGACGCTGGCGGCCTTCCTCGCCGCCATCGACGCACTGATGACGGCCGACGAGCCACCCACCTCGACCCAGGTCGTGTACCTGTCGCCCCTGCGTGCACTGGCGGTCGACATCGACCGCAACCTCCGGGCCCCGCTGACCGGCATCGAACTGGCCGCACAGCGGCTCGAGACCCAGGTGCGCGTCCCGACCGTGGGGATCCGCACGGGCGACACGTCGTCACGCGACCGGGCCCGGCTGATCCGCACGCCGCCCGACATCCTGATCACCACCCCGGAATCCCTCTACCTCTACCTGACGTCCAGGGGACGGGAGACCCTGGCCGACGTGCGCACCGTCATCGTGGACGAGATCCACGCGATGGCCCCCACCAAGCGCGGCACCCACCTGGCACTGACGCTCGAGCGGCTCGACGCGGTCGTCCGGCGGGCCGGCAACGACCCGCCCCAGCGGCTGGCCCTGTCGGCCACCCAGCGTCCCCTGGACGAGATCGCCACCTTCCTCGGCGGGGTCGACATCGGACCCGACGACAGCGCCCGTCCCCGGCCGGTCACGGTGGTCGACGCCGGTGACCGCCCCAACATCGACCTCGAGGTGGTCGTCCCGGTCGACGACCTGTCCGCACCCGTCGCACCCGACGCCACCGACCTCGACCCGGCCGAGGCGACCACGGCCAGCATCTGGCCGGCGATGCATCCCCGGCTGGTCGACCTGGTGACCGCACACACCTCCACCATCGTGTTCGTCAACGCCCGACGGCTGGCCGAGCGCCTGGCGGCGGACGTCAACGACGTCCACGCCCGCCGGGTGCGCCGTTCTCGTCTCGAGGACGTCGGACTGCCGACGGATCGACTCGACCCGTTCGACCCCGACCTCGCCGACGGTGTCCACCAGGTCCTGACCTCGGACGTCGAGCCACTGGTCCGTGCCCACCACGGGTCGCTCTCCAAGGCCAACCGCCGTGACCTCGAGGACGCCCTGAAGGAGGGACGCATCCGCGGGCTGGTCGCGACGTCCAGCCTCGAGCTGGGCATCGACATGGGCGCGGTCGACCTGGTGGTGCAGGTCGCGTCGCCGGGCTCGGTGGCCTCCGGACTGCAGCGCGTCGGGCGGGCCGGCCACCAGGTCGGCGAAACCTCGCGGGGGGTCATCTTCCCCAAGTTCCGCCACGACCTGCTCGAGGCGACCGTGGTGGCCGAGCGGATGCTGGCGGGCGACGTCGAGCCCCTGCGCTACCCCCGCAACCCCCTGGACGTGTTGGCACAGCAGGTCGTCGCGATGGTGGCGATGGACGACGTGCCGGTCGACGAGCTCTACGACCTGGTCCGCGGCGCCGCGCCGTACGCCGAACTGGGCCGGGATGTGTTCCTGGCCGTCCTCGACCTGCTGGCGGGGCGCTACCCCTCCGACGAGTTCTCCGAGCTGCGGCCCAGGATCGTGTGGGACCGGGTCGACGGCGTCCTGCGGGCACGGGCCAACAGCCAGCAGCTGGCCGTGGTCAACGCCGGCACGATCCCCGACCGCGGCCTGTACCGGGTGGTCCTGGGCGACAACACCCGGGTCGGCGAGCTGGACGAGGAGATGGTCCACGAGTCGCGCGTCGGCGACCGGTTCGTGCTCGGCGCATCGACGTGGCGGATCGACGACATCACCCACGACCGGGTCGTGGTCTCGCCCGCCCCGGGACGCCCCGGGAAGCTGCCGTTCTGGCACGGGGACGGACCCGGCCGCTCGGTCCAGCTCGGCCGGGCGATGGGCAGGCTGGCCCGCGAGCTGTCGTCCCAGGACCGCGACGACGCCCTCGCCCGCCTCCGCACCGAGCACGGGCTGGACGAGCGGGCCGCCACCAACCTCGTCACCTACCTGGCCGAGCAGGCGGCCGCCACCGGGCAGGTGCCCGACGACCGCACCATCGTGGTCGAGCGCTTCCGCGACGAGCTCGGGGACTGGCGGATCGTGGTGCACGCGTCGCTCGGCGCCCCGGTGCTGGCCCCGTGGGCGATGGCGATCGAGGCCCGCATGGTCGAGCAGGGTCTCGAACCCGAGGTCCTGTGGACCGACGACGGGATCGTGCTGCGCCTGCAGGAGGCCCACGACGAGGTCGACGCGGACCTGCTCGCGCTGGACCCCGCCGACGTGCAGGACCTGTTGCGGAGCCGGCTGGTCACGACCTCCCGGTTCACCACCAGCTTCCGTGAGGCCGCCGGACGGGCCCTGCTGCTGCCCCGGCGACGTCCCGGACAGCGCACCGCCCTGTGGCTGCAGCGCCAGCGGGCCGCCAACCTGCTCCAGGTGGCGCTGGGCCATCCGACCTTCCCGATCCTGCTGGAGGCCACCCGCGAGGTCCTCCAGGACGTGTTCGACCTCCCCGCGCTCACCGAGGTGCTCGAGGACCTGCGGACCCGCAAGCTCAAGGTCCGTGTCGTCGACACCGCGAGCCCGTCCCCCTGGGCGCAGTCGCTGCTCTTCTCCTGGGTCGGGCAGTGGATGTACGACTACGACGCCCCCGCGGCCGAGCGACGCGCGGCCGCGCTCGCCCTGGACCCCGACCTGCTGGCCGAGCTGCTGGGCGACACCGAGCTGCGCGAGCTGCTCGACCCGGAGGTGGTGGCCGTGGTGGCGGCCGAGCTCCAGCACCTCGAGCCGATCGACCCGCGCGGCCGGGACCGACGACTGCGGGACGCGGACGGGATCGCCGACCTGGTGGCCGACCTCGGTCCGCTGACCCTCGAGGAGCTGGCCGACCGGGTGCGCGACCCCGACCGGGTGCGCGACCACCTCGACGACCTCGTCGCCACGCGCCGGGTCATCGAGGTCGGGATGGCCGGCGAGTCCCGCTGGGCCGCGGCCGAGGACGCCGCCCGGCTGCGCGACGGCCTGGGAGTGGCGCTGCCGCCCGGACTCCCGTCGGCCTTCACCGACCCGGTCCCCGCTCCCCTGGTCGCCCTGGTCGCCCGTCACGCCCGCACCCACACCCCGTTCACGGCGGCGGAGGCGGCCAACCGCCTGGGCACGACGGCCGACCGCGTCACCGGGGCGTTGCGCGCCCTGGAGGCCGACGACCGGATCACCCAGGGCGCCTTCCGTCCCGGTGGCGGCGACCTCGAATGGGCCGACATCGAGGTCGTCCGCCAGCTCAAGCGGCGCTCCCTGGCCGCACTGCGCAACGAGATCGAGCCGGTCGACCAGGCCGCCTTCGCCCGGTTCCTCGTCGACTGGCACGGGGTCGTGGACCCCCAGATGGGGATCGAGGCCCTGCTGGATGCCATCGAGGTGCTGGAGGGGGTGTCGCTGGCGGCCTCGACGTTGGAGTCCCAGGTGCTCGCGGCACGGGTCGCCGGGGACGCGACCGGCCTGCTGGACCAGGCGCTGGCCACCGGCGAGGTCGCCTGGCGCGGGGTGGAGTCGGTGGGCCGACGCGACGGACGCCTCGCCCTGGCGTTCCGCGACCACCTCGACCTGCTGCCCGAGCCGCTGGGCGACCCGCCGAGCGGCGAGGTCCACGACCGACTGCGGGTCCACCTGGCGGGGTCGGTGACCGCCTTCTGGCCCGACCTGTACGACGCCGCCGGTGGCGGGGCCGTCGAGGACGTGCTCGACGCCCTGTGGGACCTGGTCTGGGCCGGCGAGGTGGTCAACGACTCGTTCGCCGCGGTCCGGGCCCGCACCGCCGGTGGTGGTGGCGGCCGACGACGTCGACGCCGTCCCGGGCGGCTGCGCCGGGGTGGGCCACCGGCGGCGCAGGGACGATGGACCGCCACCGACCTGCTGTCCGGGCCGGAGGTGTCGGACGCGGACCCCGACGAGGACCGGGACGATGCCGGACCGGACGTGCCCACGACCCCCGACGCCGAGGCCGTGACCCGGCGCCAGCATGCCGTGGCGGGTGCCCTGCTGGAGCGCCAGGGTGTCGTGACCGGAGACGGCGTGCGGTCCGAGGGCATCCCGGGAGCCTGGGCCGGGATCTACCCCATCCTGTCCGGGATGGAGGCCACCGGCACCGTTCGTCGCGGCTACTTCGTGGCCGGCCTCGGCGCCGCCCAGTTCGCCCTCCCCGGCGTGGTCGACCGCCTGCGGGCCCAGCGCGAGTCCTCCACCGGCACGGTCGTGCTCGCCGCCACGGACCCGGCCCAGCCCTGGGGAGCGATCCTGGACTGGCCTGCCACCGACGGGCGGCCGTCCCGGTCGGTGGGTGGCCTGGTGGTCCTCGGCGACGGGCAGCCACGGGTCCTGCTGGAACGCGGCGGACGCTCGCTGGTCACCTTCCCGACCGCCACCGAGCCCGACTGGGTCCAGCCCCTCCTGGCGAGGGTCGACGCGCTCGGTGGACGGGTCAGGCTGCAGCGGATCGACGGGATCGAGGCCGCGGACCACCCGATCGGACAGTGGCTGCAGGAGCACGGCTTCGTGGTCACTCCGGGGGGGCTCGTGGCACGGGAAACAGCCCACTGGGGCGCGTGAGCCCTCGATGGGACCACCGATTCGTCGGTCACGAGGCCCAACCGCCCCCGTCAAGCATCCGAACGCCCCCGAAAGACCCCATCGGACGGTCATTGGTGCGCGAAACGACCCCACGAACCCCCTAGTCTGCCCAGACAACCGCTGAGAAAGGAATCGCGGTGGCAGACAACGTGATCGTCACCAGCAAGGTCAAGGAAGCCGTCAAGGGCCTCGACCTTCGCCTCTCGTCCGATGTCCCGGACGCGCTCAACGCCAAGGTCCACGAGCTTCTCGAGGCCGGCGCCAAGCGTGCCAAGGAGAACGGACGCAGCACCCTGCGTCCCTACGACCTGTAGGTCGGACCCGAATCCACGACACCCCGGCGCCTTGAAGGCGCCGGGGTGTCGTCGTCCAGGCCGCCTCGCCCGACCAGGAAGGCCCATCCGTGCCGGAGGGTGACACGATCCACCGCCACGCCCGGCGACTGGGCCCCGTGCTGGTGGGCCGCCGGGCCGAGCTGGTGATGCCGCGACTGGTGACGCCGGCACCGAGCCCGGTGGAGGTGCGTGGTGTTCGCGTCCACGGCAAGCACCTGCTGGTCGACCTCGACCCCGACGAGGCGGACCCGGTCGTCCTGCACGTGCACCTCGGCATGCCCGGCCGCTGGGACGTCACCCGCCCGGCACCCCCGGGACCCCCGCGGGGACGGGACGTGCGCATCGCCCTGACCACGTCCGAGGCACGGGCGACGTGCCGGAAGGCCCCGGTCGCCGAGTTGCTGGAGCCGGGCCGCGAGACGCGCCACCGTGTCCTGGGACGACTCGGGCCGGACCTGGCCGACGACGTCGACCTCGACGCGGTCGTCCGTCGGCTGCGGGACCGCCCGGTGCGTCCGCTGCACGTCACGCTCCTCGACCAGTCCGTCGCGGCCGGCCTGGGCAACGTGCTGGCCGTCGAGGCCTGCCACGTGGCCGGGCTCGACCCCCGCACGCCCACCGACCTGCTGACCGACGACGAGTTGCGCGACGTCTATGCTCGGGGCCGCCGGGAACTGGTCGCCAACATCGACCGGGTCCGGCGGACGACCGTCCCCGGGGCGCGACCGGGCGAACTGTGGGTGTACGGACGAGACGGCCGGACCTGCCGTCGCTGCGGCACCCCCCTCGCCTCCACCGCACTGGGGGGCAACGCGCGACACGTCGCCTGGTGCCCGTCCTGCCAGCCACCCCGGACGCGCTGACCCGAGCGGGAGGTACCGATGACCCTGTCGCCGTCGCACCTGCAGGCGTTCCGCTCCCTGCTGGAGGCCCATGCCCGCCTCCTCGTCGCGCTCGACGACCGGTTCCGCGACCGCGAGATCTCGCTGACGTTCTACGACGTGCTGGTCCACCTCTCCGAGGCCCCCGACCGCCGACTGCGCATGCAGGAGCTCGCCCAGCGCGTCCTGTTGAGCAAGTCCGGCCTGACCCGCCTGGTCGACCGCATGGAGCAGGGGAACCTGGTCCGACGCGAGGCCAGCGACCGCGACGCCCGCGGCATCAACGCCGTGCTCACCGACCACGGGCTGGCCACGCTCGAGGCGGCGGTGCCCGCCCACCGCCAGGACCTCGTGGACCTCGTGTCGTCGGTCATCGACGAGCGCGAGGCCGACGAACTGGCCGAGCTGCTGGGCCGCATCAGGGACCGCGCGCTCGAGGACTGATCCCCGCGGACGACCACCCGGCGGTGTGACGAAATCGAGGCCCCGGCGGTAGCGTGGAGCCAACGGCCGCACCGTCGTGGAACCTCGTGGAGGCCGCGACGGCACCGGCAGAACACCACGGACGACGTCGTCCGAACCGCCCTCGAGCACGTCTGGAGTCCACCCCATGGCCGACACCCTCACGATCACGGACAACCGCACGGGCCGGACCTACGAGGTGGACATCACGGACGACACGATCAGCGCGATGGACCTGCGCCAGATCAAGGTGGCCGACGACGACTTCGGGATGCTCTCCTACGACCCGGGGTTCAAGAACACCGCGTCGACGCGTTCCGACATCACCTACATCGACGGGGCCGCAGGGATCCTGGAGTACCGGGGCTACCCGATCGAGCAGCTCGCCGAGCAGTCGTCGTTCCTCGAGGTCGCGTGGCTGCTCATGCACGGTGAGCTGCCGTCCCAGGACGAGTACGACCAGTGGACCTACGACATCACGCACCACACGTTCGTCCACGAGAACATGAAGGACTTCATCGACGGCTTCCACCACGACGCGCACCCGATGGGGATGCTGGTGTCCACCGTCGGCGCACTGTCGACGTTCTACCCCGACGCCAAGGACGCCACCGACCCCGAGACACGACACCTCCAGATGACCCGCCTGATCGCCAAGTTCCCGACGCTGGCGGCGTTCGCGTACCGCCACTCGATCGGCTGGCGACCGTCCTACCCCGACAACGAGCTGTCGTTCGCCGGCAACTTCCTCAACATGATGTGGAAGACCACCGAGTTGCGCTACGAGCCCGACCCCGTGCTCGCCAAGGCCATGGACCGGCTGTTCATCCTGCACGCCGACCACGAGCAGAACTGCTCGACGACCACCATGCGCACCATCGGCTCGTCGGACGCCGACCCCTACTCGGCTGCGGCCGGTGCCGTCGCCGCCCTGTACGGCCCCAAGCACGGTGGCGCCAACGAGGCCGTCCTGCGCATGCTCGAGGAGATCGGCTCGGTCGACGAGGTGCCCGACTACGTGCAGCGGGCCAAGGACGGCGAGTTCCGGCTGATGGGCTTCGGCCACCGGGTCTACAAGAACTTCGACCCCCGGGCCGCGGTGATCAAGGACCTGGCCCACGAGGTCTTCGAGGTCACCGGCAAGAACCCGCTCATCGACATCGCGGTGGAGCTCGAGAAGATCGCCCTCGAGGACGACTACTTCGTCGATCGCAAGCTGTACCCCAACGTCGACTTCTACTCGGGCATCATCTACCAGGCCATGGGGTTCCCGACCTCGATGTTCCCGGTGCTGTTCGCCATCGGCCGGATCCCCGGCTGGCTCGCCCAGTGGCAGGAGAACCTGCTCGACCCCGAGCAGGCGATCGCCCGCCCGCGCCAGGTCTACGTCGGCGAGCGCAACCGCGACTTCGTCCCGATGTCCGCGCGCTCGTAGCCAGCATCCGCTCCGGCCTCAGTCGGTGAGGCGGGTGGCGGTCTCGTCGATGGTGGCGTGGACGGTGGTGCGGACCTCGTCGGTGGTGAAGGCGGCGTCCAGCGAGTCACGGGCCACGGCCAGGGCGTCGTCGGTGGTCCAGTCGAAGGCGCGGGCGACGGCCAGCAGTTCCGACGACATCGTCACGTCCGACATCAGCCGGTTGTCGGTGTTGAGGCTGACCCGCAGGCCGAGCTCGCGGAAGCGCTCGATGGGGTGGTCGGCCAGCGTGTCCACCGCACCGGTGTGGACGTTGGACGTCGGGCAGCACTCGACCATGACGTCGCGCTCGCGCACGGCCAGCACGGCCGGCCCGAGCCGATCGCCGTCGAGGTCGTCGACCAGGGTCACCCCGTGGCCGATCCGACGGGCCCCGAAGCGGTCGATCGCCTCGGTGACCATCGTCGGCCCGTGGGCCTCCCCCGCGTGCAGCGTCAGCGGCACACCCGCCTCGGCCAGGGCGTCCAACGCCTCGGCGTGCACCCGGGCCGGGTGGAACGACTCGGCACCGGCGAGGTCGAAGCCGACCACGCCCCGGCCGTGGAAGGCGATGGCGACCTCGGCCGCCTCGCGGACGACCTCCACGGGTGAGGTCCGCATGCCGTCCAGCACCAGCCCGGCGGGGATCGGCCCCTCGGCCATGCCGGCCAGGGCGGCCTCCACGACCTCGTCCAGCGTGAGGCCCTGCTGGGTGTTGAGCTCGGGCGCGAACCGCAGCTCGGCGTAGACGACGCCGTCGGCCGCCAGGTCCTCGAGGGACTCGCGGGCGACCCGGGCCAGGGCCTCGGGGGTCTGGAGGACGGCGACGGTGTGGGTGAACCCCTCGAGGTACAGCTCGAGGTCCCGCCGCCACGCACCGGCATGGAGGTGGCGCGCCAGGGCGATCGGGTCGTCCTCGGGCAGGTCGTGGCCGACCTCGGCCGCCAGCTCGGCCAGCGTCTCCGGCCGCAGGCCACCGTCCAGGTGGTCGTGCAGGACCACCTTGGGCATCGCCAGCGCCAGCACCTGCGTCCAGTCGGTCATGTCCGCTCCTCGTTCGTCTCGTCGGTGTCCAGGGCCTCCACGGCCCGTTCCCAGGTCCGCATGGCGCGTGCCGCCCGGTCCTTCGCGGCGTCCAGCCCGACGACGACGGTGCGGGCCCGCTGCTCGTCGTCCCAGAACCCGTCGGCGGCCATCGCCCGCACCAGGGTGGCGACGTCCGCCTCCGCGGCCGTCACGGCACGCTCGGCCTCCTGCACGGCCCGCTCGTGGCGCTCGCGGGCACGCGCAGCCCGCCGACGCGCCCGGGGATCGCCGCCCTCGTCGGCCGGCGCCGGCCCGTCGGTCCGTGCGGGGCGGGACTGCGGGGTCACCGCCGGCTGGGCTCCCCGGGCCGCGACCCAGTCGTCCCACGAGCCGCGGTGGGCCGTCACCCGCCCGTCCCGCACCTCCACGACGCGGTCCACGACGTTGCGGAGCACGTGGCGGTCGTGGGTGATCAGCAGCAGCGTGCCGGGATAGGCCGACAACGCCTGCTCGAGCACGTCGCGCGACGGGATGTCGAGGTGGTTGGTCGGCTCGTCCATGACCAGCAGGTTCACGGGGTCGGCCATGACCTTGGCCAGCGCCAACCGGGTCCGCTCGCCACCGGACAGCGCGCGGACCGGGCGCTCGGCGGCGTCCCCGGTGAACCCGAAGGCCCCCAGGAACGTGCGGGGGTTGCGCTGGCGATGCTCCTCGGACAGGTCCTTGGTGAACTCGGCCAGCACGGTCGCGTCCAGGTCGAGCACCTCGACCTGGTGCTGGTCGAAGGTCGCGACCTCGACGTTGTGGCCCAGGGTCACGCGCCCCCGTCGCGCCGGCAGCCGTCCCAGGACCAGCGACGCGAAGGTCGACTTGCCGGCGCCGTTGGGACCCACGACCCCGACCTTGTCCCCGCGCTCGACGACCAGGGACACGTCGGCGACCACGTCCGGCCCGTCGTCGTGGCCGACCGCCGCGTCCACCACCTCGACCACGACCCGGCCCGAGCGAGGCGGGTCGGGGAAGCCGAACGACACGTGTCGGGCGCGCAGGTCGGGGACCTCGATGCGCTCCATCCTGTCCAGCGCCTTGATCCGGGACTGGACCTGTCGTGCCTTGGTGGCCTTGGCCCGGAAGCGGGCGATGAACTCCTCGGTCTGGGCGATCTCGCGGTCCTGGTTGGCCTTGGCCCCCCGCAGGCCCGCCAGCCACTCCTCGCGCTGGGCCAGGAACGCCGTGTAGTTGCCGACCCACGTGAACACGCGGGAGGCCGCGACCTCGGCGACGTGGTCGGCCACGGCGTCGAGGAAGTCGCGGTCGTGGGAGACGAACAGGATCGCGCCCTCCCAGCCGGCCAGCGCACCCTCCAGCCACGAGATCGACTCGACGTCGAGGTGGTTGGTCGGCTCGTCCAGCACCAGCACGTCGGGTCGTCCCAGGAGCAGCCGGGCGAGGGCGGCCCGCACCCGCCAGCCACCCGACATGTCCGCCAGCGGCCGGTCCGCGTCGTCGGGATCGAACCCCAGGCCCGCCAGCACCCGATGGGCATCGGCCTCCAGCTGGTAGCCACCCAGCGTCTCGAAGCGCGCCTGCAGCTCGCCGTAGGTCGCCAGCACGGTGGGGTCGGCGAGGTCGGCCTCCATCGCCTCCAGGCGAGCCTGCAGGTCCAGGAGGTGGTCGGCGCCGGCGAGGGTCTCCTCCAGCACGGTGCCCGTCGGGGTGTGGTCGAGGTCCTGGGGCAGGTAGCCGACCCGCACGCCACGGGCACGCACGACCTCGCCCTCGTCAGGCTCGACCAGCCCGACCACGATCTCGAGCAGGGTCGTCTTGCCGGCCCCGTTGGCACCGACCAGTGCCATCCGCTGCCCCCGCAGGAGACGCAGGTCGACATCGCTGAACAGTGGCGTGGCGCCCCACGACTTGGACACGCCACTGACGGTGAGCACGGACATGCAGGACTGACCCCCGGGTGATCGGTCGCGCCAGCGTAGTGACCTCGGCGGCAGCACCCGGCCGGGCGGTGGCGCGCCTAGCATGGCGGACGGGGGCGTCCGGGTCGGGAGGTGCGGTGGTGAACCTGCGAGTCTACGTCTGTGACGACGACTACCTGGTCCGCGAGGGAGCACGGGCGGCCCTGGGCAGCGTCGGCGACATCGAGGTGCTGCGGGCAGCCTCGGACGGCGACGAGCTGCTCGCGATGGTCGACGACGACCCGCCGGACGTCGCCATCATCGACATCCGGATGCCACCGTCGCACACCACCGAGGGCATCGAGGTGGCCAAGCGCCTGCGCGAGACCCATCCCGGTGTCGGCATCGTCGTGCTCAGCCAGCACGACGACCCGGCGTACGCCCTGGAACTGCTCGGGGACGGCTCCGAGGGGATGGCCTACCTGCTCAAGGAGCGCCTGGGCGACGTGGACCGACTGGCCTCGGCGGTCCGGACCGTCCACGCCGGGGGCTCGATGCTGGACCCGCGGATCGTCGACACGCTCCTCATGGCGCAGGGACAGCAGTCACACGGACTTTCCGCCCTCACCCCGCGGGAGCACGAGGTCCTCGCCCTCATGGCCACCGGCAAGGGCAACGCCGCGGTCGGGGCCGAGCTCGACATCGTGGAACGATCGGTCGAGAAGCACATCTCCTCGATCTTCAAGAAGCTCGACATCAAGGACGACATCCACCTCAACCGCCGGGTCGCGGCCGTTCTCCTGTACCTGGAGCGGGGCCGCTGACCCTGCCCCGGTCGCGACGCGACGATCGACGCGTCGACTGCCCCGGGCGGCCGGGTCCGGCCGGTGGTGCGCACCGTCGCGCGGCAGCAGGGCGAGCACCGTCGTCCCGGTCCGACCCGACACGATCTGGACGGTCCCACCCAGGGCGGCGGCCCGGTCCCGCTGGTTCGCCAGGCCACGACCCTCCGGGGCACGCTCGACGTCGAAGCCATGGCCGTCGTCGCGGACCCGCACCCGCAGTCGCTCCGGGTCGCAGACCAGGTCGATGTCGATCGAGGCCCCCTCGCCGGCGTGCTTGAGCGCGTTGGACACCGACTCGGCGACCAGGAAGTAGGTGTTGGCCTCGACGTCGAGGTCCAGCCGCGGGAAGGGGCGGGGTGCCGCCTGCACGCTCACGCGTCCGTGGGACTGGCGGGCCAGGCTCTGCAGTGCCTCGTACAGCCCACGGTCACGCAGGATCGCCGGATAGACCCCCCGAGCCGTGTCCCGGAGCCGGCTGAGCATCAGGTCGACCTCCTCACCCAGCCGCGTGAACACCTCGTCGGGCTCGGCAGCGCCGTCCTCGAGCTGCTTGCGGGTCAGGGTGAGGTGCAGCCGCAGCATCACCAGCTGCTGCTGGATGCCGTCGTGGAGCTCGCCGGCCAGCTCCCGCCGGGTCTCGTCCTGGCCACCCACGACCCGCCGGGTGGCCTCGGCCAGCGCCGTCTGCTGACGTTCGATCGTCCGACGGGCTCCGGCGAGCTCGTCGCGGAGCTGCTCGAGCGCGCTGATCACGACCCGGAACTCGTCGGGTGGTGCCGGAGGCTCGCGGCCGCGCTCGTCGGGTGCGTCCCATGGCATGCGTGGCACGACCTCGACGACCCCGCTGCTCGCGGCGGTCGCCACCAGTTCCTCGATGGGTCGGGTGAGCAGCCGCACCACCACGGTGGCAAGCCCGATGGCGACCACGGCGATGAAGGCAAGGGTCAGCAGCCGCGTCTGGAGCATGCTGCGTCCCAGCGCCGCGGCCGGATCGGCGATCGCGACGACGGCGACGCCGTCGCCGTCGGTGCCGATCGGGCTGGCGACCGCCCACCAGTTGCCTCCCGGCCCGTCGGTCGCGACCCGCGCGTCGTCGGTGACCCCGTCCGCAGCCGACATGGCCAGCGCCGGGTCCACGCCGGCGGCGACGACCCGGTCGCCCCGCACGACCGCCACGCCGTCCACGTCGAGGTCGTCGGCGACGTCGCCGAGCACGCGCGGTGTCACCCCACCGATGCTGTCGGGATCGTCCTGGTCGACCGCGCCCACCAGCGGCGCCAGGTCGACTGCCGCGCGGTCCGCCAGGGCCCGCATCCAGGTCGCGACCGACCGGTCGAGGACGGCCGTCGCACGTCCGCTGTCGACCACGAACCCCAGGCCGACGGCGAGCACGATCACCGCGGCGAAGCCCACCACGAGGCGGGATCGCAGCATCCCGCTGGGCGGGACACGCAGCGGGGCACTCACCCGGTTCCTGTCGTTGGACCGTGGCCCAGTCTGCCACGCCTCGGCGTGGTCGTGCGCCCGACCCCGGGTGGGGCGATGTCAGGCGGCGTCGACCTGCACGGTGTGCCAGCCCTGGGCACCGTTCGGGTGGGGCGCCGTGCGCTCCTCGGGCTGGGTCTGCCCGGTGCCGTCGGTCGCCCGGACGGCCAGCCGGTGCCCGCCGGGCTCGAGGGCCACGGGCAGCTGCCACTGGACCCAGGTGTCGTCGTCCAGTGGCTCGGACAGCGTGGCCTCCTGCCACGCCCCGTCGTCGACCCGGACCTCCACCGCCTCGATGCCGCGGGTGGGCGCCCATGCGACGCCGGCCACGGTGACGTCCCCGGCAGCCACCCCGGCGCCCTCGCCGGGCGTGTCGATGCGTGCCTGGGTCTTGACGGGGCCCTCCTTGGACCAGCCGCGCGGCACCCAGTAGGCGTCGAAGTCGTCCCACCCGGTCAGCTCGATGTCGCTGAGCCACTTGGTGGCGGACACGTAGCCGTACAGGCCGGGGACGATCAGGCGTGCCGGGAACCCGTGGGCGACCGGCAGCGGTTCCCCGTTCATCGCCACGGCGATCATGGCATCGCGCCCGTCCCGCGCGATCTCGGTCGGGAAGCCCACCGTGAAGTCATCGACGGCCCGCCCGACCAGCTGGGTCCCGCCGTCGAGCACGCCCACCTCGTCCAGCAAGGGCGCCAGTGGCACGCCGGTCCAGCGGGCGTTGCCGACCAGCCCGCCGCCCACCTCGTTGCTCACGCAGGCGATGGTGACGTCGGACTCGACCAGGCCACGATCGACCAGTTCCTCGAAGCTGAACGACCGCTCGCGCTCGACCAGCCCGTGGATGCGCAGGCGCCAGGTGGCCACGTCGACCCGTGGTGCTCCCGTCAGCGCGGTGTCGATCCGGTAGAAGTCCTCGTTGGGCACGAACAAGGGGGTGAGCCCGTCGACGTCGAGGCTGGCCGCCGCCGGCGCCGGGGGCAGGGTGCTGACCGGGTCCGGGAGCATCTCGGCCAGCGAGGCCGCGTCCGGGTCGACCGCGGGCGGTCGGCCGAGCAGCCGTCCACCGACGCCGGCCAGTGCCGCGACGCCGCCCACGGCTCCGGCCGCCGCGAGGAAGGTCCGTCGGTCCAGCGCGACAGGCTCCCGTCCGTCACTCCGGACCACGTCGAGCATGCCGTCGCCGCGCCTGCCCGCGACCAGGACCCACGTCGCACCGAACCCGGCCGCGACCGCGACCACCACCGCGATGGTGGTCACCCAGGGGATCGTCGCGACGTCGCCCAGGGCCGACACGATCCCGATCAGCCCGAACGCGACGAACAGCGCGCCGGCCTCGCCGCCTCGGCCCGTCCGCGCCATCAGGCCGGCGGCCGCGCCGACCGCGAGGACGACCACGACCACGCCGAGCCCGATCACCAGGCGGTCGCGCTCGCCGAACGTCTCGATCCCCCACGTCAGCAGGTCGCCCGGCAGGATCGCGACGACCTGTGCGGCGACGGCATCGACCAGTGACGGCATCCCGTCCAGCAGCCCGGCGAACAGTTCGGTCAGCCCCAGGGCAAGGCCAGCCCCGACGGCGCCCGCCAGCGCAGCGGCCGCGCGTCCCGGTGCCGGCCGGGTGGCCGGGGTCGTCCCGACCGTGGTGTCGGGTCCGGTCGTGTCGACGGTGCTCATGGTGTCTCCTGCGCTGCTGCCGGTCCGCGTCCGGGCGGACGGCGGGGCGGTCGGTGGTTCCACCCTCCACAACGGCCCCTGCCGCCCATCATCATTCCACGACCCGCGCCCGGCGGCTGCGCGAGCCCGTCCAGGAGGACCCGGATCTGCCCCCATCACGGTCCTGCGGGGTCGTGCGGACGTCACCGGGGGCTTTCTGAACAATCCCTTTCCGACCGCCCACGGAGGCCACGAAGCGGCATGTGACGGGCGCTCGACCCGGCGATGGACCTCCTCATCCTGCTCTCAGCACCCGTTCGTACCGTGCGGACTCGACGCACGAGAGGACCGCCATGCCGACCACGTACCTGACCCCGCCGGCCCCCGACACCACCGGGCCCGACGCCGGACCTCGCTGGAACGAGGGCGAGGCCCACGAGCCGACGCCCACCCCGTCCCGCGGTGGCACCACCCCGCCCCCGCCGCCGTCGACCGGGCCAGACCATGATCGCACGCCCGGTCGCCGGTCCGGGCTGGTCGCCGTGGCACTGGTGGCCGCGCTGTCCGGCGCCGCCGTCGCGACACCGATCGCGCTGCTGGTCGACGACGACGCGCCCGCCGAGACGGTGGTGCCGACCGTCGCCGGCGAGCAGGACGACGCCACCTCCGGCGACGACCGGGCGGCCGACGACCCCGCTGCAGAGGACTCCGCGGAGGACTCCGCTGACGACGGGGCTGCCGCCGACCAGGGCGCCGCGGCCGCGCCGGGCACCGCCCCGGAGGCCATGGACGTCAGTGCCGTGGCCGCGGCTGTGACCCCCTCGGTCGTGCGCATCAACGTCACCCTGCCGACGGGATCCGGGTCCGGGTCCGGGGTCGTGATCGACGACCAGGGCCACATCGTGACCAACAACCACGTGGTGTCCACCGCCCCGACCGTGGAGGTCACCCTCGCCGACGGTCGTGAACTGACCGCGGACGTCGTCGGCACCGACCCCACGACCGACCTGGCCGTGCTGGAGGTGGACGCGGACGACCTCGCTCCCCTGCCGGTCTCCGACACCACGCCCCGTATCGGGGAGCCCGTCGTGGCCGTCGGCTCGCCGTTCGGTCTCGACGGGTCGGTGACCGCCGGGATCGTCTCGGCGCTGGGCCGCACGGTCCAGGGCGCCGACCTGCCCCTGACCAATCTCGTCCAGACCGACGCGGCCATCAACCCCGGCAACTCCGGCGGTGCACTGGTCGACGCCAACGGCGAGCTGATCGGCATCAACACGGCGATCGCCACCTCGGGCGGTGGGTCCGACGGCATCGGCTTCGCCATCGACACGGCCACGGTGAGCAGTGTCGTCGAGGACCTGATCGCCGACGGCTCGGTCAGCCGCTCGTTCCTGGGCGTGCGTGGGGCGACCGCCACGGCCGCGGACGGGGTGCCCGCAGGGGCGTTCATCGACCAGGTCGTCAGCGGGTCCCCCGCCGACGAGGCCGGGTTGCAGGACGGCGACGTCGTCGTCGGCCTGGACGGTGACGAGGTCACCACCTTCGAGGAGTTCGCCGCTCGCCTCGCCCGGATGGAGCCCGGCACCGAGGTCACCCTGACCGTCGACCGCGACGGCACCCGACAGGACCTGGCCGTCACCCTCGGCGAAGCCTGACCCCGACCCACCACCACTGCGCGACGGACACGACGTCCCGGTCGGACATCACCCCCTGACTGGGCGGACGGCCCGACCCCACACGGGGTCGGGCCGTCTCCACGTGGTCGGGGGCGGGTCAGTCGAACTCGTCGGTGACCTCGGTGAAGTCGTACAGGTGCTGCTCGTCGGTGAACACCCAGACCCGGTCGTCGACCAGGCCCAGGTCCGTCCCGAAGTACCGATCGAGGATGAACCGCCAGGTGTTGACCCCGGTGATGTCCGCGGGCACCTCGTCGTCCAGCCCGGGCAGGTACCACGCCGAGAACGTGCGCAGCTTCTCGGCCCGCACCTCGGTGTCCACGTCCAGCCAGTTGATCCCACCCGCGGCGGCGTACTGCTCCTCCGGGTGCGGCCCCTCGTCGGACTGGATGACGATGATGGGGTCGTCGGCCGGGTCGCCCGTGACCAGGCGATCGACCAGGTCCGTGAGTCGCTGGTTGACGTACTCGACCTGGTTGACCGTGTTCTCGACCCGCGTGCGGGACTGCTCCTCCTCGGCCGTGACGTAGGAGCCGTCCGCGTCGTACACGTACGGCTCGTGCGGCAGCGTCACGTGGGCGAGGACGAAACGCGGCCGGTCACTCGGCTCGGTCACCAGGGCGTCGAGCTCGTCGAGCTGGTAGTCGGTGATGGCCCGGATGAAGTTGCGCGAGTCCATCCCCTCCTCCTCGGTGACCGCGCCCGTCCAGCGCAACGCCGTCGTGGTGCGCCAGACGGTCTCGAACTCCGAGGCCGTCGACAGGTTGCGGTTCTCGGTCGCGACCGACGACTCGGCCGTGGGACCCCACCAGGACCCCAGGTGGAGGTAGTCGAAGCCGGAGTCGGTGATGAACCGGCCCAGCCGGTGGTCGTCGAGCAGGTCGTACAGCGGTCCGTAGTCGGCCCCGTCCTCGGGGGGCTCCGGGACCAGGTCCTGGACCGTGTCGAGGTTCCACGTGGCGGCCAGGGAGTGGGCGGTCTTGGGGTAGTTGGCCCGGGCCTGGTCCTGGATGCTGAAGCCGAGGTCCTCGAGGTGGGACTCGAAGTCGCTGTTGTCGAACCCGTACTCGTCGGACAGGGTCTCGGCGCGGGGGTAGCGGTCCGGGATGATGTACCAGATGTCGCGAGCAGGGGCCTCGGCGCCGGCGAAGTCCACCAGCACGGGCTGGTTGCGACTGGGGACCAGGACGGGGCGCAGTGCCACCAGGGCCAGCACGGTGGCCACGACCGAGAAGACGTTCAGCAGCAGGGTGAGGCGTGCCAGCACGACCCGCGACACCAGCAGGGACAGCACCAGCCCGGCGACCACGACGGCCCCCGTCACCACCAGGCCGGTGGTGGCGCTCGCCTCGGGCAGCACCCGCCCGACGGCCAGCACCGCGACCGCGGCGATCGACGTGGCCAGCCCCGCCCGTGCCACCGGGTTGGGCCGTCGTGCCAGGGCGTACAGCCCCGCCAGGACCAGCCAGACGACGGCGCCGACCGCGAGGGTGCGCCACAGCACGGCCGTGGCGTCGGTGACCGGGACCTCGTGGACGTTGGCGCCCCACAGCGCCAGGGTCGGGTACGCGACGACCAGCAGGGGGTGCAGGACCCACCGTCCCAGCGGCCCTCCCGGGACCGGCGGAGCCGCCTCCCGGACCGGGCCGTCCAGCCCGACCGCGGTGTCAGTCATCGCGGCGACGCAGCAGGAACAGCTCGCGGTCCGACTGGGGCAGGGGGCTCACCGAGACCGTCTCGAAGTGACGGTCGACGGCCTCCACGAACACCTCGCGCGTGTAGTCGGCGAACACGTCCTCGCGGGTCGACAGCAGCACGTCGACCTTGGGGTCGCCCTTGGGCACCCACTCCACGACGACGTGGCGACCGAGGCGGGCGAGCTCGGCCACGACGTCGGGCAGGGGCACGTTGGCCCCGATCGACAGGTGGTGGACGAGCGCCAGTGCCAGGACGAGGTCGACCGGTCCGCGGTCGGCCAGCGACGGGCGCTCGGCGTGGGCCCAGCCCAGCCCCGGGGACGGGTTGGTCAGGTCCAGGACCAGGGGAAGCAGGTCGCGCGGTGACCCGGCGGCCAGTTCCTGCCAGGCCTTCTCGACCGCGCCGACGTCGATGTCCCAGGCGACCGTGGTCGCCCCGGCCTCGACGGCGAGGTCGGCGAACCGGCCCGTGTTGGCGCCGAGGTCCCACACGATCTCGGGGGCCACGGTCGCCACGTGCTCGCGCACCAGCGCGACCTTGGCCTCCATGGCGTCGCGGACGTAGTGGTCGGCCTCGGCGTAGTAGTCGCCCCAGACGGTGCCGGACGGTCGGTACTCCAGCTTCGACACGGTCCGCCGCAACGAGTCGACCAGGCCCACGAGCGCGTTGTGCGAGAAGGTGGCCTCGCGCGACGACCCGCCACCGCCCCCGCTGCCGCCGCGCCCACGCGCACGGGCGTGCAGGTGCAGGTGCTGGGCGAGTCCGGGGCGCAGCTTGGTGCGACCCGGGAGGAGCTGGGACGCCAGGTCGAGCTCGACCCCGTCGAGCCGTGCGACCAGCAGCCGTCGCAGGCGGGGGTCGACCAGGGTCTGCAGCGCCAGCGGGGCCAGGAACTGCTCGCAGAACTGGCCGTGGGCGATCCAGGGACGACCCTCGACGAGGGGCTCGAACGACAACGTGTCGATGAAGACCGGGCGGCCGTGGTGGAACTGGATGTTGTGGGCCGACGCGTCCCGCAGGGTCATCCCGTGGTCGAGTGCCGTCCGCTGGACCTCCAGCGTCGCCAGGGCCGCGGCCCGCAGCTGTCCCGGCGCCCACTCGTGGGGCTGGGACAGGGTGGTGATGCGCTCCGGCTCGATGACGACGTGGGCGCGCTGGTCGCCCAGCGCGACGTCGACCTCCTCGTGGTGCACGAGCAGGCCGGCGTCCCACAACGCGGGGAACAGGTCCGAGGCGGCGACCGCGTCCCACGTCTCGGCGTGGACGCGGTTGACCTGTCGGAGCAGTCGACCGTCCCGGCTGAACACGAAACCGGCCGGATCCCGGAAGGATCCGGCCACGCGTGTGAGAACCATCGCCACGTGTCCTTCGGCAGGAGGGTCAGTGGGCACGGCCGAGCCACGCCCCGCCGTGCTCGAGGACGGGTCGGTCAGCCGTCCCGGCTGGTGGCGTCGCTGTCACGACGGAAGAACGACACGATCCGGCTCCAGAACATGGTGATCGCGGTGCCGGCGGCGGCCAGTCCGGCGATCAGGGCCTGGAAGATGATCGAGGTCGTGCCCGGGTCGATGTAGGCGTTGGCCGCGGGGATCACCAGCAGCAGTGCCGCCAGCGTCCACAGGGTGGTCAGTCCGAGTCGTTGTCGCACGGGTGGTTCCTCTCGTGACGGTCACCCCGGTTGCCAGGTGGTTCGGGGTCGGGCCGGTGTCGGTCGCGGCCGATCGTGCACCGCTCGGACACCCGGGTCGGTTCCACCTGCTGGTGGCCCGCCCCTCGCCGTGGCGTGACAGTGAGGTTATCGGGTGGTGACGTCACGTCGACCACCCGGACGTCGGGGAGCGGCGCACGGTGCGGCCGTGGTCAGGCGGCGCGGTACTTGGCCGCCGACCCCGCCCCCATGCGCATGACCGCCCCACCCTCGTAGAGCCGGTCGAGGTGGTCGGTGACGACCTGCTCGTCCAGCCCGAGGGCGTCGGCGAGTCGCTCGGCGCTGGTCACGCGCTGGGCGCGCAGCTCGGCCAGGAGCACCTCGTCGTCCGCGACGTCGCCGCCCTCGCCGGCGGCCAGCCGCCACGCCATGGCCGCGGCCGCGGCGATCGCGTCCTCGAGCTCGTCGGGCTCCTCGATGCCCGGCGGCGGGCCGAGCCGGTCGATGAGCGCGGTGAGGTCGGCCGGCGGGTGCGGGTGGACCGGCAGGTCCAGGTCGCCACGGGCGGTGAAGGGGTCCGACAGGTCGATGCTGTCGTCGCCCCCGGCGGACACGGCGCCCCGGGCACGTCGGAGCGCGCCGAGCAGGTCCTGGCGCCGGTGTCCCCGCCACTGGAGCAGCCGGAACGGGTCGCGTTCGATCGCGACGGCGACGACGTGGTGAGCCACGGCCTCGTGGGGACACTGGCGAGCATCGGCGGAGCAGGATGCCTCCACCGAATCGGGGACCAGCAGCTCGGGGCGGGCGAGGTCCTCGGGGAGGCGCCCGGCCAGCAGGTCCGCGGTCGAGCGCAGGTTCCGGCCGGCCACCTCGATGACGTGCTCCCAGTCCTCACCGGCCAGCATCGGGACGGTGACCACCACCTCGGGCGAGCGACCCCGTGGGCTGGGCACACGCAGTCGGGCCCGGCCGGGCTCGATGCGCAGCGCGTCGACGTGGTGGCCCGCACCGCGGCGGCCCCGGTCGAGCCAGCGCTGGCGGGACGCGTCGCGGCCGGCGACGACGTCCAGGTAGGCGCGGGCGAGGTCCTGTCCGACGGTCATGCCGCGTCCTCCTCGTCGAAGGCGTCGGCCGACAGCGACACGAGCTCACGGATCTCGTCGTCGCCCAGCTCGGTGATCCACGCCTCGGAGTCACCGACGACCGACTCGGCGATCGCGCGCTTGCGCTCGAGCACCTCGTCGATGCGTTCCTCGACGGTTCCCGTGGTCACCATCCGGTGGACCGTGACGGCCCGGCGCTGCCCGATGCGGTGGACCCGGTCGGTGGCCTGGTCCTCCACGGCCGGGTTCCACCAGCGGTCGTAGTGGATGACCTCGGTCGCGCTGGTCAGGTTGAGCCCGGTGCCACCGGCGCGCAGCGACACCAGCAGCAACGGCACCGCCGTGCCGGCCTGGAAGTCGTCGACCATCTCCTCGCGCTTGGACAACGGGGTGCCGCCGTGCAGGAACGGGACGTCGGACAGGCCGAGCTCCTCGGCGAGGTGGATCGCCAGCAGGTCACCCATCTCGCGGAACTGGGTGAAGACCAGCGCCTGGTCGCCGTTGGCCAGCACCTCCTCGAGGATCTCGGTGACGCGGGCGAGCTTGCCCGACCGGTCGGCGAGGGCACCCCCGTCGCGCAGGTACTGGCGCGGGTGGTTGCAGATCTGCTTCAACCGGGTCAGCAGGGCCAGGATCCGACCCCGACGCTCGAACGCGGTCGAGCCCAGCCCGGACTCGAAGGCCTGGTCGATCGCCCGCTGGTACAGCACGGTCTGCTCACGGGTCAGCGAGGTCATGACCGTCAGTTCCTGCTTCGCGGGCAGGTCGACCGCCACGTCGGGGTCGGACTTGCGACGACGGACCACGAACGGCGCGATCAGGCGACGCAGCTGGGCGGCGGCCTCCTCGTCGCGCCAGCGCTCGATCGGGACGGCGAAGCGTCGGGTGAAGCGTCGCTGCGGGCCGAGCATTCCCGGGTTGGTCAGGTCGAGGATCGACCACAGCTCGGCCAGGCGGTTCTCGATCGGGGTGCCGGTCAGGGCGAAGCGGGCACGTGCCGGCAGGGTCCGGGCCGCCTTGGCTCCCTGCGAGCTGGCGTTCTTGATCTGCTGCGCCTCGTCGAAGATGGCGATGTCCCAGTCGACCTGCGACAGCAGCCCGACGTCACGTCGCAGCAGTGCGTAGGAGGTCAGCACGACGTGGCCCGGCGGGATCTGGCGGGGCGAGACCGGTCGATCGGGTCCGTGGTGGCGGATCACCTGCAGGCGCGGCGCGAAGCGACCCAGCTCGCGCTCCCAGTTGCCGACCACCGACGTCGGGCACACCACGAGGTGGGCGCGGTCCTGGGGACGGGAGGTCAGCAGGGCGATCGCCATGATCGTCTTGCCCAGGCCCATCTCGTCGGCCAGCACGCCACCGGCACCCATCTGGGCCATCTTCTGCAGCCAGGCCACCCCGCGCTCCTGGTACTCGCGCAGGTCACCCTCGATCGCCACGATCTCGGCCTCGTCGGGACCGGGCTGTGCCCGCAGGCGCTCGACCAGGTCGGCGATGTCCCCGACGGCGACCACCTCGAGCTCGTCGTCGTCGCGCTCGGCATGGCCGGACAGCGCCGACGCGACCGCCTCGGTCAGCTCCATCGTGCCGCTGGACCCGGCCAGCTCCCCGACCCGGGAGGCCTCGTCGCGGTCGATCCGGACCCACTGTCCACGCCAGCGCACGAGCGACCGTTCGAGGTCCATCACCTCGGCGAACTGCTCGGAGTCCAGCACGTCGTCGCCCAGCGCGACCTCGTAGGAGAAGGCGGTGAGCGACTGGCGATCGAGCAGGCCGGTGCGGTCCAGGCGCCCCGTCACCGGCGTGGTCTGGCCGATCCTCAAGCGCGGACGGAGACGCTGGGCGTTGACCTCGCGCAGCTCGGGCGGCAGCAGCAGCCCGATCCCCGCATTGGTCAGCGCAGTGACGCCTTCCGACAGCAGGTCGGCGGCCTCGGCCGACGACAGGTCGACCACGGTCGGCCGCTGCTCGTCCAGCGCGCGCTGGACCGGCGCGAAGGTCGCGGCCGCGTCGACCAGCCCACGCACCAGGACACTCTGTGCACCGTCGAGCCGACGGCCACCCAGCTCCGTGGCGCTGCCGTCCCAGACGCGGGCGGCGTCGACCACGTCGGACGACTCGTGCACCGACTGCAGCAGCAGTTCGAGACGCCAGGGGTCGTCGGACACGACCAGGTCCGCGGTGTCGTCGACGTCGGGGGCGAGCAAGCGCATCGCCAGGCGCAGGTCGGCCCGGCCAGCGTCACCGCGGGCCGGCTGGAGCCACTCGACGACGTCGGCCGCCAGTTCGTCACCGGCCCGGCGCAGGGGCGCGACGACCGGGTCCTCGCCGGTCAGGCCCTCCAGCAGGAGCTCGCGCCACGGGCGTGCCGAGCGCCGCCGGTCGGGGCGCGGCACCGGGCGATGGCCGTTGCGTCCACAGGCATCGGCGACCGCGTCGAGGAAGGCCGACAGGGCGTCGAAGGCGCCCAGCGGACCCCCGTCGACCACCACGGCGTGCGCCGCCGGGGGCAGCAGGTCGGCCAAGCGTTCACGGCGACCGTCGTGCGGGGCGAGGGCGACCCAGTGGACCAGGGCCGTGTCGGGGGCCGACGTCGCGACCAGGCGGGGCAGGAGGCGCCCGCCGGTCACCAGCTCGAGTCCGAACTTCGCGGCCAGCGACCACGCCAACACACTGTCGGACGGACGGGACCAGTCCGGCCACGTCTCGCCGGCGGGAAGCTCCGCGAGCCTCCGCAGGGTCGCGACGAGTGGCAGGAGACGTGCCTCGACGTGGCCGAGCGCATGGTCGACCTTCCCGGCCTCGCCGGCCGGCAGGTCGAGGTGGCCCAGGGCCCCGCGCAGGTCCTCGACCCCCCAGGCGGCGAAGGCGCCCGCGGCGGGCGCGTCCGGGTCCGGGACGAACGACAGTTGCACGCGTCGCGCTCGGGCACCGTCCACCACACCGGATCCTTGGGGTCGTCAGGTCATGCTCGGACAGGGGCCCTGCCGAGGTGTCGACCCCCCAGCGTACAAAGCCCGCCCGTCGACCCCTGCGGCGGGCCGGCCGCCCCCAACCGGTCCTGGACGCCCGACTGCGTGCCCAGCGCACGATGGGATGTGAAGGATGTGCTTGATGTGGCTATAGTTGGATTTGTTGTCCAACGGAGTCCTCTTTCGTGCTGTCTCGTTCCGGATCCCCCGCCCCGTCCTCGCCGCCGACGTGGCGCGACCGCCTCGAGGAGCGCCCCGTGCTCGGTGGCCTCGTCCTGTGCGGTGTCGCGGCCGTGGTCGTCGGCCTGTCGTCCGCCGACTGGAAGGTCGAGGCCGGCGACACGCTGTACTCGATCGCCAACGCGACCGGCAGCTCGGTCGACGCGATCGCCGCGGCCAACGACATCGACGACCCCAACCTCATCTACGTCGGGCAGGTCTTCGTCACGCCCGAGGTGGGTGCGGACGCGCCCGGCGACGCAGCCCCCGACGAGGAGCCTCCGGCGGCCGAGCCCGACGCCGTGGACCCACCGCCGTCGTCGTCCGACGCCGTGACCACCTCGCAGGCCGGCGACACCCTGGCCAGCATCGCCGACCGGCTCGGCATCACGGTCGACCAGCTCGAGGCGGCCAACGGCTACACCCACGGTCCGCTGTCGGTTGGTCGTCGCGTCCGCGCCTCGTCGCCCCCGCCCCCGTCGGCCGGTGGCGGTGGCGCGGCCACCCACGTCGTGGGCACGGGCGAGATGCTGGCCGGGATCGCCGACCGGTACGGCGTGTCGTGGCAGGACCTGGCCGCCGCCAACGACCTCCCCGACCCCAACGTCATCACGACGGGAACGGCCCTGGCGATCCCCGGTCGGGGGGGCGGCATGACCTGCCCGGTGAACGGCGCCGTGTCGTTCATCAACGACTTCGGCGTGGCCAAGCCGGGCGGCCGCCACCACGAGGGCATCGACCTGCACGCCGACCGCGGCACGCCGGTCGTCGCCCCCGTGTCGGGCCGCGTCGAGCACGTCACCGGGACTCGCGGCGGCAAGCAGTTCCACCTCTTCGGTGACGACGGCTACCGCTACTGGGGCACCCACCTCGACGAGCTCGGCGCCTCCGGGCGGGTCGAGGCCGGCGAGGTCCTGGGCACGGTCGGCACCAGCGGCAACGCCGCCGGCGGCCCACCCCACCTCCACTTCGAGGTCTATCGCGACGGGATCAGCATCAACTCCTGGCCGACCCTGGCCCAGGTCTGCTGAGGCAGCGACAGTTCAGCCCGTGGCAGCGCGATACCACTTCGCCAGGCGGGTGTAGGTCGCGACGTTGGGACGGGGCGTTGGCGGCACGTCGAGGTCGCGTGGGCGGGCCGGGGCTCCGACCACCACCGTGCGTGGCGCCACCGAGGTCCCCTCGGTGACGAGCGCACCCGCACCGACCACCGCACCCGCGCCGACGTGCGCTCCGTTCAGGACGATCGCGCCCATCCCGACCAGGACGTCGTCCTCCAGCGTGCACCCGTGGACCACGGCCCGGTGGCCGACGGTCACCCGCCGACCGATCGTGACCGGGTGGTCCGGGTCGGCATGCACCACGGTCCCGTCCTGGAGGTTGGACTCCTCCCCGACGACGATCGGCCCGACCTCGGCCCGGAGCACGCAGCCGAACCAGATCGACGCCCCGGCCCGGACCTCCACGTTGCCGGCGACGACCACGCCGGGGGCGATCCAGGCGTCGTCGTGGACGACCGGCGTGTGGCCGTTGACGGTGACGAGGCGAGGGGTGTCCATGACGCGCTCCGGAATCGGGATCAGGCGGGTGCGAGGACGCCGACGACCAGGTGCCAGTGACACGCGACCGCCACGATGACCAGGACGTGCCACAGTTCGTGGTAGCCGAACCAGGTCGGCCACGGGTCGGGCCGGCGCAGGGCCACGATCACGGCGCCGAGCGTGTAGGCCAGGCCCCCCGCGACCAGCCAGACCACCGCGGCCCGGCCCCCGGGGCCCTGCCACAGTTCCACGACCCCGATGATCATGACCCATCCCGCGCCCAGGAACATCCCGTGGGCGAACCCGCGTGGGGTCGCGGTCGGGAGCCACTCGACCACCAGGCCGACCACGGCCAGCACGACGGCGACCGGGATCACCCAGCGTTGCCACGACGGGGGGAGGCCGAGGAGCGCCACGGCCACCGTTGCCGCCCCGATCATCAGGTAGATGCCGGTGTGGTCGAGCCGGACCCACACCTCGGTCGCCACCGGTCCGCGGTCGCGCCAGTGCATCCCGGCCGACAGCGTGAGCATCACCACCGCGGCCAGCGTGTACATCCCCACCGCCACGCGGGGCGTGCCCGGCTCGGCCACGAGGATGGCCCGGATGGCCAGCGGCGCCGACACGACGGCGGCCAGCGCATGGCTGACTCCGCGCAGGCGTGGCCGGGCCGCCTCGAGCGCCCGTTCGGCGTTGGGGGACAGTTGGATCATCGGCCGCGACGATAGCCTCGTGGGGCGTCGCGCCTCCCGCCCGCAGCCCCACCATTCGCCGTCTCCCCTCCCGTGCCGCCCTGCGTCCCGGGGCGGGCCGAGCCCGCCCGAAGGTCTCCCGCATGTCCGCCGAAGCCGCCCGCGTCCGCAGCGAGGCCGCTCGCCGTCGCACGTTCGCGATCATCTCGCACCCGGACGCCGGCAAGACCACGCTGACGGAGAAGTTCCTGCTGTACGCGGGCGCGATCGCCGAGGCCGGCGCCGTGAAGTCGCGCAAGGTCGCCCGCACGGCTCGCTCGGACTGGATGCAGATGGAGCAGGATCGCGGGATCTCGATCTCCACGACCGTGCTGCGCTTCGACCACCACGACGACGCGACCGACACCGACCTGGCCTACAACCTGCTCGACACCCCCGGCCACCGCGACTTCTCCGAGGACACCTACCGGGTGCTGTCGGGCGTGGACGCCGCGATCATGGTCCTCGACGCCGCCGCCGGGGTCGAGCCCCAGACCAAGAAGCTGTTCGAGGTGTGCGCCCGACGCGGGACCCCGCTGATCACCTTCATCAACAAGCTGGACCGCCCGTCCCGGGGGCCGCTGGAGCTGCTCGACGACATCGAGGAGCAGCTCGGCCTGGTCGCCACCCCGGTCACGTGGCCGGTGCGGACGGCCGACGGGGTCTTCCGCGGTGTCGTCGACCGCCGCGACCGTGCCTTCCATCGCTACGACCCCGACGTCGCCAACACCCAGCGCCAGGACGCCACCACCTCGACCTGGGACCCGGCCGACGTCGACACGGGCCCGGCGACCGACGACGACCTGGCCCTGCTCGACGAGCTCGGGCTGTCCCACGACCCGGAGTCCTTCCTGGCGGGACGCACGACCCCGGTCTTCTTCGGCTCGGCCCTCAACAACTTCGGCGTCGAGCCCCTGCTGGACGCCATCGCCGCGATGGCACCGCCACCCCAGCCACGCACGGCCGTGGACGGCACCGTGCGCCCGATCGACTCCGGCTTCTCGGGCTTCGTCTTCAAGGTCCAGGCGAACATGGACCCGCGACACCGCGACCGGATCGCCTTCGTGCGGATCTGCTCCGGGCGGTTCGAGCGTGACTCGCAGCTGACCTGCACCCGCACGGGTCGCAGCATGGCCGCCAAGTACGCCCACCAGGTGTTCGGCCGCGAGCGGGTCACCGTGGACGAGGCGTTCCCCGGCGACGTGGTCGGGCTGGTCAACGCCACCGACCTGCGGATCGGGGACACCCTCCACGACGGCGACGAGATCGCCTACCCGCCGATGCCGGTGTTCACGCCCGAGCACTTCCGCGTCGCGACGCCCGGGGACCGCTCCCGCGTCAAGCAGTTCCGCACGGGCATCGACCAGCTCGACCAGGAAGGCGTCATCCAGGTCCTGCGCCATCCCGAGCTCGGTGACCAGGCACCCGTCCTGGCGGCCGTCGGCGCCCTGCAGTTCGAGGTCGCCGCGTGGCGAATGGAGCACGAGTTCGGCTCACCGGTCCGGATCGAGACCACCGCCTTCCACGAGGCCCGTCGCACGACCGACGACGCCGTGGACCGGCTCCGGCGCATGCGTGACGTCGAGGTGTACCGGCGTGCGTCGGGCACCCCGATCGCGCTGTTCCGCGACCGCTGGCAGGTCGAGCGCATCCTGCGCGACCATCCCGAGCTGCCGCTCGACAAGGTCTCCACCACCTGATCCGGGGGCCCGTCCCTCAACGTCGGTCGAGTTGTCCCGCCTCGGTCTCGACGTCGTGGACCATGCCGCGCAGGCGCCAGCCGGCCCAGGTGGCGAGCAGGCCTGCCAGCAGCAACGCGATCCCGACGACCATGACCAGGACCTGCACGGTGGGGCCGGGCCATGCCAGCAGGATCGCGCCCGCACCGATGGCCAGCGCGGCCTCGAGGAACAGCGGGCCGCGGTGCCCCGCGGCCGATGGCGTCAGCGCGATGATCGCCTCCGCCAGGCCCCACAGGACCCAGAACGCGGCCACCACGACCACGATCAGGCCCACGCTCCGCAGCGGCTGGCTGATCACCAGGAGCCCGGCGAGCACCCCCAGCACGCCGACCACGCCGCGCAGCAGTCGGGCCTCGCTGCCCCGCTCGACGACCGCCAGGACGGTCCGCAGCGCCCCGGCCACGACCAGCTCCAGTCCCAGCAGGACCGCGACGACCGTGACGCTGGCCTCCGGCCAGACCAGCAGGGCGATGCCGAGCAGCAGGTGGACCACGCCGATGGCCACCGGCAGCTGCCACACCAGGGAGACGGGCAGGAGGTCGTCGGTGCGCTGGTCCATGGGCTGGCTCCTCGGTGCGGTGGGTTCGATCGGTGGGGTGGGGTCGAGCACGTGCGGTCAGCCGGCCGTCACCACCTCGTCGTCGTCCACCCGGGGTCCGAGCAGGCGCCACAGGACGGCGGCCAGTGCTCCACCGACCACCGGCGCGAGGATGAACACCCACAGCTGGGCCAGGGCGTCGCCGCCCGCGAACACCGCGGCGGCCAGGCTGCGGGCCGGGTTCACGGAGGTGTTGGAGACCGGGATCGTCGCGAGGTGCACCAGCGTCAGTCCGAGCCCGGCCGCGAGCGGCCCGAGCGACGGGGGGTACGTGGGGCGGGTCGTGGCCAGCACGACCAGGACGAACAGGGCGGTGAAGGCGACCTCGGCGACCAGGACGGCGACCAACCCGTAGCCGCCCGGGGACAACTCGCCGTAGCCGTTGGCGGCGAAGTTGCCGGCCGACGAGAAGCCGTCGACGCCGGAGGCGACGAGCCACACGATGCCGGCACCGACCAGGGCACCGACGACCTGGCCGAGCAGGTACCAGCCCAGCAGGGCGGTGTCGATCTTGCGTGCCAGGTACAGCCCCACGGTGACCGCGGGATTGATGTGGCAGCCGGACACGTGGCCGATCGTCGCCGCCATCACCAGCAGCGACAGTCCGAAGGCCAGGGCGATCCCGAGGGTGCCCATGGCCTCGCCGGCCAGGACGGCGGTGCCGACCCCGCCCATCAGCAGGACGGCGGTGCCGATCCCCTCGGCGACGGCGATGCGGGCAGGACTGTGCGAGGTGGCCATCGGGAGGCTTCCGTCGGGGTCCGGGACGAAGCTGCACTCGCAGTATCGACGATGACGTCGGTCGACACAACGACCCGGCACGCCGCGCCCCCCGCGATGGTGGCATCATGGGCATCCGCCGACCCGACGAGGCCACCGTGACCGACCACGACCCGTCCACCACCGTCGCCTGGTCCGTCGACGGACGTACCTTCCGGTGTCGCGGTCCGCTGGGTGGATCCCCACCGCTCGGGGAGTACGTCCGCATCGAGCCACCGGAGGGTGAGGCCAGGATCGGGCAGGTCCTCCAGCTGGACGTGGTGGACGCGGGCGATCGTCGCCTGGTGTCGGCGGGCGGTGACCTCGTCGATCGGGTGCACTCCCCCGCCAGCTTCGACGGCGCCACCCTCGCCCGCGCCGGCGACGACGACCTGCGACGCACCCTGTCCACGGCGACGGGCGGACTGGAGGTCGGGTCGCTGCGCGATCGCGACGACGTCGCCGCGAGCCTCGTGGCCTCGGGGTTCAACCGCCACACCTTCCTGTGTGGCCAGTCCGGATCGGGCAAGACCTACTCGCTCGGGGTGCTGCTCGAACGCCTGATGCTGGAGACGACGCTTCCGCTGCTGGTGCTCGACCCCAACGGCGACCACGTCCACCTCGGCGAGGTCGCCCCGGGCGTCGACGACGACCTGGCGGCGCGCTACCGGGCGGCCGCCGCGGACGTGCTCGTGCTGTCGAGCCAGCCGGACTCCGACCACGAGCCACTCCAGATCCGGCTGGCCGAACTCGGCCGGCAGGGAATGGCCGCGATGCTCGAGCTCGACCCGGTGACCGACCGACACGAGTACAACCAGCTGCTCCACCTGGTCGAGGAACAGTCGCACACCTGGCACAAGCTCACCGACGTCGTGGCGAGCATGCGGGACGACGCGGACTCGGGCAGCGACCTCGCCCTGCGCACCGAGAACCTTGGCCTGCTCCAGATGCAGATCTGGGCCGGCAGCGACGGCACCACCGTCCACCAGCACTGGACCGGCCGCGCTCCCCGGGCACTCATCGCCGACAGCTCCGGACTGCCGGAACGCCGGGAGCGCCTGGCGGTCGCGGTGAGCGTGCTGCAGGGTGCGTGGGCGCGACGCCGCGAGCGCGAGCCGTTCCTGCTGGTCGTCGACGAGGCCCACGACGTGTGCCCGGCGGTGCCCCGTGACCCCCTGGAACGCCAGGCCGTGGAACTGTTCACCCGGATCGCGGGCGAGGGCCGCAAGTACGGCATCCACCTGCTGCTGTCGACGCAGCGTCCGGACAAGTTGCCCGACAACGTCCTGTCGCAGTGCGACAACCTGCTGCTGATGCGGGTCAACTCGGCCGGCGACCGCGCGGCGCTGGCCGAGCGGTTCAGCTTCGCGCCGACCGGCCTGGTCGACATGGTCGGCAGTTTCGGGCTGGGCGAGGCACTCCTGGCCGGCCGCGTCGCGTCGCCGCCGGTGCTGGCCCGGATCGGGACGCGGATCACGCCCGAGGGTGGCGGCGACGTGCCGACCGACTGGGCCCACGGGGGGCCGGGCGGGGTCGTTGGCGACGGGCCGGGAGCGTCCTAGCCTCTCCACCACCCCCGCGACCACGAGGCGCCCATGACCGACCAGCCGTCGACTCCCGACCGCCGTCCCAACCGCCCCGACCAGGTCGTGCGTGACACGGGCGTGTCACCCCGACAGGTCGTGGCCATCGTGCTGGGCGTCCTGGCGCTGATCTTCATCTTCCAGAACAACGAGTCCATCGCCGTGCAACTGCTGGTCGTGGAGATCTCCGCGCCCCTGTGGATCGTCACGCTGATGCTGTTGGCCCTGGGCATCCTGATCGGCTGGCTCCTGTCCTCCCGACGCGCCAGGCGCAAGGCCTGACCGAGCGCTCCTTCCGGAGCGCCGGTTGCGGCCTATGCTTCCCCCAGGTTGGGGTGTGCCCGGGGACGGGCAGCCGCGGGCGTCGCCTGCGACCGACCTCGAGGGGACGAAAGGGGCGGGACATGAAACAGTCGACGACGGCAATCCTGGCCTTGGCCATCGGCCTGGTCGCCGGTGGGGCGGGCATCGCCGCGGCGGGAACGGGAGCCGCGGGCCAAGTGTGCGTGGACAGCGCGAACGGCAAGGTGCGGGTCGCGGAGACCTGCAAGCGCAGTGAGTATCCGCTGGAATTCCTCGGCGAGATGGGTCCCGAGGGACCGCCCGGTCCCGAGGGGCCGACCGGCCCTGCAGGAGCCGACGGTCCCGTCGGTCCGGAGGGGCCAGTTGGTCCCGAGGGTCCCGCCGGTCCCGAGGGCGCCGCTGGCCCCGAGGGCCCCATGGGACTGACGGGATTCGACGGTCCAGCCGGGCCGGAGGGTCCGACCGGGCCGGAGGGCCCGACGGGTTCGACCGGGCCAGCAGGTCCGGCAGGGCCCGCAGGTCCGGCCGGGCCTGAGGGTCCCGAGGGCCCCGTGGGGCTGACCGGTCCTGCCGGACCGATCGGGCTGACGGGACCGGAGGGCGCGCCGGGGGCCGTCGGACCGGCCGGACCGGCTGGCCCACAGGGACCGGCCGGCGACTCCGCCGCTTTCGGCACCAGGACCCAGGGTGCAGCGTCGGGTCGTGGGGCGGAGTGCACGCTCGGTGACGTCATCCTGACAGCTGGCAACGTGTCGAGCGGCCAGATCATCGCGAACGGCCAGGTGCTCCCCATCGCCTCCTACCAGGCGCTGTTCTCGCTGTACGGGACCACCTACGGCGGCGACGGGAGAACGACGTTCGCCGTCCCCGACCTCCGCGACGCCGCGCCCAACGACCTGTCGTACGCGCTCTGCGTCTTCGGCATCTACCCCTCCCGGAACTGACCACACCCGGCGGCACGGCCTGATGTGAGTTGGCCGCACCGATGTGAGTTGTCGTCCCAGTCGCTCCCAATTCACATCGCCGCCGCGAACTCACATCACGACGCCCCTCCGGAGCGTGGGCCCGGTGGGACTTGAACCCACGACCAAACGATTATGAGTCGCCTGCTCTGACCAGCTGAGCTACGGGCCCGCCGGCCCGAGGCTAACTGGCTGGCTCAGGCGGGCAGGCCGGTGGCGACGCGGAGGGTGTCGGCGAGACCGTCGAGGTCGGCGACCGTGACGGTCAGTCCCGGGTTGGCGAACAGCGGCAGCGCGTGCACCGGTTCGTGGAAGCAGATGCAGACCCCGCCCCTGGCGTTGGTCCCGTAGGTCGCCCCGCGGTCGGCCAGCGACCCGCGGGCCCCCAGGGCCTTCCACGTCTTGTAGTCCCGCGTGATGCGGACGTCCCGGACGTTGGCCAGCGGGGTCTCGATGCCCAGCCAGCCGAAGTCGACGACCAGGCGCTGGTCACCGACGGTCACGTGGGAGTTGTCCGGGTTGGCTCCGGTGCTCAGGCGCACGAGCCAGGCCCAGCTGGGGTCGAAGTCGAAGTCGAAGGTGCTCACGAAGCTCCCGGGTCGAGGGGGAACGGGTCAGGGTACGACGTCGGCCCCGTCCGACGGGCGACGTATCACGGCCGCGGCGCCCGACCTCTCCACCTGCGACGCCCGCTGTTCGCCACGCGGGCACGACCACACGCGATCGGGGGAACCCCATGACCATGCCCATCCTGTCCGGGACCGCACGCCGCACCGCCGGAGCCGCCACCGCCCTGCTGCTGGGCCTCGCCCTCGCCGGGTGCGGGTCGCTGGCGGAGAGCGTCACCGAGCGCGCCGTCGAGGAGGCGGCCGAGGCCGCCAACGGGGGCGGTGACGTCGACCTCGACATCAACGACGAGGACGGGTCGATCTCGATCTCCAGCTCCGAGGGGTCCTTCTCGGTGGGCGGGTCCCAGGAACTGCCCGACGGGTTCCCGGCCGAGCTGCCACTGCCGGCCGACCACGAGGTGGTCTCGTCGATGTCCTTCGACGACGGCGGCGACGCCAGCTACAACATCAGCATGTCGGTCGCCGGGGACGCGGACACCGTCGCCGCGGAGCTGCAGGCCAGCCTCGAAGACACCGGCTACACCCTGACCGGCACCAGCGAGATGCAGATGGACGGGCTCGACACCCGCACCATGCAGTTCGAGGGCGACGGCCTCGAGGGCTTCATCACCGTCGCCGACACGCCCGACGGCACGGTCGCCAACTACACGGTCCAGTCCGGCGGCGACGCCTGACCGACCACGCACCGGGGCCCGTGAGCGGACCGGTACGCTGGTGCAACGGCCTCGTCCGCGTGACGAGGCCGTTCATGTGCCGTTCGGCACCTCGCCCCGATCACCGAAGACCCTCCCATGAGCACGCGTGACGACCTGCGCAACGTGGCGATCATCGCCCACGTCGACCACGGCAAGACCACCCTGGTCGATGCCATGCTGCACCAGTCCGGTGCCTTCGCCGCCCACCAGGACATCGCCGACCGGGTGATGGACTCCGGTGACCTCGAGCGCGAGAAGGGCATCACGATCCTGGCCAAGAACACGGCCGTGGTGCGTGACGACGTCACCATCAACGTCGTCGACACGCCGGGCCACGCCGACTTCGGCGGCGAGGTGGAGCGTGCCCTGGCGATGGTGGACGGTGCCCTGCTGCTGGTGGACGCGGCCGAGGGGCCACTCCCCCAGACCCGGTTCGTCCTGCGCAAGGCCCTGGAGCGCGACCTCCCACTGGTCCTGGTCGTCAACAAGGTCGACCGCGGGGACGCGCGACCGGCCGAGGTGGTCGACGAGGTGTTCGACCTGCTGATCGAGCTGGGGGCAGACGACGACGCGATCGACATCCCGGTCCTGTACACGAACGCCAAGGCCGGGCAGGCCAGCACCACCCCGGGCGAGCTGGACCCCAACCTCGACGCGGTCTTCGCCACGATCCTGTCGGCCATCCCGGCCCCCGAGCACGACCCCGACCACCCGTTCCAGGCCCTGGTCACCACGCTCGACGCCTCCCCCTACCTCGGTCGGCTGGCACTGGCACGGATCCAGCAGGGCACGGTGAAGCGTGGCCAGCAGGTCGCCTGGATGCGCGAGGACGGCACCACGCAGGTGGTCCGCCTGACCGAGCTGTACCTGACCGAGGCACTGGACCGGGTCAAGGCCGACGAGGCCGGTCCGGGCGACCTGATCGCGGTGGCCGGCCTGGACGACGTCATGATCGGCGACACCCTCGCCGACCCGGTCGACCCACGTGCGCTGCCCCGCCTGCGGGTCGACGAGCCGTCGCTGGGGATGACCATCGGCGTCAACACCTCGCCGCTGGCCGGCCGGTCCGGCACCAAGCTGACCGCCCGCCTGATCGAGAATCGCCTGCGCCAGGAGCTCGTCGGCAACGTGTCGCTGCGGGTGCTGGACACCGCCCAGCCGGACAGCTGGGAGGTCCAGGGCCGCGGCGAGTTGCAGCTGGCCGTGCTGGTCGAGACGCTCCGACGCGAGGGCTTCGAGCTGACCGTGGGCAAGCCCCGGGT
Organism: Salsipaludibacter albus; assembly: GCF_019798055.1. GTDB lineage: Bacteria > Actinomycetota > Nitriliruptoria > Nitriliruptorales > Nitriliruptoraceae > Salsipaludibacter > Salsipaludibacter albus. Next base: position 9,585 of record NZ_JAHOPH010000024.1, on the reverse strand, counting down.
CGTCCTGCGCGAGATCGACGGCGTGACCCACGAGCCCTTCGAGCTGCTGACCGTCGACGTCCCCGAGGAGCACGTCGGCACGGTCACCCAGCTGCTCGGCACCCGCAATGGGCGCATGGTCGAGATGCACCACGGTGCGGACGGCTGGGTCCGGATCGGCTTCCACGTGCCGGCCCGCGGACTGATCGGGTTCCGCACCGAGTTCATGACCCAGACCCGGGGCACGGGCATCCTGCACCACGTCGCCGACGGCTACGAGCCGTGGACCGGCGACCTCATGACCCGACCGAACGGCTCGCTGGTCGCCGACCGCTCCGGCTCGGCCACGACCTACGCCCTGCTGCCGATGCAGGACCGAGGCCAGCTGTTCGTCGCGCCTGGCGAGGAGCTCTACGAGGGCATGGTGATCGGCGAGCACAGCCGCGGCGAGGACCTCGACGTCAACGCCAGTCGCGAGAAGAAGGCCACGAACGTCCGCAGCTCGACCGCGGAGGAGCTCGTCCGGCTTGCACCGCCCCGGGACCTGTCGCTGGAGCAGTCGCTGGAGTGGATCCGCGACGACGAGGCCGTCGAGGTCACCCCCGGCCACGTGCGCATCCGCAAGGTCGAGCTGGACCAGTCGCTCCGGGCCCGCGCCGCCAAACGCGCCAAGTGGGGCGCCGCCCCCGGCTGAGCGGGACGATCCGCACCCGCGGCTGCAGCGCCTCGGCCACCGACGTTCGGGCGTCGGGCCTGCTCGGTCGACGCAGGGCCCACGAGTACCCTCATCCGTCGCCACGCCTCGTCGAGGACCGAGAGGAACGCCATGAGCATCGCCACCACGCAGACGCCGCCGCCCACCCCCGTGGACCGGCCGCTGTCGGTCTCGGACACCGACGCGGACCGCTGGACGCCGCTGACCGACGACGAGCGTCGCCAGTTCCACGAGGAGGGCTACGTCGTCGTCCGCAACGCGATCGACGAGGACCGGCGCCTGCGCGTCGAGGAGATCATCGACGAGTTCTACGCCGAGGCGGAGGCTGCCGGCGACCTGTGGAAGGGTGACTGGCTGCACCTGCAGGGCGGGGTCGTGCGCCACCCGGAGTTCGTCCGGCTGCTGGACGACAACCGTGCCTTCCGGTGGATCTGGGGTCTGCTGGGCTGGAACGTCTACAGCCACCACAACCACCTCGACGTCAACCCCCCGCTGGACGAGTCCGGTGACCCCGAGCGCTGGGGCTGGCACCAGGACGGCTGGCGCCAGAACTCCGACGCGGAGTACATGGACGACTACTACGGCTACTACGTGAGCCGCCCGCAGTTCTCCATCAAGACGGCCCTGTTGTTCTCGGACCTGTCCGAGCCCGACCGCGGCTCGACACTGATCATCCCGGGCAGCCACCTCGACAACACCCTGCCCCGCCCGGACGACCCCGAGGACTTCGAGCACCCCGAGGGCACGATCCAGGTGACCGGCAACCCGGGTGACGCGCTGGTGTTCGACCGCCGCATGTGGCACTCGCGGTCCCGCAACTTCTCCGACATCACCCGCAAGATCCTGTTCCTGGGCTACACCCATCGCTGGATCCGCCCGCTCGACCCGATGCCGCTCGAGCTCGCCGAGCCGTTCTGGGACGACCTGACCCCCGTGCAGCAGCAGCTGCTGGGTGACGGCCCGAACCTGCCCGACTACTGGGGCATCCACCCCGAGGGCGGCATCAACGACGAGATCCCGCTGCGCGCCGAGCTCAAGGAGCGTGGCCTGCTCGACCGCTCGGTCCCCTGGCTGCGCTAGACCTGCCCACGCTCCTCGCACCGACACGACCCCCGGCTCCGGCCGGGGGTCGTTCACGAGGTGCGACGCCTCACGTGGAGGGGAGGCGGTCCAGGGCGAGGTCGATGCGTGCCTGCTCGCGTTCGCGACGGGCCGGTGGCAACTGCTCGGCCGCCCGTCGTGCGGCCTCCGCGGCCTCCCGACCGATCGCGGACTGCGACGTCACCACGGCGAACTCCAGCCGCCGGATGGGCTCGCTGATCGCCCCGACGCGCAACGCGACGAGCGGCTCCTCGAGCCGACGACACCAGTCGTCCACGGCAGCCGCGGCCGTCGCGGGATCGACCTCGGCCTCGCACAGCGAACTGAACCCCGTGGCTGCGTGGACCTGCTGGGGCACCGGCGGCTCGGCCGGCACGGGCCGGGCGAAGGCCTGCTCACCGATCGGCCACACCACGCCCGTGACGATGTCGACGACCGACCGGGGCCGACGGGCCAGCCGCAGCAGCCACGAAGCCGGCGCGAGCTCGAGCAGGACGTGGTCGTGACGGTCGTCGGCACGTCGCACGAGCCGCTGGGACTCCGCCCGGCGGCTGGTCGGCGTGAAGCCCTTCCGCGCGAGCGCGGCGACCAGCGGCGTCTCGGGGATCATTCGCGTGCCCGGATCTCGCGCCGGGCCATGGACATCTCGTGGACCTCGTCGGGTCCGTCGAACAACCGCATGGCGCGCACCTGGGCGAAGAACGACGCCAGTGGGACGTCGTCGGACATGCCCGCTCCCCCGTGCACCTGGATGGCCTTGTCGATGACGTACTCGGCGGCGGAGGGCGCGACCAGCTTGATCGCCGAGATCTCGGTCCGGGCACCCTTGTTGCCGACGGTGTCCATCAGCCACGCGGCCTTCAGCGTGAGCAAGCGCGCGGTCTCGATCCTGGCACGGCACTGCGCGATCCAGTGCTGGATCTTGCCCTGGTCGGCGAGCCGCTTGCCGAACGCCACCCGCGAGATGGCGCGGTCCACCAGGAGTTCCAGGGACCGCTCGGCCATCCCGACGGCGCGCATGCAGTGGTGGATCCGGCCGGGGCCGAGTCGCTCCTGGGCGATCCGGAAGCCGTCACCCTCGGTGCCGATGAGGTTGGTGGTCGGGACGCGCACGTCGGTGAAGCGCATCTCCGGGTGGCCCCCGTGGCCGTCGTAGCGACCCAGCACGGGCAGTTCCCGCACCACCTCGACGCCCGGGGTGTCCAGGGGAACGAGGATCATGGACTGCTGGCGGTAGGGGTCGGCCGACGCATCGGTGACACCCATGAAGATGCCGACCTTCGCCCGCGACGACGCGGCCCCACTGGACCACCACTTGCGTCCGTTGATGACGTAGTCGTCGCCGTCGCGGACGATCTCCGAGCGGATGTTGCGAGCGTCCGAGGACGCCACGTCGGGCTCGGTCATGAAGAACGACGACCGGATCTCGCCGGCGAGCAACGGCTCCAACCACTCCTGCTGCTGTTGCGGCGTGCCGAACAGGTGCAGCACCTCCATGTTGCCGGTGTCCGGCGCTGCGCAGTTGGTCGCCTCGGGCGCGAGCAGCGGTGAGCGCCCCAGGAGCTCGCACAGGGGCGCGTACTCGACGTTCGACAGGCCGGCGCCGTGGACCTCGTCGGGGAGGAACAGGTTCCACAGTCCCCGCCGACGCGCTTCGGCCTTGATCTCGCCGAGCAGTGGCGGGTGGTGGTGGCGGTCACCGGAGGCAGCGACCTGGTCCGCGACCGCGGACTCGTTGGGGTAGATCCACTCGTCCATGAAGGACGACAACTCGGCACGCAGCCGCTCGGCTCGCTCCGAGCGCGCGAAGTCCATTCGGCGGCATCCCTGGTCGGCTCCGGCGAGCATAGGGCCGGCACCGCGCCGCCCCACGGCAGTCCCCCACCATCGCCCGGACATGGCGAACGGGACGACCCCGAGGGGCCGTCCCGTTCGTGCATCGTGTGCCGCGGGGGTTCAGCGGAGGCCGAGCTTCGACGAGCAGGCGGGCCAGGCGCCCCATCCCTGGTCGTCCAGGACACGCTCCGCGATGCGGATCTGGTCGCTCTTGGAGGCCTCGTAGGCCGCGCCGGCCATGCCGTCGTCCTTGTAGGCGTCCCACGTCTGGGGGTGGAACTGCAGGCCACCCTCGAAGGTGCCCGTGCTGATGGACCAGTCCCCGCTGGACTCGCAGGAGGCGAGGTCCTCCCAGACCGACAGCGGGACCGACCCGTCGTACTCGGGCTCGGGCTCCGGCTCCGGCTCGGGCTCCGGTTCGGGCTCTGGCTCCGGTTCGGGCTCTGGCTCGGGCTCCGGTTCGGGCTCGGGCTCCGGCTCGGGCTCCGGTTCGGGCTCCGGCTCAGGCTCCGGCTCGGGTTCCGGTTCGGGAGCGGGTGGCGGTGGCGGCGGGGGCGTGATGACGTTGCCGTCCGCGTCCACGAAGGGCTCGTGCACGTGGACGGTCGGGGCCGGGGCCGCGATCTGGACGTCGGCGAAGGTCGCCACCGGCTCGACCGGGGCGAACGCCTGGACGTCCAGGCCGGCAGCGGTCACGGCGACGTCGCCGGGGGCTGGCGCGGGCGACACGGGTGCGGGCGTCGCCGCACCTACGGGCACGGCACCCGAATCGGTCACCGACAGCAGCGCCGTGGCGACGAGGGCCGCCGCGGGCACGGCGGCCAGGGCCAGCCGGCGGGACGTTCCATCAGGCAGGATCGAAGAAGGCATGACTGCTCGCTGGGCAGGTGGAAAGGGGAGGTGCACCACGGGGGCAGCCTGCAGACGGCAGGGTGCCGGGGCGCTGTTCACAAGGGTCGGGGGTCGACGGTCCCCGCGTGTCGTTCCGCCACGGTCGATCGGCGGGGGGCGGACGACCACTGGCCGATGGGCCCGGACCCAGCCCTCCGACGACCTCACCCGCCTCCGCGACCGTCCCCGAATCCGGCGATTCGGGCGTTCTTGTGGCCCAGCGCATCGTCCATCCCGGGACGGTGGTCGATCTTGACGACCACGCCGACGCGTGGTGCGACCGACGCCACGTGCTCGATGCACTGCCCGATCACGGCCATCACCTCGTCGTAGTCACCCTCGACATTGGTGAACATCGCGTTCGTCTCGCTGGGCAGGCCGGATGCCCGGACGATCTCGACGCACTCACCGACGACGTCGCCGACAGACTCACCAGCGCCCCCGGGCGAGATGGAGAAGGCCACGATCATCAGATCTCCGGTCCGTCGGTGGCCCCAGCATGCCGGACCCCGGCGGCAGTCGCCACGCCCCGAATGGCCGTCCCGACGGTCCGGATCCCGCGGTGGCGGGCGGTCCCGACGCGTCCGGCGCGCCCGATAGGCTCGATCCCGAGCGGGCGCGCGGGCCCGCGGACCCGGCCATCGGGAACACCGCCCGTCGACCAGGAAGGCACCGGCCATCGTGGCAGCCCCCGTCCACGCCCGCCACCTGCGACGCCTCGGCCTGCTCCTGGTCGTGCTTGCGCTCGCCGCCGGGTTCAACCTCGCGCTGTCCGGTGACGCCGGTGCCCAGGACGACCCGAACCTCGACCCGGCCCTGGTCGACCAGGGCCGCGAGCTGTACGGCCAGGCCTGCATCCTGTGCCACGGCCCGGAGGGCCAGGGCATCCCCGACGACGGATCCGGCGTCTACGGACCGTCGTTGCTGGGCGTGGGGGCGGCCTCGGTCGACTTCATGGTGCGGACCGGCCGGATGCCGGCCGAGGACAGCAGCGACCCCCTCGTGCGGCGGCCGCCGCAGTTCAACGACACCGAGCGTGCTGCCCTCACGGCCTACGTCCAGTCGTTGACGCAGGCCGCGATCGACGACCAGGAGGAACGCCTCGCCCAGGGCGAGGACATTCCCGAGGCCGAACTGATCGAGCCGGGCCCGCCGATCCCCGACATCCAGGGATGGCAGGAAGCTGACCTCAGTCGCGGACTGGAACTGTTCACGACCAACTGTGCGGCGTGCCACGGGCCGACGGCCGCCGGGATCGCCGTCGGTCGCGACGACGTGTCGTCGAACCTGCGAGACTCCGAGCCGATCGTGGTCGCCGAAGCCGTGCGCGTCGGGCCCGGGGTGATGCCGGTGTTCGGCGACGAGGTCGTCACCGACGAGGACCTCGAGGCCATCGTGGCGTGGGTCGACGACGTGACGCACCGCGACTCGGCCGGCGGCTTCGCCTTCGGTCGGGGCGGGCCGGTCAGCGAGGGCCTGATCGCCTGGATCGTCGGGCTCGGAGTGCTGGGCGTGGTGATCTACCTGCTCGGCGAGCGCGAGGGCACCGAGGACGTCGTGGAGACCGACGGGCCCGAGCCGACCACGGGAGCGACCGATGGCTGACCAGACCACCACCGACGAGCGTGACGACAAGGCCCGTGCCGAGGACCGTGCGACCCGGATCGCGGCCCTGTGCTTCGGCGTGTCGATCCTCGCCGCGCTCGGCCTGCTCGTGGTGTACCTGACGGGTGGCGACACGCAGCTCGAGGGCATCCTGCTGACGTTGGCCTTCGGTGGGGTCGCCGCCGGCCTGGGCGTGTGGGTGCGCGTGCTGATCGGCCCCAGCGTCATCGTCGAGCCACGCGACCCGATGCCCTCGCGGGCCGAGGACCGGGCGGGCTTCGAACAGGACTTCGACAGCACCGTGGACGAGGTGAAGGTCGGCGGGCGTCGGCGGTTCCTGCTGCAGCTGCTCGGTGGTGCGGGCGCCTCCCTGGGGCTCGCCCTGACGGTGCCCCTGCTGTCCCTTGGCCCGATCTTCGACCCCAACGCCCGCCGCGAGCTGTTCGACACCTCGTGGTCTGCCGGTCGCCGGCTGGTCACCATCGAGGGCGAGGAGCTCCGCCCCGAGATGCTGGCGGTGGACGAGATCGCCACGGTGTTCCCCGCCGACAGTGACCGTGCCGCGGACAGCCAGGCCGTGTTGGTGCACACCCGACCGGGGGCCATCGACCTGTCGACCCTGCCCTACCCGGACGGGGTCGTCGACGGCCTTGTCGTCTACTCCAAGATCTGCACCCATGCCGGGTGCCCGGTCGGCCTGTACCGGGCCCAGGACGCCGAGTTGATCTGCCCGTGCCACCAGTCCCAGTTCTTGGTCACCGCCGGCGCGAAGGTGCTGTCGGGGCCGACCGGCCGACCCCTCCCCCAGTTGCCCATCGGCGTCGACGACGAGGGGTTCCTGGTCGCCACCGGCGAGTTCAGCGCCCCGGTCGGTCCGTCGTTCTGGAACCTGACGCAGGGCCAGGACAGCTGACCGCCCCCGACCACCCGCACGACCCGGACCGAACCGACCACCGCCCGACCGCCCGACAGGAGTGCGCACGATGACTGCGGCACCTCGCCCCGAGGCCAAGGACAGCCTGCTGGACCGGATCGCCGGCTGGGCCGACGACCGCCTGAAGCTGGCCGAGGGATCGCGCAAGTACCTGCGCAAGGCGTTCCCCGGGCACTGGTCGTTCCTGATCGGCGAGATCGCGATGTTCGCGCTGATCATCCTGCTGCTGACCGGCACGTTCCTCGCGCTCTTCTACACCCCGGACACCACCCCGGTCGTGTACTCCGGGCCGTACGTGCCGCTGCAGGGCACGGAGATCTCCGCCGCCTACAACTCCGTCCTGGAGCTGTCGTTCGAGGTGCGTGCCGGACTGCTGTTCCGCCAGATCCACCACTGGGCGGCATTGGTGTTCGTCGCCGCCATCGTGGTGCACATGCTCCGGATCTTCTTCACCGGCGCGTTCCGCCGGCCGCGCGAGCTGAACTGGGTCGTCGGGGGCATCCTGCTGCTGCTGGCGTTCGGCGCCGGCTTCACCGGCTACTCGCTGCCCGACGACCTGCTGTCGGGAACGGGACTGCGGATCGGCTACTCCGCCCTGCTGTCGGTGCCGTTCGTCGGACCGCTGCTGGGCTACCTCGGGATCGGTGGCGAGTATCCCGGGGTCGGGGTGCTGGGGCGGCTGCACATCCTCCACGTCATGATCATCCCGGCCGGCCTGCTCGGGCTGCTCGGCGCCCACCTGTTCATGGTGGTGCGCCAGAAGCACACCCAGAAGCGCACGCGCCGCGCCCGTGAGGACAACGTCGTCGGCGAGCCGCTGTGGCCCAACCAGGCCCTGACCATGACCTCGCTGTTCTTCGCCGTCGCGGCCGTGCTCGCCTTCCTGGGCGGCGTGTTCGAGATCAACCCCGTGTGGCTCTACGGGCCCTACGAGCCCTTCGAGGTCTTCGCGCCCTCCCAGCCCGACTGGTACATGGGATGGTTGGAGGGACTCCTGCGACTGTGGCCCGCCTGGGAGTTCACGATCCTGGGGGTGACCATCCCCGCGATCTTCATCCCGTCGGTCGTCGTCCCGGGAATCCTGTTCGGCATCGTGTTCGCCTGGCCGTGGATCGACGCCCGGTGGATCACCGGCGACCACGCCGAGCACCACATCAACCAGCGCCCGCGTGACGTGCCCGCCCGGACCGCGTTCGGATTCGCCGGCCTCACCTTCCTCCTGGTGATCTTCGTCGCCGGGTCCAACGACGTCATGGCCGCCGCGCTCCAGACCCCACTGGACACCCTGACCACCGTCCTGCGCTGGGCCGCGATCGTCCTGCCGGTCCTCGCCGGCCTGGCCGCGTACCGGATCGCCGAGCGACTCAACCAGCCGGTCGAGGCGGCGCCCTCGAGCACGGTCCCGGCGGCGAAGTCGACGTGACCGTCGTGCACGCCTGGCTGGGGGCCGGGCTGGTCGCGGCCTTCGCGGTCCTCGCGGTGGCAGGCCTGGGCCTGCGCCTGGTCGGGCGGGACGAGGCCCCCACCCTGTACTGGGGCCTGCAGCACTGGACCGAGAACCTGCTGATCCTGCAGACGGTGATCGGGGTCGTCTTCCTGCTGCTGGGTCGCCGGCTCGTCGGTGACGACCTGGTCTGGCTGCACTACCTGTACGGATCGCTGTTCCCGCTGCTCGCGATCGTCAGTGGACGCATCGCGAGCATGCGGCGGGAGGTCCACGACTACGTCGGGCTGGCATGGGGCGCGTTCTTCGCCTTCGGGCTGGCCCTGCGCGCACTCCAGACCGGCTGTGGCGGCGTGCTGGACGTCGCCTGCCTGGGCGGCTGAGTCCGTCAGACCTCGCCGAGTGCCGAGCGGACGCCTGCCGGATCGTCGCTGACGATGACGATCCGGTTGTCGTTGGCGAAGTAGGCCTGCTCGATGTTGATCCCGGCGTCGTGCACGCGACGGGTCGCCTGGGCCAGCGAGCCGGGCTCGTTGCTGAGCTGGGCGATGGCGACCTCGCGTGCGGCGTGCACGGTCAGGCCGGCCTCCTGGAGGGCAGCGACGCCGGCGACGTCGTCGTCGACCAGCAGGTGGACGACACTCTTGCCCCCACCGGTGAAGGCGCTGCAGGCCTCGATGTTGACGCCCGCCTCGGCCAGCGTCTCGCCGATGTCGGCCAGCACGCCGGGGCGGTCGTCGGGGGTGACGACGAGATCCTTGCGCATGAGTGCCTCCTGGTTGGGTCGCGTCCGAATCGCTCCCGGGCTCGGTGTGCCGGTCGCGGGACGCGTGGTCGGGCCGGAGAATGTCGCGGACCGTCCGTTCGCTTCGTGCCACAGGCTAGGCGGCCGGACCCGTGTCTGCGGGGTCGGCGGGACACCCGCACGGGGGCGTCTCGTGGTCGGCGACCGACGACGCCGCTGGTACACTTTCCGGCCGCGTAGTCGCGCACCTTTCCGGGGTAGCTCAGCTGGCAGAGCACTCGACTGTTAATCGAGTTGTCGTGGGTTCGAGCCCCACCCCCGGAGCAGTTCCCACC
>NZ_JAHOPH010000023.1 GCF_019798055.1 Salsipaludibacter albus | reverse complement strand
CAGGGGTCGGGGGTCGGGGCCGGAGGGTCCGGGTCTTGCGAAGTCGGCGGTCGATCTGGTGAGACGCTACGACCCGGGTGTGACAACCTCCGGTGGGGCCAACGTTCGAACGCGTGTTCGTTCGTGATGCCAGTGAACATCGATCACGTGTTCGAGTCAAGCCCGAACACGTGTTTGCCCAGTGGCAACATCCGCCACATCCACTTGCGTTCCATGACAGGGGCCCCACCGCGGCACCAGAACAGGTGTTCGCCATCGGGCACCGTGTCTGCTAGCCTTCGAACACGTGTTCACACAGCGCACGTGGACACCCCGCCAGCCCCCGCTGCCGACCACCCGGGGACCTCGTCACCGCGAACTGGAGCCAAGGCATGGACGACCAGCCCGACCTGACCGAACGCCAGCGCGCGATCATGGACTTCCTCCATGCCCACACCAGCGAGCACGGCTATCCACCCTCGGTCCGCGAGATCGGCGACGCCGTCGGGCTGAAGTCGCCGTCGTCGGTCCATGCCCAGCTGTCGACGCTGGAGGACAAGGGCCTGCTGCGCCGCGACCCCAGCAAGCCACGCGCGCTGGACCTCGACCCGGACGCCACCCGCTACGGCGACGTGCCCGTGTCCCTGCATCGCCAGGTGCCACTGGTGGGCGAGATCGCCGCTGGTGCGCCGCTGCTGGCCGAGCAGCACGTCGAGGCGTCCTACCCGCTCCCCTCGGACCTGGTGGGCGACGGCACGCTGTTCATGCTGACGGTGCGCGGGGACTCGATGATCGAGGCCGGCGTGTTCGACGGTGACTACGTCGTCATCCGCGAGCAGCCGCAGGTCGAGCAGGGCGAGATGTGTGCGGCCCTGGTCGAGGGCGAGGCGACGGTGAAGTTCTTCCGCCGCACCCCGGCCGGGCACGTCTACCTCGACCCCGCCAACGAGGACTACGAGCCGATCCTGGTCCGCCCCGACGAGGACGCGCGCGTCATGGGCAAGGTCACGGCGGTCCTGCGTTCCGTGCGCTGATCGACCGTTGGCGCCAGCTGTCCAGCGGTGTCCGGCACGACCGGCGCACCGTGACCCGGGGACAGGCCGTGTTGCGCTCGGTCCGCTGAGGACGGGCGGGCCGGGGACTCAGCCGGCGGTGGCGGGTTCCTCCCATGGTTCCACCTCGTCGACGAACGGATCCTCGTCGAGGTAGTCACGCAGGGTGCGGGCATCGGCGACGTCCACCGTCGCGACCAGCCGGGTCCCGTCCGCGTCGTGCTCCTCGTCGTGGACGTCGCCTCGCTCGTGGACCAGTGACACCAGGTCACCACGCTCCCACGGCACGTGGGCGACCACGTCCATGCGGGTGCCGGGCAACCGCTCGGCGATCGCCTCGACCAGCTCGTCGACACCGTCACCGGTGCGCGCCGACACGACCACCGGGTCGTGGCCGACCTGGCCGGACAGGTGGCGGGCCAGCGACGCGACCTCGACCGGGTCCGCCACGTCGGCCTTGTTGAGCACGACCTGGGCCGGGACCTGGTCGGCGCCGATCTCCTCGAGCACCTCGTGGACCGCCTCGAGGTGCGTGAGCGCCTCCGGATGCGCGGCGTCGACCACCAGCAGCAACAGGTCGGCGTCGGCCGACTCCTCCAACGTCGAGGTGAACGCCTCGACGAGGTTGTGCGGCAGCTTGCGGACGAAGCCCACGGTGTCGGTCACCACGACCTCGCGCCCGTCCTCCATGTCGAGGCTGCGCACGGTCGGGTCCAGGGTCGCGAACAGCTGGTCGCGGACGGTGACACTCGACCCGGTCAAGGCATTCAGCAACGACGACTTGCCGGCGTTGGTGTAGCCCACCAGCGCGACGGTGTGGACCCGACGGTTGTCGCGGCTGCGGGACTTGGTGCTGCGGATCCGGTCGTAGTCGGCGAGGTCGCGGCGCAGCTTGGAGATGCGTCGGTTGATCCGCCGACGGTCGACCTCCAACTGGGTCTCACCGGGACCACGACCACCGATGCCGCCACCACCGGCGACCCGTCCACCGGCCTGGCGGGACAGGGCCTCACCCCAGCCACGCAGGCGCGGCAGCATGTAGTTGAGCTGGGCCATCTCGACCTGGGCCTTGCCCTCGCGCGAGGTCGCGTGCTGGGCGAAGATGTCGAGGATCACGATCGTGCGGTCGAGCACCTTCTGGCGGATGATCTCCTCCAGGTTGCGCTGCTGGGCCGGTGCGAGGTCGTCGTCGAACACGACCGCGTCGGCATCGACGGTCCGGACCAGGCTGGCGAGCTCCTCGGCCTTGCCACGACCGATCCAGGTGGCCGCCGACGGGGCGTCGCGCCGCTGCACGACCCGGTCGACGACCGTGGCGCCGGCCGTGTCCAGCAGGGCGGTGAGCTCGTCCAGGGACGCGCGGACGGCAGCGTCACTGGTCCCCGGACGTTGCAGCGCGACCACCACCGCCCGCTCGACGGGACGGATGATGTCGACGCCCTCGCGGGGTGCGCCCTCCTCGATGACCTCGCGGCGGGCACGCCGACCCTCGGCACGGGACATGTCGTCGGCGCCGGCCGGGTCGACCTCGGCGTCCGGCGAGTCGTGGGCGGCGTCGTCGAGGACGTCGCCCGGGATCTTGGCGGACCGGTCAGGGGTGTCGTCGGGGACGCGGTCGTCGCGGACTGCGTCGTCGGGCGCGGCCATGGGCCTCCAGGCACGGGCGTGGGTGCTGCGGACGCCCCATCGTAGCGCCGGGGGGTGTCGCGTCGACCCCCCGTGCAGGGTCGCTGCGGGTCAGCGAGCGAGTCGGTCGAGCAGTCCGAACAGGTGCGCCGGCGGGTGGGACTGCTCACTCCACGCATCGACCATCGGGCAGTGGTTGAGCTCGAGGCGGACCTCGCCAACCATGATCCGGTTGGCCCCGTCGAGCAGCGCCGTCACGGCGGCGTCACCCAACCGCGCACCCAGGACGCGGTCACGCATCGACGGCGACCCGCCACGCTGCATGTGCCCGAGGCTGGTCACCCGGTGGTCGAGGTCGACCTCGCTGTCCTCCGGGAAGATCTGGCTCGCGACGCCCCGGGCGCCACCCGGCTCGCCCTCGGCCACCACGACGAGGCAGAACCGCTTGCCCATGTCGAAGGAGTCCCGGACGCGCTCCCGCAGCGCGTCGATGTCGGTCTCCTGCTCCGGCACCAGCGACGCGGTGGCGCCGCCCGCGATCCCGGCGTAGGTCGCGATCCAGCCGGCGTGGCGTCCCATCACCTCGATGAAGAACAGCCGGTGGTGGCTCGAGGCCGTGTCGCGGATCCGGTCGATCGCCTCCAGGGCGGTGTTGACGGCGGTGTCGAAGCCGATCGTGAAGTCGGTGCCGGCGAGGTCGTTGTCGATCGTGCCCGGCACGCCCACGACCGGGATGTCACCCTCCTCGGCGAGCAGGTCGGCGCCCTGCAGCGAGCCGTCCCCCCCGACCACGACCAGCCCGTCGACCCCGGCCTCGTGCATCATCTTGACGGCGTCCTCACGCCCCTCGACCGACCGGAACGTCCGCGACCTCGCGGTGCCCAGGATCGTCCCGCCGATGTGGAGGATCCCCGAGACCGCGCGGGCGTCGATCGGCTCCATCCACCCGCGGTGCAGGCCCCGGTAGCCGTCCCGCACGCCGACCACCTCCAGTCCAGCCGCGTCGGCGGCCCGGACGACCCCGCGCAGCACGGCGTTCATCCCGGGGGCGTCGCCCCCGCTGGTGAGCACGGCGAGTCGCTGCATGCTGGGATCTCCATGGTCGGTCGGGTGCCAGGCTCGGCGCCGACGAGTGTGGCCGAAGGGCCCGACGGTTGCGCGCGCGGCCGCCGCGGGCCGGACGCGACCGGCTCAGTGTCCTGCCTGCGCACACCGGGGTGCGCCCACGCGACGTCGGCCCGCACGAGGGTCCTGGCGTGACGGACCGGCCGACGGACGGGCACCATGGGCCGTCCTCGCCGATCGGCCGCCCGTGGTCCCCGTCACCGTCTTCCTGGTGGTGCTCCTGCTCGTGGCGCTCCTGTCGCGCCGCCTGGTGGACGGTCCCCTGACGCCACCGACCATCATGGCCCTGGTCGGCCTGGCCCTGGCCGCGACCGGCTCGATCGACGTGCAGGTCGACACCGCCGGCTTCCGACTGGGCACCGAGGTGACCCTGTCGCTGGTCCTGTTCGCCGACGCGACCCGCATCCCCCTGCGTGCCCTGCGCAGCGTCGAGCGCCTGCCGGCCCGCCTGCTGGGGATCGGGCTCCCCCTGTCGATCGCCCTGCTCACCGCAACCGCCATGCTGGTGCTCGACCTGCAGCTGGGACCTGCCCTGCTCGTCGGCGGCGCACTGGCCGCGACCGACGCCGCCCTGGCCCGGGTCATCGTCACGTCCGAGGCCCTGCCGACGCGCATCCGCGAGACCGTCAACGTCGAATCGGGCCTCAACGACGGGCTGGCGACGCCCGTGGTGACCTTCGCCATCGCGTTGACCGCCGAGGAGGCGACGGGGTCGGCCAGCGCCGTGAACGAGGCACTGGTCGCGCTCGGGGTCGCAGTGGTGGTGGGCGTGGTCGTGGGACTGCTGGGTGGCTGGGCGCTGCGCTGGGCCGCGGGCCACCACCGCGTCGACACCGTGTTCGCGCAGCTGTTCGGGCTGGCTCTTGTGGGGCTCGTCATCGTCGTGTGCACGTCACTCGGCGCGATCACGTTCGTGGCAGCCTTCCTCGCCGGCTCGGCGTTCGGCCAGGCCTACGGCGACGACACCGCCCACGTCATGGAGTTCTCGGAGGACCTCGCCCGACTGTTCACCCTGGCCGCGTTCTTCGCCTTCGGCCTGGCGCTGCTGCCGGATGCGCTGGCCGCGGTCACCCTCGCCGAGGTGATCGTGGTGGTCGTCGCCCTGACCGTCGCGCGGATGCTGCCGGTCGGGATCGCCCTGGCGGGGTCGGGCCTGCGGCCGGCGTCGACCGCCCTGGTCGGATGGTTCGGCCCGCGCGGTCTCGCGACGGTGCTGTTCGCCCTGATCGCGCTGGAGGACCTGGACGGCGAACTGCCGGAGCGCGCGGTGAACGTCATGGTCCTGACCGTGCTCGCGAGCCTGGTGCTGCACGGCGCCAGCGCCCGCCCGCTGACCCGTCGCTACGCCCGCTGGCTGAGGGACGCCGGACCCGGCGCGGAGACGCCCGAGGACGAGGTCACGATGTCGCGCACGCGCTGGTGACGTCATGGATCGGACGGGGTGGCGCGTTCGCGGGCGGTGTCACGACAGGTGCGTGGCGACCCAGGCGGCGTCGAGGTCGACCGTGCCGACGACCTCCGCCGGGCCGGTCATGAGCAGGTGCCCACCGTCGTCGACCACGATCGACAGGTCGCCCCCGCCCACGCTGACCACCACGGGCCGGTCGTCGGCCAGGACCCCACCGGCGGTGGCGAGGGCGGCGACGGTGGCGCACGCCCCCGTGCCGCAGGCCATGGTCTCGCCGACCCCGCGTTCCCAGACCCGCAGGGCGACGTGGTGGTCGTCGAGGACCTGCACGACGTTGAGGTTGACGTCGTCGCGGAACGCCGCATGGCGCTCGACCCGTGGGCCGATGTCGGCCAGCGCGACGGCGGCCACGTCGTCGACCCGGGCGATCGCGTGCGGGTTGCCCATCGACCGGCCGGCGAAGACCAGGTCGGGGACGTCGGGGAGGCGGAACGTCTCGACGTCCCCTTCGATCGCGTCGAGGTCCAGGCCGATCGTGACCGGGTCGTTCGACGGCGGACCCATGTCGACGGTGACCCGCTCCACGGGGCCGTCGGGCTGGCTGCCGCGGTGCACGCGGACGTGGCGCAGCCCGTCCCGGGTGGCGACGGCCAGCGTGTCGCTGGCGGCGTCGACCATCCCGGTGTCGACGGCGAGCTTGGCGACCACCCGGACCCCGTTGCCGCACATCTCCACGACCCCGCCGTCGGCGTTGCGGTAGTCCATGGTGACGTCCGCACCCGCGACGTCGACGTCGCCGAGGTGGCCCGGGGGCGGCGGTCCTCCCAGCCGGATCACGCCATCGCCGCCGACCCCCGTGTGGCGGTCGCACAGCGCGGCCACGGCGGACGCGGGCAGGTCGACCAGGTCGTCGTCGGGGTCGAGCAGCACGACGAAGTCGTTGCCGGTCCCGTGCGCACGCAGAACCCGACCGGGACGCAGCAGCGCGTCGACCAGGTCGGGGTGCAGGGCAGTCATCGGGATGCCTCGGCTGGGTGGTCGGTCGGTGGCGGGACGGCCTCGGTCGCGGCAACGCCGGGACCGGTCAGGGGTGTTCCAGCACCCCGTGGACGGCCAGCAGCTCGGCACCGGAGGGGTGCCGGCTGGCGCGACACCGGGGGTCCTTGCGGAACCACGAGCGCTGCCGGCGAGCGTAGTTCCAGGTCCGCCGGCTGATCGCGTCGCCCAGCTCGTCGACGGCGAGTTCACCGTCGAGCACGGCGAGCGCCTCGGCCACGCCGATCCCCTGGACGGCGGTGGTCGACAGGCCATGGCGGTCGAGCGCCGCGACCTCGTCGACCAGGCCGGTCGCCACCATGCGCTCGGACCGGGTGGCGATCCGCTCGCGCAGCACCTCGGCGCTCGGCTCGAGGTAGTCCACCACCAGGTCGTAGCGACTGTCGTGGTCGTCCCAGGCGGTCCGGAACGACGAGCACGGCCGGTCGGTCAGCGCCATGACCTCCAGCGCGCGGACGCTGCGGCGGAGGTTGTCGGGCTCGATCCGCTCCGCGGCGTCCGGGTCGACCGCCGCCACGGCGTCGTGTGCCCCGCGCGGGTCGTCGGCCCAGCGTTCCTCCAGGCCGGCGCGGACGTCCGGGTCGGTCGGGGGGAACTCGAGGTCGTCCACGACGGCCCGGAAGTACAGGCCGGAGCCCCCGACCAGCACGGGGACCCGGTCACGGTCGTGGACCTCGGCGATCGCCCGGCGGGCCCATCCCTGGAACCGTGCCACCGACACCTCCTCGGACACGTCGAGGACGTCGACGAGGTGGTGCGGCACGGCGTCGCGGTCCGCGGTCGACGGCTTGGCCGAGGCGATGTCCAACCCGCGGTAGATCGTGAACGCGTCGACCGCCACGATCTCGACGTCACGTCCGCCGGTCACCACCAGGCCGTCGGCGTGTGCGGCAGCAGCCATCGCGGCCGCCGACTTCCCCGAGGCCGTCGGCCCCACGATCGCCCACACCCGCCTCCCCGGACGTCGAGTGTGCTCCTTGCGGCCACCGGTGGCCTCGAGCCGCACACTCGATGGGGGTTGCGCGGTCACGAGGTCGGGGCGGCCAGGGCGTTGGCCAGCAGGTTGGTCATCTCGGGCAGGGTGGTCAGGAGGGCAGGACGGGCAGGGCGATCCGGCCCCGGCGCTCGGCGGGCACCGACGGGTCGGCGTTGCGACCGGTCGGGAAGGCGTCGCCGATCGGCGGGGTCAGCACGGCGTCGGCACCCAGCTGCCAGCCGTCGCCACGCGCCAGCGCACGCCGGGTCGCGTCGCCGGCCGGGGTGGTCCGCACCGCCGTCGGCGTGCTGCCGATCGCGTAGTTGGTGGCTGCCTCGACGATCGTCACGTCGACCAGGTCGCCGGGCGCCACCTCGGCCTCGCCGGCCTGGTCGGACGAGCCGGCCACGTCGCGGGGAAAGTGGACGAGGTGGTTGCCACGGGTGCGCCCGGACAGGCGCGTGTCGTCGGTCTTGGAGGGGGACTCGACCAGCAGTTCCTGGGTGGTGCCGACCAGGCGGGCGTGGGCCTCGTGGGACAGGCGCCGGGTCAAGGCCTCGAGCCGCTGGTAGCGATCGGCGACGACCTCGGGGGCGACGAAGTCGTCGACCATCTCGGCCGCGGGGGTGCCCGGGCGTGGCGAGTACTGGAAGGTGAAGGACTGGTCGAAGCCGGACGCCTCGACGACCCGGAGGGTCTCGGCGAAGTCCTCCTCGGTCTCGCCCGGGAAGCCCACGATCAGGTCGGTGGTCAGCGCCGCGTCGGGCAGCAGCTCGCGGGTCCGGGCGACGAGGTCGAGGAAGCGCTCGGACCGGTAGGAACGACGCATGGCCCGCAGGACCCGGTCGGAGCCGGACTGCAACGGCAGGTGGAGGTGCTCGCAGACGTTGGGGGTCTCGGCCATGGCATGGAGGACGTCGGTCGTGAAGTCCCGGGGATGGGGCGAGGTGAACCGGACGCGTTCGAGGCCGTCGACCTCCCCCATCGCGCGCAGCAGGTCGGCGAACATCGGGCGGCTGTCGAGGTCACGTCCGTAGGAGTTGACGTTCTGGCCGAGCAGGGTGACCTCGACGACGCCGTCAGCGACCAGGGCCTGCACCTCGGCGAGGATGTCGCCCGCGGGCCGGGAGTTCTCCGGGCCCCGCAGCGACGGGACGATGCAGAACGTGCATGCGTTGTTGCAGCCGACCGAGATCGACACCCAGGCATGGTGGCGGACCTCGCGCTTGGCGGGCAGGGCGGACGGGAACGTCTCGAGTGCCTCGACCAGCTCGAGGACCGGCAGCTCGGACGAGTCCGCCTCGGCCAGCAGCGACGGCAGGTTGGCGAGGTTGTGCGTGCCGTACACCACGTCGACCCACGGGGCCCGCTCGGTGATGGTGCCGCCGTCCTTCTGGGCCAGGCACCCACCGACCACGATCGTGGTGCCGCGCTCGTCCTTGAGCGGCTTGAGGTGACCGAGGGTGCCGTACAGCTTGTTGTCGGCGTTCTCCCGGACGGCGCAGGTGTTGAGCAGCACCAGGTCGGCGTCGTCGACCTCGGGGGTGCGCCGGTAGCCCATCGTCTCGAGGATGCCCGCGGCACGTTCGGAGTCGTGCACGTTCATCTGGCACCCGAAGGTGCGGATGGCGTAGGTGCGCGGCATGGCGGGACCAACGAACGAGGACGGGCGGCGGCACCAGTGTGCCGGACGTGGCCTCTGCCCGCGCTCCGCCGTCCCCGGGCGGTCAGTCGGTGACGTGGGTGAAGCGGTCCCGGGTCTGGTGGTGCTCGGGACGGTCGGCCTCGTCAGGCGAGCCCTGCGAGGTGGCGACCAGCGCGACCGCGACCATGCCGATGATCCCGGCCGAGATCGCGCCGCCGTCGACCGCGAGGAACACACCGACGATCGCGGCCAGCAGGATGTAGCCGGCGTAGGCACGGACCCGGGAGTGCCCGACGAACAGGGCGGCCACGATCACGAGCCCGGGCACGCCCACCAGCAACCACGCCTGCAGCACGTCCATCGGTCGTCCTCACGTTGCATCTGGGCGGGTGGGAGTGCCGCCGATCCTAGCGCCGGTGGTGCGTCAGGCATCGGGCTCGAGCAGGATCGGCAGCTGGACCTCGAACCGGTCGAACAGGTCGAGGGCCGAGCTGACCATGCCCTGCGGACGGGCGTCCTGTGCCAGTCCTGCACCCCACGTCGCGGCGGCCTCACGCTGGTTGGGGGTGCCGTGGTGGCCCGAGTTGGTGAACGAGCAGTCCCCGACGTCGTAGGCCCCGACGATCGCCTCGGTGATGCGCTTGGTCTGGAAGGTGGCGCCGCGGGCGTGGGCGAGGTTGTAGGCCGCGAACGCGTCGGCCATCAACTCGGTGCGGCGCGTGGCCTCGGGGGCTGGCAGCGGGCTGTCGAACGCGCCGATCTCGAACTGGACGTGGTGGGCGAACTCGTGGGCGTGGACGAAGTCCGGGCCGTTGTCGCCGATGCCCAGCTCGTCGAGTGCGGTCAGCACGCCGTCGCCCATCACGATCTTGTCCGGGATGACGAGACCGGGCAGGATCTCGCCGCCCTCGATCGCGAAGGCGTTGAGGGTGAAGTAGGGGTGGTCGTAGCCGATGGTGGGCTCGGCCTCGATCTGGGCCTGGACGAAGTCGACGACTGCCTGGGCCGTGCCGGCGCCGACGCCGAACAGGGCCTGCACCGTCGGGACCATCTTGGCATCGTCGGCGATGTCGGCGCCGTGCATCCCGTGGAGCCGGACGTCGTCGGTCGGGACGTCCCAGAAGCGCTGGGCGTCCTTGTGGCGGGTGCGCTGCTCGCGGGTCTGCGAGCCGTCCACGCCGACGGTGTCGTCGGACGGATCGTCGTCGAACAGGGCGGTGTAGTAGGTCGGCCACGCCGACACCGCGTACTGCTCGATGGTGTTGAGCACGGCGAGGTTCGTGCGTGCCAGGAGGTCGTCGATCCAGTCGTAGAACTCGGTCGCCTCGCACTCGTAGTCGGCCGGGTCGATCGCGCGTTGCAGGGCATCACGCCAGGGCGTGTCGATGCCCAACGCCGCGTCCACCGCGGCGACCCGTTCGGCTGCGTCGGCCGGCACGTCGGGTCCGACGGTGTCGGACGGTGCGGCAGATGCGGCGCTGATGGATGTTGCGACCAGCAGGACGCTGGCCAGCATGGCGACGATGGTGCGCTTCATGGTCGATGTCTCCTCGCGGGCGACTCGTGGGCGCCCGACCCGGTGCCCCACGCGGACGTGACCGACCCTAGGACGTGATGCCGCTCGGCGCACGGGTCCCGCGACGGATCAGTGGCCGGCGACGCGGTCGTCCTCGCGGTCGTCGAACACGACCTGGCGCGCGACCTTGCGGGCCACGTGCTCGTTGTGGCCGCGGCGCGCCAGGTAGGCGACCAGGCGACGGAAGGCCTTCTCGGCGTCGAGGTCGCGGTAGGACCGGGCCTTGCGCTGGGCCACGTCGAAGGCGACGGCTTCCGGGTCACGGTCGCGCACCTCGCCCAGGGCCGTCTCGATCACGTCCTCGGGCAGTTCACGCGTGCGCAGGTCGGCCCGCAGCCGGCGCGGCGCATGCCCCTTCTCGCGACCCTCGGCAACCAGTGCGGCGGCATAGGCCCGGTCGTCGACCAGGCCCTGCTCGGCCGCGTCCTGCAGTGCGAGGGGGATCGCGGCGGCAGGCACGTCACGATCCCGCAGCTTGCGCTCCAGGCGGCCGGTCGATGCCGGCGTGCGCGCGGTGGATCGCTGGATGAACGCGACGGCACGGCTGACCTCGTCCATCAGCGGACCGGGTTCGCGCGGTTCCGCGGCGTCGGACTCCAGGTCCGTGTCCGTGCCGTCCGCACCCGGGACCTCGGACGCGGGGTCGTGGCCGTGGCCCGGGATGGTCGCCGGCGCCTCGGTGGCGAGCTGGGCAGCCTCGCGGGCGCTGGGTGGCGGACGGTCTGCGGGAGCGGGCGGGCCGTCGGAGGCATCGTCGCCGGAGCCGGGGTCGACCCGGATCGGCTGGGGCTCGATCCCGCGCTCGGCGAGCCACTGCTCGGCCGAGCGGAACGGGGTGGCCTCGTCGGCGACGTCGGCGTCGCTGCGGGACGTGAGGTCGTCGTGGCCCTGGCCGGTCACTCGTCATCACCCTCGTCGGAGTCGTCGGCGACGTCGTCCTCGGGGTCGTCGGACGGGATGATGCCGAGCTTCTGCTTGACGAGGCGCTCGATCTCCTCGGCGATGTCGACGTGCTCCTTGAGGAAGGAGCGGGCGTTCTCGCGTCCCTGGCCGAGCTGCTCGCCGTCGTAGGTGTACCAGGCACCCGCCTTGCGGATGAGGCCCTCCTCGACGCCGATGTCGATCAGCGAGCCCTCCTTGGAGATGCCCTCGCCGTACATGATGTCGAACTCCGCCTTGCGGAACGGCGGGGCGACCTTGTTCTTGACGACCTTGACCCGGACCTTGTTCCCGACGATGTCGGTGCCGTCCTTGAGCGACTCGATCCGACGCACGTCCAGGCGCACCGACGAGTAGAACTTCAGCGCCCGGCCACCCGGCGTGGTCTCCGGCGAGCCGAACATGACCCCGATCTTCTCGCGGATCTGGTTGATGAACACCGCGCAGGTCTGGGACTTGTTCAACGACCCGGCCAGCTTGCGCAGGGCCTGGGACATCAGGCGGGCCTGCAGGCCGACGTGGGTGTCACCCATCTCGCCCTCGATCTCGGCCCGAGGGGTCAGGGCCGCGACCGAGTCGATGACGAGGATGTCGACCGCGCTGGAGCGGATCAGCATGTCCGCGATCTCGAGCGCCTGCTCCCCGGTGTCGGGCTGGGAGACCAGCAGCTCGTCGATGTCGACGCCCAGCGCCCGGGCGTAGGACGGATCCAGGGCGTGCTCGGCGTCGATGAAGGCGGCGATGCCCCCGGCCTTCTGGGCCTCGGCGATCACGTGCAGGGCCACGGTGGTCTTGCCGGAGCTCTCCGGTCCGTAGATCTCGCACACCCGGCCGCGGGGCAACCCGCCGACCCCCAGGGCGACGTCCAGCGACAGTGCGCCGGTGGGGATCGCGGGGATCAGCGGACGGTCGTCGTCGCCCAACTTCATCACCGAGCCCTTGCCGAACTGCTTCTCGATCGAGGCCAGGGCGGCCTGGAGGGACTTCTGGCGGTCCATGTGGCTTCCTTGCGTGCGGGGCGACGGTGTTCAGGACGGGAGCGGGCGGGTGGGTCGAGCTCGTCGGTCAGCACCGTACGGTCTGGCTGCGACAGGCCGGTGGAGGCATTGCCGGCTTGGGGAAACGGAGCGGGCGGACGCTGGTGGCGAACGCCTGTTCGAGAAGCGTAGTCGAACAGGCGTTCGTCCCGCAACCACGTCGTCGTCCACAGGCCGAGCACGAACCGGCGATCCCCACGGATGGCTGGATAGCCTCGCCACGAACTCCACCGTCGGATGCCGCAATGCCACGATTCGTCTTCATCGACACCGAGGCCACTGGCCTGGACCATCGGCGTCACGAACTGACCGAGGTCGCCTGGATCGTGCGCTTCGAGGACGGGGTCGAGGAGACCCGCCAGTTCTTCCCCGAGCACACCCTGGACGGTGCCGAGCCCGCCGCGCTCGAGCTGACCCACTACCACGACCGGATCGGTCCGCGCCCCCGCACGCCGGCGACCGTGTGGCTGCGCCAGCTGCTGGCGGACGCGGCCGGTGGCCACCTGGTCGGCGCCGTGCCGGACTTCGACGCCCACCACCTCGAGCTGATGTGCCACAAGCTCGGGCTGGTGCCCAGCTGGGACCACCACCTCATCGACGTCGGCACGCTGGCCCTGCCGCTGATCGCGGACCAGCCGGAGGGACCACGCTCGCTGGCAAAGACCTGTCGTGCCCTGGGCGTGCCGCACGACGACAACCTCGCCCACGGCGCCCTCTACGACGCCCAGCAGGCCATGCGGGCGTTCGACGCGGTCTGGGACCGACTGGCCAAGCTCCGCGCCGACGGTGCGCCGCTGCCCGACGCCGTCCCGCGCACCGGGGGCAACGGGAACGGACCCCGGGTCGACCTCGTCGAGGTGACCGACCGCAACTGGCGGGACGTGGCCGACGTGGCGCCACGGTCCCACCAGCAGCAGTTCGTGTTCCCCAGTGCAGCGCGCTACCTGCTGCTTGCCGACCGCAGCGAGTGGCACTCGCTGGGGATCGTGTTCGAGGGCCACGTCGTCGGCCACGTGATGTACGCCACCGAGGCCATGGACGACCCCGCGGACGACGTCGACTGGATCGGCGGACTGGTCATCGACCGGCGACACCAGGGACGGGGGTTCGGGTCCGCCGCGGCCCGGGCGCTGCTGGACCGCCTGGTCGATCGCGAGGTCCGGCTCACGGTGCACCCGGACAACCACACCGCCCAGCGGATGTGGCGGTCGCTCGACTTCCACCCGACCGACGAACGCGACGACGAGGAGGTCGTGTGGGTCCGACCCGCACCCGGGCCCGACGACGGTGACGGGGCGGCCTGAGCCGGCCGGTCACACGCGCAGCGCCCAGCCGTCTCGCTGGACGTAGTGGGCCGGTCCGTCGCCGGTGTGGGAGGCGTACAGCCCCACCGTGTCGGGCCGCCACCCGACCGGGTCGTCCGGCGCGTCGTCCCAGGCGGCGCGGACGGCCCGGTGGAGACCTTGCGGCCCCGTGCCCCGGCGTGCCCGCGCCACGGTGAGGTGGGGACGCCACGGCCGCGCGAGCGCGTCCCGGGCACGCTCGGACAGGCGCTCGTCGAGGGCTGCCAGTCGTTCGGCCAGCGTTGTCTGCAGGGTGTCCAGCAGTGGCGGAACCTCGACCCGGAGCGCGACGGCCCGTCCCAGCCGGACCGGTGGCCCCAGCACGGCGTCGCCGACGCCGGCCGGTCCCGCGACCGGGCCGTGGAGGCCACCGACGACCACGTCGGCGACGGTCCGGCCGATGATCCCGGCGACCCGCCGGACCAGCTCGCGGTCGAGCCGGTCGAGCCAGGCCAGGGTGACGTGCCAGCCGTCCGGACGCGTCCACGTCGCGTCCACCCGGACGGGCAGGTCGCCGAGTCGCGCTCGCACCTCGGCGACGGTCGGACCGGGCACGTCGAGGGCGACGAACATCGTGTGCTGCTCGTCTGCCCCGGTGGTCACGACGACGCCAGGCGCCGCCGGATCGCGTCGATCGCGGCGCTGGCCAGCCGGTCGCGGACCGCGGACCGGTCCCCCGGCAGGTGGCGCGACCAGACCGCGCTGCCGTGTTCGTCGGCGACGGCCCACACGGCCGTTCCGACGGCCACCCCGTCCTGTTCGTCGGGGCCGGCCACGGCCGTGGTCGCCACGCCCAGGTCCGCCCCGAAGCGCGCGCGGACCGCGACGGCCAGCGCCTCGGTCACGGGCTCGGACACGGCGGGGTGTGCGTCCAGCAGCGCCGGATCGATCCCGGCCACCGTGGCCTTGGTCTCGGTCGCGTAGACCACTGCCCCGCCCCGCAGCACCGCCGACACGCCCGGGACGTCGGTCAGGCGGGTCAGCACCAGTCCCCCGGTCGCCGATTCCGCCACGGCGACCGTCCGCCCGGCAGCCTCGAGGGCCCGGACCACCGCGACCTCCAGCCCGTCGTGGTCCAACCCGACCACGGCCGTGCCGAGCACGCCGACCGCGGCATCGACCGCGGCGCCGGCCCGTGCGGCGACGTCGTCGCGATCGTGCCCGGCGGCGGTGAACCGGACCCGGATCCCACCCCTGGTCGCCAGGTAGGCCACCTCGACGTGGTCGGCCACGGCAGCGGCCTCGACGTCGGCCAGGGCCTCGGCCACGTCGGACTCGCCCAGGCCCGCGACGTGCACGACCCGGGTCAGCTCGCGCCGCCCACCGGACCGGGCGGCCACCGGGTCGGCCACGTGGCGATCGAACAGGGCGCGCAGCTCCCACGGCACGCCGGGCAGGACGTGCAGGTCGACCTCGTCGATCGACAAGGAGAAGCCCGGGGCCGTGCCGACCGGGGGCATCGCCACCGCGCCCTCGGGCAGGTCGGCCTGCACCCGGTTGCTGGGTGGCATGCGTCGGTCGAAGGACGCGAACCGGTCCTCGATCGCCTCGACCAGCTCCGGGCGGCGGGACAACGCGCGGCCGGTGACCTGCGCCACGGCCTCCCGGGTGCGGTCGTCGGACGTCGGGCCCAGTCCGCCACCGACCACGACCACGTCGGCCCGCGCCAGTGCGAGCTCGAGGCCGTCGACCAGTTCGTCGAGATCGTCGGACACGGCCACGGTCAGGCGGGGACGCACGCCCAGGCTCCGCAGGCGGCGGGCCAGCCAGGCGGCGTTCGTGTCGACCTGGTCGCCGCCCACGATCTCGGTGCCGACCGACACGATCGCGGCCCGTGGGGACGGGCCGGCCTCGGCCCGGCCGGGATCGGCAGGGCTCATGCCGGTGCATTCCCCGTGCGCAGCAACCGGTTGACGTGGCGGGCGTAGTCCAGGCCCGACACGATCGTGGCCACCACCGCGATCCACAGGCTGGCGGTGCGCACGCCCGGCGGGATCCCCGGCATCAGGAACAGCAGGACGGCCACGACCTGCAGCACGGTCTTGGTCTTGCCCCAGATCGAGGCGGGCAGCACCAGGTGGCGGCGGCGGACCAGCCCGACCCGCAGCGCGGTGACCGCGACCTCGCGGGCCACGATCACCCACACCGCCCACCAGGGCAGCTCGCCGACCGAGGCCAGCGACGCCAGCGACCCGATGATCAGCAGCTTGTCGGCGATCGGGTCGGCCAGCTGGCCCCAGGCCGTGACCCCGTGCCAGCGCCGCGCCACCCAGCCGTCGATCGAGTCGGTCAGCGCAGCGAACAGGAAGATGGCGAAGGCCCACCAGCGTGACTGCTCGTCGCCCAGCGCGAGCAGCCACAGGATCACCGGGACGAGCAGCACCCGCAGGAAGGTCACCGCGTTCGGCACGTTGATGATCGTCTGCGGTTCGCTCCGCAGTTCGTCGGCATCGAGCGGGTCGGGGGGCGGGACGACCTCGTCGAGGGCGTCGAGCGGGCCGTCGACACCATGGCGCTCGCCACGTCGCCGGGCGGCGCGGGGACGGGCGTCGTCGTCACGCCCCGGGGTCATCCGGTCGTCCCGGGGGTCGCGACGAGGTCCACCCCGACGCTGTCGACCACGCGTGCCGCGACCCGGTCGCCCACGGTGACGTCGGCCGGGGCGCCGGTCGTGTCCACCAGGACCACCTCGCCGTCCGCCTCGGGTGCCTCGCGGTGGCTGCGCCCGACGACCTCGCCGTCGTCGACCCGCTCCACGATCACGTCGACGTCGTCACCGATGCGGGCACGCGCCCGCCGGTCCGACGCCCGCTCGACCACGTCGGCGATCCGGTCGCGCCGCGACTGGGCGACCTCGCCCGGGACGTGGCGGTCCAGCTCGACCGCACCGGTGCCGTCCTCGTCGGAGTAGGTGAACAGGCCGACGAAGTCGAGCTCGTGACGATCCAGGAAGCCGGCCAGCTGGTCGACGTGTCCGTCGTCCTCCCCCGGGAAGCCGAGGATGAAGTTGCTGCGGATCGCGGCGTCCGGCGCGAGGTCGCGGATCCGCTCGACCAGGGCGCCGAACCGGTCCGGACTGCCCGAGCGGGCCATGCGGGTGAGCACGTCGGACGCGACGTGCTGCAGGGACAGGTCGAAGTAGTTGGCCACCTCGGGGATGCCCACGATCGCCTCGAGCAGGTCGGGGCGCAGCTCGGCGGGCTGGAGGTAGACGAGGCGGACCCGGTCGATGCCGTCGACGTCGGCCAACGACTGCAGCAGGTGGGGCGCCAGACTCCGGCCACCCGGATGTCCACGCCACTGGCCGAGGTCCTTGCCCCACGAGGTGGTGTTCTCCGACACCAGCACCAGTTCGCGGGTGCCCTGGTCGGCCAGCCACGACGCCTCGGCGACCAGCTCACCGATGCCGCGCGAGCGGAACCGGCCACGGAAGGACGGGATGGCGCAGAACGTGCACAGGCGGTCGCAGCCCGACGCGATCTTGAGGTAGGCCCAGGGGCCGTCCTGGCGACGCCGTGGGGGGAACAGCGGTCCTGACGCCGGGGCCTGGTCGGCGGTGGCCAGTCCGACGGTGGCCGCGGGAGGCACGGCCAGCGGGTCGATGACGCTGGCGCCGTCGGCCGGACCGGCGGCCTCGGGCACGGCCGCGAGCCAACTGGCGTCGCCGGCGGCGGCGTCGGCATCGGCCGTCCCGTCGTCGGGGGCCTCCACGGCCGTCGCGGCAGGTTCCGCCGCGTCGACGGACACCATCGGCAGGGACCGGCCGGGCAGGACCGAGGGGGCGGTCGACGGCTCGACACCCACGACCCGCTCGTGGTCACGGCCCTCCAGGATGTCGGCCACCAGCCCGGGCAGGGCGGGGTAGCCCGCGAAGCCGACGATCGCGTCGGCCTCGGGGAGCGACTCGGACAGCTCCTCGGGGTAGCGCTGGGCCATGCAGCCGATGACGACGACGCCGCGGGCGGGATCGTGGCCGGGCTCGACGGTGTCGGGGTCCTTCAGGTCGGCCGCCGCGAGGATCGTGTCGACGGACTCCTGCTTGGCCGGCTCGATGAAGGTGCAGGTGTTGACCAGCACGACGTCGGCGTCGGTCGCGTCGGAGGTGACGTCGTAGTCGGTGCCCAGCAGGCCGGCCAACTGGTCGCTGTCGACCTCGTTGCGGCCACAGCCCAGCGTGACGATCGCCACGCGGCGGCGGTCGTCGACCACCCGGGAGGCAGTGCGGTCGGGGGCGACGGGCGTCATGTGGACGACTCGGCACCGTCGGGCGTGTAGGTGACCTCGACGACCTGGCCGCTGGAGCCCGGGTTGCCCAGCCGGTCGCCGTTGAACTCGACGTCCACGCCACCGGCGTTGCCGTAGCGGGCGACGACCTCGTCGTCGGCCTCGATGTCGATCGTCTCGCCCGCCGTGATGACCGTGTCGGACCGGGGATGCGGCGCCCCGTCGACCTCCAGGGAGATCCAGCAGTCGGCCTCGAAGGCCAGGAACAGCACGACGCCGTCGGGCGTGGGCGACGGGGTCGGCGAGGGCGTGGGCGACGGGGTGGGCGACGGGGTCGGCGACGGCTCGGGCGCAGGCGCGGTGGCGGCCGCCGACGGCGCGGGCGTGGCACCCTCCGTGGCCGAGATCCCCGGTGTGGGCGTGGCGAGGTCGTCGGGGTTGATCGCGACCGGGGGCGTGCTGTCGCCGAGCGTGCCGATGAACGCGATGACCGCCAGCAGCAGGATGATCACCCCCGACACCACGATCCAGCGGGGCAGCGGCTCACGCGGCGACGCCGTCGAGCGCATCGTCGTCTCGGCGACCTCGTGGATGCCGGTGGCGTGCTGCTCACCGCTGAACTGGTTGTCGTAGGCCGCCACGATCCGGTCGGCGTCCAGGCCCACGTAGCGTGCGTAGTTGCGCAGGTGCCCGCGGGCGTACGGGGTCGCGCCCAGCGCCCCGAAGTTCTCCGACTCCATCGCGACCACGTGCGACCGGCGGATCTTGAGGGCCTCGGCCACCTGCACGAGATCCTCGCCCCTGGCCAGGCGGGCCGCCTGCAGGGTGTCACCAATGCCAATGGCCACGTCGTTGCCAACCGTTGCGAAGTTGCGCGCGGACACGCACGCGAGGACCGTCCTCGGGCCGCCAGCCTATGCCCACCGTGACGGGGCCGCAGCGCGCCCGACGTGCACCGGCAGGGGCGTGACCGCTAGCATCCACGACCATGAAGACCCCACTCTCGCCGTCCCGCCGCCGCACGTCACGAGTCGTGTCGGCGCTGCTCGCACTGGTCGCCGCGTGCTCGTTCGCGCTGGCCACCCCGGCCCTGGCCACCGAGGCCTCGGAGGGCGGCGAGCCACTCGACATCGCGACCGAGGTGCCCAACGAGGCCGGTGCGCCCGAGGGTGCCGTCGAGGCGGGGATCGAGTCCAGCAAGGTCACGATCTCCGACAACCCCCACGACCAGTTCGGACTGGTCCTGTTCGGGCTGATGGGGCTGGCCGCGCTGGCCATGGTCGCCAACGCCGTCAAGCAGCTCCGGGGGCAGCGCCCCGCCGCCGACGGCAAGATCCGCTGGCGCTGACCGGCGCGTCTCCGTCTGGATGACGTCGCCGGCGAGCGCTGCCCCCAGGGTCAGGCGCGGTTCCACGGCAGTCGGGCGCGACGCCGCCAGACGTAGTGCGCGACCACCGCGACGACGAACAGGGCGATGGCCCAGTTGAACCAGTTGGAGTACGTGCCGGCGTTCTCCCAGTTGCGCCCGATGGCCATGCCGATGCCCAGCCAGATCGCGTTCCAGATGCCGCTGCCCAGTGCCGTCAGCACGCCGAAGCGCAGCCTGCCCATCCCCTGGGTGCCGGCCGGCAGCGACACGAGGCTGCGGACCAGGGGGACGAACCGTCCCGTGAAGACGGCCGTGTTGCCGTGGCGGTCGAACCAGCTCGTGGCCCGGTCCAGGTCGTTCTCGTCGGTCAACGGCACGCGCAGCAGGACGTCGTGGGCCCGCTCGGGGCCCAGTCGTCGGCCGAGCTCGTAGTACACGTAGGCGCTCGCGGTGGACCCGATCGTGGCAGCGACCAGGGTGAGGACGAACGACAGCTCGCCGTTGGCGGCCAGGTAGCCGGCGAACGGGAGCACGACCTCGCTCGGCACGATCGGCACCACGTTGTCCAGCGCCAGCAGCAGGGCCACGCCGATCGGGCCCGACGCGGCCACCACGTCGACCACCCACCCGGTGAGACCCGTGAACTCGGCGGTCTGCGCCGCGGTGGCGATCATCGGTCCGGCAGTCGCGCGGACACCCAGCGCCACAGGCCGAACCCGACCAGCGCACCGACCACCACCAGCGCCAGGACGATCCACAGGGCCGCCTCGAGCAGCGTGCCCAGGATGCCGGCGGCCGCCGCCAGCACGATGACGAGGACGAGCAGGAGGAACGTGGACATGGGGCGCCGATTGTCGCGGGTACCACCGTCGACCAGGACGTCGACGCGGGGGTGCGTCCGAGGCTACGAGGGCCCCGGCTGGGCAGCCCGCCACCGACCGGGCCGTTCGGTGGGGTCGTCACCACGCTGAGCCACAGGCCGCCACGGCTGCGACACCGACGGCGTTCGACCCCGGCAGAGCCGGTGACGAACGCCACGGCCGCGCTCGTCACGACACGCGACACCCGGTTCGTCGTGCGCGTCGCTCGGTCGGCGGGACCGGCTTTCCCCTGGCTTACACCCTCCGTGCACGATCCGAAGCGGTCCGACACCAAGGATCGGGCCGACCCCTCGACTGGAGGCCCCCCGATGAGACCGATGAGAACGATCGACGCTCCCATCACTCCACAGCGATCACGCCGACCGATCGCCTTCGTTGCGCTGGTGCTCGCCACGCTGGCGGCGACCGTCACCACACCGTGGTCGGGTCCTGCGCCCGCGGCCGCCGCCGCCGGCGACCCGGTCATCGACTGGAACCGCCACGCCACCGACGCCCTGTTGACACGGGCCGGGCAACGACCCCCGGTCGCCGTCATCCACCTCGCCATGGTGCACGGGGCCGTGCACGACGCCGTGGTGGCGATCCGGGGTGGGTACGAGCCCTACCTGCTGGACCGGTCGGCGGGCGGCCCCGGCGACTCGGTGGACGCCGCCGTCGCCACGGCGGCCCACGACGTGCTCGTCTCCGTCGTGCCCGACCAGGCGTCGATCCTCGACCAGCTCGAGTCCGACGCCCTGGCGGCCCTGCCTGCCGGCCCGTCCCGTGACCGTGGCGTGGCGGTCGGTGCCGCCGCCGCGGCCGCGATGGTCGCCGACCGCAGCGACGACGGCCGCTACGGCCCGTTCCGGTTCCCGACGTCGACCGCGATCGGTGGGTGGCGTCCGGTCGAGCCCTCGTTCGGCAACGACCCCAACGCGTGGGTCGCCAGGGTCCGGCCGTTCCTCGTCGACAGCGCCGAGCAGTTCCGCTCCGGACCACCGCCGGCGCTGCACACCCCGACCTGGGCACGTGACTACGAGGAGGTCCGCCTGGTCGGTGGCACCGACAGCGACGTCAGGACCGCCGACCAGACCGAGGCGGCGCGCTACTGGGCCGAGAACCCGCCGGCGATCTGGAGTCGGGTCCTGCGCCAGGTCGCGACCGACCACGACCTGGAGGTGGGTGACGACGCGCTGCTGTTCGCCCGTGCCTACCTGTCTGCCGCGGACGCGATGATCACCGTGTGGGACTCCAAGGCGCACTGGCTGTTCTGGCGCCCGATCACCGCGATCGAGGAGGCGGGCGACGACGGCAACCGGTGGACCAGCCCGGAGCCGGGGTGGACCCCGCTGCTGCCGACACCGCCCTATCCCGAGCACCCGTCCGGTCACCTCGGACTGAGCGGCTCGATGATCGCCACCATGCGGGACTTCTTCCACACCGACGCGATCGGGTGGACGGACACCAACGGGTCCGGACGGACCCGCTCCTTCACCAGCCTGTCGTCGGCGCTCGACGAGGTGGTCAGCGCCCGCATCTGGTCCGGCATCCACTTCCGCACGGCCGACGAGGACTCCGCCCGCATCGGCAAGCAGGTGGTGCGCTGGGGTGCGAGCCACCACCTCCGGCCGCGCCCGAACGACCGGGGCTGATCACCCGGCCACCGGGGTCCGTGTCCGCGTGGCGCGGACCCCGCCACCGTGGTGGAGGTGGACTCAGCCGAGGTCGTCGGGGAACAGGCCCTTGGCGAGTGCCTCGTCGTAGGTCTCGGGATCCCACAGGACCTCGCGGGCCTTGGAGCCCTCGTTGGGACCGACGACGCCGAGCTCCTCGAGCTCGTCCATCAGCCGTCCGGCACGGGCGAAGCCGATCCGCAGCTTGCGCTGGAGCATCGACGTCGAGCCCAGCCCGGAGTTGACGACCTGCTCGGCGGCCTTGACGAGCAGGGCCTCGTCGGAGTCGTCGTCGGCGCCGTAGGACACGTCTGCCTTGGCCGCCTCCTTGCCCTCCTTGACGACGCCGTCGACGTAGTCGACCGACCGCTGCTGCTTGCAGAACTCGACGATCGGCTCGATCTCGCGCTCGGTCAGGAAGCAGCCCTGCAGTCGTGACGCCTTGCCCTGGCTGGCCGGTGCGAACAGCATGTCGCCCTTGCCGACCAGCTTCTCGGCGCCCTGGGCGTCCAGGATCGTGCGCGAGTCGGTGCCCGACGCCACCGCCAGGGCCAGCCGCGACGGGATGTTGGCCTTGATCAGGCCGGTGATGACGTCGACCGACGGGCGCTGGGTCGCGATCACCATGTGGATGCCGACCGCTCGGGCCATCTGGGCGATCCGGCAGATCGCGTCCTCGACGTCACGCGCGGCGACCATCATCAGGTCCGACAGCTCGTCGATGACCAGCAGGATGTAGGGCATCCGCTCGTGGGTCAGGGAGACCTCGCCGGTGGTCGGGTCGACCATGTCCTCGACCTCGCCCGCGTCGATGGCCTGGTTGTAGCCGTCGATGTTGCGGTGACCGGTCCGCGCCAGCGTCTCGTAGCGCATCTCCATCTCCTTGACGCACCACGAGACCGCGTCGGTCGCACGCTTCGGGTCGGTGACGACCGGCGACAGGAGGTGGGGGGCGCCGTTGTAGACGCCGAGCTCGACCCGCTTGGGGTCGACCAGGATCATCCGGACCTGGTCGGGCCGGGCCCGCATCAGGATCGAGCTGACCATGGCGTTGAGCAGCACCGACTTGCCGGAGCCGGTCGCGCCGGCGACCAGCAGGTGCGGCATCGTCGACAGGTCGGCCATCGCCGGGTTGCCGGCGATGTCCTGGCCCAGCGCGACGAACAGCGGGTGGGCGTTGGAGTCGGCCGTGTCGGAGCGCAGGATGTCGCCCAGCGTGATGAGGTCACGCTCACGGTTGGGGACCTCGACGCCGATCGCGGACTTGCCGGGGATCGGCGCGACGATCCGCACGTCGGGCGCGGCCAGGGCGTAGGCGATGTCGTCGCCCATGTTGGCGACCTTGTTGACCTTGACGCCCGGGCCGAGCTCGATCTCGAAGCGGGTGACGGTCGGGCCGCGCGACCAGCGGGCGACGGTCGCGTCGATGCCGAACTGGTCGAAGGTGGCCTGGAGGGCCTGGGTCTGGGCCTGGATGGTGCGCTCGGACTCGGCGCCCATCGAGCGGCCGCTGCCGAGGAGGTCGAGCGGCGGCAGCTGGTAGTCGGCCCAGTCCTCGACGGGACGGACCTTGGCGGCCTTGCGCTGCTTGGCGGGCAGGGGGTCGGGCGGCGAGGGGGTCTTGCCCGCCTCGCGGTCGGCGTCGGTCAGGTCGTCGGTGGCCACGGCGGCACCGCCGACGGCCGCCTCGGCCTGGGCCAGCGTGGCCCGCATGCGCTCGGCGGCCGCGTCGTCGGGCTCGGGCTCGTCGACCTTCACGGTGGTCGTGGTGGACGAGCCCGTCGTGGTCGTGCTGGCGCGCGAAGCCCCCGAAGCCTTCGATGCCTTGGCGGAGGATTCCTCGTCGACCTCCTCGCGCAGCACTGCTGGCAGCTCGGCGAAGAAGTCCGAGACGGCGTGCACGACCGTGCCCAGCGAGGTTCCGGTGGCGACGAGCAGGCCGAGCCCGGCCAGCGGGATCAGGACGGCCTGGGCGCCGATCGTGGACAGGCCGGCCTCGAGCGGCGTGGCCAGCAACCAGCCGACCAGGCCGCCACCGGTCCACAGCGCCTTGATGCCGTCGGACGGGTGCGGGTGGCCGGCGAACAGGTTCCAGCTGGCGAGCACGGCCGTCGTGGTGATGGTCAGCCCCAGCAGCCACCGGGCCCACTTCTCCATCGGGCGGTCCATGACGACGGCGACGCCGAGCACGAGCATCCCCAGTGGCACCAGGCCGGCCAGGCCGCCGACCAACCCACGCCAGATCGCCTCGAAGAAGTCGCCCACCGGGCCCGACGCGTCGGCATAGATCGCCAGGCCCGAGACGACCCCCACGATGATCAGCAGGAAGCCGTAGATGTCGGTGGTGCGATCACCGACGTGCTCGCCCATGACCGCCCACAGGCCACGGCCGGACCCACCACCCGAGCCGCGCGACCCCTTCTTCCTCGACGACGTCTTCTTCTTTGCCTTCGAGGAGGGCCTCTTCTTCTTCTTCGTGGAACGGGTCCGGCTCGGCGACGTGCGAGTCGAGCGTGACGACCGGGTCGTCGTGGAGGACTTGGCCACGGTGACGTCTTTCGGGTCGTCGGGTGCGGATGGGTGCGGGGTCGTGAGCCAGGTCGGTGGGACCGCCGTCGCGGTCCACGAATCGTGCGCCACATCGACCACAGTAGCGATCAGTACAGCACAATCCCGGTCGAGGTCACAACCTCAACTTGAGGTGCAGACTAGCACCTTTCGCGCCACCGCCCACCACCAACCGCACCGAATGCGTGTGACCGGAAGCCCCCGAGATCGCCCGAACCGGCCGGAAACCGCTCGGCCCACCTCGCCGCCGTGACCGATCAGCGCGGACTGTTGCGCTGATCCATCACGCTCGGGCAGGAGTGCCTGGAGGGCTTGGAGGGCTTGGAGGGCCTGGGGGCGACGGTCAGGCCTCGAGGACGATCGGCATGATGAAGGGGCGGCGGCCGACCTCGTGGCGCCAGAAGCGACCGAGAGCCTGGATGACGTGGCGACGGACCGCGTCGAGGTCCCGCCAGCGCGCGTCGGGCATGTCGGCCAACTCGGCGTGCACTGCCTTGATGGCGTCGTCGAGCACGTGGGCCGACTCGTCCTCGTAGACCACGCCGTGCTGCTGGACCAGGACGTCGCCGACCAGCTCGCCGGCACTGGTGTCGACGGTCACGACCGCCACGACGACCCCGTCCTCGGCCAGGCGTCGCCGGTGACGCAGGACCGCGGGCCCGACGTCGGGCAGCAGGCCGTCGATGTAGACCTGCCCCGACGGCACGCGGTCGCCCCGGGTCACGACGCCGTCGCGCAGCACGACCGTGTCGCCGTCGCTGCACACCATCGCCTGCTCCGGCGGGCACCCGGACGCGATCGCGACGTCGCGGTGCGCGGCCATGTGGCGGAACTCGCCGTGGACGGGCACGACGTACTCGGGCTCGACGATGTTGTGGAACAGGACCAGGTCGTCACGCATCGCGTGGCCCGACACGTGCACGTCGGCCAGTCCCTTGTGGACCACTCGCGCGCCCCGGCGTGCCAGCCCGTTGATCGAGCGGAACACGGCGTGCTCGTTGCCGGGGATCAGCGACGAGGCGAGGATCACCAGGTCGCCCTCGCCCACATCGACGCGCCGGTGGTCGCCGGCCGCCATCAGCGACAGGGCCGAATACGGCTCGCCCTGGCTGCCGGTCGAGATCACGATGACCTCGTCCCGCGGGTAGCGGTCGACGTCCTTGAGCTCGATCTCGTTGTCGGCGTCGACCCGCAGGTAGCCGAGCTCCCGGGCGATCGCCATGTTCTTGACCATGGAACGGCCGACGAAGACGTGTCGTCGGCCGACCTCGGCGGCGGCGTCCAGCACCTGCTGGATGCGGTGGACGTGGCTGGCGAAGCTGGCCACGACGACCAGTCCCTCGGCGCCGCGGATCTCCTCCAGCAGGGTCGCACCGACGGTGCGCTCGGTCGGGACGTGGCCCGGCAGGTGGGCGTTGGTCGAGTCCGCCAGGAGCAGGTCGACGCCGACGTCA
The DNA here is from genome assembly GCF_019798055.1 of Salsipaludibacter albus. Lineage (GTDB taxonomy): Bacteria > Actinomycetota > Nitriliruptoria > Nitriliruptorales > Nitriliruptoraceae > Salsipaludibacter > Salsipaludibacter albus. The sequence goes on along the minus strand of NZ_JAHOPH010000023.1, from coordinate 32,724 downwards.
CCGAGCCGCGCGAAGTGCGCGAGGTCGGTCGGCAGGTCGTCGATCGGGGTCTGGTCGAGCTTGAAGTCCCCCGTGTGGACGATCGTGCCGTGGTCGGTCGTGATCGCGAAGGCACAGCCGTCGGGGATCGAGTGGCTGACCTGCACCACCTCGACCTGGAACGGACCGTGGTCGACGATGTCGGTGGGCGCCACCTCGACCATCTCCGGGTCGTCCAGGTCATCCCACTCCGACAGGATCGCCTCGACGAACGCCAGCGTCAGGCGGGTGCCGTAGACCGTGACGTCGGGGAAGTCCCGCAGGAAGTAGGGCAGGGCGCCGATGTGGTCGAGGTGGCCGTGGGTCAGGAAGACCGCAGTGACGTTCTCGTCCTCGAGCACCTGCCAGTCGGGGGTGATCAGGTCCACCCCGAGATGTTCGGGGTTGGGGAAGAACACCCCGACGTCGATCACCACCGTCTCGCCCTCGCAGGTCAGGGTGGCCATGTTGCGGCCGATCTCGCCCAGCCCCCCGAGGAAGGTGACGGTGACGCCACCCCGGTCGAGTCCGTTCGCGTCAGTGGTCATCAGTGGAATCCGGTTCGTAGGGAAGGATGCCCGCGTGGTGCAGGGCGTTGCGGACCTGGGCGACGACCGGTTCCGGTGCGTCGACCAGCGGCCCGCGGACCGGGCCGCCCGGCAGCCCGAGCAGTTCCATCCCGGCCTTGAGCGGGGCGGGGGACGGCGAGGCGAACAGGGCCGTGTGCATGGGCATCAGCCGCAGGTGGATCTCGCGCGCGGTGTCCAGGTCACCGGTCGTGACCGCGGTGCACATGCGGGCGAGGTCGTCGCCGACCAGGTGCGCGGACACCGACACCAGCCCGGCGGCCCCAAGCGCCAGCATCGGCAGGTTCAACTCGTCGGCGCCACAGTACACCTCGAAGCCGCCGGGGTGGCCGGCGGTCAGGCGCAGCACGTCGGCGGTCTTGCCCAGCCGTCCCGCCGCGTCCTTGACGCCGACGACGTTGTCGACGAACGACAGCTCGACCAGGGTCTCCAGCGGGATCTCGACGGCGGTCCGGTGTGGCACGTCGTAGAGCAACACGGGCAGGTCGGTCGCGCTGGCAATGGCCGTGAAGTGGGCCATCATGCCGGCGTGGTCCGGCTTGTTGTAGTAGGGGGCGACCGCGAGGATCGCGTCCGCGCCGGCCTCGGTCGCCGCCTCGGTCGCCGCGACCGATCGCGCCGTGGCATTGGTCCCGGTGCCGACCATCAGTGCGGCCCGGTTGCCGACGGCGTCCCGGACGGCAGCGAGCAACTCGATCCGTTCGCCCTCCTCCAGGGTCGGCGACTCGCCCGTCGTGCCGGCCAGCACGATCGTGTCGGTGCCGTGGGCGAGCAGGTGGTTGGCGACGGTGCCCGCCCCCTCGAGGTCGAGGCTCCCGTCGTCGTGGAACGGCGTGACCATGGCCGTCCCGACACGTCCGAACACTGGCATGGTCGTGCGACTCCACGTCGTGGGGGAATGGGCGTTCCTGCCCAGCCTAGAGCCTGCCCCTCCGGCGGGTCCCGTCGCCCCACGGTCACCCGGACGACGGTCGCCCGGACCAGCAGGGCCACCGAGCCCGGGGCGATCCGCCGGTCGGGGAGAACTCGCCGGGACCTGTGGCCCCCCGGACGGCACCGTCCGACCCTGTCCGCCCATGGCCTCCCCGGGCGACGCTGCCAGCAACGACCAGATCCCCACGCGTTCCGGACCCAGGACACCGACATGGCACCCCGCTGGCTGCAGGACTTCCGCGACGGCACCGCCGACCAGGCCGACCTGCTGGGTGGCAAGGGTGCCAACCTCGCCGAGATGACCCGGATGGGACTGCCGGTGCCCCCGGGGTTCACCGTCACCACCGACGCGTGCCGCGCCTACATGGCGGGCGACGGGGCCCTGCCCCACGGCCTGGTCGCCGAGCTCGACGAGGCGGTGGTCCGCCTCGAGGACACGCGGGGCAAGCAGTTCGGGGATGCGTCGGACCCGCTGCTCGTGTCGGTGCGGTCCGGTGCGCGCTTCTCGATGCCGGGCATGATGGACACCGTGCTCGACCTCGGGCTGAACCACGAGACCGTGAAGGGCCTGGCCGAGGCCAGCGGCGACGCCCACCTCGCCTACGACAGCTGGCGGCGCTTCGTCGAGATGTTCGCCAAGGTCGTGCTCGACGTCGACGCCGCGATCATGGACGACGTGCGCTCGACCCACCTCGAGTGGGCGGGCGTCGCCGATCCGTCGGAACTGGACACCGACGCGGCCCACGACCTGGTCGTGGCCTACCGCAGCGCCGTCGAGGGAGCCATCGGCCGGCACTTCCCGGACGACCCGCGTGAGCAGTTGCAGGCCGCAGTTGCCGCCGTGTTCCGGTCGTGGAACGGCCGGCGCGCGCGGGACTACCGCCGGATGGAGGGCATCCCCGACGACCTCGGCACGGCCGTCAACGTGCAGTCGATGGTGTTCGGCAACCTCGGCGACGACTCCGGCACGGGGGTCGTGTTCACCCGCGACCCCGCCACCGGCGAGGCCACGCCGTACGGCGACTTCCTGCTGGCCGCACAGGGCGAGGACGTCGTCGCCGGGATCCGCAACTCCGAGCCGTTCGGCGCCCTGGCGGACCACTTCCCCGACTGCCACGCCGAGCTGCTCGACGTGCTGGACCGGCTCGAGGAGCGCTACCACGACATGTGCGACGTCGAGTTCACCGTCGAGCAGGGCCGCCTGTGGGTGCTCCAGACCCGCGTGGGCAAGCGCAGTGCACCGGCCGCCGTGCGGATCGCGGTCGAACTGGTCGACGAGGGACTGCTGGAGCCGGCCGAGGCGGTCGCCCGGGTCCAGCCGACCCAGCTGGAGCGTCTGCTCCACCCCGGCTTCGACGCCGAGGCCGCGTTCGACGTCCTGACCACGGGCCTGGGCGCGTCGCCGGGCGCGGCCAGTGGACACGTCGCGTTCACCGCCGACGAGGCCGAGGCGCGGGCGGCGGACGGTGAATCCGTGATCCTGGTGCGCCCGGAGACCTCGCCCGAGGACCTGCACGGCCTGATCTCGGCGGTGGGGGTCCTGACGAGCCGGGGCGGACTGGTCAGCCACGCGGCGGTCGTCGCCCGCGGGATCGGCACGCCAGCGGTGTGCGGGGCGGACGAGCTGGTCATCGACCTCGACGCGCAACGCATGTCGGTCAACGGCACGGTCGTGGAGGACGGGGACCTGGTGTCGATCGACGGGACGACCGGTGAGGTGGTGCTGGGCGAGGTTCCCGTGGTCGTCCCCGAGCCGACCCCGGAGCTCGCTCGGCTGCTGGACTGGGCCGACGACCTGCGCCGCCTGGGCGTACGGGCCAACGCCGACACCCCCGAGGACGCGCGGCGGGCACGGGCCTTCGGTGCCGAGGGCATCGGGCTCTGCCGGACCGAGCACATGTTCCTGGGCGATCGCCTGCCGATCGTGCAGAGGATGATCCTCGAGGACGGCGACGGGCACTGGGCCGCGCTGGACGAGCTGCACGACCTCCAGCGGGCGGACTTCGAGGCGATGCTGGAGGCCATGGACGGCCTGCCGGTCACGGTCCGACTGCTCGACCCGCCGCTGCACGAGTTCCTCCCCGACCTCACCGAGCTGCGGATCGCCGAGGCGACCGACGGCCTGGACGACGCGGGCCAGGAGGTCCTGGCCGCGACCGAGCACTGGGACGAGCACAACCCGATGCTGGGGATCCGGGGCGTCCGCCTGTCGGCGCTCGAGCCCGGGCTGTACCGGATGCAGGTCCGGGCGCTGATGGAGGCGGCGATGGCCCGGGTGGCGGCGGGCGGCACCCCGCGGCCACACGTGATGATCCCGTTGACGGTCAGCGGACCCGAGCTGGCGGCAGCCGTGGCCGAGGCGTGGGACGTGATCGAGGAGGTCGTGGACGGGACCGAGCTGGACGTCCGGGTCGGAACGATGGTCGAGACGCCGCGCGCGGCGCTGCGGGCCGCCGAACTGGCCCCCCACGCCGACTTCTGCTCGTTCGGCACGAACGACCTCACCCAGATGACCTTCGGGTTCTCACGCGACGACGTCGAGGCCCGACTGATGCCGGTCTACCTCCAGCGCGGACTGCTGCCGGCCGACCCGTTCGCAACGATCGACGTCGACGGCGTTGGACGGCTGGTGGAACTGGCGATCGAGGAGGGACGGGCGGCAGCCCCGGACCTGGAGTTCGGCGTCTGTGGCGAGCACGGTGGGGACCCCGCCAGCGTGGCCTTCTTCGACCGGGCCGGGCTCGACTACGTGTCGTGCTCGCCGTTCCGACTGCCGGTCGCACGCCTGGCCGCGGCCCACGCCGCGCTGGCCGCCGGGGACGCCGCCACGGTGCCCGCGATCAGCAGGGAGGCCTGAGGACGAACGATCCCGGTCCGAGTCGGGGGACGACGGGCCGGACCTCGTCCGCCGGATCCGAGCGATCCGGCGGACGAGGTATCGTCGCGCCGACCCACCACCGATCGGACCCGTCCCGTGCTGCTGCTCGCCCATGCCGGCGCCGGTGCGACATGGCAGGCCCTCCTGGTCCTGGCGTCGTTCGGCCTGGTGGCCGTGTTCCTCCTGGCGGTGTTCGGCGTCCTGACCCTGGACGAGCCGGGCGACCTGGTCCTGCCCCTGGCCGGCAGCGCCGTGCTCGCATCGCTGTCGGGTGCCACGTCGGACTTCCTGTCGGACTGGGTCGGCTGGTGGTTCCCGCTGGGCGTGGCCGCCCTGGTGGCCGTGGTGCTGGCCGCGACCACGCGCCTGGAGTTGTCGCCGACCTCGCCACTGGCGATCGCGACGGTGGTCCTGGGCCTCGTGGCGTCGTTCACGCTCCACACCGCGATCGAGGACGCCTGGCACCCGACCGGTTCGGGCATCGGTGCACGCTGGGAGGACGCGACCCTCGAACTGGTCTCCCCGACCGACGGCGACACCGTGCCGATCGGTCCGCTGGACGTGGTCGTGCGCATCGAGGGTGGCTCGATCGGGCAGGGTCCCAACGACCTGCGCACCGGCGATCCGGAGGAGGCCGGCATCGTCCAGGTGTTCGTGGACGGGAGCCTGGTCACGGGCGCCGACGGAGCACCCCTGCGGCAGGTGGAGAACTGCACCACGGGGTGCACGGAGGCGACCTACCCCATCGAGCTGGACCGCGGCGTCCACGTCGTCAGCCTGGAGTTCCTGACCAGCTCGGGCGAGTCGTTCGACACCCGCGTCGGACAGGCCCCCACGATCCAGATCGCGACCGTCGAGGCCGAGTAGGGCGGCGCGATCGCCCCAGGCGTCACTCCCACGGGACGTACCCGGGGTCGAGGAAGCCCATCCCGCCGGCACACCGGTCGGCGAGCACCGGCGAGTCGACGCAGTACCACTCCCCCGGAACCAGGTCGTCGACCGGGACGTCCAGGACGAGGGCGCCCGTCGTGTCCACGTCACGCTCCCCGAGATCGGCCACCAGTTCGAAGACCGACCCGCCGTCGGACTGGTCGGGCACCACTCGGGTGTCCCGGTAGACCCCGAAGGCGGCCGGTCCCGACGGGAAGCCGGACACGGCGAACCGGCGCCACGCGACGTCGTCGGCAGGCACCGCCTCCAGACTGGGCACCGTCCCGGGCGACACCCACACCGACCCTGACGCGACAAGACCGTCCTGCCCGGCCACGAACACGTACTCGCCGCCGGGCGCGTCCGGGCGGATCCACCAGTCGAGCGAGCCCTCCGTGACGGTGTCGTGGGCGACCCCGAACCCGACCACGTCGTCGGGGCCGCCCAGCAGGTCGACCGGACGCCCGGCGCCGGTGAGGAACACGCCCAGGGTCCGCACCGTCCCGTCGGGGAGCGCGATGGCCAGGGTGATCTCGAGGTCGAGGTCGAATCCCACCAGGCAGACGGGCTCGACCGATCCCAGCACGGCATCGACGCGCTGCTCGGGCAGGCCCACGTACGGCAGTGACGTGAGGGGCTGGTCCCAGAGGCTGTCGTCACAGTCGCCGGGCGCCCCCGCGCCGATGAAGGCCGTGAACTGCTCGGCCAGCACCTGCACCCCCGGCGCGGCGGCGGGCGACGACGGGGCGGTGGAGGTGGACCGTGTGACGGGGCTCGGGCCGCTCGACGAGGCCGTCTCGACCACCGGCGAGGTCGACCGGGTCGACGACGTGGTGTCGTCCGCGGTGGTGGTGCCGCACGCTGCCAGGCCAATCACCATGGCAGCCACGACCAGCCCTGCGATCCGGTGGTTCATGGCGCCCGGACGACCTTGGCTTCGCACGAGTCGTTGTCGATCGTGGCGGCCGTGTCGATGCACCAGGTGCCCGGTCCGAGGTCGCCGACGTCCAGCTCGAGCACGCCGGCGCCGTCGTCATCCGCGACCACGGTGCCGAACGGACGCTCCAGGGTCGCCGTGACGTGGTCGCTGGGGTACTCCTCGCCCGGGGCGGTCGTCGGCTCGGGCAGGTGGTACAGACCGACGGGCGTCTCCCCGGGCGGGAACCCCGACACCAGGAACCGGAGGGTGTCGTCGGGGGCGTCCGTGCGCCGCAAGGTGGGGGCGGCGGCCGGTGCGGACACCAGATCGACGGTCGCGACCGCCTCGCCCTGGGTCGCGGTCAGCCGCCAGTCCCCGCGCGGGGTCCCGGGGCGGACGAGGATCGGGAGGTGGCCGGCCCCGTCGTAGGTGTCCACCGCGGCCCGGAGGGGTCCGGGACTGTCACGCAGGTCCACCGGACCGGCACCGCCCGAGAAGACGACCTCGACGGTGCGACCACCGCCCGGCCATTCGACCTCCAGCTGGATCTGCTCGGGGAGGTCGAAGCCCACGAAGCACACGTCGACGGCCTCACCGATCGAGAGCTGACTGGCTTCGAGCAACCCGACGTGGGGCGTCGCTTCGACCCCGATCGTGCAGTCCGACGGCCCACCGATCGCGCCAACGAACGCACTGAACTGTGCGGCCAACACCGGCTCGTCGGACGACTGCGAGGCGCTGGGCGAGGGGCTGGGGGCGTTCGGCGGCGGCGTCGTCGGGGACGGCGAGTCGTCCGTGGTCGGCGAACTGTTGGGCGTGGCGGTGGCCGGTGGCTCGTCGCTCGCGTGGGCCGTGGGCGAGGCCGTCCCAGTCGACCCGGTGTCGCCGATCCGGGCACAGCCGACGAGCAGCACCACCATGCCGGCCAGCAGCCGGCGGGTGGTCGAAGCCACGTCAGGTCGTCGTGAGCACGCCACCAGCACACACCTCCCCGGTCACGCTGGTCACGACGCACCACGCCCCCGGCCCATGGGACCCCAGGTCGACCTCGAGGAACGCGGCCCCGGACGCGTCGACCTCGAGCGGGTCCAACTCGTCCACCAGGGTCATCGTCGCCTCCCCGACTTCCCCGGGGGCCAGTCCGGACGGGAGCTCGACGCGGTAGAGGCCGACCGCGCTCGCACCAGATGGGAACCCCGACGCCCGGAACAGCGCACGGCCGGCATCGGGGGCATGTTCGAGTCGCAGGACCGTGTCGGCAGCCGGCCCCGCGGTCATCCGGGCTGTGGCAACGACGTCACCCTGGGCGGCCGTCACCACCCACCCACCTGGCCCGACTCCCGGCGGCAGGTCCCAGCGCAGCGTGGCCCACTGGACGTCGCCGGTCGACCGGGAGCGCGCCGCCGGCTGCGTCCCCTCGGTCGACGGGACGACCAGGGTGCGCGCTCGTCGTGGGTCCGCGTTCGACTCGACCGTGCGCAGGTCCACGGGGCCGTCCAGCGCAGCGAGGTCGAGGGTCACCGTCCGTTCGCCGTCGGGCCACTGCACGGCCAGGGCGATCGGCGCGTCCGCCGCGAATCCCCCGAGGCACAGCGTCGCGCCCACCCCGATCGACACGTGTTCGTCGCCGGAGACCGTGCCGACGTGCGGCAGCTCGTCAGGCAGTTCGGCGGCGAAGTCCGAGCAGTCGGGGAACTGCATGTGCGGGACACCACCCAGGAAGGCCGTGAACTGGCCGGCGAGCACCGACGTGTCGTCCGCCGGCGCGACCTCGTCGCGCTGGTCCGTCGCCGGAACATCGTCCTGGATCGGCTCGGAGGTCGCCGGCCCGGTCCCGGGCCTCTCGTCGTCGCCCAGCTCGTCGGTCCCGGGCACCGGGGGGTCGTTGGGGGTCGGGGTCGGCGCTGCCCGCAGCCAGCCGCAGCCGGCGAGCACCAGGCACAGGACCGTGGCCACGGCGAGCACGGCCCGGGTGGTCACGACTTCCACCCCGTGGTCCCGGGCTCGTCCGGATCACAGACCACGAACTCGACCACGGGGGAGATCACGCACCAGTGGGCGAACTCCGTGCCGGCGGCCGGGACCTCCACGGACTCCCCGTCGCCGATGAGACCCAGGTCCTCGACCAGTTCGAACGACTTGCCCCGGTACCCGTCGGTCGCGGTCAGCTCGGCCGTGTCCGGCTTCCGGTACAGCCCGACCGGCACGGGCTCGCCCGTCCAGCCCTGCAACGTGACGACGCGGATCCCCTCGGACTCCGGACCGACCTGCAGTGGCGACGGTGCGACGACCCGCACGACCGCGGACACCTCGACCTCGCCCTGCCGGGCCACGAAGGTGTACTCGCCACGCGCGTCGGCGGGGACCTCCCAGTCCAACTCGACCGTGTTCGTCTCGTCGTCCGGGTCGACGTCGTCATCGAGATCGTCGACGTCGTCATCGAGATCGTCCTCGTCATCATCATCGAGGTCGTCGTCCTGCGTCGTCGAGTCGTCGTCCTGCGAGGGGCTGGGCGTGGGCTCGGAGGGCAGGGTCGGTGGCTCGCCCAGGACGACCGGTGGACTGGGCGACTCCTGCCACATCGCCGTCTGGACGGTCGCGGTCGATCCGGCGGTCCCGAGGACCTGCAGCACACCGACGTCACCGTCACCCTCGGTCGCATCGACCTCGATGACCTCGTCCTGCCCGTCGGGTGTGGTCACCGTCAGCGCGACGGTCCCGTCGAAGCCCAGGAGGCAGATCGTCTCGGTCCGGCCGGGAAGGGTGATGTCGCGATGGTCCGACAGACCCACGTAGCGACCGTCGGGTGGCTTCACGCCCCACCACTGGTCGGAGCGGTACGGGTCACAGGTCGGGCCACTGCCGTCGGCGCCCACGAAGGCGGTGAACTGGCCGGCGAGGACCAGCGTGTCGTCCTCGGTGGGGGCGGATGTCGGGGTGGTGGTCTCGGGGTTGGCGGTCGTCGTCGCCGTGGGCGTCGGACCCGCGGTCGGTCCGGCGGTCGGCGACGGGGACGGCGCGGTGGTCGTCGTCGCGGTGGTGGTCTCGACCGGGGCGGGGCCACCACCGCAGCCGGCCACCACCATGGCGACGGCGAGCAGAGCAGGCACGACCCGTGCGTGCGACATGGTCCCTCCGTTGCGCGACCACCCACGGGAGGACCGTGGCGGGCGGGGTGATACGGCCACGGGGTGACGTCGACTCAGTTGCATCCCCACACCTCCGTGCTTCGGTCGATCGCGGCCATCTGCGCATCGGTGGCGCCGTCGCGCGCCTCGTCGAGGCTGCGGCACGCGGCACCGTCCTGGCCGAGCTCGTGCTCGGCCTCGGCACGCTGCTGGAGGAAGTGGGACTCGCGGTCGGCGCCGGCCGGACGCAGGTCCAGTGCGGCGTCCGCATGCCGGGCCACGACCTCCCAGTCCTCCGGGTCCCCCGACGCCACCGCATCGCTCCTGGCGAGCAGGGCGAGGAACGAGTGGCTCTCCGCGGTCGTGTCGACGAGGGACTCGGGATGGTTCTCGTGGTCGGCCACGACCCGCTCGAATCCCACGCGGGCCTGGTCGAACTCGTCCGCGAGCTCGGCCACCGATCGACAGGTGCGCAGCCGGGCCAGCCCGAACGTCGCCGAGGTCGCCGCGAGCGCGTCCTCCTCGTCGGTCCGCGCCGCCACGTCCTCGTAGAGCCCTGCCGCCTCGTCGAGCCCATCGACGTCGACGGTCCCCGGATCGCAGGAACCACCCCCGACCGCGTCCTGGAAGGCCAGCTCTGCAAGTCCGAGCACCGCGTTCGGGTCATCGGGGTCACGTTCGCGGGCCTCGCGGTAGGCCGCCCTGGCGGCGGCGAAGTCGCCCAGCCGTCCGTGGACGTTGCCCTCGAGCAGGAACACCACGGTCGGGTCCAGCGGGAAGTCGTCGGGATCGATGTCGTCGACGACGGCCAGGGCCTGCTCCCACTCCCCTGCGGAGTAGTGGCCCAGTGCGAACACCAGCTGGGCCAGCCCGCGGGTCGACGCCTCCACCTCCCGACGGAACGCCCGCCGGTCGAAGTCGTCGAGGATCCGGGCCTCGATCGGGTCGAGCTCGTGGGACCCGACCAGCTCCGGGGCGCGGCCGAGGTCGGCGTCGGTGATCTCCAGCCACGACCGGAACGTGACGTCGTCGCCGCTGCCGGTGACGGTCCCGTGCACCAGCATGTTCGCGTTGAGCTGCCCCGCCAGGTCCGCGGCGTTGGTGTCCCGGTCGAGCTCCGTGGCTCCCCGCACCGGTGGGATCCCCGCGGGTCCGGAACAGTCGACCTGGAAGTCCCCCCGGTCGAAGGCAGGCGTGTCGTCGCAGACCTCGTCGGTCAACTGCCTGGCGACGGACTCGTCGAGGGTGGCCAGGTCGGGGTCCACGTCGCGTCCGAGCCCGAAGTCGGCGACGGCGAGGTTGAAGTCCCCGGTCAGGACCGGCAGCGGGGGTCCGACGATCATCTCGCGGATCTGGTCACCGGCCGTGATGTAGGTGAGCAGGGTCGGGATCACCACGACCAGCAGGGTCGCGATCCACTTGTGGGCCCGGAACCACGCGACCACGGGATGGGGTGGGGGCCCGTCGTCCACGTCGGGCGGGGCAGGCGGCGGCACCAGCCGGTCCTGGCCCGGTGCGAGGTACACGACCGGGATGCCGAAGTGGCCGGCGCTGCCCGCGGCCCGGTCCTCGACCAACCGACGCACGTCCGTGACCGCGGCGTCGACGCTGCGACCGTCGAGCAGGGCCTGGTGGAGGTCGCCACCGACCGCGGCGGCGAAGGCGTCGTCGACCGCCTCCTGCATCCCCACGATCGCCGGCACGCCACGCTCGAGCAGGGCGCGGGCGAACCCGGGCTGCACGACCCGGGCGGACAGGCCGTCGGCGTCCAGGGACGCGCAGGCGTTGAGCACGACCAGGCGTGGTGGGACGTCGGCGACCAGGCGGGCGAGCGCGTCCGGGGACACCAGTCCGTCGTCGTTGCCGTCCTCGGCCAGCACCAGCGCGGGGTGGTCGGAGCCCTCGGGCACGCCGGCGTGGCAGGACAGGTGCAGGACGTCGTAGGGCCGGCCGGACTCGGTCGCCTCGCGGACCGCGTCGGCGAGGTCGCGACGGGTCGCGTTCTCGAGCACGGTCGGTGCGACCGCGACGCCGCGCTCGACGGCCTCGTCGTGGACCCGGCGGATGGCTGCGAGCTCGACCCCCAGGTCCGGCAACGGTGCGGAGGGCGGGGACACCCCCACGACCAAGGTGCGCACGGGACCGTCCGCCTCGAGGCTGCGCCCGGCCGGCACCGGGACGGCGTCGGGCGGGTCGAACCACCGCACGATCGACCCGCTGCGCCCGAGGAACTCGCCACGGCTGGGGTCCGCGAGCAGCTCCCATGGCAACGACGCCAGGGCCGCGTCGGCGGTGCGGATCCGCAGCCGGACGAAGGCGCCCCCCGCCCCGGCGTCGTGGTAGACGAGCAGGGCACGCGGATCGGCGAAGACGGTCTCGAAGAGCTCGGTCCCGAGCGTGAAGCCCTCGGCGACCGGTGCCCCGCCTGCCGCGAGCAGGTTCCAGCCGGCCAGCACGTCGTTGCCCGGCCAGCGCATCGTGGTGGTGACGCTTGCGGCCGGGGTGCGCACGGTGACCGGCGCCACGCCGGCGTCCAGCGGTCCCAGTTCGAGGGACACCTCCGACACCGTCCGGCGTGGCGCTGCGACCTGCGCGATGGTCGCTCCCATGTCCGGTCGCTCCCCGGGCCCGTCGCCATGACGGGCCGACGACCACGATAGTGCCATCCCCCGCCACCTCCGGGGAGGCATCGGGACGCCGTCGCGATACGTCCAACCGCGCCGGTTGTCGACCGATCGTGTGCTCCTCGCGTGCGTCGACGCACGCGATCGGCACACGATGCACCACATGGGCGCGGCGCGGGACGCTCCGGCTAGCCGCGCCGGCGCTCGGCGGCCTTCTCGGACTCGAGACGCTCGAGCTCGGCCGCGCCGTGGTCGACGTGGGACATGGCGTCGGCGGCCGTGGCGTGACCGGCGCGGTCGCGGATCAGCTCGTGCATCCGCTGGACGATCCGGCGGTAGGCGGGGTGGCCCTGGGGCGTGGAGCGCAGTTCGAGCATCTGCATCGCCGCGCGGGCGTTGAGCTGCATCGTGTAGCGGATCCGGTAGCCGAAGCAGACGGCGTACTGGGCCTGGACGGGATGGTCGGGCAGGAGCCGCTCGTACAGGTCCGCAGACCGCTCCATCGCCCGGTCGTAGTCCTCGGCGACACCGGCGTCGACCAGCTCCGGCGGGGTCGCGTGGCCATGCCGGGTGGTCAGGTCCTGCCACTCGATCGTGAGCATCCGGTGACGCTGCAGGTCGCGGAACCCGCCGTAGTCGCCGAGCACGTCGAAGCGGTACCAGAGCCGCTCGAGCGCCCGTCCCGGCTTGTGACGCCGGTTGCGCCGCTCACCGACGAAGGCAGCGACGACCCGGTCCCGGTCGTCCGGCGACATCCCGGCGACCGTTGCCGCGACGGCGTTCTCGGACCGGTCGGCGTGGGGATGGAGGATGGCCGTGACCAGGGCCTGCTCGGCCACCACCGGGTCCCGTGGCGACCAGTCGACCAGCATGACCTCCTCGGTCTCGGTGGCGTGGTCGCCAGCGTCCCGACGTGGCACGAACTCCGCGGCCAACGCCCGGACGTCGTCACGGGTTGTGGCGAGGTAGTCCGACCAGGCCACGCCGCGGTCCTCGCGGTCGACCCGGGTCAGGAACGCCGGGATCAGCTGGCGCAGCTCGGTCAGGAGCCGCTCGCCCACGTGGCGGGCCTCGGCCAGCTCCGAGGCCTGCAGGCGCAGCAGCAGCATCTCGTAGGACTGCCCCGAGGCGAACATGCCGACGTTGGAGGTGGTGGCCGCCGGCAACAGGCCACGCAGCAGGTCCAGCGCCTTGGCCTTGGTGGCGTTGCGGTAGACGAAGTCGGACGTCGCCTCGTCCTGCGGCCAGGTCGACCGGACCCAGTCCAGGACGGTCGGGATCGACTGGGCGTAGGTCGCGAAAATGGCGTCGAGCGTGTCGACGTAGTGCTGGGCGTGGGGCCCGGCCATGACATCGGGGTCGCGGTAGTAGCGCCACCGCCCGTCGATCCGCGTGTCGTAGGGGATGTAGCGGGTGGACTGCTCCAGGTAGGCGGCCAGCCGGCCCCACTCCACCTGCTTGGTCAGCAGGTTCGAGATCTCCTCGATGGCGACGTGTGCGCCACCCAGCTGGGCGACCGAGTCGTCGCCGTACTGGCTGAAGACGCGCTGGTAGAGACCTTCGGCCTGGGCGACCCCGACCTCGTCGCCGGCCCCGTCCAGTTCGGCGGCCTCGCCGTCGTCGGCCAGGAGCTCGGCGAACTCATCGACGAACAGCCGGCGGATCGACTTGCGCGACCGGGAGTAGCGTGCGAACAGGGCGCCCTTGACGACCTCCGGGAGGTCGACCAGGCCGGCGACGTGGTCGTCGGTGCTGGTGAAGTGGCGGGCCAGCAGGGCCAGCTCGTCGGCGGTGAAGTCGTCCTGCGGCGGCGGGACTGGTCGGGTGTCGAGCGGTTCGGACACGGTCTGCCTCGGACACGGTCGGGACGTGGCGGCACGCAACGGGCGCGGTCGCCGCGAGGCTAGTGCGGGACCGGCGGCCCACCTCCGTCCGGGACGTCGGTCAGGTCGGCGTGATCGCGAAGCGGATCGTCTGGACGCGGATCAGGCCATCGTCGGCGAACACGAAGGAGTCGACGCCGTCGTCGACCCGCCCGCCGTCGGACTCGGCCGTCCAGGTCACGAACGCGACGTCGTCCTCGACCAGGACGGTGCCGGGCGACAGCACGGCGTTCGGCAGGGCCGAGAAGATGCCGACGAACGCCTCCTGCACGGCCGCACGACCGTGCAGCACGCCGTCGGGGGTGAACATCATGGCGTCGTCGGTGTAGTCCGCCGCGACCCGTTCCGGGTCTGCCGCGGCGATGGCGGCGAAGTGGTCCTGCAGGGTCTGGTCGGGTGCACGCCCCATGGCGCCCCTCCTGTGCCCGGTGGCGGACGTGGCCGCCACGTTTCGGCCTGCGACGCCGGCCGGCCCCGCACCCTGCCGACCCTAGGTCTCGACCACCTCCGTGGCGACCCTCGTTTCCGTGCCAGGTTCCGCGAGACCTCCCGGCGGCGTTCACGGAATCTCCACGACCGCGACCCACGCTGGCCGACGTCGGCCGGAGAGCCCGCCCGATCCCACGAAAGGCACCACCGTGCGCACCGGTGCACGCATCGCCCTCGCGCTCCTGCTGGTCACGCTCGCCGGCGCCATCGCGTTCGTCGCCTACCAGGCCGGCATCGACGCCGGCGTGGCGACGGCCGACGGCACCGAGGTCGTCCGGGTCGTCGGGCGTGGCTGGCAGGGTGGCCCCGGGTTCTTCCCGGGCTTCCTGTTCTTCCCCCTCTTCGTCGTCGGCTTCTTCGTGCTCGCCCGGTTCCTGTTCCGCCCCTGGGGTGGTCCGGGCCGGGGTTGGTACGGACCGCCCGGCCCGCATCGCGGGGACTGGGAGGACCGCGCCGCCGACTGGCACCGCCGCCAGCACGACCAGCCGTCGACCGACGCCCGGGCCGACGACCCGACCTCGTCCGCCGGACCGGGCGACGACCGGGCGGGCTCCTGGCCCGACTCCCCCTCCTGACACTCCACGAAGGATCACCCATGAAGCCCCTCCACCGCATCGCCATCGTCCTGGGCGTCGCCCAGGTCGCCGTCCTGGCCGCCGCCGCCCGCCACCGTCCGCCGCACGACCGGCCACACCGGTCCCACGGCTGCGGCCATGCCGGCCACGCCGGCCATGCCGGCCACGGCCCACACCACCATCGCCACGGGCACCACCGCGACGACACCCCCGCCGACGCGACCTCGACCGACGATGCCTGAACGTCCCGCAACCGGTCGCGACCTGCCACCATGACAGCCATGACCACGCCGACCTCGTCCTCGACCACCACGCATGGCCACGTGCTGGTGGTCGAGGACGACCCCCGCATCGCCGCGGTCGCCCGCGACTACCTGGCCGATGCGGGATTCAGCGTCGACGTCGTGGACACTGGTGCCGCGGCGCTGTCGACGGTCGCACGACGGGTCCCGGACCTGGTCGTGCTGGACCTCGGACTGCCCGACCTCGACGGCCTGGACGTCGCCCGGGACCTGCGTCGTGGCACGGCCGTCCCGATCGTGATGCTGACGGCCCGCACCGACGAGCTGGACCGCATCCTCGGCCTGGAGGTCGGGGCGGACGACTACGTCGTGAAGCCGTTCTCGCCACGCGAGCTGGTCGCCCGTGTCCGGGCCGTCCTGCGACGGGTCGAGCTCGACCGCCGGCCCGACGACCGACCGCTGCGGGTCGGTCCGGTGCTGCTGGACCCGGCGACCCGACAGGTCACCGTGGACGACGAGCCGGTCGACCTCACGGCGACCGAGTTCGACCTGGTCGCGGTCCTCCTGTCCCAGCCCGGCCGCGTGTTCACCCGGTCCCAACTGCTGGACGCGGTCCATGGCGCGTCGTTCGACTCCTACGAGCGGGCGGTCGACGCCCACGTCAAGAACATCCGGCGCAAGCTCGAGTCCACACCGGACAGCCCGCGACTGCTGCAGACCGTGCACGGCGTGGGCTACCGGTTCGTCGATGGGTGAGCGCGGCGACCACGGGCAGGATCCGTGGACCAGCGAGGACCCGGGCCCGCGACGGGATTCGGACCAGCACGGTGCATGGTCACATCGCGGTCCACCCTGGGCAGGTCGCGGGCCCCCCTGGGTGCAGCACGGTCCGCCGCCGTGGTGGTCCCAGGGCGGCCACCCCGGCGCCGGTCGGCACGGCCCTCCCCCGCACGTCCGTCGTCGGTTCCTGCGTGGTTTCGTCGGCGCGGCGATCCTGTTCCTCGTCGTCGCGCTGGGCGCAGTCGTCGGCGTCGTCGCGATCACGTCGCGCCTGCTCGGCGACGGCCCGACCGGAGCCGCGGTCGCCGGGGCAATCGGCCTGCTGGTGCTCGTCGTCGTCGTGCTGGTCGCGACCGGGATCGCCCTGGCCCGTCGGTTCGCCGCGCCCCTGGCCGACGTGATGGACGCGGCCGAACGCGTCCGAGGTGGCGACACGACGATCCGGGTCCATCCCCGGGGGCCACGAGAGGTCCGCCGTCTCGCAGCCACCTTCAACGAGATGGTCGAGCGTCTCGACACCGACGAGCGGCGCCGCCGGGCCCTGCTGGCCGACCTCGCCCACGAACTGCGCACGCCGATGTCGGTGGTGCGTGGCAATGTCGAGGGGATGCTCGACGGGGTCTACGAGGCCGAGCCTGCGCGCCTGCGGACGGTCGTCGACGAGGTCGCCGTGCTGGAACGACTGCTCGACGACCTCGCCACCCTGTCCACCGCCGAGGCCGGCGCACTGCACATGGAGGTCGAGGAGGTCGCACCGTCCGCGATCGTGGACGCCGCCGTCCGGGCCGTCGGTGACCGCGCCCACCAGGCGGGTGTCACGGTGGCAACCGACATGGCCGGGGCACCGGGCCGTGTCGAGGTCGACCCGATGCGCATCGAGCAGGTCCTGGTCAACCTCCTCACCAATGCCGTCCGCCACACCCCACGCGGCGGCGAGGTGGTCGTGTCGGCGACGGACGAGGCCGGACTCCGGCTGGTCGTGGCCGACACCGGCAGCGGGATCGACCCCGACGACCTGCCCCACGTCTTCGACCGGTTCGTCCGGTCGGCGGACTCCGGTGGGTCGGGCCTGGGCCTGGCGATCGCGCGCCGGCTGGTCGAGGCCCATTCCGGCACGATCGCGGCCCGGCCCCGCGATGGTGGCGGGACCGAGGTCGTCGTGGTCCTCCCGGACGCCACCGCGTGACCGCCTCGAGCCGACGGCGGCGGGCCGTCCGTGGCCCCAGCCTCGCCTCCAGGCATGAACGACTGGCACCCCGGGGAGCCCGGGATGCCAGCCATGGAGATCGATCGGACGTGGCGGACGGTCACGACCCGTCTGAGGCGGATCAAGGCACCAGGCCACGCGCAACCAGGGCAGCCGTGTCGGCAGCCTCCCGGTCGAACGCGTCGCGCGGCACGAGTCCGCGTGCGACGAGCGCGGCCGTGGCAGCGGCGTCGGGGTCGAGGCCACGTCGCAGCAACTCGGCCTTCTCGCTGGCCAGGTCCGAGGCGCCCTCCGACCGTCGAATCGGGGACGACCCGGCGACGAGTGCCTGCTTCTCGACCATCAGGAGCTGTTCCTCCGCGGTGTTGCCGAGGACGACGCGGGCCGCGGGCTGCCGGGCCAGGAGCAGGGCCACGGCCAGCGCGACCACGACGAAGACGGCCACGGAACGCCAGGTCCGGGGGGCGATCGGTGGTCGGCGAACCCGACCCGTCCCGGCAGGGCGGTCGGAGACCGGGGGTCGGAAACGGATGACGGCGGTCCGGCGTTGCCGGGCGCCGGCGTCGAACAACAGTGGGGTGTTCACGAGCGTGCCTCTCGGTCATGTCGCGGGACCTTTCCCGCGGCTCGAACCACGACGGTGTCGCGACGACCGGTCACGGGCTTGGAGGAGAGGTGGAGATCGCGTGGAGACGACCGACACGACGACGCCGGCACCCCGAGGACGCACGGGATGCCGGCGCGGGAGCCGGGCAACGGTCCCCGTCGTCACCCGGCGAGCAGCAGTTCCTTCTCGTCCTGCTCGGTGAGCGGCGACGTGGCCGTGGGTTCGGCCGGCCCGGTCCAACGACCCGCGATCTCGATCTTCTCGTCCTGCAGCACGGCGTCGCCGGACGACACCGTCCCGACCGCGACCGAGCCAGCGGCCAGCAGCTGGTCCTTCTCGTCCTGCAGCGTGACGTCGTCCTGGCCCTGCGACAGGGCGTCGACGGCATCCGCGGCGAGCATCGCGTCCTTCTCACCGCTGATCGCGGCCGCCTCGTCGCTGGCGCTCGTGACCGCCCCCGACCCCGTGTCGCGCTCCCCGATCAGCCAGCCGAGCATGATCGCCAGTGCGACGGCGAACAGGAACGCGACGAGCCGCCAGGCATCGCCCAGCCCGCCCTCGGTCCAGTCCTGCCGCTGCTCCCGTCGTGCCCCGCGCGTGCCCGGGCCCGGGGTGTCGGTCGTCCGTGGTTGCGTCGTGACCTGTCCCATGGTTCGTCTCCCGTCCTGGCCGCGGCGACCTGCCGCGACGTGACGAGGACGACCATGCCGGACGGACGAAACCTGGCCGTAAGTGGGTCGGCGACGAGCGCAAGCCAGCCGTAAGTCGAGACGAGATCCGGCGCATGAAGGATTGGATCCAGCGACTTCAGGCCGGACACGTCTCCAGGTCGAGGTACTCCCGGCACTCCTCGAGCGTCCAGCCACGCACCAGTCGCTCCTCGGCGATGCCGGTGAGGCGATCGGACTCCAGCGTGAAGACACGCACGCCGGCACCGGAGTCCGACAGCGCCAGCATGGTCCCGTCGGGGCTGAATCGCAGCCGGCAGAAGCCGGTCAGCCCGTCGGCGACGAGTCGCTGCCGTTCGTGGCCCGAGGCGGTGTCCCACAGCCGAGCGGTCCCGTCGCCACTGCAAGTGGCCACGGTCGCCTCGTCCGGGCTCCAGACCGCCTCCTGCACCCAGTCGGTGTGGCCCTCCATGGTCAGGAGGAGGCGGTCGTCCGGGACGCGCTCACCAGTGGCACTTCCGGCCCCCACGCCGGAGACGTCCCACACCTCCGCCCGGGTGCCGGGTCGCTGGGTCGCCAGCAGCAATCGGGTCCCGGACGTGTCCCAGTCGACGGTCGCCACCGTGCTGTCCCCCGCGTCGATCACCCCGAGGAGGCGCTCGGCCTGCCAGTCCCAGACGTACACCCCCGCCTCTGCCGTCTCGACGTCGGCGGTGTCGTAGGCCGCGACGGCCAGCAGGCGTCCGTCCGGGCTGAAGTCGAGGTCCTCGACCCACAGGCTCTGCCCCCAGCCCAGCACGGCCCGCTGCGTCCCGTCCCGGTCGACGACCCAGACCCGCCGGTCGTCGCCCTCCGGCAGGTCACGCGTGAAGGCTGCATGTGCCACGAGCGAGCCGTCGGGGCTGGTGGTTGCGGTGGCCCAGCCGCCACGGCCGACGCGGGTGGCCTCCCACGTCGACGTGTCCCAGATCGCCACGTCGTCGAGCCCGGCCGTCACGACCGTCTCGCCATCGGACGACACGTCGAGGTTGGCGATCCGCGCGAGGTCCGGTGTCCAGTCACCCAGATCGTGGGCCGAGGGCACCACGGTCTGCCGCTGCCAGGTGTCGGTGGACCACACCACGAGGTCCACCTCGTCGACCGGCGCGGCGAGCCATGACCCGTCCGGCGCCCAGTCGATGCCCATCTGCCAGTTGGGCGTGCCCGGCAGCCACGCCACCTCGACACCCGCGTCCGGCGCCAGGTCCCAGGACCGCAGACCCTCCCCACACGCTGAGTACTCCCAGAGGTCGACGGCCGGCGTGAAGGCGAACACGGAGCAGTCCATCGATCGTGCATGCAACTCCAGCGGCCGGCCAGGCTGGACCACCGACCCGTCCTCGACGACGGTCCACACGCGCACCGGGTCGGACCCGAAGGCGATCCGCGTCGTGTCCTCGCTCCAGGCGAGCGGGCTCCAAGACACGTCGAGCAGGCCGGTGTCGATCGTGAGCACGGACTCGAACGAGGCGGCGTCGAGGACGTGCAGTTGCCCGTCGGCCACGACGGCCAGCCAGGCACCATCGGGGCTGAACGCCAGCTCGGTGGGTTCCGTGTAGGTCAGCGGCGCGCGGACGTCCTCCCAAGTGGCCGTGTCGATCACGCGGATGCTCTCGGCCATGGCGTCCAGGTGCGCCAGGACTTGTCCGTCGGGATGGAACACCGCATGCGGGCTCACGTCCGTGGGGATCTCCTCGCTGGTCGGCTCGAGCGTCGCCAGGCGCTCGCCGGACTCGACGTCCCAGATCGCCACAGGGCTGCCACCGACGTTTCCGAGCGTCCCGGCGAGCATCCGACCATCGGGGGCGAACGCGAACCAGTCGTGGATGGCCGCGTCGCAGGGCAACCGGCGCAGGAGCTGTCCCGAGCCGAGGTCCCACAGGAAGACGCCCTCGCCGTCGAGGGGTCCGACCGCCAGCGTCGACGAGTCCGGACTGAAGGCCGCGATCGAGGCGGGCCCGGTTCCGGTGTGCCCGTCGAGGCGGTGCAGGACCTCGCCCGTCGACGTGCGACGGACCCGAACCGGCCACGTCCCGTCGGCGGCCGGCTCCGGCACGGCCTCGGCGAACAGCTCGCCGGAGGCATCGACCGCCAGGACCCGGCCCGTGTCTCGCGTCCACGACACCAGGCGGTTCGCGGCGATGCCACGGCGCAGGGCCTGGTCCACGGAGTCCTGGGCGGCGCCTCCCAGCGATCCCAGCCGGCGCTGTGCCTCCAAACCGAGCAGCATGGCCAGCTGTGGCGCCTGCGTGGCCACCTGGTTCGCCGTGGCCGCGAGCTCTGCCGCCCCCGCCCGGCGTGTCTCCCGCGCGGCGTTCCACCACAGGGCACCGGCAACGAGCGCAACGGCCACGACCACGGCGACCAGTGCCTGCAGGCGTCGGACCGAGCGCCGCTCCAGCCGCCGCTCGTGGTCGATGCGGCCCCGTTCCACGGCGAGGTCGTGGTCGCGTGCCGCGAGTGACGCGGTCACGAATTCGTGCTCGCTCGGCGACAGGTGCAGGTCGACCTCGCCCCGCCCGTCGGCGAGCAGCAGGTCGTGGGCCTCGTCCAGCGGCAGGCCGGCCAGCAGCCAGTCCTCGTGGCGGTCGTGGGCGTCCCAGTCGTGGGCCGCCACCGTCAGGCGGCGATGGTCGAGCAGCCAGCCGCGAGCCTCGTCGACCCAGGCACGCAGGCGCGGCCAGGCATCGATCAACGCGTCGTGGGCCAGCTCGATGGTCCTGCCCGACGCGGCATCGTGGGACGCCGCGAGCAGGCGGGCGTCCACCAGTCGCTGGACCACGGCCTCGACCGCCTCGCGATCGTCGGTGGGTCCCACCAGCTCGGCCTCGGCGACCGGGCGCTTGGCGTCGCCCCCGTCCTCACCCGGCTGCACCCCGCGCAGCAGCACCCGCCGCGCGACGGCCCGTTCGTCGCGGTCGAGCCCCGCATGGACCGCTTCCGCTCGATTGGCCAGGGCGCCCGCCACGCCACCGAGATCCTCGTACGCGCCCCGGGTCAGGACGTGGTCGACGCGATGCTCCCACAACTCGAAGAGCAGGTGTTGCAACAGGGGGAGCGAGCCGGGTTCGGACGCCACGTCGGCCACGATCCGTCCGAGCAGGCCCGGCTCGAGGCTGGCGCCGGACCGTTGCGCCGGACCGGCGATCGCCGCCTCGACCTGTTCACCGTCCATGGGCGGCACCACGAACTGCGAGTGCGACAGCAGGTCGGCCAGGCCCTCCACCTCGGCAGCCCGGTCGTAGAAGTCCGCCCGCAGCGTGACCACCACCGACACGCGTCGATCGAGACGAGCCGTGGCGGCCTCCAGGAGGGCGACGAAGGCCGTGGTGCGGGCGCGGTCCCCGAGGGTGAAGAGCTCCTCCAGCTGATCGACCACCACCAGCAGCCGCGCGCTGGGAGGGTGGTCCGCGAGGAGTTGGTCCGCCACCCGGTGCAACCCGTTGTGGTCGGCCCGGAGCTGGTCCGCGAGCCCGCCGACGTCCGTGGCGTCGGCCACCGTCGCGAGCTCGGCCGCGAGACCCTTCAGCGGGTCGCTGCCCGGCACCATGACAACGGTCACCCACGTGTCGGCGTCCGGGATGGCGCCGCGGTCGAGCGCGGGCAGCAACCCCGCCCGGACCAGCGACGACTTCCCGACGCCGGACGGACCCACCACGGCGACGATCCCGTGCCGGACCAGTCGTTGGACCAGCGCCTGGACCTCGCCGTCCCGGCCGAAGAAGCGGTCGGCGTCGCGGGCGGTGAAGGCGCGCAGCCCCACGTAGGGGGGACGCTGGACGACCGGAGCCACGACCGAGGACGGACCGGGGGGCACTTCCACCGGCTCAACGGGGTCCGGGACCGCGCGCAAGATGTCGGCATGCAGCCGCTGGGTCTCCTCGGCAGGGTCCACACCGAGCTCGTCGGCGAGTTCACGACGGCACGCTTCGTAGGCCGCCAGTGCTCGGCCGGGGTTCCCGCCGGCCGCCTCGGCCTCCATCAGCATGCGCCATGCATCCTCCCGGAGCGGGTCGAGATCGGTCGCCTCGGTCAGCACCGACCTGGCCTGCTCGTGCGCACCGGCACGGCTGCGGGCGACGCCCAGCACCACCAGCGCGTCCAGGTGCTGGCCGGCTGTCCGGTCGCGCAGTCGCTCGATCCGGGGTGACTCGACGGCCGGCAGGACGGGTCGGGACAGGACGGCACGAGCCGCGCCGGCCGCGGCCGCGGCTCGGTCGACGTGGCCACCATCGAGACAGTCCCGAGCGTGTGCCACGGCATCGACGGCGTCCTCGAGGTCGACGCGGACCGGGTCGAGCGCGACGAGGTAGCGACCGTGTTCGCCCACGATCGCGTCCCGGTCCAGCCCGACGTCCACGAGCAGTCCGCGGAACTGGCTGACCAGTCCACGCACGGCCACCCGCCACCGAGCGGGTGGCGTCCCGGGCCACAGTTCGTCCGCCAGCAGGTCGACCGACACGGGACCGGCCCGTTCGAGCACCAGGAGTGCCGTGACCAGTCGCAGCTGGCGCGCCCGGAAGGCGCGATCACCGACGCGACGGTCGCCACGTCGCAGCGTGACGGCTCCCGCCAGCGTCACCTCGAGGTCCGTCATGCCCCGTGTCCGATCCCTCGTCGACCGACCCTAGGTGCATCGAGGGCACATGGGAAGCCCCGGCGCCACCGTGGTGATCGTGTGTGGTGGCGAGCATGTCGGCGCCGGATAAGCCACCGGTAAGCCACCCTGGCAGGTGCGCCGTGTCAGGCCGGGCAGGTGTCGGTGCGCAGGTACTGCTGGCACTCCTCCAGGGTCCACGACCGAACGAGACGGGATCGGGCAATGTCGACCACCTCGTCGTGGTCCATCGTCCAGACGAAGACCGAGCTCGTCGGTGCGCCGTCGGAGACCGCGACATGACGCCCGTCGGGGCTCACCCGCACGCGGCAGTAACCCGTGATGTCGTCGTGCAGTCGCAGCAGCTCGTCGCCGGTCCGCGCGTCCCACACCTGCACCTGGCCGCCCCCGAGCCGCTCCCCGAAGGCACAGGTCGCGACGCGACTCCCGTCCGGGAGCCAGTCGACGTCGTTGACGAACTCCGTGTCGTCGAGGATCTCCAGATCCCAGTCCCCGACGTGGCGGTCCCACACGCCGAGGCCGAGGCCGGCAACGGCGATGTGCCGGCCGTCCGGCGAGAAGTCGACGGACATCGGCGAAGCCTCGATGGCCTCCAGCAGGTCTCCCGTCCGCCAGTCCCACAGGTTCACGGCGCGCAGCGTCGAACTGCCAAGTGCCTGGGTCGCCGGGGCCATCGTGCTGGCCAGCGTCGTCCCGTCCGGGCTGAATCGCAGGTTCTCGACCATGACGTCCTGTCGCTGCGGCATGCGCGACACCACCTCGCCGTCGGCGTCGACGACCACGATCGCGTCGGATGCGTTGTCGACCGTCGCGACGTGGCTGCCGTCCGGGCTCACCGTCGACGGTTCCCAGCCCCCGCCGGTCTCGATCCGGTGCCGCTCGTCGAGGTCGTCTGCATCCCACACGGCCACGTCGTCGAACCCTGCCGTGGTCAGCGTGCTCCCGTCGTCACTGACGTCGACATACAGGACAGCGGGCCACTCAGGCTCCTCCTCGGGTGTGTCCTCGGCGTCCGGGTCGAACGCTCCCGGCTGGTGTGCCTGCACCACCTCCCCCAGGGACCAGTCAGACACCTCCCACGATGCGATGGTGCCTTCACCGGCACTCACGACCAGTGACCGGCCGTCGGGGGTCCAGTCGAGGCCCGACGTCCATCCGTCCGCGGGGAGCGTGGTCACCTCCCCCCGGCCCGGGCGGGACACCTCGAACGTCGCCACGTCCTCGTGGTCCGTGGACACGACCACGTCGGGATCGTCGGTGAACCTCACCCAGCGGCCCGTGGCACTGCCCGTCAGTCGGATCGGCTCGGCGTCCCGGTCGACCATGTCCCAGACCAACCCCCGACCGCTGGCCAGTCGCGTGGAGTCGACGTTCCATGACAGGAACTCGTCGTCTCGACTGTTGCCCAGCAGGCCATGCACGACCTCACCGGTGGAGGAATCGACCACCACGGAGCCGGTCCACCCGGTGAGCGCGAGCAGGGCGCCGTCCGGGCTCCACGCCGCTTCCCGCGCGTCGACGTCGAGCTCGAGGACCGTCTCCCAGGTCGACGTGTCGAGCACCCGCACCGCCGCGGCCCCTCGTGCGGCAGCGATCGAGGGGTAGGTCACGGCGATCCGGGACCCGTCCGGAGAGAACCACGCCCCGCCAGCGGAGACCGTGACCGTGCCGGGCGCGTCCTCGTTCGACTCCGTCGGCACGAGTTCGATGTCGGCGACGACGTGGTGCACCTGCAACGGGTCGAGCGACAGCACTTCGACGTCCGCGTCCTCCTCGGTGCGAGCCCAGGTGATCGCGAGCAGGTCCAGGTCGGGTGAGAAGGACTGTGGCGTCGGGAGCGTGCCGGGCCGCTCGAGAGTTTCCGAGGGTCGGGCCGTGGCAGTGTCCCACAAGGTCAGGCGCCCGGCCCGGTCCCCGACGGCCACGACGGAGCCATCGGTCGAAAACTCGCCGTCCCAGACCGGTCCGGTGCCGCCGTGTCCCGACAGCGTGTCTCGCACGTCGCCGGTCGCCGCGTCGCGGAGGTCGACCGACCAGCCGTCGCCGTCAGGTTCCTCACGCATGGTCGCCAACAGGTCCGCCGACGGGCTGTAGGACATGACGGGGCCCGTGCCGGCCACGAACCCCAACATGCGACTCCTGGTGATGGCACGGTGCAGGCTGTCCTCCACGGACACCGCCAGCGCATCCCCCGGCCTGACCCGATCTGCGGCCTCGAGCGCGAGCAGCAGGCTGCGCTGCGGGTCACTGGACACGTTGTCGTTCGCCGCGGTCACCAGCTCGCGCACGACTGCCACCCGGCTGTCACTGCGCGCGTCCCACCACAGGGCGACGGCGGTGAGGGCCGTGACGGCGACGACGGCCAGGAGGGCCTGGAGACGTCGCAACGACCGTCGTTCGAGGTCGCGTCTGCGCTGCTGACGCTCGGCCTCCCAGGTCCGGACGAGGTCGCGGGCGTCCAGCGAGGCCTGGACGAGTTCGTGCTCGGCGGGCGACAGGTGCAGGTCGACGTCGCCACGGCCGTCGGCCAGGACGAGTGCGTGTGCCTCGTCCAGTGGCGTCCCGCCCAGGAGCCAGTCGTCCTGGCGGTCGTGGGTGACCCACTCCTGGGCGGCGAAGGTCAGCCGGCGGTGGTCCAGCAGCCAGCCACGCGCCTCGTCGACCCAGCCGCGCAACCGGGGCCATGCGGCGATCAGTGCCTCGTGCGCCAGCTCGAACGTGCGACCCTCCCCGGGGGTCTCCTGCCCCGCGGTCAGCAGCCGGGCGTCGACCAGCCGGTGGACGACCCCGTCGACCTGCTCGGGGTCGTCCCCGGGCCCGTACAGCTCGTCCTCGGGAACCGGTCGACGCGCGTCACCACCTTCCTCGCCGGGTTGCACGGCCCGGAGCAGGATCCGGCGCGCGACGGCTCGTTCCTCCCGCTCGAGACCGAGGTGGACCTGCTCGGCGCGGTGGGCCAGCGCTCCGGTGACCCCGCCCAGGTCGTCGTAGGCACCCCTGGTCAGCACCCGGTCGACCCGGTGCTCCCACAGCTCGTACAGCAGGTGCTGCAGCAGCGGCAGTGACCCGGGCTCACCGGCCACGTCGGCGACGATCCGACCGAGCAGGCCCGGCTCCAGGCTCACCCCGACGTGCCGGGCCGGGCCGACGATGGCGGCCTCGACCTGGTCACCCTCGAGTGGCGGCACGACGAACTGCGAGTGCGACAGCAGGTCGGCCATCCCGGCCACGTCGGCCGCGCGGTCGTAGAAGTCGGCCCGCAGTGTCACGACCACCACGACCCGGCGGTCCAGACGCGCCGTCGCTGCCGTCAGCAACCCCACGAACGCCTCCGCCCGGTCGGCGGTCCCGAGCGTGAACAGTTCCTCGAACTGGTCCACCACCAGCAGCACCCGCGCCGTCGACGGCGCATCGGCGAGCACCAGTCCCGCGGCGTCGTGGAGACCGTCCTCGCTGCCGACCACGGCCTCTCGGACCACGCCCTCGTCGACCCCGGGGCGGGCCTCGGCCAGCTCCGCCCACAACGCCTTTGCAGGGGCGGCCGTGGGCGTCATCACGACCGGCAGCCACGTGTCGGCGTCCGGGATGGCCCCGCGGTCCAGGGCCGGCAACAGCCCGGCCCGCACCAGCGAGGACTTGCCGACGCCGGACGGCCCCACGACCGCCACGATGCCGTGCCGCGCCAGCCGGTCGACCAACGCCTGCACCTCGGCGTCCCGACCGAAGAACCGATCTGCCTCCGCCGTCGTGAAGGACCGCAACCCGACGTAGGGCACCAGGTCGCGACTGGCGATGGCCACCGAGTGGTCCGTCTTCGGTGGTCGAGCGAACGGCAGGACGTCGGGGTCAGGCACGCCCTGCAGGAGCTCGGCATGGAGGCGCTGGGTCTCCTCGGCCGGGTCGACGCCCAGCTCGTCGGCCAGTCGACGACGACAGTCCTCGTAGGCCGCCAGCGCCCGGGCGACGTTGCCGGCCGCGGCCTCGGCCCGCATCAGGGCGCGCCACGCGTCCTCGCGCAGCGGGTCGATCCCGATCGCCTCGGCCAGGACGCGACGGGCGTCGGCCGGCGCCCCGAGACGGCGCCGGCACTCCCCCAGCAGGACGAGGGACTCCAGGTGGTCACGTGCGACCCGGTCCCGCAGCCGATCGAGCCACTCGGACTCGACCCCGGACAGCACCGGCCGCGACAGGACCGAGCGCGCCGAGCCGGCCAGCAGGGACGCCCGCTCGATCGCGCCGGCGTCGACGGCCCGGCGCCCGTCGGCCACGTCGTGCGCCGCCGTCTCCAGGTCGACGCGCACCTCTCCCAGGTCGAGCACGTAGCGGCCCTGGTCACCCACGACGCTGTCGGACCCCATGCCCAGGTCGACCAGGCGACGGCGGAACTGGCTGACCAGTCCGCGGACGGCGACCCTCCACTGGGTCGGTGGCTGGTCGGGCCACAACTGGTCGGCGAGGAGGTCCATCGACACCGGCCCGTCCCGCTCGAGCACCAGCATCGCCGTCACCAGCCGCAGCTGGCGTGCCCCGAAGGCGCGCTCGCCGACACGCCGGTCACCACGCCGCAGCGACACCGCTCCGGCGAGCGTGACATCCAGGTCTGGCATCCCCATGCTCCCAGTCCCCGTCCATGACCCTAGATGACGCGTCGTCGGACGTGAAGTCCCCACGCGCGACCCGGGTCGTTTCCTGTCGCTGCGTGGTCCGTCCAGGACGATGCACCAGCCCCATAAGTCCGGCGTAAGGCCCCGCCGAGGAGCGCAACGGATCGGGCGCCGGCCCATGGATGGACCGGCGCCCGATCGAACGTCGGCGGGCTCATCCGCCGGAACGCCGGAGCTGGTTGGCGGCCTCGGCAGCCGCAGCCCCGTCGCCCCCATCGGACTGGGCCGCAGAGGCCTGTGCGTCCGCACGGACCTTGGCGTTCGCGCCGTCTGCCGCAGCGGCACCGGAGGCAACGGCGCCCTGTCGGAGCGCGGCCTTCTCCTGTGCCAGCACGTTCGCGGCGTCCGCGGCAGAGTCCACGCTGACGACCGACACGCCGGCCCGGTCGCGTGCAAGGGCGTTGGCGGCGTCGGCCGCCGAGTCGACGTCCAGGACGACCCCTCCGCTGCCGACCACCAGCGCAGCCTTCTCCTGCGCCAGCACGTTGGCGGCGTCAGCCGCCGAGTCGACCTCGACGGCACCGGCCCCGGCTCCGGCGGCCAACAGCGCCGCCTTCTCCCGTGCCAGCTCGGCCGCTGCCTCCCGGTTGCCGTCGACGGCCACGGCCGCCTCCTGCACGGCCACCCCGTCGTCCACGACCCGGTCGACGACCGCGTAGAGCCCGGCCCCGACCACGGCGCCCGCGGCGACGGCCAGCACGAGCTTGCCGACCCCCCGGACACCTCCACGTTGATCGAGTGCGGCTCCCCCGGCCGCACCCACGGATGCTTGCTGTCCCATGGTTCTCTCCTGTGCCCCCTGCGACACGGTGTCGCTCCATCGGCACGGATCGCAACGTGCACGACGGGGGAAAGCGGACCGAAAGTCCCCGGCCCGAGCGGGTAAGGGCAGCGAAAGTTCGCCTCGACGTCACGCTGGCGGGATCGTGCGCCAGAGGCCCCGGAACGCACATTCCCGGTCGTGCCCCACCGTTCGATCACCCGCTGTTCGACGCCGGGTCGTTCACCGGGCACTTCGTACCGTCGTGAGGGCACGACATCCCGTTCGCCACAGTTTGGAGCTTCCATGAAGGCCATCGTCTACGACGGTCCCCACTCCGTGAAGGTCGACGAGGTCGACGACGCGAGGATCGAAGGACCCCAGGACGCCGTGATCCGCATCACGACCACCAACATCTGCGGTTCCGACCTGCACATGTACGAGGGGCGGACCGATGTCGAGGAGGGCACGGTCTTCGGCCACGAGAACATGGGCATCGTCGAGGCCGTCGGTGACGCCGTCGAGCGCATCGAGGTCGGCGACCGTGTCTCGGTGCCGTTCAACGTCGCCTGCGGCACGTGCCGCAACTGCAACGCGGGCTGGACCTCCTTCTGCCAACGCGTCAACCCCAACGAGGGCATGGTCGGCAGCGCGTACGGCTACGCGATGATGGGTCCCTGGCGCGGTGGCCAGGCCGAGTACATGCGGGTCCCCTGGGCCGACTTCAACCTGCTGCGCCTGCCGGAGGGCACCGACAAGGAGGACGACTACACGATGTTGTCCGACATCTTCCCCACGGGCTACCACGGCACCGAGATGGCCGGGGTGGGGCCGGGTGACTCCGTCGTCGTGTACGGCGCGGGCCCCGTCGGACTGATGGCCGCCCACTCGGCCTTCCTGCGTGGCGCCAGCCGCGTGTGGGTCGCCGACAAGGAACAGGACCGACTGGACCTCGCTGCGCAGATCGACGCCGAGCCGATCGACATCGCCGACGTCGACCCGGTCGAGTTCGTGCTGGACGCGACCTCCGGTGTCGGTGCGGACTGCGGGGTCGAGGCAGTCGGCTACCAGGCCCACGACCACACCGGCGAGGAGCACCCCGAGCTGGTGCTCGACAACCTCGTGAACTCGGTCAAGGTCCCCGGCGGCATCGGGGTCGTCGGGGTGTACGTCCCGGAGGACCCGGGTGCCAACGGGGAGCTGGCCCAGGAGGGCCGGATCCCGTTCCAGTTCGGCCAGTTCTTCACCAAGGGTCAGGCGATGGGCACCGGGCAGGCCCCGGTCAAGCGCTACAACCGCCAGCTGCGTGACCTGATCACCGCCGGTCGCGCAAACCCCTCGTGGATCGTGTCGCACCGGGTCGGCCTGGACGAGGCGCCGGACGCCTACGAGCGCTTCGACACCCGCGAGAACGGCTGGACCAAGGTCCTGCTGGACCCGGCCGCCTAGCCCCTCGACGGCGTGACCGGCCCCGGAGCGAACGACGCCCGGGGCCGGTGGCGATCGGTCAGCGTCCGGGCGGGGCGGCGGCGTCGTCCACCCGGAGGACGGTGCCGGTCAGCGTGACGATCCACGCGGTCCCGCCGACGACCTCGAGCGACGTGGGCAGGTCCAACGGCCCGACCACGTCCACGAACTGGCCGTCGCGCACCACCATCAGGGACCCCGTTGCGGGCAGCGGCGGGAACCCCGGCGTGGTCCCCGGGACGAACTCGCCCTGCGCCAGGCCGAACAGGTCGTGCCCGCGGCCGAACTCGACGTCGACGAGCAGGGGCGCCCCTCGAGCCACCTCCCGCATCGCGCCGTCGTGGTGGCCGACATCCACGACGCGTCCGTCCGCGGGATCGTGCGGCACCGGACCGGCCAGGGCCACCAGGACGTCGTTGCCACGTGCCTCCAGCCCGGTCGGCACCACGTTGTCGAGTTGCAGGAATCCGTCGACGTCACCCTCGGCCGAGATGGACAGCAGGCGGTTGAGGTGGCCGTCGGTGACCAGGAACCCGCCCCGCCAGGTCTCCAGCGCGAAGTGGACCCCGGAGGCGACCATGACGTCCAGGTCGTCGGGCGGCGGGTTGGCCTGCGCGTGGGCGCCCAGGTCCGCGAGCACGGTCCATTCGTCGACAGCCTCCATGCGGTAGAGCCCGACACGGGTGTCGCTGGACTCGTCGACGTCCACGCCGACCAGCGTGACCAGGGCGTGGGCGACCCCGTCCAGGAACGCGACGTCGACCACTCCGCCGATCCCCGCCACGGCAGTGGGCAGGCCCGTGGCCCACGTCTCGGCTGCGCCGGTTTCGCGATCGATCCGAGTGATGGCCCCGACCGCCCCTTCGACGACGTACAGGGCGCCGTCCGGACCGATCGTGCTGCCCGAGGCCCCCTGCAGGCCCGTCACCACGGTCGTGACGGTCGGTGTCCTCTCGGCCGGCCCGGCGGTCGCCGTCACGGGCACGAGCAGCGACACGAGGGCGACGACGATGGCCAGTGTTCGAATCGGCCCGTGGGCGCGTCGGTGGTCGGGTGGCTCTGGAGATCTTGGCGGTGTCATCCTGCGTCCTCTCGATCGGGTGCATGTGGCTCTGCACCCTTCCGAGGGGGCGTAAGCGGACCATAAGGCCGGTCGATCAGGGCGCGGTGGCCTCGTCCGCAGCGTCCAGGGCGATGTCGACGGCGCCCAGCATGAAGGTGAGTTCGTCGCGCTCGGCGACCAGCGGGGGCGCCAGCTGCAGGCGGTTGTGGTGGATGAACGGCCACATGCCCGCCTCGTGGCACGCGGCTGCCACCGCGCGCATCGGTGCGGCGGCGTCCCCGGCGGCGGCGAAGGGCACGAGCGGCTCTCGCGTCTCGGCGTCGCGGACCAGTTCGAGTGCCCAGAAGAAGCCGAGGCCCCGCACCTCCCCGACCGACGGGTGCCGGGCGGCCAGTTCGCGCAGCTGCTCGCCCAGCCAGGTCCCCTCGGTGCGCACGTGGTCGAGGATGCCGTCGCGCTCGAACACCTCCATGGACGCGACCGCCACGGCACAGCCCAGCGGGTGGCCCGAGTAGGTCAGCCCGCCGTGGAAGGAGACGTCGGCGAACGACGCGGCGATGGCGGGCGACATGACCACGCCACCGAGCGGCACGTAGCCCGAGTTCACGCCCTTGGCGAAGGTGACCAGGTCCGGCACGACGTCCCAGTGGTCGACCGCGAACCACTCCCCCACTCGGCCGAACCCGACCATGACCTCGTCGCAGGCAAGCATGATCCCGTGCCGGTCACACAGGTCGCGCACCCCCGCCAGGTAGCCGTCCGGCGGGACGAGCACACCGTTGGTGCCCACGATCGTCTCGAGGAAGATGCACGCGATCGTGTCCGGCCCCTCGAACATCACCACCTCCTCGAGGTGGGCCAACGCCCGTTCGCACTCCTGGGCGACGTCGGTGGCATGGAACGACGACCGGTACGGATGCGGACCGAGGAAGTGCACGAACCCGTCGGCTCCGGGCTCGTTGCGCCAGCGACGCGGATCGCCCGTCATCGCGATGGCCCCACCCGTCGCGCCGTGGTAGGAGCGATAGGCCGACAGCACCTTGTGGCGGCCGGTGTGGCCCCGGGCCAGCCGGATCGCGTTCTCGTTGGCGTCGGCCCCACCGTTGGTGAAGAACACCCGGTCGAGGTCACCGGGCGCACGCTCGGCGATCATCTGCGCGGCCCGTCCACGGACGTCGTTGGCGAAGCCGGGTGCCACGGTGGGCAGGCGGCCGGCCTGCTCGCGGATCGCGGCGACCAGGTCGGGATGGCGGTGGCCGAGGTTGAGGTTGACCAGCTGCGACGACCCGTCGAACCAGCGCCTGCCGGTGTCGTCGACGAACCAGCAGCCCTGCGCCTCCATGATCGGCAGCGGGT
Organism: Salsipaludibacter albus; assembly: GCF_019798055.1. Taxonomy (GTDB): domain Bacteria; phylum Actinomycetota; class Nitriliruptoria; order Nitriliruptorales; family Nitriliruptoraceae; genus Salsipaludibacter; species Salsipaludibacter albus. The sequence continues at coordinate 289 of NZ_JAHOPH010000023.1, read as the reverse complement.
CGATCGCATCCTGGGCGGACCACGAGTGGAACACGTGGGCCCGGTCCAGCGCGCGCACGTCGACGTCGGCCATCGCCGCGCCCAGGTCGGCTCGGTCGGTGGTGGTGCTCATCGCGTCCTCCTGGTCAGGGGTGTTCCTGTCGAGCGTGATCGCTTCATGCGGACTGTTGCGCTCGTCGGTCACAGTCGCGGGGGTGGCGGTCGAGCGTGATGGTCTGGCGCCAACTGTTGCGTTGATCGGTCACGGTCGACGGGGTGTCGGATGGGCGGGGTCGGCTGGGGGGTGGGT
>NZ_JAHOPH010000022.1:42984-60483 GCF_019798055.1 Salsipaludibacter albus | reverse complement strand
CCCGTGGCCCGCCCGGCCTGCCCCCACCCTAATTGCCTCGCAGGAGCCGCCGGGCGTCGGACGACGTCCTCCGCGGGGCCGGCGTGGCCCACGCGAAGGACATCGATGCGGTGGGCGGACTCAGCCGATCACGTCCAACATCGCGTCGCAGAAGTCGATCCCCTGGAGGTCGTTGCGACCCGTGCTGCCGAACACCACGCCCAGGTCGGCGACGAAGATGTCGTCGAACGGGAAGTCCAGGGTGCCGTTGGTGTCGACCACGAACTGGAAGCGGACCTGGCCCGGGTCGTTGTAGACCAACTTGCCGTCCGGACCGGTCCACCGCTCCCCGCCCGTGCCCAGGGACGTGATGGTCGCGAGCCCGTCGTCGTCCACGACGACGTCGAGGTCGTGGAGCAGGACGTGCTGGTCACGGGTGACGCTGGCCCCGGTGTCGAGGTTGGTGAAGGTCTCCGACGCCCGGAAGTTCTCCTGGAAGCTGGGGACGCCGTCACGCCCGGTGTAGGTGAAGGCCTGGCGTGATCGGAGTTCGCCGTCGATCTGGACCGCGATTCCCGAACCGCAGAAGTTCGGGTCGACCTCGGTGAACTCCTCCTCGAACACCTGGACGTCGGGCGGGCCGGCCAGGGCCGGCGTGGCGACCAGCGCCAGTGCAAGTGCGGTGGCGACGACGAGCAGTCGTCGCATGGACAGGACAGCAGGTGCGTGCATTGGGTCTCCCCCGTGTTGACGTGGACGCCCTCGTCGACCCGCTGGGGCCGAGGGGCGAGTGCGGGACCCATGCTGGCCCCGGGCCGCAAGAAGCCCGCAAGAGGCCGTGCCGGGGTTGTCCGACCAGCCCCACGTCAGGCCGCCACATCGGACGGACCAACGCCGTCGCACCGGGCAGGGGACCTCACGCCACCAGGTGGAACCCGATCACTCGACCGAGTTCCTGCTCCATGATGGCCAGCGCGTCGTCGAGGTGGAGCCGTTCACCGTCCCAGCCGGGCGGCTGCAGGCTGCGGGGATCGGCCCGGCTGGCCGCTTCCGCGGAAGCGCCTGGGTCACCCCCGACCAGGGCCAGGTGCGACGGCATCGGATGGGCCGCGTCGGGTGCCCGGAAGCTGGCGCGGCCGTCGTCGTGGAGTCGCACCTCCCAGGCCTTGGCATGGACGACCCGGTGGTGGGCGCCACACAACAGCAGCAGGTTGGACAGGTCGGTCGGGCCGCCGTCGGCCCAGTGGACGACGTGGTGGGCGTGGAGATGTCGCGTGGCCGCACAGCCCGGGAAGCGACAGGTCCCGTCGCGCGCCCGAAGTGCCTCGCGCAGGCGGAACGGGATCACCCGGGTCGTGTGCCCCACGTCGACCGGAAGGCCGTCCCTGGTGGCCACCCGCCGGATCGCGGCGTCGCACGCCAGGCGTCGCAGGACGTGCCGGGACAGACGCCGCAGGCCCCCGTGCCGACCCTGGACCACCACGGAGGCCGGTCGTCGCCGCTGCACCGTGTCACCGGTCGGCTCGACGTCGTCCGCTTCCGCGGAAGCGTTCGTGGCCTGGTCGGTGTGGGCGAGCGCGTCCACCGTGCTGTCGACGTCGCCCTGCAGGACCAGAGTCGTGCGGGCAGCACCGGTCAGGTCCTGGTCGACGTGGCCGATCGCCAGGTCGAGGGCGTGCACGAACGCGTCCGCACGGCGCTGGGCGATCGGACCGGACGGCGGACGGTCCGAGGGCCGTTCGCCGGGCAACTCGTCGTTGGCGGGCTGGGCCTGGGCGTCCATGACCTCGACCAGCCGGTCCAGGAGCGTGACGGCGCGCAGGCCCGCCTCGACCGGCACGTCGATCGTCAGTCGGACCGAATCCCCGCGGTGACGCACGCGCACACCCCGCTCGTCGTACGGATCGCGCCGGTCGTCGAGGTGACGGAACGTCTGCACGATCCGCTCGAGCTGGGAGGCCGGAGCATTGTCGGCGTAGACCAGGAGGAGCCGCTCCAGCTTCGGCTCACCACACCGCGTGATGGCCCGGACCTTCGAGTAGGACAGCTCGCCGCGGACGAACCGCTCGCAGGTTGCCGTGAAGGTCCGCAGCGCCAGCGCGACCCGGACCTGCTCGCGCGAGGTCGAGGGCGCCATCCCCAGCGCCCACGACAGCCACTGGCCCGGTGTGCGGAAGCCCTGCCACGCCCACGCACCGCGGACGATGAACTCGCCCAGCACCACCAGCAGCCGCGCCGACGCCGCAGCCGCCGCGCCGGCCGAGCGGCGCACCTCGTCCTCGAGCCCGGCGTCGTCCAGCCCGGCAAAGTCGGGGTGCGGCTCGATGGCGTGCCATGGGCCACCAGCGCCTCCCAGCCACCGCGTTCGGGCGGTGGCGGCGGCACCATCCACCGCTCCTCGCCCGTCACTTTCTCCGTGTCCAACTCGCTCGCCTCGTCCACTGCCACCGGCTCGTCCTCCCGCCACGTCGTTCCATGCACTCTCGATGGTTCCACATGGGTGTGACAACGGTGGCAATGTCGCGAAGGTCCGGTCGGACGGGTCAGGTGGCGGGGACGGTGGTGATCCAGTACGCGGAGGCAGTGTCAGACGGATCGCATCGATCGTCGGACTGCTCGTATGCCCGGGCGTCGACGCCGTCGAGGTAGGCCAGGGACACCGGACCCGTCCACGTCGCCCCCAGCGACCACGCCAGGCTGCCGCCCTGGTCGATGAGTTCGACACCGAACGTCAGCTTTCCAGATCCCGCCGGCCAGTAGTGACCGATGAGTGACTGGTCGTTGGTGTCGAAGCAGGCCAGGTCCACCCGCTGGTCCGCCGGGAGGTCGACGTCGTCGATGGCGACCGAGTCTCCCATCGGGCCGTCCCCGAGGAGGTCGGCGATCCCGTCGGCGGGCATGCTGCGTGGCAGGTGGACGACGTCCATGGCATGGTCCACCCCGTCGATGCTCAGGGTTCCTGCCATCGCCATGTACTCAACGCCTTCGCTGATCCCGGCGCTGACCACGGTTCCCGTGGTCAGGACGACCGGTGCCTGCCCGGACGTGTCGTCCACGGGGTCGAGCGTGACCTCGGTCGGCAGGAGGGCCTCGACCATGGCTGGCAGGACCGGCTCCTCGGTGAGATCGTCGGTGGCCGGCGACGTCGCGGCCTCGGTCGCGCCCCCGGCTGCGCCTCCGGGATTGCCGAGGGCGTCGACGACCCCGCCGATCCCGAGCCCGGTGACGCCCACCAGCGCGACCGCGGCGACCCCGGTTCCGAGGGTGATCCCCGAGGAGGAAGCAGCCACAGCCACGCCGTGCGCGTCGACGACCCTGACGCTGACGCGCTGCCCCGGGCGCAGTCCCTTCGGATCGAGCACGTCGTAGGAGACGGACACGTCGTCCGAGCCGGCCGCGACGGAGAGGTCAGGCTCACCGAGTCGAATGGTGCGGCCGCGTACGCGCGCCGTGAGCGTGCCGGAGAACCGGACCGGTCCGACGTTGGACACGGTCAGTTCCAGGCGCAGGCCGTCACCGTCGGCAACCAGCTTCGGTCGCACGACGATCCTGAGCCGCGCTCGGCGGGTGGACTCGCGCGGCGTGTCCCCCTCGCCTGGTGCCGGGAGGGTTCGGCCCGCCGTCGACCCGTGGCGGCCGCGTGTGCGTTCGCTCTGCATGGTCGTGTCCCCCTGCTGGGTGGGCACGCGGATCGGCCCGGTCAGCGGGGAGACGTGCAGCGACCTGGAGTTGATACAGCAGGAGTTGTTCGATGTTGGCTGACCTTGGGAGACAGCGAGCGGCGGGCCGGAGCCAACGGCCCCAACCCGCCCTGGTCACTGCAGAGCTAGTTCACGGGCCCTGCGGCCATCCGAGCGTCGAGAACACCTCGGCGGAAGCCGTCTCGTTCTCACCAAGCTCCTGCAACTGCTCGGCGAACAAGGCCGATGCAACGCCTGTGGCGAAGCTCGTGCCACACCAGTCCGCCATGCTGTACGAGCCGCTGTCTTCTTCGTTCGGTGTTGCGTCCTCGAACGTGAGCTGAACGCGGGGGTAGACATTCTTCTTGGACTCCACCGCCGTGTACTCCAGCGACCCGGGGAGGAACGTTGACGTATGACACCCTGGGAGATCCCGCACGGTTACGTAGTCTCCCGTTGCTGCGTAGGGTTGCTGAGCGTCACCTGCCTGGTCTGTGGCCCCGACCGCCATGAGCCTGCGCGCCACCGTTTCGCGAAGCTTGTCGATGACCTCGCAGGCGCCGTCAGAGGCCTGTTCGGACCCGCATGACTGACGTGCAACCTGCGCGGTGAAGGCTGCCGGATACACCACTGGAGGCTCTTGGCTGTTGAGAGCTTTCAAGCCGGCCGTGTTGCCAGCCGCCGCAAGAACAACGCTGTCGTTCATCGTCAAGTGGTCAATCGTTTGCAATGACAACAGCGGGTACTCCACATCCGGTGCCCGTCCACCGTCTTCCTCGGGATGCAGCGAGCCGTGGTCGCAAACGACGGTCCCCAGGGAGAGGTTGGTGATCGTTCGCGGGTCGTCCTTGTCGCGAAGCCGGAGGGCCGCATCGAACACGTCACTCTCGTAGAACCCACCTTGCTCAGGTCGACCTTCCGGCGTGGGCACTGCGTAGGGGTCAGGCACCACGTCAGGGTCTGGCACAGCCCAATGTGTGATCGGCGCGTCAGAGTGCTGCCGCACGACGCCGGCGATGAACGTGCCGTGGCCAGCAACCGCCGCTTGATCGCCCAAACCACGGTTGTCGGGCTCACCGTCAATGTGCTTGTGCAGATCGAGGCCATGCACAAGGCCAGTGTCGATCACGTGGATTCTCGGGGCTCGTCCTTGCCCGGAATCCTGCGTGTGGGTCTCCATTGCGACAAGCGCTTCGTCCGGATCGTCGGCCGGGCCGGGCAGGTTCCCCGGGAAGTAGATCCACGCCGGCATGGGGAACATCCGGTAGTCAGGCGAGGCGCGCAACACATCGCCGAGCCCCGAGGAAGGATCGTTCAGTGCCCGTGCCACCTCCAGCGGCTCAGATCGGTCGTTTGAATCGCCGACCGAAAACATCCAGAGGACATCGGACACAAGTTCTTCCGGGGCGGGATCCGGCCCAGGCAAATACTCCTCGAGAATGGCATCTACTTCGGTTAGGAGCGCGTCATCCAGTCCCTCCGGGGTGTACACAACTAGGTTGGTGGGGTGGGTCTCGCATGAGTTTCCGTCGGGCTCCGCGACCCGACCAGATGTGGACCTGACCCCAGCCTCTCGGACGTCAGCCGGGTTGCGGTACCACCTCAGGTCCGCGGACTTCTCGGTCGAGGTCGCCGACCCCGTGGGTCCAGCTGTCTCCGTCGGTTCGTCATCGTCCGACTCGCCGCCGTCGCCGCAGGCAACGAACGCCAGGGCGGCGACGAGGGTCAGGGCGAGGCGGCGTGCGATTCGGGTTCTTGGGTGTGTGTCCATGGGTGATCCTCCTGGTCACCGACGAGACGGGCGAGCGTCGTGCCGGTGATACATCCCCCGTGGACCAGTCCTAGTGGGCATCGCCTCCGGAGGGTGAAAGGTCGATGCCGTCGGTCACGCCCGACGTCCCGTCGGGGAGCTCGATCCGGAACCGGACCGGGCCCACGGCCGGCACCGTGGCCACGCCGTCGTCGTCAGTCTCGAGTGCGACCGAGCCCTCTGCGGTCTCGATCGAGACCGGGGTGGACGCCGGTGACACCATGACCAGCGCGTCGTTCGCCCTGCGTCGCACGACCAGGACCACGTCGTCGCGCTCGAACCGGGCGACGGTGTCCCCGTCGTCACCCCGCATCGGCACGGATGCCTCGGTCAGCTCGATCAACTCCTCGTCGATCCGGCGCAGGCCGTACAGCGCCTTGGCCGAGTCGACGGCCAGCGGCGGCACGCGATCGTGCTCGGCGAAGTGGGCTCGCAGGCGGGCCTCGAGCTCGTCGTGGGTCGGGTCTGCCATGACCTACCTCCCCGTCCGGTTGCGCACTCGGCCAGCGTCGGACCGGCTGGGCAGCGAGCCGCCCGCCTGGTCGTCGTCGACATGGTCAGGTCTCATGGAGGTCCTCCGGGATGTGCCGGGACAACGAGTCCAGGCACCGGCGCCGCGTCGGGCCGATCGAGCCGATCGGCATGTCCATCGCCGCCGAGACCTCGTCGTAGTTCATCGCCGCACTGAACAGCAGCGTCAACAGTTCCCGACACCGGTCCGAGATCTGCGTCAGCGCCCGCTGCACGACGGTGGCATCGTCTGCTCGGCCGGCGGCCTCGGCAGGGTCGACGGCCCGGTCGTCCTCCAGGGTGAACAGGTCATCCACCCGGGTGGTCGGCCGACGCCGGCGCAGCTCGTCACGCGTCGCGTTCCGGGCGACGATGGCGAGCCATCCCCTGAGCTTTCCGGGATCGCGAATCGTGTCCAGGCGATTGAGCAGTCGCATCCACACGAGCTGGGACACGTCCTGGGCCAGCGCGACGTCGGCGCCCACCGCCCGCGCGTTGGCGAACACGAGGTGGGCGTGGCGCTCGACCAACTCGTCCCATGCGGTCGAATCACCCCGCCCCGCGCCGCGCACCAGTTCTTCGTCACTGCGCATGGTCAGCCCCCGTCCCCGTTCGGGAAGACCTCGAACCGTGCGGAGCCAGCCGCCCAACCACGCTCAATGCCCGCGCGACCACGTCGTCACCGTCCGCCCGCGCGCGCCACACGGCCTCCTCCGGCGAGACGCCGTGGGCCAACTCCGCATGGATTCGCGCGACGGCCGCGACGGTGCGCAGGTCGTCCGGGATCGTGTAGGTCGACGCCACGACGGTGCTCGTGCCCGCAGCAAGCCAGGCAGTGGGCAGCCCGAGCGTCGAGACGCCGGCGGGTTGCGCGGCCGCGGCCCGGCAGGCGGCCGCGACGACCAGGGCCGGCGCCGCGTCCAGTGCCTCGATCTCGAGGGCCGACACGGTCCCGTCGGCCAGTTCGTAGGTCGACAGCATCGGGTTGTCGACATGGTGGTGGCCGTGGCAGCTCAAGTGCAGGGTCGCGCCCCGGGCGGCGGCGATGGCGTCGAGGGGGTCGCCGCTCGCGATTCGCAGTTGCTCGCCGAGCACTGCCTCCAGCTCGGCCACTTCTTCGTCCTGCGTGAGCAGGCCGGGACCGACGACCATCGTGGTCCCCGGGGCGGGCACCGCGCCCGGTGCCAGTTCGGCCACGATCCGGACGGGGCGTGCGGCCAGAGAGGTCCAGGGGGCCCTGGCCAGGTCGCCCGTGAGGGCCAGTGCGAGCGGCCCGTCACCGTCGAGCCACGACAGGTGGGCACGCAGGGCCGCAGCCGTCGCGTCGAGCAGTCCTTGCACGGGCGACCCTTCGCTGCCGAGGGCCTCTCGCAGGACCGCGTCGTGGCGGTCGACGAGGTCCATAACGGTCGCCCGATCCGGTGTGCTGACGAACGACATCGATCCCCCGTCGACCCGGACGCACACGAGCTCGGTCCCGTCGTCGAGCAGGGTGATGTCCGGTGCGGCCCCGGACTGGGGCGAGGGTGCCCCGTCGACGACGGGATGCGGCAACCCATCGGACGCCGCCTGGCTCCCGGCCGGCCGCAGCGCCAACTGCTGCAGCGCCGACACGATCCAGACGATCGTGGCGGGATCGTCCGCGCGTCGTGCAGCATGCACGCCGACCTGCGTGATCCCGTCCCGCAGCCGCGCGAGGGCGATGCGCACCTCCAACGTCGTGGCCCCCACGGTCTCCGTGGTCGCCTGCGCGATGGCGCGCCGCACGATCGCGCAGGCCTCCTGCGGATCGTCGCCGAGCAGGGCGGACACCGCGTCGGCGTACACCCGCCGAAGGTCGTCGCGGTCGAGCGTGCGCAGGCGTTCGAGCGGTCGGTCGAGTCGGGAGTCGTCGCGCGGCCATCCGCGCCCGACCGCCAGGAGGTCGGCATCCGTGGCCTCGGCGTCCAGCCCGGCGTCGCGAAGCTGGTCACCGACGCGCAGTGCGTCGGCGACGACGTCGGTGCCGAGGTCGGGCATGGCCTGGAGACGACGCAGCGTGACCACGTGCCGCCACGAGGCGCGTCCCTGGTCTTCGAACAGGCGGTCGGCGGTCTCCAGGGAGCGCTCGGCCACGTCGGGGTGGCCGGTGGCGAACAGCGCCATGGCCAGCGCGACGAGCAGTTCGGCGCGGTCGGCCGACGCCCCCGACGCCTGGAGGGATCGGATCGCTGCCGCGGTGCGCTCGAGGGCCTCGGTCCGACGGCCGAGCAGCATCAGTGCCTCGGCGTGGTCGAGCTCGGTCTCGATGTAGGGCTCGCCGTGCTCGCGCAGCTCGACCTTGGCAGTCTCCAGCAATTCGACGGCTGCCACCAGGTCTCCGGCCCGCGTGGCGGCCCACCCCATGTTGCCTCTCGCCAGGACGGCCAGCAGGTCGAGCTCGAGTTCGAGGTAGATCTCGCGGGCCCGGCCGAAGTGGTCGAACGCCTCGCTCGGGCGCCCCCGGGTGGCCGCCATCAGGCCGAGCCCGTTGCACGTGTGCGCCTCGCCCAGGCGGTCCCCGTTCGCGCGAAACTGCTCGAGCGCCGTGGCGTATCCCTGCTCGGCTCGGTCGAGGTCACCGACGCGCCCGGCGATGTTGGCGCGCTGGAAGTTCACCCGGGGGGCCAGCTCCTCGGACGGATCGAGCGCCGCCAGGAGTCGGTCGGCCTCGTCGAACTCGCCGGTGAAGGCGAGCACGCCGGTCAGCGTCATGACCGCACGGGTGTGGTCGTCGCTGCCCGGCTCGAGGCCGTCGACGGCTCGCAGCAGCCACGCGCGTGACTCGTCCAGCTCACGCAGGTGTCGCAGCGCAAGACCCAGCGCCCACGCCGCGATGGCCTGCGCACCATCGAGCGGCTCATCGTCGACGACGTCCGCCAGCACCGCCCGGGCCGCCATGGCGGCCTCGGCCGGATTCGCATCCGCCTGCGTCACCAACGTCCGAGCTGCCTCGAGCGTCATGCCCCGTACCCCAACCTCGCCACATTTCACCCTACACGGGTGTTCGGGCGCTCCGGGCGGTGGACGGGCATCGCCGTGGCCTCGGTCGAGCTTCGCTGGTCGCTCGCGCGCGGTCCGGGTGGACGAAGCCGGCCTCCCGCAGATCGCATGGCGGGCCCCGAGGTCCCGAGCGGGACGGGGCTGCCCAGGGGGCAGCGGCTCACGCAGCGCGGAGGTCCAGTACCGGGTCGGGCTGCTCGGAGCGCTGCGCCGGACGCCGCAGGGCCTCGCGAAACCAGGCGGCCACGACCTCGCGGGCGGGGAAGCGGGAACGAGCTGGCCGGTGCGCCGCGGCGCGCTCGGCGGCGTCCACGCGAGCGTGGTGCAGGGCGAGATGGACTGAGGGGTTCATGGTCGTTGCCTCCGGGTCGGTTGCTGCCGGTGCCGCGACCTGCGCGCACCGCGGATCGGAGACGAATCCCGTGGTGCGCGTGATACGAGCGTCGTGGACGACCGCACGGTCAGCCGCCGACCGCGCGACCTCCCCCTCGGATGCCTGGTTCGCCATGGATGCCTTGGTGGTCGGCCCCCAGGTCATCCCGCGGGAACCGGCCGCGCGTCCAGCCGTTCGTCAGCGACGCCCTCGCCGACGCGGCGGGCCATCGTCCACGTCACCATCGACCACGACGCCGTTGGCGAACTGCAGGCGGCCGAGTTCGTCGTAGGCAGCCACGGCGAGATCGCCACCGAGCAGGTCCGCGAGGTCACGGGCGTCCTTGCGGTCCAGCAGCAGGGTCGCGTACGACGCAAGGTCCGGGTACTGCGCGGCGAGGTCGTCGGGCAGGTCGTCACTGCCGGCGGACAGCGGGATCGAGTCACCACCCGTGATCGCCTCCGCGTCGATGGCCAGCGATCCGGTCGGCCCGTGGTGGAGCCGGTACGTCCAGCCGGTGCGGTCCGGCGGCAGGTCCCAGGCGATCGTGTCCCGGGTCAGCAGGTGCGCGGCGTCCACGGACAGGTCGGGTGCGCCGGGCCCGACGCTGCCGGGGTCCGCGACGGTGTAGGTCACGACCTCGACCAGCGGTGCGGTGCCGGTCGGCGCCGAGTCCGGGGGTGGGGTGAAGCGGAACTCGACACCCTCGCCCTCGGCGACCGTCCACGACAGGTTCCCGCCGTCGGGGACGCCACCGGTCCCCCAGTTGCCGTTGGCCCAGGCCTCGTCCTGGACGACCTTGGACTCGTAGCTGCCGGCGGGCAGCTGGCTGGTCCGGAAGGTCCAGACGTCGTCGCCGTCCGGGTCCTGCAGCCATGCCCGCAGGCAGTCGGGCTGCCAGTCGCCGGGACAGCCGAGCTCGTCCTGGAAGCTGCCGGCGGCGCCGTAGAGGTGTGGGGTGTCCACCGAGTTCGTGACCCAGTTCGTGGCGTGGCTGTACCAGAACGTGATCGGACCACCGTCCGCCTGCAGTTCGATGTTGGGTCCGTCGCGGACGGCGCCGGCGCCGTAGTTCTCGTCCCAGCTGCCGTCGATGGCGACCTTGTAGGCGTACTGGCCGGTCGGGATGGCCTGGTCGTCCGCGAACGTCCGCGACCACACCAGGTCGACGTCGTCCAGCGCCAGGTCGATGTCGGTGCAGGGCGGGTCCCACTCGAGGGCGCAGCCCACCTGGTCCTGGAAGTTGCCGGGGGTCGTGACCCGGTCGGGCTGGACGACCGGTCCGCCGTCCCCGCCCGGGTCGGTCGCGGGCTCGCCGACCACGGCCCAGGTCTCCGCCACCCCGAGGTCACCGGTGGCGTCGACCGCGATCGCGCGATACTCGACCATGGCGCCGTCGTCCAGGTCCGACACGTCGTGGAAGACCCGGAACGGTCGGTTGTCGTCGGTGCCGAGCACGGTCCAGTCGTCCTCGCCGACGGCGCGCCAGGCAAAGGTGACCTGCGTGAACGCGTCGCCGGGAACGGTCACGCCGACCTCGGCCCGCCCGCCGACGACGCCGCCTTCGTCGACCGTCGTGAAGACCGGCCTCGGGATGGTCTTGTCGTTGCTGAGCGGGCGGTTGGCGCGGTAGACCACGGCGCCGAGCGCCGGCACCGTGACGGTCACCCGGCCCTCGTCGTCGGTCTGCACGCGCTGGTCGGCGCCACTGCTCGCCCACACCCGGTCGAGCTTGGCCCGATGGGTGAACGTGTCGATGGTGGCCGTGTGGGCGCTGGTGTCGTTGTTGACCGCGACGAGGTACTCGCGGTCGGTGCTGGCGTCGATGCGGCTGAACGCGTAGATCCCGGGACCGTCGGTGGCGAAGCGGTGCACCTGGGCACCGTCCGCCAGGGCCGGGTGCGCGTCGACCAGGGCGGCCAACTCGGCGATCGTGGTGTACATCGGGTGGGACGGATCGAAGTTCGCGTCGGCCGGTGTGTCGTCCGTTCCCAGGGGGTCGTAGGAGTTGTACAGGTCCACCTGGCTGGGGAACATGTCCTCGCGCGCCCGCTGGTCGCCGATGCCACCGGGGACGTCCGGCGGGGCCCGGAAGCCCTGCTCGTCGCCGTAGAAGACCACCGGCTGGCCCCGGGACAGGTACATCAGGGCGTGCGCGAGCTGGTCCCGGGCCAGCAGTTCGGCTTCGTCGCCCCCGTCCTGGGACAGGAACGAACCGATCCGCCCCATGTCGTGGTTGCCCAGGAACGTCGGCAGCGAGTAGGCGTTGGAGTCGGCGTCGATGAACCAGTCGTCACTGGCGAAGAAGTCGCGCAGGTCGGTGGTGTCGGCGCCCCGTGCGAAGCTGGTGGCCGACGCCTGGAAGCCGAAGTCGGCGGCTGCCTGGAGCCTGCCCTCGGTGGTGTAGCGCGACACGTACGCCGGGTTGGTGTCGTACACCTCGCCGAACATGAAGAAGTCGTCGTTGCCGATCGAGTCGGCATGGTCGAGGACCGCCGGGGAGAACTCCTGCCAGAACTCGATGTTGACGTGCTTGACGGTGTCGATGCGGAACCCGTCGATGCCGACGTCACCGACCCAGGCGTTGTAGATGTCGATCATCCCGTCCACCACGTCGGGGTGCTCGGTCCACAGGTCGTCCAGCGACGAGAACGGGCCCGACGGGAAGTCGCCGTAGGTGTCGGACTCGCCCGAGAACGTCGACACACCCCGGTTGTGGTAGTAGACCGGGTCGTTGAGCCAGTTCGGGACCTTCAGGTCGGCCTCGTCGGCGGGCACGATCGGGGTGTAGGGGAACGAGTCGAGGTCGACCTCGGGGAAGTCGCCCGTGCCCGCGTACTCGCGGTCGTCGAAGGGCGTGCCGTCGGCGGTCAGGTAGGGCTGGTCGTCGGTCGAGACGTAGGGCAGGTTGCCGTCGGCGTCGTACTCGGACTCGTCGTAGGTGATGACGTCGGCGCTGTGGTTGGTGATGATGTCGAAGAAGACCTTGATCCCGCGGTCGTGGGCGGCGTCGACCAGCGCACGCATGTCGTCGTTGGTGCCAAGGTGCGGGTCGATGACGGTGTAGTCGGTGATCCAGTAGCCGTGGTAGCCCGCGCTGCGGGTGTCGCCGACCCCCTGGACGGGCTTGTTCTTGAACGATGGCGTGAGCCAGATCGCGGTGGTGCCCAGGCCCTCGATGTAGTCGAGGTGGTCGACCAGGCCCTGGATGTCCCCGCCGTGGAAGTAGGCCGTGTCGGTCGGGTCGAAGCCGTGGACGTACTTGGCCTCGTCGGCCGGGGTGCCGTCGGGCACGGTGAACCCACCCGTGTCGTTGGACGGATCGCCGTTGGCGAACCGGTCGGCCATCACGAAGTAGAAGCGTTCGCGGGTGAGGTCGTCGCGCACGCTGTCGGTGGCCAGCGCCCGGTCGGCCGGGCCAGCCGGCTCGGGGTCGGCGGCTGGCTCGACCGCGACCCGGTGGGTGGCGTGGTCGTAGGTGAAGCGCAAATCCGCGTCGGCCAGCAGCACCAGGGGGATGTTGCTCTCGCCACCGTTCAGCCCGTAGTTCTCGTCCCAGGAGCCGTCCAGGCGCACCTTGTACTCCCACGTGCCGGACGGGACCTCGGCGACCAGTTCCCACAGGCCGTCGTCCACCTCGACCATGTCGGTGGCCGCACAGGCCTCGTCCCACGGGGTGTCACAGCCCAGCACCTCCATCAACGACCCCATCACGGTGACCCGCTCGGGGGACGCCGTGTGGTCCCCGACAGCCGGGGGCGGTGCCGCAAGGGGCACCAGCACGAGTGCGACCAGGAGTGCCAGGCCGACGGACAACGGGGAGCCAGAGGTGGACCGGAAGGCCATGGGGGGGATCCTTGGCGGGGGGAACGGTCGGTGGTTCCAACCTAGACATGCCGGGGCCCGACCGAAAGGCCTCCGTGGGGCATGCCGGAACCCGCCATGGACGACGGGGACAAGCCCGACGTGCGGACCACCGTGACCTGTGGGCACACACCAACACGTTGGTGACGAACGCGATCAGGTCGCGTCGAACAGCGCATCGCGATCGGTGATGTCCACCCTCGGCAGACCAGAACCCTCAACGATGGGGATGTCCAGCCGGAACGAGGCCTCGCCGGACAACTCGTCCAGCGCATCGCGGAGGGCACGATTCATCAGCGCCGTGAGCGTGATCCCCTGCTCGGCGGCGGCAGCCTTGGCACGTCGCATCAGGGTGTCGTCGAGGTCAAGCGTGGTTCGCATGCAGAAGACCTTGTCTCAGGCAGATTGTGTTCTCGGATCACCCCGCCGCGGGAGGCTCGGGGTCGCTGCGCGGGAGGTGGGCTGGCCTTGCCTGGCGAACGGTGTAGCCGGACCGGGTCGCGGTCCAGGTGCGGGTCCCGTCCGCGTGGCGGGTGAGGGTCCATTCGCCGCGCTGCTTCGCGGCGTTGAACCGTCGCGACATCATGGCGAGGTTCGTCACGTCGGTCGTTCCGTCGTCGTCCCAGTCCTGCACGTGGTCGACGTCGGCGACCATGGCCGGCGTGGTCGAGCACGGCGCGGTGTCGTGCAGGTCGCGGGCGAGGACGGCCTCGCGCAGCCAGCCCCGGGCGAACCGCTGTCGGCGACCGACCCCGACCACCTCCCCGACATCGTCGACCGCGACCAGGCGGGCGTCGGCACCGGCGGCATCGAGCCACCGGCGGGCGACGTCCGAGGTGACCCGCATGCGACCGGCCAGCGGGGACAGCAGCCAGGCGGGACTCGACCCGTCCAGCAGGGTGTCGACGTGGCAGGTCAGTCGGACCGACGGGCGGCCGGACCCGCGCGGCCTCGCGTCCTCGAGGGGATCGAACGTCACGGCGTCCCGCCCGGTCACGAGCTCGAACAGGGCGCAGGCCCGGCGGCCGGCGTTGCGACCCGCGATCGCGGCCGCGTGGCGGTGCGCCGCGGTCACCTCGGCGTCGCACGTGTCGGCCGGGTCGGGCAGGTCGGGCGCGTCCCGGAACGGATACCGGTCGGCCGCCTGGTTGTCCACCGACTGGGCCAGCAGCGGGAAGTGTTCGGAGTCGTACTCGCCGTAGGCCGTCCCGGACCCGTCCAGCCGCGGTGTCAGTACGAGCCGGTTGTCGGCCACCGGGTCACGTTCCCGTTCGGCGTCGCGCACGGCCACCAGCTCGTCCACGAGGATGTCGACCTCCCAGATGAGGTGGTCGGCCTCGAACTCGGCGTAGCCCGGCGCGAGCTCGGCGACCAGGTCGTCCACCCGGTCCCGGCCGGCGCGGTTGACCCGGCCAACGGCGGTGACGACCGCGCGGATCTGCGACCACGACAGGTCACCTGCGCGGAAGGCCCGCCGGGTCGCCGGCATGTGGACCAGGTGCGAGGCGACCCGCAGCAGCGTGCGCCGCTCGAAGCCGACGGCCCGGCAGGTCTGGGACAACAGGATCTCCGGCGCGACGCCGAGGACGGACTCGGTGACGTTGTCCTCGACGATGCGGATCATGGCGTCGACCGCTCGGGCCATCAACCGGTCCGCGCCCCCGAGGGCCTCGACCAGGGTCCCCAGCGCCGCCGTGTCGTGGTCGTGGGACCAGTCCGTGACGGCTGCCTCCGCCGGGGCAGGCGCCTGGCCCGGTCGAACGGGCTCGGTGCGTTCGTCGCCGGCCTCCACCCGACCGCGCCGCACGTCCGAAGCGGACCCGTCAAGGGGGTCCGGTCGACGGCCAGGTCCACGTCGCGGGGCGGGGTTCGACTCCATGACCACGACCGTACGTGTGTTCGATCGCCCTCGACCATCCACGTCATCAGCATGTGGACAACCACGAGAAATGGTCCGAATGGACCACCTGCGCCATCGAGCCGGCACCACCATCGCGCGATGGTGGACAACGAGACTGCACGATCGTAGAGTTCCGCTCCTGCTCGACCGGGTGCGACCCACCCCGGACACCGCACGGCCCGGACGAGCAGGGAGTCGGTCATGGGGCGACGGCTTGCAGCGCGGCGGGAACACGGTCCCCGGACGCCACGGACGCCGGGAGGCATCGCACGACGAGCGACGGTCGAGGCGACCGCGCGACTGCTCGGACCGGTCGTGTCGACGATCGGCCTCGGCGCGATGCTGGCCACCACCCAGCTGCGCTTCGGCGGCGAGGACCCACTGGCCTCGGCCGACGACTTCGACAACTGGCACCACCGCGGCATCGCCAACCGGGCCGCGCTGGACGCCGGCTGGTCGGCCGGCGCGGCCTCCGAGCTGTCGTGGCACGCCGACTTCGTCGATTCCTACCTCTACAACCCCCTGTGGTGGGTCCAGGGCGGCCTGTCGCGCGTCAAGACCGCGCTGTCGCTGGCGCCGCCGCTGACCAACGTCCACTTCGACGACCTGTCGTCGGTGGCCCAGGTCACCACGATGTGGCGCCGCTACCTGTCCGGTGCGATCACCGGCGTGCTGCACGCCACCACCTTCCCGACCGAGGCCGAGCAGGTCGCCGCCGCCCGCCACGTCGTCGGCGTGACCCTGCACGCCACCGCCGACTTCTACTCCCATTCCAACTGGGTCGACGACCCGGCCCGGCGCCGCCTGACCTGGTCGGACCACTCCCCGCACGAACAGGCCCGACTTGCCCTGTTCACCGGCACCTACGAACACGACGAGCACACCGGCATCGCCCACCACGGCAAGTACTCGCCGGCCTGCACCCTGCTGACCCCGATCGGCGGGACGATGGACGTCGTCTGCCACGCCGTGTCGCCGTTCTCCAACACCGCGCTGTGCCAGACGTGGAAGGCCTGCAAGGACTCGCGCCCGATCGGGTCGTTCGAGGTCCTGGGCGTGCCGATCCCGGGCGGCTTCGTCCACCTCGACCCGCCGGGCATCAACCTCGACAGCACCTGGCTGGCCCGGATCGGCGCCCAGGTGCGCGGGTTCTCCGCCGACGACGGCCCGGTCCTGTTCGAGGCCGCCTACGACCTGGCCGTGCGCGAGTGCACCACCATGCTGGCCACGATCGGCGCGACGCTGGACCGCGCCGGGCACGGGGAGTTCTGGAGGAAGGTGCGCATGAACCCGGCCGCGGCCGAGTCGGTGTGGCACGACCAGTACGAGGACTTCCACCGCCAGGGCCTGCACTTCGTCGGCACCGGCACCTATCCCCCGGCGCCGACCACCCCGGCGGCCGAGTGGTTCCTGCGACTGCGGATCGTCACCGCGAACACGTTCGGGGCCGGCACCGACGCCGACATCTTCGCCCGCACGCCGTACGGCGAGGTGCTGCTGGACACGATGGCGGGCCGCAACCCGCTGATCGCCTACAACGACTTCGAGGCCGGCGACGACCAGGTGTTCCACCTCGGCCCGTTCCCGGACTGCCCGTCCGAGCTGCGGCTGCGCAACGACTCGGCCGGGGTCGGCGAGGTGTTCGTCGCGTTGGGCCAGGCGTTCGTCGCGGCGCTGGTCGGCGCGGTCGAGCTGGTCGAGGACTTCTTCCTGTCGATCATCGGCGGCCACGCCGACCACGTCGCCACCACCCGCAAGGTGTGGAGCCCGTCGCAGCTGGCGGCGGTCGGCAGCGGCGCCAGCGGGTTCACGGTCCGACTGAACGGTGGCAGCGAGGGGATCTACGACGTCGAGGGGACGATCCGGCGGACCCGTCGCAGCGTGGTGATGGGTCGGCCGGCGTCCAGCTACGAGGTGCACCTGGTCCGGCTGCGCTGCATCGAGGAGTCGGACTGGGACCGCGGGACGTCCGACGACGAGCCGTTCCTGTTCGCGATGCTGGTCAACCAGGCCTCGCGGACGATGACTCGCCAGCAGTTCGGCCCCTTCAGCGGGGTCGACACGGGCGAGACCCGGACGCTTGACCGGCGCCTGACCGCGACCGACGTCCCCGACGGGATCGGCTGGGTCACCCTGCCGCTGCAGGTCATGGAGTCCGACGACGAGGGTGCCGGCCGCCGACGCGACGCCTTCGACGCGTTCAGCAGTGCGTTCATGCGCCAGACCGAGGAATCCCGCGAGGGCTTCATCTCCGCACTCGGCCGCTCGCTGGGGGCCGACTGGGAGGTGGCGAGCCTGCAGGTGCACGCCTACCGGACCGGTGCCGACGAGGTCGCGTTCGGGCAGGTGCTGGCGCCGGTGC
>NZ_JAHOPH010000022.1:0-42887 GCF_019798055.1 Salsipaludibacter albus | reverse complement strand
TCCCGCGAGGGCTTCATCTCCGCACTCGGCCGCTCGCTGGGGGCCGACTGGGAGGTGGCGAGCCTGCAGGTGCACGCCTACCGGACCGGTGCCGACGAGGTCGCGTTCGGGCAGGTGCTGGCGCCGGTGCGTCCGGGCCTGGTCGCCGGCGACACGTCGCGGACGTTCGCGCTGGACCGCGGTGGGGTGCGCACCGTCCCGATCGTGCGCCCGGGCGTGCCGGGCGGGGTGGCGGGGCCGGGTGCGGGCCAGCCGGGGAGGCGGACCGACCTGGACGGCAACGGGACCTCGGACGTGCTGGTGCACAGCCCCTGGGGCCTGGGGTACCTGGCGCTGGCGTCGGGCAGGATGACCGCGCCGGCGATGGCCGCGAACGGGACCCGCTTCGACGGTTGGCTGCTCAACACCCACGACAACCGGTTCGGCCCGATCGCCGACGTCAACGGCGACGGCCGTGACGAGGTCGTGGTGACCAGCCCGTGGGGCCTGGGAGTCCTGGGGGTGAGCGGGACGAGCTTCCGTGGCCTGATGCTGGCCGCGAACGGGACCCGCTTCGGCGGGTGGTTGCTGAACACCGCCGACAACAGGCTGGGTCCGGTGGCCGACGTCAACGGTGACGGGCGGGACGAGGTGGTGATCACCAGCCCGTGGGGCCTCGGGATCCTGCGGTTCAACGGCTCGACGCTGGAGCCGGTGATGATGGCGCCCAACGGCACCCGGTTCGGGGGATGGTTGTTGAACACCGCCGACAACGTGCTGGGACCGGTCGGCGACTTCGACGGTGACGGTCGTGAGGAGGTCGTGATCTCCAGCGGCTGGGGCATGGCCATCCTGCGCTGGGACGGCACGAACCTCGTCCCGATCATGATGGCCGCCAACGGCACCCGGTTCGGTGGCTGGCTGCTCAACACCGGTGACAACCGTTTCGGCCCGGTCGGCGACCTCGACGGTGACGGGCGCGACGAGCTGGTGATCTCGAGCCCGTGGGGCATGGGGATCCTGCGGTTCACCGGCTCGACGCTGGAGCCGGTGACGATGGCGCCCAACGGGACGCGGTTCGGTGGATGGCTGCTCAACACCGCCGACAACCACCTGCGCGCGGCGGCGAGGTTCGGGCGGAGCCAGGACGACCTGTTCATCACCAGCCCGTGGGGCATCGGCGTGCTCGGCCTGTCCGGCGGGGCGCTGACGTCGCAGGTGATGGCCGCCAACGGCACGAGGATCGACGGCTGGATCATCGACACCAACGCCAACCAGTTCGTGCAGTTCAACTCCCTGGGCGGTGACGGCTCCGCCGACGTGCTGCTGACCAGCGGGTGGGGCCTCGGCGTCCTCCGGCCGCGCGGCACCACCTTCCGCGTGCCGTTCCTGGCCGGCAACGGCACCCGCTTCGGCAGCTGGCTCCTCAACACCGCCGACAACACCTTCGGCTGAGCGCGCCGGGGGACGGTCCGGGCCGGCGGACCCGCCGGCCCGAGCCATCGCCCACCGCCAAAATCCCCGAGACGGTTGCACCTCCATGCATCTGTAACTAGCGTCCGAACTGATGGGCCTGTTCGACCGAACGCTGGATGGTTCACACTTCAATCGATTGCACAAGGGCAATGATGGATGTCGATCTCGCCTCGGTCCTCCACGATGACGCAATCGACGTCCGCTACGAGGCCGGCGACTGGGAGGATGCGGTTCGCCGCGCGGGAACCCTGCTTGTCGAGGTCGGGGCGGCCGAAGAACGGTACGTCCAGGCCATCGTTGACGGCATCCACGAACACGGGCCCTACGTGGTCTTGGCTCCCGGCATCGCGATCCCCCACGCACGCCCCGAGTCCGGTGGTCTGGATGTGGGGATCAGCGTGGTGACCCTGGCACATCCCGTCGAGTTCGGTGCCAAGGACAACGATCCCGTCGACCTCGTCTTCGGATTGGTGACCAACGACTCCGAAGCCCATCTGCAAGCCCTCGGCGCGCTCGCCGAGCACATCAGCGAACCGGAGAACGTCCAGGCACTCCGCGACGCCGACTCGCCCGAAGCCGTTGCCCGACTGATGAAGGACGGACCATGATCAAGGTGTTTGCCGTGTGTGGTATGGGGCTGGGTACCAGCGTCATACTCAAGAGCCGCCTGAAGAAGGCGCTGGACGAGGCCGGCGTCGACTACGACATCGAGGTCACCGACGCCAGTGCGGCCAACGGGCAATCGGCCGACTTGATCTTCACCTCTGCCGAGTTCGCGGACAAGATCAAGAACAAGACCGCGTCGGTCCACGTGATCAAGAACTTCACGGATCGTGACGAGATCACGGCGACGGTCAACGAGGCGCTTGCAGGGCTCGACACCGACTGAGCCGAGCCACCCTGAGCCAACCAGCACCGCCCATCCCCTTGTCCAACCACGACAACGAGGTCCCCCATGGGTGTCCTTGACCTGCTACGCGACATCCTCAGCACGCCCGCGATCCTGGTCGGCTTGCTGGCCATGGTCGGGCTCCTGTTCCTGAAGGCCCCGGTTCAGGACGTCGTGTCGGGCACGATCAAGACCATCACTGGCTTCCTGATCATCGGCGGCGGCGCTGGGATCCTGATCGGGGCCCTCGACCCGCTCGGGACGATGGTGTCGGAGGGCCTTGGCCTGCAAGGGGTCATTCCGACGAACGAGGCCGTCGTCGGCCTGGCGCAGGAGAACTTCGGCAGCCAGACCGCCAGCATCATGGGGCTGGCATTCCTGATCAACCTGGTGCTCGCCCGCATCACCAAGCTTCGCTACGTGTTCCTGACCGGCCACCACGTGCTGTTCATGAGTGCACTCGTTGCCGTGATCATCGGATCCGCGGGAGCCTCCAGTTCCCAACTGATCATCCCGGGAGCGCTGTGCGTGGGGAGCCTCATGGTCCTCATGCCGGCGTTCGCCATGCCCTTCACCCGCAAGGTCACCGACGGCGATCCCATCGCCGTCGGCCACTTCGGCACGCTCAGCTACGTCGCAGCCGGCCTGGCCGGGAAGTACCTCGGAGACCCCGAGAAGTCCACCGAAGACGTGAACGTGCCCAAGGGGCTGTCGTTCTTCCGCGACACCCTGGTCTCGACAGCCGTGGCGATGATCATCGTCTACATGATCTTCGCCATCATCGCCGGACCGGGTGTGGTCCGCGAGCTCAGCGGTGACACCAACCCCTACGTCTATGCCTTCATCCAGTCGTTGACCTTTGCGGCCGGTGTCTGGGTGATCCTCGTCGGCGTTCGCATGCTGCTGGCCGAGATCGTGCCGGCCTTCGAGGGCATCTCGGAGAAGCTCATCCCCGACGCCCTCCCCGCCCTCGACATCCCGATCGTCTTCCCCTACGCGCCAACCGCCGTGGTCATCGGCTTCGGGTCCAGCCTCCTCGGGGGTCTGGTCGCGTTGCCGCTGTTGGGCCCGATCGGCCTGGCACTCATCCTGCCGGGGATGGTTCCGCACTTCTTCGTCGGTGGGGGCGCCGGGGTGTTCGGCAATGCCCTGGGCGGGCGCCGCGGCGCCGTGATCGGGGCCTTCGTCAGCGGCCTGCTCATCACGTTCCTGCCAGCGTTCCTGCTGAACTACCTCGGTGACCTGGGCCTGGCCAACACGACCTTCGGTGACTCGGACTTCGGCTGGTTCGGCCTGGTCCTCGGTTCACTCGTCGAGGCCAGCGTGACCTTCGCCTGGGTCCTCGCGGCCATCCTGGTCGCAGCGACCTTTGCCGTGGGCCAGTTCTTCCCCGCGCTGCGACCCCGCGGCGCGGAGGGCGACGTCGTCGACGAGGAGGCCGACGCCGACGCCGACCAGGTCGCCTGACGGCGGTCATCGAAGCCCCACGCCTCAGCGTGACGACGATTCCGGCGGACCTGCCGGCACGACGCCCAGGCGTTGCGATTCCTCGTCGATGATCTGCTGCACCATCGACGCCTCGGTGCGGTCCACGGCGTCCGGGGCCGCCTCGACGACCGAGGACTGGCGCGCGTACTCGTCGAAGATCGCGGCCTTCTGGGCGACCAGTTCCTTCATGCGCTGGTCGACGCCGGGGGTGACCAGCAGCCGGTGGACGTTGACCCGTCGGACCTGGCCCATCCGGTGGGCCCGTGCGATGGCCTGGTCCTCCGTGCTCGGCTTCCACTGCGGCTCGGCCAGCACGACCACCGGCGCGGCCTGGATGTTGAGGCCGACGCCGCCCGCGATGATCTGGGACACCAGCACCGCGGGACCGTCGTGGTCGGTGAACACGTCGACCATCGCCAGCCGGTCGGCCGACGACGTCGCACCGGTCAACGGCCCGAACACGCGCCCGTCCAGTCCCTCGGCGATCGCGGCGAGGGTGTTCAGGAAGTAGGAGAACACGACCACCTTCCAGCCCTGCGCGGCCGATTCCTCGATGATCTCCACCAGCCGCTGCATCTTCGCCGACTGCCCCGACGAGGCGTGCACCCACGCCGCCTGGCGCATGGCCTGGAAGTTGCCCGTGGCGACGGCGTCCCGGTAGGCGGTGGCGTCCTGCGTGGTCGGCTCGACCCAGTCGTCGACCTCCAGCCGGGGAGGCAGCTCGGTCAGCACGTCCTCCTGGTTGCGACGCAGGTACACCGGGGCGACCTTCGTCCGGAAGGCCTCGGAGCCGGCCAGGACGAAGTGGTCGTCCAGCGGTTCGGCCACGTCGGGCCGCAGCTGGCCGACGAGCTCGCGGAACTCCTCCACGCGGTTCTCGAGCGGTGTCCCGGTGAGGTAGAGGACCCGGTCGGCGTGGCGGCCCCACCCGGTGACGTGCTGGGACCGCTGTGCCTGGGGGTTCTTCACGTAGTGGGCCTCGTCGGCCACGAGCAGGTCGGTCGGGTCCGGGCCGGGGAGCGCACCGACCGTGCCGAACGTCGTGACGGCGATGCCGCCCTCCTGCCTCCATCGCTGGTACGCCGCGTCGCGACCGTCGCCGTGCAGGTGGACCGAGGGCATCTTGGAGTGCGTGTCGATCTCGCGTCGCCAGTTCAGCAGCACGCTGGCGGGACAGACCACCAGGACGTGGCGGCACCCGGCCGCCCACAGGTGTGCCGCCACCGCCAGGGCGATGATGGTCTTGCCCAGGCCCATCTCATCGCCGATCAGGACCCGCTCCTGCACCAGTGCGTACCTCGCCCCGAAGGCCTGGTAGCCACGCAGCGTGACGTCGAGGAACCGCGTGTCGAGGCGTTGGCGACGCACGGCCGCCACGATCTCGCTGGGGAGGTGGCCCTCCTGGGTCTCGTGTCCCGCGCCCAGCCCGGCGAGCTCCTCCAGCAGGCCGTAGGCCACCGGCGGATCCGCCTCGAACCACTCCCAGGCCGCCTCCCGGCTGTCGCGGTTGTCCGGCACGACGAAGAGCTGGCGGACCCGGGTGACGAGGTCGTCGTCGCGGACGCCGTCGAGGGCACGTTCGAGCCGGACGACGGCCAGGCGGGCGGTTTCGTCCTCGCGCGAGAACAGTCGCGCCACGAACCCCCGTGCCGCAGGTTGCGCGGCCGTGGCAGCAGCCCGGAGGGTCGTCCTGGCCCCGGCGGCCCGCGCTGCCAGCGCCGGTTCCACCTGTCGCAGGGTGTGGTGGTGGCGGAGCTGGGCGAGCAGCCGGGTGTGGTCCGCGGGGCGGGCGTCGACGTCGAAGCGCAGGCCGAGGCTGTCGCGGACCAGGGCGGCGACCTGGTGGGCCGCACCCTCGAGCCGCTTCGTCGTCGTGCGTCCGATGCCAGGGATGCTCGTGAGATCGTGGTGGTCGACGACCTGTGCGACCGTGGTGACACCGCCTGCCACCAGTGTCCCGATCCGGGACTGGCCGTCGACCAGGTCGGCGAGGCGTTCCACGTCCAGCCTCGCCAACCGTTCCTGCACCGCGTCCTCCAGGACGGCCTCCGCGAGTTCCCGGACACGTCGCTGCGAGACCGCCAGAGGGCTCTGCTCGTTGGCCAGGTCGCCGGCGACTTCCTCGGCGCGGTCGATCAGGCCCCTGGTGGCAGCTCCCGGCTTGGTGGTGGGGAGGAGGTCGGTGTCCAGCGTCGGCGCCGGCGGGATGGCGAGGTTGGGCGGCCACGGTCCCGGTCGCTCGAGGACCGGCGGGTCGTTGCCCGGGCGCGGCGTCGCGTCCGGGCCCGGCGTGCCGTCGTCGGGGGTCCCGGTTCCGACCGCGAACTTCGGGAGGAAGACCTCGACCTCGATCCCGCGGGGCGTGCGATGGACCATGCCCTCGCAGACGGCCGTGCCGTGCCGATCGATGGCCTCGGCGACGACCGCTCGGTATCGCGCGGTCATCCTCGGCGTCAGTTCACCGACCACGTCGCCGTCGACCAGCACCTCGATGCGAGGTCCCTCGCCGTCGGACTCTGGGGCGAGCCGACACTCGGCGTGCACGACCGCGGGATCGGCGAGCTGCAGGATCGGGGCGAGCGTGTCCTGGTGGGCGTCCTCGCCCACGACGGTCACCATCGTGTTCGGTTCGAGGATCCCCTCCCCCGACGTGGAGTTGACGGGGACCAGGAGGTGGGGTTCGCCGAGGGACAGGTGGATGCCGTGGTTGCGGTGTCCCCCACCCATGATCCAGCCCTGGCACCAACCGCGGCGTCCCGACCGCTCGAGTTCGAGGAGGACGGGCTGGTACTGCGGTGCAACGTGACGACTGAGGTACCCGACCGTTGCTCCACCCACGTCGACCCGCACCGCATTGGCGTCGTACGGGTTGTCCGGCTCGGGCACCAACTCCGCCGCCACCGGAATGGCGCCGGCCAGGTCGCGCGGTCCCACCACCTGCCCCCGAGCCGCCCGCTCCAACGCCGGCTGGTAGTGCGCCTCCCCAACTACCCCCACACGCCCACGCCCTGACAGCCTGGTCGCCACACGCCGGCCGGATGCCAATTCGTACTCCTGTTCCTCGCGACAGTGAAGCTACGAAGCGCCCTGATGAGCGTGATCCATGGACCACCGAATCGTGCCTTCGGGCTTGACCGGCGACGGGCCTCGCCGCATCAGATGATCACCGCCGGAACCGAGGAACCCGCTTGGGCGATCAGAAAATCTTGGACGTCCACGATCGGGATGTCCCACTTCCGTGCCTTCCGGGCCTTGCCAGACGTCGAGGACGGGTCGGCGGCCACCAACACGTCGCACTTCGACTTCGTGACGCCCGACACCGACTCGAGGCCCCGCTGCACGGCGATCTCGCGAAGTCTCGAACGCGAGAGCTCACGACCATCCGGGTACGTCGCCGATCCGGTGAAGCAGACACGCAAGCCCGCCTCCAGCCCGACCGACCCCGTGTCGATCCGCCACGCCGCGGTCTGCTCCTCGACCACTCGTCCGGGGACTCCCAGCGCCTCTGCGCACCGAACGAGCAGGGAGTACTCGGCGTCTGTCACGATGTCGTCGCGAAGTGCGGCGGCCACGAGTTCGTCGATGTATCGCCGGTGGGCGCCACTCACGTCGACCGAGCTGAGTCCGAGATCATGGGCCAGCTCGTCGAGCGCCTGGTGCTCCTCATCACTGATCACGATGTCTGCAAGCGCCCAGTCCAGCAGGTCCAGATAGGCCAAGACCTCCCCCTGCTCGCCGTAGTGATGGACGTGGGCGCCGAGACGCGCCAGGTACGGCATATCGGCCTCCGCGCCGTCCACCGATTGACGCTGAAGGGTTCTGGGGCGGTAGTCATTCGACAGGTCGAAGATGCGAGCGGGCGTGCAGGTGCCCACGTCTTCTCGAAGCACGGCGGCGAGCAGTCGCGCCGTCGCCCGAGCATCGCCGAGGGCTCGGTGGGCATGGACGTGGTCGATGCCGTGGAACCGGCACGCGTCGGACAACTTGCCGCCGGCGATCTGGAGGGTGCAGAGACCGTTGCCGGGCAAGAGACGGGCCTCGATTGACGAGAACTCATTGGTGAGCATGCGGACGTCGAAGCTCCGGTTGTGCGCCACGATCGCAGAGCCATACAGCCGACTCGCCAGGGCCGGGGCCACCTCGTCGAACACGGGCGCCGCGGAGACCATCGACGCGGTGACGCCGTGTATGTGGGTCGGCCCGACATCTCTCCGTGGATCGACCAGGGTGTCCCATTCGTCCACGATCGTCCCGTCGTGGGCGACGGTCACCGCCGCCACCTCCACGATTCGATCGCGATTCGACAACCCAGTGGTCTCGACATCCACCACCACGAAGTTGTCGGCGCTGCCCAATACAGGTGACCTCATGGCTGTACGACTCCTTCGAGAGCGGGTGAGACAGTTGCCTGGCCATCACACAACCAACCTAAAGGATCATTGGGACATGAAGTCGCACATGGAGGCATCAAGGCTCTCTACAGTGACTTGCTGACGAAGGAGATGTCCGCGTGCCAGGTTTGCTTGCCGCCACTGCCAAGGATCTCCGCAAGTCCAGGAGCAAGTCACCATCGCTGCGCGGCCAGCTCCTTCGGGCGATGGGATGCCAACCGGACTCGCATCCCGTGGCGTACTGGGAGTGGCACGAACTGTCCGAGACCCTGGCACGCGCACACGATGCCATCCGCGACGTCCTCGACACCGACCGCCACCCCGAGGCCTGGGCGCGCGACCGTGCCGGTGAGGACATCGCGGACGCGGTGGAGCGGGCGGCTTCGACCGGTGACATCGATGCCCCAGCGAACTCCATCCTGCGACCGTGGTGTGCAGACGCCGCGTTCCAGTCCGCCACCAGCGGATCGACTTCTGGGCCGCTCTTCCGTTTTCGTCTCCCCTACGTTGCGACCGGCGCTGCACTGACCGACATGGCCCACCGATCCGGAATGCTCCTTGCCGAGTGGCTCGAGCTGCGCGAGGTCGAGCCGTCCACGACCTCGTTCCAACTGCTCCGCCGACTCGACGAGGACCTCGTCGACCAGCCGACCACAAACCCGTCCGAGATTGTCGAAGCCGCCGTCGCGGTCCATCAGCTCATGGCCCGGCGCGACGCCATCAACCTGACGGCCGAGTGGCTCCACGAGTTCGCGAAGGACGACGCCACACGCACGGTCAACAGCGTTCTCCAACTGCGCAAGCTCGACGACGGAGAAGAACCTGGCCCACATGATCAGGACTCCGGTCCCATGGAACGGGGACTGAATCGGCAGTGAGTACGAGCATCCACACGTGAAGATCCCCGACGAGCCGAGCCAGCCCTCCGCGATCGAAACGGTCTCCACTTCCGCGAACGAGATGGTGGGCCCGTCGCGCGTCATCCCACCTGAAGCGCTGGAAATCGACGTCCATCGTTGTTTCCTTCATCGTCTCCGCGACCGACGGAGGAGGGTGGCGAGGTCGGTTGCGATGCCGTCCGCGTCGTGGGTGAGGGCCTGACGATGTCTGCGTGGCGGCATGAGCATGACCGTTCGATCGACTTCACCCATGCTCAAGTTGCCGGCATTCGGGCTCGCCCGGTGCTCGTCGCGAGTCCGCCACGGCATGTGCCCGGAACCGATGAGTCGAGCGGCAACCACCACGTCCGTCACACGTCCTGTCGGATCCTGGCGATCGAGAACCCACCCGGTGAACCGGACCGCCCGTTGGATCAGTTCAGTGACGTCCTCATGGATCAGGGCTTGGATGCCTGCCGCCCACTGATTCGGCTCGGCAGTGGCCGGCTGAACAATCCGGACGGCTGCCGCCTCGTCGACCGTGAGCGATCCTTGGCCCTGGTCGAGGATCAGACTGCTCCCTCGATCTCGATCCGTGTTCCTACGGAGGAGTCGAGGACGGCGTTGTCCCCAAACAGGGCCTCACGTTGCAGGTCCCTGGCCAGCTCGGGGTCCTCGAGTTCGGCAGGCCGGATGACCGGCTGCGCCGGGCCACCAACCGTTCCCACCACCAACACAGCACTCGCGGTGCGGGGTGCAGTCTCGACCAGCTGCTGGGCTCGCGAAACCATCCCCGTTTCGTCCACGGGACCGGCGGAGGCAGACATCTGGAACTCGTGAAGTGCCCGGATGACTGACGACTTCAGTTCCTCCGGTGAGTCGTAGGCGGCCCGGAAGTGACCCGTCGACCACGCCTGCACCTCGGGCAGGAAGTCTTGCTGAGCTCCCTGTCGCTCCACCTCGGACTCGACGAACACGAGTACCGGCTTGTCCTCGCGCGCCTCTAGGTACTCCTCGTGGGTGGCCGAGAGACCAGACGCCTGCGGCGCTCCGTAGCTTGATCCCACAAGCAACAGGACCACGTCCGCGGTCCTGACCGCCGCGAGGCAGGCTTGCTGTGGAGTGGTTGGCGAGGCCGCGAAGTCTTCGGCCCGGACGGCACGGTGACCCAGCGTCTCGATCGCCTCGACCGCAGCGTCTCGATAGGACTCGTAGCCCCCGACAACAGAACTGATGAAGATATCCATGCCCTCAGTGTGGCGAACTGGTGCGACACCCCTCGCTTCAGTGAGCATGGCCAGGGCCCGGACGTCAGTTCTTGCAGTCGAGGATGATCGCCCGCTCGCGAACGTGAGGTCCCAGTCCACGATCCAGTTCCGCCAGCGCGCGGGCGCGGATCTCCGCAACGTCCATGCCACAGGGATGGCCCGCCGGGCAGCGCAGCGCCCCTGCGCCTCCTCCACCGGGGGGGCCGAGTGAGCAACGAAGTGGTTCAGGGATGGGCCGGCCCATCGGCATGCAGAACTTGATGGTCCCGCCGCAGCCGCAGCGGACGTGAACGCTTGCGTTGAATCTGGGTTCAGACTGACTCACGTGAGTGCCCCTTTCGCGGATACTGAGGGTGACACAAGGGTGCGACACCGGAAGTACGAGACCCTTGGTGAGTCGCGTCGACGACCTCCGAGGAACCCACATCATCCGCCGAGAGGCCTTCGACGCGTTCAGCAGTGCGTTCATGCGCCAGACCGAGGAGTCCCGCGAGGGCTTCATCTCCGCACTCGGCCGCTCGCTGGGGGCCGACTGGGAGGTGGCGAGCCTGCAGGTGCACGCCTACCGGACCGGTGCCGACGAGGTCGCGTTCGGGCAGGTGCTGGCGCCGGTACGTCCGGGCCTGGTCGCCGGCGACACGTCGCGGACGTTCGCGCTGGACCGCGGTGGGGTGCGCACCGTCCCGATCGTGCGCCCGGGCGTGCCGAGCGGGGTGGCCGGGCCGGGTGCGGGCCAGCCGGGGAGGCGGACCGACCTGGACGGCAACGGGACCTCGGACGTGCTGGTCCACAGCCCCTGGGGCCTGGGGTACCTGGCGCTGGCTCCCGGCGGGATGACCGCGCCGGCGATGGCCGCGAACGGGACCCGCTTCGACGGCTGGCTGCTCAACACCCACGACAACCGGTTCGGCCCGATCGCCGACGTCGACGGTGACGGCCGCGACGAGGTCGTCGTGACCAGTCCGTGGGGGATGGGGATCCTGCGGTTCACCGGCTCGACGCTGGAGCCGGTGACGATGGCGCCCAACGGGACGCGGTTCGGCGGATGGCTGCTCAACACCGCCGACAACCACCTGCGCGCGGCGGTGAGGTTCGGGCGGAGCCAGGACGACCTGTTCATCACCAGCCCGTGGGGCATCGGCGTGCTCGGCCTGTCCGGCGGCGCGCTGACGTCACAGGTGATGGCCGCCAACGGCACGAGGATCGACGGCTGGATCATCGACACCAACGCCAACCAGTTCGTGCAGTTCAACCCCCTGGGCGGCGACGGTTCCGCCGACGTGCTGGTGACCAGCGGCTGGGGCCTGGGCGTCCTGCGGCCGCGCGGCACCACCTTCCGCGTCCCGTTCCTGGCCGGCAACGGCACCCGCTTCGGCGGCTGGCTCCTCAACACCGCCGACAACACCTTCGGCTGAGTGAATCGCAGACACGTTCGGCCGGCAGTGATTTCGGCTTGGGTCACGCCTGCGTCGTTGCTCCACGATGTGCCCGCCGGACTCATACCGGGTTTCATGTGCTTGGTTGAGGTCCGAGACATGAGGAGTGGGCGAGTGGCGACGGATGCCGAGAAGAAGGCGCGAGCGGACGCGTCAGCAGCTGTATTCGCGGCGGTTCGGGAAGTCGTTGAAGGCGATCTTCCTCGCCTCACCAACCCCTGGCACGTCGGCCCGGCCTACGTGAACAGTTTGGGTTACACGCCCAACCTGGAACCGCTAGAGCGGCTGACGGCGATCCCGGTGCTGCAGAACGCGCATCCGAACACGGGCCGGATGGGGAAGATGCTTGATGCGTACATCGCATTTGAGATGCGCAGGGCCGGGTTCGATAAGAGGTCGATCTGGCCGCGCGCGTCACACCCTCGCGTTTGGCCGGGTGAAACCGCGGATCTCCTCGAAGGATCCCTTGCTCGGAACCGTGAGGCGATCAGGGAGGAGCTCGACCGTCAGGGGCTCTCAACGGCTCAAATCTTGGGACGACACTACTTCAAGCAAGTCGATGTTCTCATGGCATCTTGGGACCGCGGCGCCGAGCTGATGGTCTCGACAAAGGCACAGATGAGCTCCTTTGGAAACAACGTCACGAACCGATTTGAGGAGTTTGTTGGCGACGCGCACAACCTTCGCGGTCGCCACCCCATGGCAGCCCTCGGTCTTGTGTACACCGCACGCTCGACGGTGCTCGAGGAGGGCGGACCGTACGCGCGGCTCTTGGACATGCTTCGGTCACTGCGCGGGCGGGACCTCTTTGACGCTACGTGCCTCGTTCTCCTCGACTACGCCGACACCACAATCGGGGGCTGGCCGGATCCACTGGAGATGACCGGAGGCTGGCCACGGACGCGGACAAGTCCACCCGAGGCCGACGACCGCTTCCTCGACCTCTTCGGGGACATCCCCGAGGCCGTGAACGTCCGAGAGCACGGGGAGCCAGATCTCATGCTCGGCCCATGCTTGGCAGGACTGGCCCACTGCGTGCTCGACCGGTCCCCTGTGGGCGAGCACGCTGAGGCGCGACGTCGGCGTCACAACCCAAATCAGGATGACCCACCGCAGCACCGCGTGGGCCGACCGTTGTCTGATCCGTAGCAGGCTGTCACATCACTCCGGCATGCTCTGGTTGACCGACAGTTCGGGGGCGACCTTGTAGGTTGCAGGGAGCCCCCATGCCCGGAGTCCAACTGACCGTGCCCACCCTCGACGACGCGCCGGATCCCGGCATGGACCACGGCGAGGTGTTCACCCGTCGCTGGGTCGTCGACCTCGTCCTTGACCTCGCCGGCTACCGATCGTCCGAGGACTTGGCAGCGCTGCTGGTGGTCGAACCTTCGTGCGGCAGCGGGGCGTTTCTGGAAGCGATCGTCGAACGCCTCCTGGCGTCGGTGGGGTCCGAGGAGATCACCAACTGCCAGGACTCAATCCGCGCGTTCGACCTGCTGGCCGCCAACACCGACCGTGCCCGCAAGGCCGTGTCCACGATCCTGGTCGATGCCGGTGTCCCCGAACGCGACGCCTCGGCCCTCGCGCAGCGCTGGATCGCCACCGGCGACTTCCTGCTGGACGATCTGGGCTTGGAGGACGGCACTGTCGACCTCGTCGTCGGGAACCCGCCGTACGTCCGACTGGAATCCGTTGGCGCGGAACGAATGGCCACCTACCGCGGCGCCATGTCGACCATGCGTGGGCGCAGTGACCTCTACGTCGGGTTCTACGAGCGGGGCCTCCAATTGCTCGCCCAGGACGGACGGGTGGCATTCATCTGTGCGGACCGCTGGATGCACAACCAGTACGGCGCACAGCTCCGCGCGTTCATCACCAGCGACTTCGCGGTCGACACCATCGTGTCGATGCACGATGTAGATGCCTTCGTCGACACGGTGTCCGCCTACCCGGCGATCACGGTTCTCCGGCGTGGACAGCAGGGCCAGGTCCTGGTCACGGCGACTTCGGGGGGTTTCGACCACCGGGACGCGCAGCACCTGGTGGCGGCCGCCAGCAACGGGGGCATCGCGGCCAGCGACTCCTTCTCGGCTGCGCGGCTCCCCGACTGGCCGCAGGGATCCGGATTGTGGCCCTCTGGCACCCCCGAGGCCGTCGGACTGGTCCAGCGGTTGGAGGCGGACTTCGCTCCACTCGAAGACCGCGCCACCGGCACGCGGGTCGGGATCGGTGTCGCTACCGGTGTCGATGACGTCTTCATCACCTCCACACCGGGGTCGGTCGAGCCCGAGCGATTGCTCCCCCTCGCCACAGGTGGCGACATCGCGTCCGGCACGCTGGACTGGTCCGGCCAGTACCTGGTCAACCCGTGGGGCGACGAGGGCCTGGAGGACCTGGAAGACTGGCCGGGGCTGGCGGCCTACCTCGACCAGCACGCCCCCGCAGTGAGGGGACGTTACGTCGCCCGCCAACGTCCCGACCAGTGGTATCGCACCATCGATCGCGTCCATCCGTCGCTGACGGACACGCCAAAGCTGTTGCTGCAGGACATGAAGGCCGCGGCCGAACCCGTGTTGGACCCGGGAGGGCACTACCCCCACCACAACCTCTACTACGTCGTGTCAGAGGCCTGGGACCTGGAGGTGCTGGGCGGGCTCCTGCTGTCCGACGTGACCAACCTGTTCATCAGCACCTACTGCGTGAAGATGCGGGGTGGGACCTACCGGTTCCAGGCCCAGTATCTGCGCCAGATCCGGGTCCCCGACCCGGCATCCTTGACGAAGGAGTTGCGCAACGACCTACGCCACGCGTTCCAGGCCCGTAACCGCGGCGCCGCCACCCGTGCCGCCTGCTCCTCCTACGACGTCGACCCGCGAGCGCTCGCCCACGCACTCCGGGGTGTCGGCGATACCTGATGGGCAAACTCGACCGCTTCGACGCGCACGTCCCGGCCGAGCCGTGGGTGAACCCGTGGCAGGCGGACGGGTCGTTCGAGGTGGACCTCGCATTGCTGGCGCGCTTGCTCGGGGTGGCGGAGGGGACGTCCCAGCGATCCGGCGTCGTCGCCGGTGCCGTGGACATCTGGGCAGCCGAGGAGCTTCGACGCGCCGGGATGCACCCCGATGACGTCTGGCCACGGCGCACTGACCCCCGGATCATGCCTCGCGACGTCCGCAAGTTCGTCGAGCACGGCCTGACCGTCGGTCTGCGCGAACAGGTCCAGCAGCGGTACTCCTCGCCTGGGGCACGCCGCGCACTTCCCACCGACGCCCGGGTGATGGGCAGCGCGTATAGCAAGCAGGCGGATGTCGTGGTGGCATCGTGGGCCGCCGGGCTCGAGCTGATGATCTCGACCAAGACCATGCTCTCCAGCTACGCCAAGAACCTGCGCAACCGCTTCGAGGAGGCTTACGGAGACGCCAAGAACCTCCGTGGACGCCATCCCCTGGCCGCCTTGGGCTTCCTGTTCGTCATGGGGGCCGACGCCGAGGAGAGCGAACTGGACTTCGCCATCGACATGATGACGAAGTTGACGAGTGAGCCGGACGTCTATGACACCGCGTGCCTACTGGTTGTCGACACCGCCGCCAAGGAGGACGAGGAAGTCGCAGCAGAGGAACCCGACGAACTAGATGAGCCGGCAGCGCTTGATTCGATCCCCGAACTGGACCTTTCGATTAATGCCGAGGACGACGCGGGCGAAGACGACGCTCCGGACGCTGTCGACGTTCAGCCCGTCCAGGTTCTAGCCGGCCGTGTTCCCGACCATCTCGCGGCCAGCCAGTTCTTCGCCACCCTGCTGGGCAAGGCACTCCACCACATGCCGACCGGCGTCTACCCGGAGGTCCGGGCCCGTCGGCGGTCACCCCAGGGCGACTCGGGCCACCCTCAGTCCTAGTGACGAGTCCTTGAGAGGACCGTTGTCACGTGAACCGGTTGGCGGTGGCGCAAGGTGCAGTCACCCACGCCACCGCCTTCGGGGTTCCGAACACAATCGACTGCGAGCGGGACGATCGCTTCGGTGACGGGCGTCGTGGAGGTCGACTCCGACTAGGTCGTGTGCGACGATTTCACCATGCCGCACTCGCCGCCCGTCCACGGCGACCAGCTCTGGCCGTGCAACTGCCGGAGCGGAGAATGTCGTCGTGCACCGGGCCTCGGCATGCGTGGGCACGTTCGAAGCGTTCACGACATCACCCGTGGCCCTGGGCTGCACGGCGACCTGGCCTTCTGTGGGTATCTCGGCCGCCGGCGAGGTGTCCCGACGAGGCGGACCTGCTAGACCACCAGGTGGGGGACTCACCCGGCTTTGATCTACTAGGGACCAACGAGGACCTTAGCCAGCTCTTCGAGCACGAAATCAACTGCATCGCGGTATTGCTCTACTTGCACCATTGTCACTGTTGAATCATTCCATCTCCCATGAGCAATAGGATGACGCTGAGAAACCATGGAATCAATCACGTCCAAACGGGAATCGCCGGCCATACCCTTCCAGACATTGGGAGCAAGGACGGAAATCTCACCCTGAAGTTTGTCTTGCTTCACATTGGTCAGTCGTCGATCGACCTTACTGACTACATACCGCGCCTGGTTGCTGCCACAGTGATGCTCGACGGTCGCTGACAGAAGATCTACGAGCGAGGATTCATAGTATCCGGAGAGAACTACGCACAAATACTTAGCCGAGTCAGCGTGAAATTCCAAGTCTTTGACATCCAATAGTTCGCGCTTGACTCGATCAATAGTTGCATCTACCCTCTGACTTCTCCTGCGATAAGAGCGGATTCCCGCAGATGTGGAAGTAGTCACAGCCGACGCTATTCCGCGAAGGCTTCTCGCGCAAGCCGCAGGCGCGTCTCAACCGCTTCCTCAGCAGCTGTCGAACTTGTCGTCGCCTCTGTGTATTCTGCCGTGCCAATGAGTGCATCATAGCTTGACACGAACTCATCCTTAGTCATTCCTTCGATACGCTCCTTGCTTACCATAACTCCTACAAGTAGCGAGTCCAGCACGGCAGCGTTGATCGCTCGAACTGGTCTGAAGGCTCGACGCCCTACGCTTTCGTTCAAGATTCTCGCGGCAAACGAGAAGAGTTCCAATACGGGTGTCAGATTCTTAACGCCACGACTCCGATTATCCTCAGCGTAATCGTTCAGGAAGCCCTTCAAGGGGCGGCTATACCTGTCCCCTCGTTCGAAGAGTGCAAGAGTTCGGAGTATGAGCTCTTGGTCCTTGAATCTCGGGGAGCGGTTCCCATAAAGATCTCGCCAATCCTCATTCTCGTTCAGACCGGCAATCGCGCTCAAGAATGGACCGTGGTAGAGAGCAATTCGAATCTCTTGCGGGTTGAGAATGCTTCCACCTGTGTTCAACCGTTCGAAAATGGCATAGATAGAGTCACCGAGGCTACTGCTATCATCGTCTTGTCGAAGAATAGTGGCATGAATAATGCTGTCATCAAGACGGCGCCGATAGATATCCGGCAAGTCGCTATAGGATCGATTCTCGAATTCATCCTGGACGGCTGACAACCGGTACGTCTTGTCTCTGAAAGTGCCGTTCACGTAGTGTTGCAACGTCCGAAGTCTTTGCTGACCGTCTAGTACAAGCAGCTTCCCAGTCCTCTCGCGTACAAGAAAAATCCCTGGTACCGGATATCCGAGTAACAATGACTCGATGAACTTGTCCATCTGTGGCTTGGACCAAACAAACTGCCTCTGGAAGGCATTCGTTTCTATACCTGGCGTATTAGGGTAGAACGTTGGAACGATTATGTCCTTTTGATTCAATCTCTTGACCAAACCATCCACGGGATAGTCAGCTCCGTAGGCAGTGATTTCGGACTGAAGCTCCAGAACCTCTTCATCTGGGTCGACGTCAAGGACATCCTCCTCGAGGTCTCCCAACTCGCCATACTCATCGGGCGCTTCGGGCATGTCAGTCATCGGCCATCCCTCCTCATGCCCTTCCCCTTTTAGCTGCAGCCGCTGGTGGTGCCGCAGGACTCGCAGACGTGGCAGGAACCGGCGCGCTTCATCTTGATGCCGCAGGAGTAGCACATCGGGGCATCGTGGTCGACGCGGACCTTGCCCTGCTCGGCCGCGGCGTCCAGGTCGGCGGCCTTGGCCACGGACTCGGCAGTCGGTGACGTCGGCACGGTCGGCTCGTCGTCGTCGAGCATCCCGGTGCGCTCGTCCAGGGTGAAGATCCCAAGGGCCTCGCGCTCCTCGTAGGGCAGGTACTCGATCGCCAGCTTCCGTGCGGCGTAGTCGATGATCGATGCCGAGAAGCGAATCTCCGGGTCGTCGGTCATCCCGGCCGGCTCGAAGCGCATGTTCATGAACTTGCGCACGAACGTCTCGAGCGGCACGCCGTACTGCAGCCCGATCGACACCGCGATCGCGAACGCGTCCAGCAGACCGCTCAGCGTCGAACCCTGCTTGCCGAGCTTGACGAACACCTCGCCCAGCCCGTCACCGGGGTACTCCCCTGCGGTCAGGTAGCCCTTGGCGTCCCCGACCCGGAAGCTGATGGTCTGGCTCGGACGCTGCTTGGGCAGCTTCCGCCGCACCGGGCCGGCGGCAGGCGGCGCAGACGCTGCCGCCGACCCGGCCGGCGTTGCAGAAGCCCCGGCAGCCTTGTCGCCCTTCTTGGACACGCTCAGCGGCTGGGCCACCTTGCAGTTGTCGCGGTAGATCGCGATCGCCTTGATCCCCAGCTTCCACGCGTCCACGTGCAGCTGCTCGATGTCCTCGACGGTCGCCTCCTCGGGGAGGTTGACCGTCTTGGAGATCGCGCCGGAGATGAACGGCTGCGCCGCCGCCATCATCCGCACGTGGCCCATGTAGTGGATGGCGTTGTCGCCCATCGCGCACTGGAACACGTCGACGTGCTCGTCCTTGAGCTCCGGCGCGTCCAGGATCGTCTTGTTCTCGTCGATGTAGGCGATGACCTGGTCGATCTGCGACTGGGTGTAGCCCAGCGACTTCATCGCCTGCGGCACGGTCTGGTTGACGAACATCATCGAGCCGCCACCGACCAGCTTCTTCATCTTCACCAGCCCCAGGTCGGGCTCGATGCCGGTCGTGTCGCAGTCCATCATCAGGCCGATGGTGCCGGTCGGGGCCAGCACCGACGCCTGGGCGTTGCGGAACCCGTGCTCGCCCCCCTCGGCAAGTGCGGTGTCCCACGCGTCACGCGCCGCGGTCAACAGGTCGGTCGGCGCCAGCTCCGCGTCGATGTCGTCGACGGCGGCGCGGTGCTTGCCGATCACCCGCAGCATCGGCTCCTCGTTGCCCTCGTAGCCGGCGAACGGGCCGACGACCTGGGCGTACTTGGCCGACTGGGCGTAGGCGTGACCGGTCATCAGCGCGGTGATCGCCCCGGCGAACGCACGACCCTCGTCGGAGTCGTAGGGCAGGCCCAGCGACATCAGCAGCCCGCCGATGTTGGCGTAGCCCAGCCCCAGCTGGCGGTAGTCGTTGGCGTTCTTGCCGATCGCCTCGGTCGGGTAGCTCGAGAACCCGACGATGATCTCCTGGGCGGTGAAGATGACCTCGACGGCACGCTTGAACGACTCGACGTCGAACAGGCCTTCGTCGTAGTCGAAGAACTTCTTGAGGTTGAGCGACGCGAGGTTGCAGGCCGAGTTGTCGAGGTGCATGTACTCCGAGCACGGGTTGGAGCCGTTGATCCGACCCGAGTTCGGGGTGGTGTGCCAGTCGTTGATGGTCGTGTCGTACTGCATGCCCGGGTCGGCGCACGCCCAGGTCGCCTCGGCGAACTGGCGCATGACGTCACGTGCGGACTTGCGCTCGACGACCTCGCCGGTCGTGACGGCCTTGAGGTCGTAGTCCTCCTCGGCCTCCCACGCCTCCATGAACTCGTCGGTGACCCGCACCGAGTTGTTGGCGTTCTGGTACTGCACCGACGCGTAGTCGGGCGAGTCGAGGTCCATGTCGAACCCGGCCTCGCGCAGGACCCGGATCTTCTCCTCCTCGCGGGCCTTGGTCCAGATGAACTCCTCGACGTCGGGGTGGTCGACGTCGAGGATCACCATCTTGGCCGCGCGACGGGTCTTGCCGCCCGACTTGATCGTTCCCGCGGACGCGTCCGCGCCCCGCATGAACGACACCGGGCCCGACGCCTCGCCGCCGCCCTTGAGGATCTCCCTGGACGAGCGGATGTTGGACAGGTTGATGCCCGCCCCCGAGCCGCCCTTGAAGATCGTGCCCTCCTCGACGTACCAGTTGAGGATCGAGCTCATCGTGTCCTCGACCTGGAGGATGAAGCAGGCGGAGCACTGCGGCTTGTCGGTCGTGCCGACGTTGAACCACACGGGCGAGTTGAACGCGGCCTTCTGGTTGACCAGCAGGTGCTTTAACTCGGCGTTGAACACCTCGGCCGACGCCTCGTCGGTGAAGTAGCCACCGGCGCGGCCCCAGCCGGTGATCGTGTCGGCGACCCGGTCGATCATCTGCTTGACCGACGACTCGCGCTGCGGCGTGCCCAGCGTCCCGCGGAAGTACTTCTGGGCCACGATGGTGGTGGCGTTCATCGACCAGGTCGACGGGAACTCGACGTCGTTCTGTTCGAAGGAGATCGTGCCGTCGCGCCAGTTCTTGATGACGGCGTCACGGAGCTCCCAGGTGACCTCGTCGTACGGATGGATGCCCTCGTGGGTGAAGTGGCGGGCGAAGGTCAGGCCC
This sequence comes from Salsipaludibacter albus, assembly GCF_019798055.1. GTDB lineage: Bacteria > Actinomycetota > Nitriliruptoria > Nitriliruptorales > Nitriliruptoraceae > Salsipaludibacter > Salsipaludibacter albus. Next base: position 22,371 of record NZ_JAHOPH010000022.1, on the reverse strand, counting down.
TGGCCGGTGTCGGTCTTGTCGACCGTCAGCGGCTGCGACGGATCCGTGGACGTGGTCTGGCTGGGGGTCTCGGTGGCTGCCATCGGTGCTGGCTCTCTCTCCCGCACCGGCTCAGCGCACGATGCGAACGTCGTATGGGACTCTGCGGTCGTACTGGGCGGTCGTGTCGGGGTGGTCGTGCTCGGCGGTCGCTCATGGGTCGGGCGCGGGACGCGATCACCACGGGTCGTGACCCTGGCGCAGTGACGAAACTGGCCGTCGAGTGCGCCGGTGACCGACGGGGAAGTCCTGAGGACGTCCCGCGGGCCGTCCCGGACCTCCGCGATCCGGGGAACAACACCTGTGTGATTACAGCGGCTGGGGGCGGGTGATGTCAACCATTGAATCGGCACGACGTCAGCCGCACAACACAACCTGTTGGGGTTCGTCCCCAGTGCGAACCACTACATGTTGTGGTTTGGTTGGTTCATCCCCAGCCTTGTCCCCAACGTGTCCACATCCTCGAGCCTGTCGTCAACACCCGGTGCACACCACTCACGAGTTTCTCGACAGCGCGCTGGGTGCACACCGGTGGTTGGGACCCGCGAGGCGGCCGCTCGTCCCCGGACGTGGCACGGACGTCGATGACGCAGTCATCTGACCGAAGACGGGACGGACCCCCGCACGGACGCTGGCACCTCACCGTTCGAGGAGACCACCGTGTCCACCACCCCGGCCCCTGCGCCGGCCATCCGCCGTGCCGCACCGACCCGCATCCTGCTCGCCCTGCTCCTGCTCGTGGCCGTGCTCGTCACGACGTTCCCACCGTCGGGTGCCGACGCGGCCGGCGAGCGACCGACCATCGTGATGGTCCACGGCGCGTGGGCCAGTGCCCCGGGCTGGGACCAGCTCGCCGACCACCTCGCGCGCCAGGGCTACGCCACCGCCGCGCCGGAACTGGGCCTGGTGACCATCGACGCCGACGTCGCGATCGTGCGGGCGACCCTGGACGCGATCGAGGGACCGAAGCTGCTCGTCGCCCACTCCTACGGCGGGGTGGTCGTGTCCAACGCCGCCGTCGGTCGTGACGACGTGGTCGGCCTGGTCTACACCGCGGCCTACGTCCCCGACGTCGGCGACGACATCGCCCACATGGGCGCCGGCCAGGTCGAGTACGCGCCGCCGGCCGTGCTGGACCACCTGCTGTGGACCGGCGAGCCGTGGGCGTCGCCCGTCTACATCGAGCACGACGCGTTCCGCGAGGTGTTCGCGGCGGACCTCTCCCCGTCCAAGGCGGCCGAGCTGGACGCCGGGCAGCGACCGGCCAGCCCTGCCCTGCTGGTGTCGCCCTCCGGCCCGGTGGCCTGGCGTGACCTGCCGACGTTCTACGCCGTGTCGGCCGCGGACCTGGTCATCGACGAGCCGCTGCAACGCTGGATGGCGGCTCGTGCCGGGGCCGAGGTGATCACCTTCCCGTCGGCCAGCCACGTCGGTGGCTACACCCACTACGCCGGCCGCTTCGCCCGGTTCGTGCACCAGGCGGCGCTGGCCGTGTCGTGACCCTCGGGATCGTCGTCGCGGGGCCGCAGGTGCGGCCCCGCGACATCGCCGTCCCCTCGCCCGACCCGACGGATTAGGGTTCGAGCGGCAGGGCGGCCCGTCCGGTCCGCCCGCCGGCGCCCCGTCCCGCGACGGGGCCGGACAGCGGGACCGCCGTGGGCAGGCTGGTGGGGCGTGATGCGGAGCTCGCACGGCTCCGGGCGCTCGTGGCCGACCTCGACCGACGTGGCGGCGCGCTGGTCCTGCGGGGCGAGGCCGGCATCGGCAAGTCCGCCCTGGTCAGCGCTGCCGCCGAGTCCGCCGACGCCCGTGGCGCGACCGTGCTGCGGGCCACCGGGGTCCAGGCCGAGACACGGCTGCCGTTCGCCGGCCTCCAGCAGCTCCTCCATCCGCTGCGCGACGGCGTCGCACACCTCGCCGCCCCGCAGGCCCGCGCGCTCGGGGCCGCGTTCGGGCAGGTCGACGCCACGCCGGACCTGTTCCTGATCGCGCTGGCCACGCTGTCGCTGCTGACCGAGGCCGCCGCGACCCGCCCGATCGTGCTGGTGGTCGACGACGCGCAGTGGCTCGACCGGCCGACCGGCGACGTGCTGGCGTTCGTCGCCCGGCGGCTGGAGCGTGACCGGGTGCTCCTGCTCGCCACGGTCCGGACCGACCGCGACTCGCCGCTGCTGCATGCCGACCTGGAGGTGCTGACCCCGGGCCGACTGGCCGGGCCGGCCGCGCGAGCACTGCTGTCCGACGTCGCCCCCGACCTCGAGCCCGCCCTGGCCACACGCGTGCTGGCCGAGGCGGCCGGCAACCCGCTCGCCCTGGTCGAGCTGCCCCGGATCCTCACCGGCTTCCTGGAGCGGGGCGAGCCCGTGCCCGCCGTGCTGCCCCTGTCGGAACGACTCGAGAGGGCGTTCGCCGCGCGGCTGGCCGACCTTCCCCCGCGGACCCGCGAGGTGGTCCAGATCGCGGCACTGGTCCCGGACGGACGGCTCGGCGACGTCCTCGCGGCCGGCCGGTCCCTGGGCGACGACCGACTGGACCTGGCCGCCGTGCTGCCGGCCGTCGACGCGGGCCTGGTGGTCCTGGACGACGATCGGGTCCGGTTCCACCACCCCCTGGTGCGCTCGGCGGTGCACCACGCCACGCCCGAAGACGTCCGTCGTGCCGCCCACCTCGCCCTGGCGTCGGTCCTGGTCGACCGGCCGGACCGGCACGCGTGGCACCTCGCCGCCGGGACGACCGGCCCCGACGACGCGGTGGCCAAGACCCTGGAGGAGGCGGCCGCACGGGCACATCGACGGGGTGCCGTCGCGAGCTCGGTCGAGGCGCTGCGTCGCGCGGCCGACCTGTCGACGACCCGCACCGAGCGTGCCCGCCGGCTGGTGGCGGCCGCCGAAGAGGGTCTCGAACTCGGCCGGCCCCGCATGGTCACCGACCTGCTCGCCGAGGCGGTCGCGCTGGGCCTGGCCCCGGTGGAGCAGGCCCGGGTTGCGCTCGTCCGCGAGCAGGCCGAGCCGCGCGTCCTGCCCGAGGGCGTCCGGCGGGCCCTGCTCGGCGCGGTCGACACCGCGGCCGGCTCCGGCGACCACGAGCTGGCGCTGGACCTGATGTGGCTGGTGGCGCTGCGGACCTGGTGGGCCGATCCCGGAGCGACGGCCCGGGCCGAGGTCGTCGAGGTCGCGCGCCGGCTCGGACCGGTCGACGACCCCCGGGTCGTCGTCTCGCTGGCCGTGGCCGATCCACCGACCCATGGCGAGCTGGTGGCCCGGGCGATCCGCGTCGACGCCGCTCAGCTCGACGACCGCGTCGGCCCGCGCCAACTGCTGGGCACGGCCGCCGTGGCGACGGGGTCGTTCGTCGAGGGTGCGGCGCTGCTGGGTGACGTCGCCGCCACGCTCCGTGACCGGGGCCGACTGGGCCAGCTCCCGCGGGTGCTGTTCCTGACGGCGTGGGGCGAACTGCACCGTGGGGACTGGGAGACCGCGCGTGGCCTTGCCGACGAGGCCGTCACGCTGGCGGCGGAGACCAACGACCCGGTCTGGGGTGCCGCCGGCCGGATCGTCGGGGCCTACGTGGCCGCGCTCCACGGCGACGGCGCCGAGGCGACCCGGATGGTCGACGACGCCGAACCGGTCCTGGTGGCCCACGGCATCAGCTTCCTGCTGAGCTCGGTGCAGATGGTGCGCGCCGCGGCAGCCACCGCCGACGGCGACCACGTCGGCGCCTGCGAGCAGCTCACCCGGCTGGTCACGCCAGGCGACCCCTCCTGCCACCCGTTCATCGCCGGGTGGGCGGTCGCCGACCTGGTCGACGCGGCCCTGCACGCCGACCGCCGGTCCGTCGTCCTGCCGGTGCTCGCCGACCAGCACACGATCCACCGCGACGACCCGTCGCCGTGGATGCGTGCCGTGCTCGCGCTGGCCGACGCCCTGGTGGCGCCGGACGCGACGGCGGACGACGCGTTCACGGCCGCCCTGGCCGGACCGGTCGCAACGTGGCCGTTCCTGCGTGCCCGGACCCAGCTGGCCCACGGGACGTGGCTGCGCCGGATGCGCCGCACGTCGGAGTCCCGTGGACCGCTGCGCACGGCCCGCGAGACCTTCGACGCCCTGGGCGCCCGGCCGTGGAGCGAACGCGCCCGGATCGAGCTGCGCGCGGCGGGCGTGGCCAGCACGACCCCGGCCCGCTCGGTCCTCGACGACCTGTCCTCCCAGGAGCTGCAGGTCGCCCGGATGGCCGCGAGCGGGCTGTCCAACCGCCAGATCGGCGAGCGGCTGTACCTGTCACACCGCACGATCGGCTCGCACCTCTACCGGATCTTCCCCCGGCTGGGCATCACGTCCCGGACCCAGTTGCGCGACGTGCTGGCCACCCACGACGGGCCGACGGACGTGCAGTCGACTGACTGATGCGGTGCCCCGGGGCCCGTTCGTAGCGTCGACGACGAGCCTCCTGCCCGAAAGGCACCGCCATGACCACCGCCCCCGACACCATCGTCCTGATCCACGGCTTCTGGGTCACCCCACGCTCGTGGGAGCACTGGATCACCCACTACGAGGCCCGCGGCTACACCGTGCTGGCGCCCGCCTACCCCGGCTTCGAGGTCGAGGTCGAGGCGATCAACGCCGACCCGCAGTTCATCGGCGACCTCGAGCTGCACACGATCGTCGACCACCTCGCCGCCATCGTCGGCCAGCTCGACACCCCCCCGATCCTCATCGGCCACTCGGCCGGCGGCGCGCTGACCCAGCTGCTGCTGGACCGTGGGTACGGGGCGGTCGGGGTGGGGCTGAACTCGGCGCCGCCCGAGGGCGTGCGGACCACGCCGCTGTCGCAACTCCGCTCGACCTGGGCGGCGTTCAAGAACCCGGCCAACCGCCACCGCCCCGTGCCGCTGAGCGCCGAGCAGTGGCACTACGCCTTCACCAACACCTTCGACGACGCCGAGTCCCTGCGGCTGTACGAGCGCTACCACGTCCCGGCGTCCGGCCGGATCCTGTGGTCGAGCGTGCTGGCGAACTTCATGCCCGGTCCACAGGACGCCCACGTGGACTTCCACCGGGCCGACCGTCCCCCGCTGCTGTTCATCTCGGGGTCCGAGGACCACATCATGCCGCCGAGCGTGCAACGCGCCAACGCGAAGAAGTACGACGACGCGACCGTCACCGAGGTGGTCGAGTACGACGGCCAGCCGCACCTGCTCCCGGCCTCGCCGGGGTGGGAGGAGATCGCCGACTTCGCGCTGGACTGGGCGGAGGAGCACGCCGGCGCACCACGGGCCCAGCCGGCCTGACCTGCTGGCCTGCCAACCGTCGTGACGGGGAGGCAGCACGCATGGACGACCTGACGATCACCCATGTCGGCGGTCCGACGGTGCTGCTCGAGGTCGGCGGCTGGCGGATCCTCACCGACCCGACCTTCGACCCGCCCGGGCGCCGCTACGGGTTCGGGTGGGGCACGTCGTCCACCAAGTTGGTCGGCCCGGCCGTGGCCATGGGGGACCTGGGCCGGGTCGACCTCGTCCTGTTGAGCCACGACCACCACGCCGACAACCTCGACGACGCCGGGCGGGCGCTGCTGGCCGACGTGCCGATCGTCGTCACGACCCGGCCCGGTGCACGGAGACTGGACGAGACGACGGGCGATGTCCGGGGCCTGGCCGCGTGGGCCACCACCCGGGTGGTCGGGCCCGGCCGGCCGGACCTGGTCGTGACCGCCACGCCGTGTCGCCACGGTCCGCCGCTCAGCCGCCCGGTGGCGGGGGCGGTGGTCGGGTTCGCCCTGCGGTGGGACGACCGTGCGTCGGGGGCCGGGTCGGGACCCGGCCGGGAGCCGGTGGACGTGTGGGTCTCGGGTGACACGGTCGCCCATGATGGCACCCGGGAGGTGGTGCGACGGCTGGACGTGGACGTGGCCGTGCTGCACCTGGGCGGGGTCCGCTTCGGGCTGACCGGCCCGCTGCGCTACAGCATGACGGGGGCCGACGCCGTGGAACTGGTCGCAGCGCTGCGGCCACGGGTCGTCGTGCCGGTGCACTACGAGGGCTGGAGCCACTTCGCGGACGGACGTGCCGACGTCGAGCGGGCGTTCGCCGGCGCCCCGCCCGACGTGGAGGCTCGCGTCCGCTGGCTGGCGCACGGGACGCCGACCGTGGTGTCGGCGCCGGTCACCGGCTGAGCACGGTCGGGCGGGCTCGTCCGCGGCGGCGTCTCAGGCGTCGCGACGCACCAGCGACCACGTGGCCGCGACGACCGCGACGACCACCCAGGTGACAATCACCACGACGGCGCGTGAGGTCGACAGCAGGGGGTCGCCGAACGCCTGGAGCATCGACATCGTCCCGGCACCCGGCAGGGACTCGCCGATCGTGGCCAGCCACGGCACCCCGAACTCGGGCAGCATCGCCGGCAGGACCAGCAGGCCCAGGAAGGCCGCGGTCAGGGTGCCGGCGGCGTTGCGCAACACGGTCGCGGTCCCCACCACCAGGACGGTCCCGACCCCCATGACGATCGCCACGTCGCCGAGGCTGGCGACCACCTCGCCGATGGTCGTGTCCGCCGGCTGCCCCATGGCCACCCACGCCGTGGCGTCGGCGATCGCGGCCAGCACGACCGCCGCGACGACCGTGGAGCTGACCGCGACGAGCAGGCGGGCGACGGCCAGCACGCCCCGTCGCGGGACCGACAGCAGGGTGGACTGCACCGTCCCGGTCGCGTGGTCCGACGTGACCAGCAGCATGGCGGGCACCAGCAGGGCGAACTGTGCGAACACGATCCCGATCTCGCCGGCCAGCCACGCTGGGGCCACCTCCTCCCCGTCCAGCCCGACGGCCAGCGCGAGGGCGAGCATCATGGCGGCGCCGGCGGCCAGCGACCACCAGGTCGACCGCAGGCTGCGCAGCCGCACGGCGTCGGCCGCGACGGCCCGCGCCAGCACGGTCATCGTGCCGGGCGCTGCCAGGTCGGATCGGGCCCCGGCCTGGCCGGGGCGGGTGGGGCTGAGGGTCGTGGTCATCAGGCGTTCTCCAGGACGGTCGGGCGGGCGACGTACTCGACGCTGTCGGTGGTGAGGTCGACGTAGGCGTCCTCCAGCGAGCGTTCGAGGTCGCGCAGGCCGTGCAACGGCACGCCGGCCCGGAAGGCGGCCTCACCCACCTGCACCGCCGTCGTGCCGTGCACCAGCAGGTCGTGCGGGTCACCGTCGTCGGCCGGGTGCACCTCGGCGAGCCCCTCCATGGCGGTGACGAAGCGGTCCGGCTCCGGGGTGCGCACCCGCACCGCCAGGACGGCACCACCGGCCAGCACCTCGCCGACCGGGGCGTCGACCAACAGGCGCCCACGGCCGATGACCAGCAGGTGGTCGGCGGTCTGCTGCATCTCGCTCATCAGGTGGCTGGAGACCAGCACGGTGCGGCCCTCGGCGGCCAGGCGTCGGAGCAGGTCACGGACCCAGCGCACGCCGTCGGAGTCCAGGCCGTTCACCGACTCGTCGAACAGCAGCACGCCGGGGTCGCCCAGCAGGGCCGCGGCGATGCCCAGCCGCTGGCGCATCCCGAGCGAGTAGCCCCCGACGCGGCGGTGGGCGACCGACGCCATCCCGACCTCTTCGAGCACCTCGTCGACGCGGGCCAGCGGGATCCCGTTGCTGCGGGCCAGTGCGACCAGGTGGGTGCGGCCGCGGCGGCCCGGGTGGAAGGCCTCGGCGTCCAGCAGGGCGCCGACGTGGCGCAGCGGGGTCGGCAGGTCGCTGTAGGCGTGGCCGCCGACCAGCGCCCGGCCGGCGGTGGGACGGTCCAGCCCCACGACCATCCGCATGGTCGTGGACTTGCCGGCCCCGTTGGGACCCAGGAAGCCAGTGACCCGGCCGGGCGCGACCTCGGCGGTCAGCTGGTCGACGGCCACGGTCTCGCCGTAGTGCTTGGACAGGGTGTCGAGGGTGATCACGGGCGTCTCCGGGTTCGGCGACCAACTCGGAGCACGCTACGACCGCACTCGCGTCCCCCCGATGGGTGAGGCACCCCGGGTCTCCCCTGAGCCACTCGGGGTGTCCGCCCGGACTGGCGGGTGGGGCCGAGGGAAGGTTAGGCTCACCTCTCCCCCATTCCCGACGCCGTTCCCGGAGTCATGATGCGCACGTCCAGGACCATCGCCCACGCCACCCTCGCCGCCGCCCTGGTGCTCGGCACCGCCGCCTGCGGGGGTGCTGACGACGACGGCGACGTCACCAACATCGGCACCGAGGAGGACGGCTCCGGGTCCGGCAGCGGCTCGGGCTCCGGCTCCGGGTCGGGCAGCGGTTCCGGGTCGGGCATGAGCGAGTCCGAGGACGCCTCCGGCAGCGGCTCCGGCTCCGAGATGACCGAGTCCGAGTCGGCCAGCGGCTCCGGCGTCAGCGAGTCGCCCTCCGAGTAGCTCGTCGGCGAGCCGCACCGCGCCCGGGCCGGCGGCCACGGGCCAGCCGTCGCCGCCCCCACCTCCCTGCGAACTCCCGTCGCACCGCACCGCGCCCTCGGGCCCCCGGGCGCCCGACCACCCATCGCGATGTGAGTTCGTGATCGCGATGTGAGTTCCTCGCCGTGACGCGTCGAACTCACATCGCTGCGTCCAACTCACATCGGGTGGGGCGAACGGGCCGGACGTCGCGGCCCGCGACGACGGACCAGCAGCCTGCGACGACGGACGATCGGCTTCGGGCCGGCGACGACGGAGGAGAGGCTTCGAGCCCGAGAAGACGGAGGATCCGCCCCGAGCCGGGGAGCCGGTGTCAGGTGGGGGTGGGCGCGGTGTCCGGGGAGGACGACGAGACGTCGTCGCCGGCGGGGAACGCGGCCAGGGGGTGGCCGGCGTCGACGGTGACCCGGACACGGGACCCGGCAGCCAGCTGCTCGCTGTGACGACGGTCGGCCCGCAGGACGGTGCCGTCGGCCAGCCGCACGCGGTGCTGGACCAGCCCGCCCCGGAACTCCGAGCCCAGGACCGTGCCGAGACCCTCGGGGTCGGCGTCCAGCACGACCTCGTGGGGCCGCACCATCACCTCGGCCAGCCCGGACAGCTCCGGGTCGATCACGCCGACGCGACCCACGACGGTGTCGGCGGTGCCGTCGACGACGACCCCGGCGACCATGTCGGCCTCGCCCAGGAAGCTCGCGACGAACCGGCTGGCGGGGGCGTCGAACACGGTGTGGGGACGGTCGACCTGCTCGAGCCGGCCGGCATTCAGCACCGCCACCCGGTCCCCGATCGACAGCGCCTCGACCTGGTCGTGGGTGACGAACACCGCGGTCGTGCCGGACTCGCGCAACACCGCGGCGGTCTGCTGGCGCAGGGCGGTGCGCAGGTTGGGGTCCAGGCTCGAGAACGGCTCGTCCAGCAGCATCACGGCCGGGCGTGGCGCCAGCGCCCGGGCCAGCGCGATGCGCTGCTTCTCGCCGCCCGACAGCTCGTGGGGGTAGCGGTCGGCGAGGTGGCGCAGCTGCACCAGGTCGAGCACCTCGCGTCGGCGCTCGGCACGATCGGCGTCCCGGGCGATCCCGAACTCGACGTTGTCGGCCACGGTCAGGTGCGGGAACAGGGCGTGGTCCTGGAACACGACGCCCACCCGGCGACGCTCGGGCGGGACCATCGGGCCGTCGCCGGTCACGACCTCGCCGGCGATCGTGATCCGGCCGGCGTCGGGGGCGGTCAGCCCGGCGATGGTCTGCAGCAGGGTGGTCTTGCCACAGCCGCTGGGGCCGACGATGACCAGCAGCTCGCCGGTCCCGACCTGAAGCGACACATCGTCGACCGCCACGACCGATCCGTAGCGACGGGTGACACCGTCGAGCTGGAGGATCGGGTCCGTGGTGGGGATCGGGTCGGTCGGGTGCTCGTGCATGCCCACAGGGTGCCCGGTCGGGGCCGTGGCCGTGGTGCGCTGGTCCGGGCGATCGACCATCAGGACGCCTCCCCCGGTCGCGGGACCCGCACCTGGGCGCGGAACAGCAGCAGCACCGGGATGCTGGCGACCACGACGATGGTCAGGGCGGGCAGTCCGACGAGGTTCCACAGTGACTCCGAGGCCAGTTCGTAGACCCAGACCGCCAGGGTCGAGAACCCGAACGGTCGCAGCAGCAGGACGACGGGCAGTTCCTTGAGCGCGTCGACGGCGACCAGCACCAGCGCCACCCCGACGCCCGAGCGCATCAGCGGGAGGTGGATGCGACGCACCACCCGGGCCGGCGACGCGCCCAGCGACAGCGCGGACGAGGTGGTCGAGCGGGTCACCTTGTCGAGGCTGGCCTCCATCGAGTTGGTGGCCAGTGCGAGGAAGCGGATCACGTAGGCGATCACGAGTCCGACGACCGAGCCGGTGACCAGTGCCGCGCCCCAGCCGATCCCGGCCGCGTCCAGCACCGCGTCGATGCCGGCCAGCGACAGCAGCACGCCGATGGCGACGACCGGGCCCGGCACGGCGTAGCCGATGGTGGTCAGGCGGGCGAAGGTCCGGGTCAGGCGGTCGGGGGTCAGCCGGGCGGCGTTGACCACGACCGCGGCGACCGCGACACAGGCGACGGCCGTGATCACCGCGACCATGACGCTGTTGCCGAGGTAGCCGAGGTAGCGCGGGTCGAACCCACCGTCGGCGGACTGCAGCACCGAGATGCTCGACCAGGTCACCAGCCGCAACACCGGCGCCACGAACGCCACGCCCACGACCAGCGTGCACACCCCGGTCGCGGCCCAGCGCTTCCACCCGGCCAGGTGCACCGGCTCGATCGTGGGCGACTGGCCACCGGACTGGGAGTAGCGGGCCCGGCCCCGCATCGCGCGCTCCACCAGGATGATCGTGACGGCGAACACCAGCACCAGCGCGGCCAGCTCGGTCGCGGCTGCACGGTCGAACATCCCGTTCCACACCTGGTAGATCGCCACCGACACCGTCTGGACGTTGAAGTACTGGATCGTCGCGAAGTCGGTCAGGGTCTCCATCGCGACCAGCGCCCCGGCGGCGGCCAGCGACGGCCGGGCCAGTGGCAGCACGACCCGGCGGGCGGCCTCCATCGGTCCGCGTCCGAGGGTCCGTGCGGCGAGGTAGGTGGTCGCGCCCTGCTCGGCCAGCGCCGCCCGGGCCAGCAGGTAGACGTACGGGTACAGCGCCAGGCTCATCACCACGATCGCGATGCCCATGCCCTGCGGCGCGGCGACGTTGATCGACCAGCCGAGGGTGTCGCGGGCGAAGGTCTGCAGCGGACCGGGTGCGTCCAGCAGCGACACCGCGACGAACGCGAGCACGTAGGACGGCACCGCCAGTGGCAGCACCAGCAGCCACGCGAACGCCCGTCGCCCCGGGAAGGTGTAGGTCGACACGAGCCAGGCGAGCCCGGCACCAAGCACGGTCGTGCCGGCCACGACGCCGACCATCAGCACCACGGTCGACACGACCATCGAGCCCAGGCCCGCATCGACCAGGAAGCGCCACACGTCCAGGCTCGGGGTGAGGATGCTGCCCGCGACCAGCGCCACCGGCAGCACGACCAGCACGGCGATCACGCCGGTGGCGAGCCGCCAGCCGCGGCGCCCGTCCCCGCGTCGGCGTGCCGAGCCCGGCGCCGGTGGGAGCGGCGCGTGGGCGGGGGTGGCCTCGGTGGCGGGTGCGGTGCTCATGTCACTCGTAGCCCGCCTCGGCCATCAGCTGGATCGCCTCGGCGTTGAGCGAGCCGAACTCGGCCGCGTTGAGCGGGTCGACCGTGAAGTCGCCGAAGTCGGCGATCAGCTCGTCCGGCGCGACGTCGGGGTTGACCGGGTACTCGTGGTTGCCCGACACGAACGCCTCCTGGCCGTCGGTGGCGAGCCACTCGATCAGCTCCTGGGCGAGCTCGGGGTCGTCGGCCTCGGCCGTGACGCCGGCGCCGGACACGTTGACGTGCACGCCGGTGGTGTCCTGGTTGGCCCAGAACACCTCGACCGGGAAGTCCGGGTCGTCCTCCAGGAGTCGCGCGAGGTAGTAGTGGTTGGTGATCCCGACGTCGCACGAGCCGGCCGCGATGTTTTCCAGGATCGCGACGTCGTTGTTCAGGATGCGCGCGTTGTCGGCCCAGCCCGTCACGATCTCCAGCGCCCGCTCCTGCCCCTCGTTGGCGATCAGGCTGGCCACCAGCGACTGGGTGTAGACGTTGGTCGAGCGTCGCAGGCACAGCCGACCGGCCCATTCGGGCTCGGCCAGCGCGTCGTAGGTCGACAGCTCGGACGGGTCGACGTCGGCCGGGTCGTAGACGATCGTGCGGGCGCGCAACGACAGCCCGTACCACAGTCCGTCGGGGTCACGGAGGTTCTCGGGGACGGCTTCGTCCAGGATCTCGGACTCGATCGGCTGGAACAGGCCCTCGTCGGCGGCCAGGGCGAGGTTGCCGGCGTCGACGGTCATGTAGACGTCGGCGAGGGTGTCCTCGCCCTCGGCGACGATCCGCTCGCGCAGCTCGGCGTCCGAGCCGTACAGGAACTCCACGCTGGTGCCGGTCTCGTCGGCGAACTGCTCGAAGGCGGTCTCGAGGTCGTAGTGGCGGCCGGAGTAGACCCGCACGACCTGATCGTCGCCGAACCCCGAGCACCCGGAGGCGAGCAGGGCCAGCACGGACAGCAGCACCAGCAGGCGGCGGGCGGGGACGGGCATGCGGACGCGACCTCTGGGGACGGGGAAGCGGACGGGGACCGGGGCGTCGACGGGGCGAAACCCGCCAAGTTAGGTATCCCTAACCTACCCCACCGCTGGCGATCCCCGCAGGTCGGCTGTCTCGGCCCGCCGATCGACCCGCACACGGCCACGACCGAGGCGGGGGGTCCCCCCGGGGTCCGTCCTCGACCGGGAGCCTATGATCGCCACCGCCGTGCCCCGTCGCGATGCGACGTGCCATGTCCCGTCGCCGACGGCACGCGCGACGCCCCGACCCGAGGATGGTCATGGACCTCCCCCCCGACGCCTCCACCGAGGCGGCGCCCGACCGCGACCGGGACGACCCGTCCACGGTGGCCGATCCCGACGGTCCGCGCGGTCAACGGTGGGCCGACGCCGACAACTCGATGGTGGCCCAGCCCCCGGCGTGGCTGCGGCTCGCCGCCGGCTGGGGATGGCGCCTCGGGATCCTGGGCGTGGTCACGTGGGTCGTGCTGCGGTTCATGGCCCAACTGCTGGTCGTCACCCTCCCGCTCATCATCGCGATCGTGCTCACGACGCTGTGCTGGCCGCTGCGCGAGCGCCTCGTGCGGCGCGGCGTGCCGCCGGCCCTGTCGGCGGCGATCGTCGTCATCGGCGGGCTGGTGGTGCTGGTCGGCCTGTTCGCCGCGATCGGCCCGGGCTTCGTGGACCAGATCGGCGAGCTGGGCGAGACGATCCAGGACGGCTCCGACGCCGTGATCGCCTGGCTGGAGGACAGCCCGTTCGGGATCGAGGTGGACCTCGGACAGGTGCTCGACCAGGTCCGCAGCGCGATGCTCTCGGGTGGGGGTGGCGGCTCCCAGGTCGTCGGCAGCATCGTGTCCGGACTGTCGGTCGCCGGCCAGTTCCTGGCCGGGCTGGCCCTGACCGTCGTCCTGCTGTTCTTCATCGTCAAGGACGGCGACGTCATGGTGGCCTGGGTCCGGGGGCTGCTGTCGTCGAACCACCGGCCCACCGCCAGCGCGATCGGCCAGCGCGCCTGGTCGGCCCTGTCGGGCTACGTGCGCGGCACCGCGGCGATCGCCGCCATCGATGCCCTGGGGATCGGCCTGGGGTTGCTGCTGCTCGGGGTCCCGCTGGTCCTGCCGCTGATGCTGCTGGTGTTCTTCGGTGGCTTCCTCCCGGTCATCGGCGCCTTCATCGCCGGGCTCGTCGCCGTGCTCGTGGCGCTCGCCGACGGTGGGATCGTCACCGCGCTGCTGGCCCTGGCGGTCGTGATCGGCGTCCAGCAGGTCGAGGGCAACGTGCTCCAGCCGATCATCATGCGTCGCGCGGTGGCCCTGCACCCCATCGTGGTGCTGGTCGCCCTGGGCGCCGGAGCCGCGATCGCCGGCATCATCGGGGCGTTCATCTCGGTCCCGATCGCCGCCGTCCTCGCGGCGGTCGGCAACGAGCTGCGCCTGCGTGGTCGAGCCGGCCTGCTGACGGCCGCGACCGCCGGTGCAGCGCCCTCAGCACCACTGGGGGGGCCCGGCGGCAGCCTGGACACGGAGGTCGAGGACCCGGAGGAGGCCGCCGCCGACCCGGCCGCGCGCGAGGACCTGCCGGGCGACATCACCCCCGGTCACGACGACACCTGAGCGGCGGCGCGAATCACCGTTCCCCCCGAGTGGCCGAGACAACCGGCCACCCCGTCTGGCACGCTGGACGTGCCGGGAACGAGCGACCCGAGGAAGGGGCCGAGATGGCCGACCGACCGAACCTCGCCGACGAGATCCGGCTGCGACTGCTGACCCTGTCCGACCTGGACTGGGTCCTCGCCGTCAACGACGCGACGTCGTCCACGCTCGCACCCTCGCTGGGCTTCGACCTCCCCAGCCTCGCCGACGACCTCGACACGGGTCGCTGGGCCGCCGAGGACCGGTGGGGCTGGGCGATCATGCTCAACGGCGAACCCGTGGGATTCATCCTGCTGACCGGGATCGACAGTGGTGACGCGGTGCTGCACATCCGGCTGCTGGCCGACCGGCGGGGCCAGGGCATCGGGCGCGAGGTCCTGCGCAAGATCGCCGACCACCACTTCGCCGACGACCCCGACCTGTCGCGGATCGCCGGCCAGGTCCACGAGCGCAACCTCCCGATGCAGCGTGCGTTCAACGCCGCCGGCTTCCGGATGGAGGCCCGCTACCGCGACTGGGTCACGAGCGACGACGCCCCACCGGCCGAGTTGTGGGCCTATGCGCTGACCCGGCGGGACTGGGAGGCGGACCGCCACCGCCCCGACGGCGGCAGCTACGACCTGCACGGCCTGGTGTTCGACGTCGAGGACGTCCTGGACGGGCCGACGGTCGGCTCCCACGGGCTGACCTTCCGGTTCCTGCAGGAGGGCGCGCGGGTCACCGCGACCTTCGCCTCCCACGAGGTCTCCGACGGCGAGCTGGCCGGGATCCTCCACAACGACGTCGTCGACTACCGCTACGTCCAGGACTACCACCGGATCGAGGACGGCTCGCTGATCACCGGCACCGGACGCCTGGTCATCCAGACCGGCGCGGACGGCAACCTGCAGCTGATCAACGACTGGACCGACGACGACGGCCGCGAGGGACGCACCCTGCTGCACCGCAGGGGTGCCGACCCCTCCCCCGTCGTGACGGCCGAGGACCCGGCGCAACGCGATCGCATGCCGCTGCCCGCCGACGTCGATGCCTGACGAGGTCCTCGCCTAGGATCGAGGCCAACGATCCGAGGGGAACCGGGATGTCACGACAGACAACGACACGTCGGCGCTCGGGGGCGCGGCTGCTGGTGGTCGCGGCGGTGGCGCTGCTGCTGGCCGGCTGCATCAAGTTCGACACCGACCTGACCGTGTCGTCCGACGACACCGTCAGCGGCGAGATCATCCTGGGCTTCGACCGTGCCCTGCTCGAGATGGGTGGTGGATCGCTGGACGACCTGATGGGCGAGGACCTGGCGCCGGTGCCGTCCGACGTCGAGGGCGTCACCGTCGAGGAGTGGGAGGACGAGGACTTCATCGGCCAGCGCTTCGTCGTCGAGGCCGTCCCGCTCGAGGAGTTCAACAACAACGGCGAGGCCGGTGCCCTTCGCATCGAGCGGGACGGCGACGTGTTCCGGATGTCGGGGAACATGGACATGGGCAGCACCGAGGACCTGGCCGGGTCCGAGGACCTCGGGATCGACCCGAGCCTGTTCCTGGGCGACGCCGAACTCGAGGTCTCGGTGACCTTCCCCGGCGAGGTGCTCGAGACCAACGGCGAGGTCGAGGGCACGACCGTCACGTGGGAGCCGTCGCTGACCGGGGCCAACGAGTTCATGGCCGTGGCCAACGCCGAGCCGGGCGGCGCGAACAACCTGCTGTGGATCCTGCTGGCCGTGGTCCTGTTGCTCGTGCTCGCCGCGGTCGCGTTCCTGCTGATGCGTCGGCGCAGTCAGCCGGCGACGGCCGACGGCGCACCGGTGGACGGTGCGGACGCCTCGGGCTGGCCGACGACCGCGCCGCCGCCCGCCACGTCCTCGGGCCAAGCCCCGCCACCCACCACCGGGACCGGCCCGTCGTCCGCACCACCGCCGCCGCCACCCCCGCCGTCGACGTCGTCATCCGACGACACCGTCGAGATCCCGGGCGCGCGCGACGACACCACGCCGATGCCACCACCTCCCCCGCCCGCCTGAACCTCGGCGCCCGGGCCGAGGTCCGGCCGGGCCCGCCCGGGCCCGGGGGTCAGTGGAGGGGGTGCTCGGGTGGCAGGTCGCCCGTCGCGCCGTCGACGCCCTCGCGCAGCAGGTCGGCGTGGCCGTTGTGGCGGGCGTACTCCTCGATCATGTGCACGAGGATCCAGCGCAGGCTGACGTGACCGCGCACGTTCTCGCGGACCGACAGCTGGTCGAGGCTCGCGGTGTCGGCGACGATCGCCCGGCTGCGTTCGCAGGCCGCGTCGAGCCAGCCCATCAGCGCGGCCGGGTCGTCGTCGGCGGCCGACGTGAAGTCCCAGTCCTCGTCGGCGTCCCAGTCGACGTCGGCCCAGGGCGACGAGGAGTCCTCGCCGGCGAAGAAGTCGGCGAACCAGCCCTCCTCCACGACGGCGAGGTGCTTGGCCAGGCCGGCCAGGTGGAGCGTCGACGGCTCCCGGGTCGCGGTCATGCCGGCCCGGTCGAGGCCACGGCACTTCCACCGGAAGATCGCACGCTGCAGGTCCAGCGACTGGGTCAGGGTCGTGCGCTCGTCCGCACGCGGGTCCTCCACGATCACGACCAACCCTCTTCTTCTTCATCGAGGTCGTCGCCGAACGGGTCGAGGTCGGGGTCGGCGCCGGGGAAGGTCGCCACGCCCACCTGGAAGCACGAGGCGACCGCGTAGAGCATCCCGTCGCGCCCGACCAGGCCGGCCCGCGCACGGATCTTGCGACCGTCGGCGTGGTCCATGACGGCCCCGACCCGGACGGCCTCGCCGACCGGCAGCCGGGAGTACCAGGTCACGTCCATGCCCCCCAGCATCGCCCCGCCATGGCCGTTGGCGCGGAGGTGGTCCCGGGCCGCCCACACCGTCGGGCAGTCCAGGATCGCGGCGACGACCTCGGGGCGGACGAACGTGCCGCCCGGCCCGGCCTGGGCCTCCTCGCCCTCCCACGCCTCGACCACCGCACCGTCGGGGCACCAACCCGGGAACAGGTGCAGGCCGTCGGGGTTGCGCGCGCCACACACGACGCAGTGGGGAGCGGCCGGGACCGCCTGCGGACGAGGCAGCGGGTCACGCAGGGCGATGTCGACCAGGTCGTCGTGGTCGTCGGCGTCGCCCGCGCGTCCCCCGATGGCGACCAGGCCGGTGACGAGCGGTTCGTCGGGTGGCCCACCTGCGACGGACGTCGCGACCTGCCAGGTCGAGCGCGCCGACGCGACCGGCGCCTCGGTGTCGTCGGACGGGGCCGTGACCGTGGCGACGAGCTCGGTGTCGGTCGGGGTGGGCCGATGCAGCCGGGCCACGACCCGGCTCGGCCGACCGTCGTCGACCGCCACGGCTGCCCGGGCCAGCACGGCCGTCGACAGGCCGCCCTGCAGCACGCCGGGTGGTCCGCACAGGGCACCGGGGGCGGACACCGCCACGTCGTGACCGTGCTCGGTCTCCACGGCCGTGCCAACCGCGAGCTGGTCCATGGCGTCGGCCCCGTCCTGGTCTCGGTGTCGCGGTCCGGTGCGGACCTCGGACCCCGAGGCTAATGGGACGCGGCGCGGCGCCGACGCCGATGCCGGTCGGGTCGGTCAGGCCGGTGCCACGACCATGATCATCGCCGTCGCCATCGCGACCACGGCGAAGTTGAGCGGGACGCCCACCCGCAGGTAGTCGGTGAACCGGTAGCCGCCCGGCCCGTACACGATCGTGTTGGTCTGATAGCCGATCGGGGTCATGAACGACGCCGACGCGGCGATGGCGATGCCCACGGCCATGGTCCGCAGGTCCAGCCCGGTCCGGCCCACGATCCCGGTCATGATGGGGAACACGACCACGACCGCCGCGTTGTTGGTCACCAGCTCGGTCAGCAGGGACACCGACAGCAGCAGGCCGAACACGATCCCGGCGGTCCCGAACCCGTCGAAGGCGCCCACGATCGCGCCGGCCAGCAGGTCGGCGACCCCGGTCACCTCCAGGGCGGCGCCGAGGCCGAACGACGCGGCGATCAGCACGATGACGTCCAGGTCGATCGCCTCGCGGACGTCGGTGGCCGACAGCGTGCCGGTCGCCACCAGGGCGCCCGCGGCCAGCAGCGCCGCCTCGAGGATGCTCAGCCAGCCGAAGGCCGCGATCGCCACCATGGCGACGGTGATGGCCGCCACGAGCGGGGCACGCCTGCCGGCGTGGGGTGGGTCGCCCCCGGTCGGCGCGATGACCAGGAAGTCGGGTCGCTCGCGCCACAGCTCGGGGAAGTCCTCGTCAGCCAGCAGGATCAGCGTGTCCGCGGCACGCAGCCGCACGTCGCGGGGCTCGTCGGTCAGGCGGTGGCCGTCCCGGTGCACCGCGAGCACGGCGGCCTGGTACCGGGCGAGGAAGTCGACCTCCTCCAGCGTGTGGCCTGCCGCGGGCGACGTGCGGCCGACGACCGCGACGTGCAGGCGCTGGCCGGGGCGGGCGACCTCCTCGACCCGCTCGCCCGCACTGGAACGCAGCCCGGCGACCCGGTAGAGGTCGACGACCTGTTCGACCTGCCCGGCGAACGCGATCCGGTCGCCCCCGGCCAGCACGACGTCGAGGTCCACCGGCGCGATGACCGTGTCCCCGCGGGTGACCTGCACGACGAACACGTGCCGTCGCCCGACCAGCGTCGTGTCACCCAGGCGGGCCCGGTCGAGCGGTCCCCCGGCGACGACCTCCATCGCCATCACGAACTCGCGGACGTCCTCGGTCGCCTGGCCCGCGGCGCTGACCCGGACCGGGACCAGCCACCAGGCGACGACGACCATCACCGCCAGCCCGACGACGGCCGTCGGGCCGGACACCGGGGTCAACTCGAACAGGCCGAACGGCTCCTCGCCGACCTCCTGGAGCAAACCCGACACGACGAGGTTGGTCGAGGTGCCCAGGACCGTGAGCGTCCCGCCCAGGATCGCGGCGAAGGACAGGGGCATGAGGAAGCGCGACGCCGCGATCCGACGCTGCTCGCAGGCCTTGACGATGTCGGGCACCAGCATGGCCACCAGGGGCGTGTTGTTCAGCAGCGACGACACGCCGGCCGTGGGGACCACGAGCCGGACCAGGTCGGTCCAGCGCCGCCCCTCGCCGATCAGCTGGGCGGTCACCGGGGCGAGCAGTCCGGTCTTCTGGGCGGCCCGGGCGACGACGTACAGCGCCGCCACGGTCAGCGGGGCGGGGCTGGAGAAGCCTGCCAGCGCCTGGTCCACGGTGATGACGTCGAGCAGCAGCAGCGAGACCGTGGCCGCCAGCACGATCGCCGACGGCGGGAGGCGATCCGACGCCAGCGCGGCGAACGCCACGACCAGCACCGCGACGGTGATCCAGGCGTCCGTGCCCATCGGGGTGACCCTCGGGCGTGGCCGGGCCACGCCGCCTCTCGCACGAGGAAACGGCCAGACGATAGCACTCGGGCGGACGGCCCGGGCTGTCCCCCCACCACCTGCGCCGCTAGCGTCCCGACCCGACGACAGGACGCGGCGGATGGCGGGACCACTGGCCGGCACGACGATCGTGGAGCTGGCCGGGATCGGACCGGCGCCGTTCGCCGGGATGCTGCTGGCCGACCTCGGGGCCCGGGTCGTGCGCGTCGACCGGCCCGGCGCCGTGGACCCAGTGGGCCACGGGATCATCAATCGCAGCCGGGTGCGGCTGGGCGTGGACCTCAAGGACCCGGACGGGGTGGCGGTCGTCCGACGCCTGGCCACCGTCGCCGACGGCCTGGTGGAGGGCTACCGCCCGGGCGTGCTCGAGCGGATCGGGCTGGGACCCGATGTCCTGCTGGCCGACAACCCGGCGCTGGTCGTCGGGCGGATGACCGGCTGGGGCCAGGAGGGACCGTGGGCGCAGGCCGCCGGCCACGACATCGACTACGTCGCCGTGACGGGCGCCCTGGACGCGATCGGGCGACGCGGGGCACCACCGACCGTGCCGCTGAACCTGGTCGGCGACTTCGGGGGCGGCGCGACCTACCTGGTCATCGGGATGCTGGCCGGGATCCTGCACGCCCGTGCCACCGGCACCGGGCAGGTCGTCGACGCCGCGATGGTGGACGGCGCGAGCAGCCTGATGGCGATGGCCCGTGACCTGGCCGACACGGGGCTGCGGCGCCCGGAGCGTGGCACCAACCTGCTCGACTCCGGGGCGTGGTTCTACGACACCTACCGCTGCGCCGACGGACGCTGGCTCGCGCTCGGACCGATCGAGCCACGGTTTCGGGCGGAACTCGTCCGCCTGCTCGACCTCGACGAGCGCTTCGAGGACGGGGACGACCCACGCCACTGGGAGGAGCTGTCGGAGGCGCTGGCAGCGGTCGTGGCCACGCGACCGCTGGCCGAGTGGGACGACCTGCTGGCGGGGACCGATGCCTGCTACGCCCCCGTCCTGACCCTGGACGAGGCGCCGTCCCACCCCCACCTCGCCGCCCGCCAGACCCACGTCGAGGTGGACGGGCGGATGCAGCCCGCCCCGGCGCCACGGTTCTCGGCCACGCCGAGCGCCGTCCCGACCACCCGGTCCGACGTCAGGGCCGTCGACGACCTGCTGGGCGACGCCGGCATGGACCCCGACGAGGTCACCGGCCTGCGCGACCGCGGCATCCTCATCTGACCCTGCCCCGAGTACGTTCGCCTCGGTGCCGGGCCAGGATTCCGGTTCTCCTCCGAAAGGTCCCTGTCGTGCGCTGTCCCGTGTGTGCGGCCGACGACGACCACGTCGTCGACTCGCGACCCGCCGACGACGGCACCGCGATCCGCCGCCGGCGTGAGTGCGGCACCTGCGGACGGCGCTTCACCACCTTCGAGCGGATCGAGCAGCCCCCGCTGGTCGTCGTGAAGCGCAGTGGCACCACGACGACGTTCTCCCGCGAGAACGTGCTGGAGGGGATGTCGCGTGCGGCCAAGAACCGGGTCCCGCTCGAGGACCTGCGGGCGGCCGCCGTGGCCGTCGAGGCGCGGCTGCGACGGGAGGGCGGCAACGAGGTGACGTCCGAGCAGGTCGGGCTGGCGGTGCTGGGCGAGCTGCGTGACCTCGACCCGGTGGCCTACGTCCGGTTCGCGTCGGTCTACAAGAACTTCCAGGGACCCGAGGACTTCGAGTCCGAGCTCTCCGAGCTCCGCAAGGACGCCCCCCCAAAACCCTGAACCCAGCCGCCCAGAGTCACTTCCTCCGACATTCAGCATGCACCGCAGGCGCCCGTGGACGTTTGCGAGCCCCTAGGCGAGCAAACTCCATGTGTTGCGAAGCAACACGCGGCGAGCAAACTCGAATGTGTCACGGAGTGACACACGGCGATGCGCCGGCGACTGATGTCGCCGGCGCATCGACCAGGGAGGCCCGGTGACTTGACGGGGCGGCGCAAGGCACCGGGCTCATGAGGTGATTCGCAGCCTGAACGTCGGCGGTTTGCTCGACGGGTCAGAAACCAACGAAACCGTGCGCTGAACGCGCAAATAGCTCGTTCGAGCCATCCACGACGGTCGCCTCAGCCCGCCATCTCGGGCAGTCGCACGATCGTGCCCGCGGGCAGGGTCGGCGAGGTGAAGTCGTTGAGGTCCATGATCGCGGCCACCGTGGTGCGGACGTCGTCGTCGGCGGGCGTGATCTCCTGGGCGATCCCCCACAGGGTCTCGCCGCCCTCGAGCGTCACGGTCGCCGCCACGGGCGCGTCCCCGTCGGCACTGGCACCACCGAACCCGGCCAGCAGGGCGAAGGCGATCGCCAGGACCAGCGTGGCCACCACGACCACCAGCGCCCGCCGGCCACGCACCGGCGACCCGACCACGACCAGGTCGTTGGAGCCGGCCGCACCCACCGGGGGCAGGGCCGTCACGGTCGAGGGCCGGCGCGCGGCCGAGGCCCGGGCTGGAGCACCGACGGCCGCGGCGAGTTCGGCCAGGAGATCCGCCTCGGTGCCGTGGTGCGGAGCCCGGTTGGGGTCGCGACCCGGGAAGGGGTGGATGGCGGCGCTCATGCGGTGCTCCTGGGTCAGGGGGTCGGGGTCAGGG
>NZ_JAHOPH010000021.1 GCF_019798055.1 Salsipaludibacter albus | reverse complement strand
GGCCCACGCCTGCCCATGACCGACCACCTCCCACCGCCGCCCCCACCGTCCGGCCGCGGGCGGGCGGCCGGACGGTGGGGGCGGCGGTGGGAGGTGGTCGGTCATGGGCAGGCGTGGGCCGGCATCCCCGGGCGTGGAGCCCGGGTCAGCAGGACCTGGTGCCGTTCTCGATGATCGTGTCCTTGGGGCTGTAGGCCCAGCTGAAGTCCTGGGTCCCGGGGTTGGTGCCACCCTCGATGATCCGTCGATAGTCGACCGAGAAGCCCTGGGCACCGGTCTGCACGGTGCGCGACTGGCCCTGGCAGACCTCGTCGCTGGGGCGCTCGACCACGTCCCAGTCGGTGTAGTCGCGCGGCTCACCCATCTCGGCGGTCACCTCGCGGCCGTCGTCCTGGCCGTAGATCGACACCGTGATGGACGAGTCGGTGTAGGAGGTCTTGACCACCAGCGCACCCTGGGTGTCGTTGGCGATGTGGATGTCGAGGTCGGCGGCGTAGGAGAACGTGGCCTCCCGGGCCAGCGGGTAGCGGCTGATGGGCCAGCTGTGCGGCTTCCACGAGATCAGCTCGATCCCCGAGAAGAACGCGGCGTTGTAGAACGTCGTCGCCAGCTGCGACACGCCTCCGCCGATGTCGGTCTCGACGAGCTCGCCGTCGATGATCGCACCGGCCGGCCGGAAGCCCTTCTCCTCGGTGCGGTCGCCGATGTCACGGTTGACCGAGAAGTCGTCCCCGGGAGGGAGCACCTCGCCGTCGATCATGTCGGCCAGCAGGTGGATGTTGAACACCCGGTCGCCACCCGCGTCGTGGTAGGTCGTGAAGGTTCCCAGGAGGGCGTCGGGCTTGCCGGCCTGGGCCTCCTCGGTCGTGAAGTCGGGCTCCACCACGTCCAGTTCGAACTCGCCGCGGTGCTCGCCCGCCTCGAACAGCTCGACCAGGCGTGCGGCGGCGACCTCGGGGTTGAAGGCGCGACCGGTGCTGCCCTCGACGACGGACACGTTCGCGGGGGAGGGGTCGAAGGTGGCCGATCCCTTGTCGTCGAAGGTCCGGTCGACCTCCTCGACCTCGTAGCCAGCCGACTTCGGCGCGACCTCGAAGCGCTCGCCCCGGTCCTCGATCAACCCGACGACGCCGTCGGCGTCGATCGACAGTGCGTACCCGTCATCGCCCCGGTCGATCGACAGCACCCCGACGACCTGCGACGGGTCGACCGTGATCGAGTCCTCGCCGCTGACCAGCACGTAGCCCTCGGACAGCACGCCGCGGGCGCGCTCGGCGACCTCCTCGACGTTCGCCGGGTCGACGACCGGCGGCAGCGTGGTCACCGGCAGGGTCAGCGAGGCGTCCTCGCCCGTGCCCGCGAGCTCCTCGAGCTGGGACCGGACCTCGTCGACCTCGGCCTGGTAGCCCTCGACCGGTTCCTCGACCGTCACCTCGAGCGTGTCGGGGTCGATCGCGACGTCGCCGGCGGTCGGTTCCCGGTCGACCTCGGCCGCGAGGTCCTCCAGGAACGTGTCGACGTTGGCGTCCACGGACTCGCCCTGCAGTGGGATGGTCCACGTCCGCTGGCCCAACGCGGCCCGCACGTGGGACGCGACGGAGCCGAACGGCCCGTTGCGTCCCGCGGACAGCGCCTGGTCCACGGTGCCCTGGACGTCGGCCTCGTAGCCGTCGGCCCCCAGGGTGAAGGTCGCCTGCTGGTCGAGCGGCTCGCCGACCTCCACGACGATCTGGGCGGTGCGGCGGTTGGTGACGATCTCGTCGAGGTTGGAGGTGATCGCGGCGGCGTCCATGCCGGAGGCGTCGAACCCCTCCACCGTCACGCCGGGGAGCGCGGTCCCGGAACTGTCGGCGAACAGCCAGCCGATCCAGGCACCGACGATCAGCAGCAGGACGAGCGGGATGGCGGCCCACGGCAGCCACGACGGCATCCCACGCCGGGAGTCGCTGGGTCCGGTCGGGCCGGCGGGCGTGGTCGCGGAGGTCTCGGTGACGGGACGGTCCCGGTCCGGGCCCTCGGTCACCGGGATGGCGGTGGTCGCGTCCGGGTCGTGGGCGGGCACCTCGGTCGTCGTGGCGGTCGCCGTCGTCGCGTCGCCGTCGGCACGCGTGGACGACTCGGCCCGGGACGCGAACAGCGGCCGGGGGCCGGAGTCACCGGTGTCGCGGGACGCCGGTTCGGAAGGGGTTTCGTCGTGCACGTCGAGATCCGGTCAGGGCAGCGACTCGGACGGTCTTCGGGCCGTCGAGGCCGGCCAACCGCCCGGCCCGGCGCCCACGTCGCCGTGCTGGGCGTGGTCGTGTCCGGGTCAGCGGGCCAACGAGCAGGATCGTACCGGACGCTGCTGCGCCGACCGTCCCACCTCGGTCGTCATGTCGTGATCCGAGGTGCAACGAAACGTGTTCACTCCGCCGGGAGGTCGTCCGCCCCGAGGTCACCACCGAGGACCAGCACGACGGCGTCGCCGGTCACGGTCCGACCGTCGAAGCTGCCACCGGTGTCCATGGTCGGGTCGACGGGCAGGTCGGCGGCGACCCGCCGGGCCGCACCCTCGCCGTCCGGACCCGCGACGATCGTGGTCGTGGCGACGTCGGAGGTGTCGCCCACCTCGACCACGTCGTAGCCCAGCACCGACAGGGCGTCGGCCGTCGTCCCGGCCAGTCCGGGCACGTCGCCGGCGTTGAGGACCGTGACCTCGATGGCGCTGCGGTCGGGCATGGCCACGGTCGGCCTCGCCGAGGCATCCCCGACCGGTGCCGCGTCGGTCCGCAGCGGTGCGAACAGTTCCTCGGCCGCGACCAGGTCCGGCTCGAGCACGGCTGCGCCGTTGATCGTGGTCGGCGTGCCGGGGACCGTGTTGGTCGTGACCTCGCCCGCCGCCATGGAACGTCCACCCCATCCCAGCCGGGCGAACTCCACCAGCCCGAGTCCGGGATCCGCCCGCAGGGCGGCGCCCACGGCACCGGTGGTCTGCCAGGCGCGGACGGGGTCCAGGACGGTGCGTGGCGTGGCGAGGCGTCGGGCCAGTGCCCCGAGGAACTCCTGCTGGCGCTTGATGCGCTCGAGGTCGTTGTCGAGCTTGCGGGTGCGGACGTAGCCCAGGGCCTGGGTGCCGTCCAGGACCTGGCAGCCGGCCGCCAGGTCGAGCCCGGCCAGCGGGTCCACGAGGTCCGTGTCGACACAGATCTCGACCCCCCCGACGGCGTCGACCAGCTCGCGGAAACCACCGAAGTCGACCTCGGCCCAGTTGTGGATCGGGACGTCGCTCAGGCCCTCGATCGTGTCGACCAGGCACCCGGGGCCGTCGATCCCGAGGGCGGCGTTGATCCGGCCCTCGCTGCCGTCACAGCGGGTCACCCACAGGTCACGGGGGAAGGCGGTCAGGCTGGCCTCGCTGCCACGCACCGACAGGACCATGATCGAGTCGGTGCGCTCCCCCTCGGCGTCGCCGGTGGTCAGCTGGTTGCGTTCCTCGTCGCTGAGGTCGGCGCGGGAGTCCGACCCGACGACGAGCAGGTTGACCCGCGCGCCGTCCCGCGGTGTCAGGCCGCTGACCTCGACCCGCTGGATCGACGAGTCGAGGTGCCAGGCCAGTGCCGCGCCCCAGGCCACCACGACCAGCAGCACGACCAGGAGCACCGTCCCGATCCGGCGGAGCGTCCGCCGGCCCCGGCCGCGCCGGGGGGGCGTCGACCCACGGGTGCCACCGCCGGCCATGGGCGGGCCCCAATCGGGCTCGCTCCCCAGGTCGGCACGATCGTCGGTCGCACGCGTGTCCATGGGCGCAGGGTCGCACACGTCGATGGCGGCTGCCCGGAACCAGCACGGACCATCGTCGGGGTCCTCGCCGGCGAACGGCCGGGGTCGCGGTCAGCCCGTCGGTCGTCTGGTCGGGGGAGCGTCGGCCACCGCCGACGGGTACTCCCGGTCGGGGATGCGGCAGCAGTCCAGCGGGCAGGCGTCGTGCCAGGGACCCATCGTGCCCAGGCTGTCGCGTGGCCCACCGGTGGTGCGCTCCGCCACCAGGTCGGCCAGCCCGGCGACGAAGTCGGGGTGGGTGCCGACGGTCCCGGCCCGCTCCATCACCAGGTCGAGGTCGTCGGCAGTCTCGGCCGCCTCGACGTCGAGGTCGTGGATCACTTCCATGTGGTCCGACACGAACCCGACCGGCACGACGACCACCGCCGGGGTGTCGGCCGCGGCCAGGGCGGCGAGGTGGTCGTTGACGTCGGGTTCGAGCCACGGGACCTGTGGCGGGCCGGACCGCGAGCAGAACACCAGGTCCCAGCCACCGCGCCAGTCGACCTCGTCGTCGTCTGCCAGCACTTCGACCACGAGGCGACAGGCCTCCTGGTGCTGGGCGACGTAGGACGCGTGGCGCGCCATCGTCAGGGGGATCGAGTGGGTGACGAAGACCAGGCGGGCGTCGGTTCGCAGGTCCGGGTCGAGCTCGGCCAGGGACGTGCGCACCCGGTCGGCCTGGGCCGACACGAACCCGGGGTGGTTGAAGTACACCCGCACCTTGTCGATGGCGACGTCGACCCCGGCCTCGTCACGCGCCGCGGCCAGGTCCTCGCGGTACTGCCGGCAGCCGGAGTACGACGAGTAGGCGCTGGTGACCAGGGCGAGCAGTCGGTGCTGGCCGGCGGCGTCGGCGTCCCGGAGCGTGTCGGCCAGCAGCGGGTGCCAGTTGCGGTTGCCGAACAGGATCGGCAGGTCGATCCCGCGGTCGGCGAACTCGTCCTCCAGGGCCGCCACCAGTGCCCGGTTCTGGTCGTTGATCGGGCTGCGCCCGTCGTTGGCGTGGTAGTGCTCGGCGACCTCGGCGAGCCGATCGTCCGGCACGTCGCGGCCCGCGACCACGTTGCGCAGGAACGGCATCACCTCGTCGTGGCCCTCGGGCCCCCCGAACGAGGTCAGCAGCACGGCGTCGTAGGTCGACTCGGTCGGGGTCATCGGAGCTCCTGGAGGGGCTGGGAACGGGCGCCGCCGGGACGGCGCGGTGCGCCGCGTCGGCCGACCCCGCGTCGGCCTCCGCGGCCGCCATCATATTTTCCTGAGCTGGACCCGGTCGACGCCGTGGTCGGGACCCTTGGTGAGGATGACGTCGGCGCGGGTCCGGGTCGGCGCGATGTTGAGCTCGAGGTTGGGGCCGTTGATCCGGTCCCAGATGTCGTTGGAGACCCGCCGGGCCTCGTCCTCGTCCAGGTCGGCGTAGCGACGGAAGTACGAGCGGGGATCCGCGAAGGCGGTCCGCCGCAGGGTCAGGAAGCGGTCCCGGTACCAGCGCCGGATGTCGTCGGGATCGGCGTCGACGTAGATCGACACGTCGAAGAAGTCCGACACGAACGCGCGGGACGACCCCATGCCCGTCTGCAGCACGTTGAGGCCCTCCAGGATCAGGATGTCGGGTCGACGCAGGGTCTCGTCGGCGTCGGGTTGGATGTCGTAGGTGAGGTGGGAGTAGACCGGCACGTCCACGTCGTCCTCGCCGGACTTGACCGCCGCCACGAAGTCCACCAGGCGGCGCTGGTCGTAGGACTCGGGGAAGCCCTTGCGGTCCATCAACCCCTCGGCCTGCAGCTGCCGGTTGGGCTTGAGGAAGCCGTCGGTCGTGACCAGCTCCACCCGCGGGTGGTCCGGCCACCGGCTGAGCAGCGCCTGCAGCACGCGCGCCGTGGTGGACTTGCCGACGGCGACCGAGCCGGCGATCCCGATGACGAACGGGACCTTGTCGGCCGGTCCGCCCAGGAACACGTCAGCGACCCGGTGCAGGTTCTGGGTGGCGGCGACGTACAGGTTGAGCAGGCGGCTGAGCGGCAGGTAGATGTCGGTGACCTCGTCGAGGTCCAGGGCGGTGTTGAGGCCGCGCAGCTCGTCGAGGTCGTCGTCGTCGAGTGTCAGCGGTGTGGCCGCACGAAGACGCGCCCACTCGGCACGGTCGAAGTCCACCCACACCCCCGGTCGGACGGCGTCGGTGCGAGCGGCGTCCATGCGGGTCCTGGTGTCGTCGGACATCGTGGGCATCGTCGACGGCGTCAGACTACTGCCGGGCCAGTGGCGAGCCCGGTGCGCCCCGGACCCCCGGGACCTACCATCGTCGGGCAGGCGCACGCGAGTTCCCCCACCGTCGTCGACGAGGTCACCACCGTGTCCGTGCAGCAGGATCCCGGGCAGTCCTCCCGGGTCTGGACGTCACCGTGGGTGTTCCGCGGTCTCGCGGCGGCGATCCTGCTCCTGGTGGTGCCCGCCCTGCTGACCATCGGCGCGCTCGACGACGCCACCACGGCGACCGTCGGCGAGCCGGCACCGCGGACCATCCTGGCCGACGACGTCATCACGGTCGTCGACGAGGAGGCGACCACGCTGGCCCAGGACCGTGCGCGGGAGGGCGTGGACCCGATCATCGTGCCGCTCGAGGCGGCCCGGTCGGCCATCGTCGACGATGTCCGTGGGCTGTTCAGCGCCGTCGTCGCCGCGCGCGAGCCGGTCGGTCCGACGGCGGCCCCCAGCGCGGCCCCCGGCGCGGATGGCGCGGCCGAGGCCGAGCCGCCGCCAGCGGAGGAACAGGTGGCGATCCTCGAGGCGCAGTACCCCGAGCTGCCGATGGCCACCCTCGACGCCCTCGTCGCCCTCGACGACGAGGAGCTGCTGCGCGTGCGACAGGAGACCGTCGGCATCGCCCAGTTCTTCGTGCGCGAGGACGTGGTCGAGGAGAACGTCGACGCCACCCTCGACGACCTGCTGGCGGTCGAGCTCCCACTGCGCGACCTGCCCGAGGGGGCCGGGACCGAGATCGTGACACCGGTGCTCGAAGCGATGGTCCAGCCCACAATGGTGGTCGACGCCGAGGCCACGGCGACCGCCCGTGACGAGGCCGAGGCCGAGGTCGAGCCCGTCTCGGAGACGTTCGGCCCGGGGGACCCGATCGTGACCGAGGGCCGGATCGTGACCCCGCTCGCCGCCCAGGCGCTCCAGGAGTCCGGGCTGGAGGGCTCGTCGGCGTGGGCCCGGTTCCTGCGCTCCCTGGGGGCGATGGCCCTCGTGCTGGTCGTGACCGGCGTGTACCTGTGGCGCATGCAACCGCGGGTGTGGAACTCGTCCCGCAAGATCGTCCTGCTGGCCTCGATCATCGCGGGCTACGCGGCGCTCGTCACCGGCGTGAGCCTGTTCGCCGAGCCCGGGCAGGTCGCGTGGTGGTACCTGGTTCCGGTCGGGGCACTGGCGATGCTGGTGTCGCTGCTGATCCATCCCGTCGTCGCCATCGCCTCGATGCTGCCCGCGGTCGCCCTGGTCACCCTGTCCGCCCCGCTGTCCAACGGCGTGGCGGTGTTCACGGCGGGGGCCGTCCTGCTGTCCGTGCCGCTGTCGATCGGGTTGCAGTCCCGGTCCGACCTGCGGTCGGCGACGTTCCGGGCCGGCCTGGCCATGCCGGTGCTGGCAGCCATCTCGATCCTGGTGTTCGGTCCCCGGGCCGAGTTCTGGGAGGCAGTGGGTGCGGCGGCCCTCAACGGGCTGCTGATCGCCCTGCTGGTCCAGGGCGTGCTGCCGTTCCTCGAGACCCTGTTCCGCCTGCCGACCGTCACGGCCCTGCTCGACCTCGCCGACCGCAACCACCCGTTGCTGCGCGAGCTCGAGACCAAGGCGATCGGCTCCTACAACCACTCCGTGATGGTCGCCTCGCTGACCGAGCGGGCCTGTCGCGAGATCGGCGCCGACCCGCTGCTCGGCTCGGTCGCGGCGCTCTACCACGACATCGGCAAGATCCGCCGGCCCCACTTCTTCATCGAGAACCAGTACGGGATCCCCAACCCGCACGACGAGCTCGAGCCCGAGGTCTCGGCGGTCATCATCATGGACCACGTCATCGACGGTGTCCGCATGGCGACCGAGTACAAGCTGCCGCCGGAGGTCGTGGCCGCGATCGGCTCCCACCACGGCACGATGGTGGTCAGCTACTTCTACAACAAGGCGGTGGAGGCGGCCGGGCACGCCGACGACGTCGACGAGGACACCTTCCGCTACAAGGGCTCAAAGCCCCGCTCCAAGGAGGCCGCGGTCCTGGTGATCGCCGACTGCAGCGAGGCCGCGACCCGGTCGATGGCGATGAAGGAGGGGACCCTGTCGCGGGCCGCGATCGAGGAGACCGTCGACGGGCTCGTCCGGGCGCGGGTCGACGACGGACAGTTCGACCAGTCCGCACTGACCTTCGACGAACTGCGCCAGGTCCAGGAATCGGTCGTGGCCGCGCTGGAGGGGATCTACCACCCGCGGATCGCCTACCCCGGTGGCTCGCGGCCCGACGATGCCGGTGGGAGGTCCGCGCGGCCCGCCCTCGACGGGGCGTCGTCCGGTCGGGCCGACGCGGCCGGGCCCTCGCCCCGCCAGGCCGAGGCCACGCCCGACGAGCCGGCAACCGGTGAGCCGGCGCCCGACGTGGTCGCCCCCGGTCGGTGACGGCCTTCCGCCGGCGGGTCCGGCACCTGGTCGCCGGACTGCCTCCGGGCACGGTCGTCACCTATGGGGACGTGGCCCGCGAGATCGGTCACCCCGGGGCTGCCCGGGCGGTCGGCCAGGCCCTGCGCGACACCGGAGCGGACCTGCCGTGGTGGCGGGTGGTGTCGGCGTCCGGGCGCCTGGCCGACCACCTGGTGGATCGCCAGTCGGCCCGCCTGCGGTCCGAGGGGGTGGACGTGGTGGACGGGCGCGTGCGCAGGGGCGACGGCTCGAGTGACGACCACCGGTCGGCGTCGACAGCCGGGCCGCCGGCTGCCTACCGTGGCGGCCCACCCGTCGCGAAAGACGCTGTCGTGCCCCCAGCCGAACCCGGCCCTGCCTCGGGCCCGTCGGTGACCACCCCGGCGGCCGCCCCCGGGGCGATCCACCACCTGGAGCTGTACGTGTCGGACCTCGAGCGGTCCGCGCGGTTCTGGGGCTGGCTGCTGGGGAGGTTCGGCTACGAGCCGTTCCAGGAGTGGGACGACGGGATCTCGTTCCGCACGCCGTCGACCTACCTGGTGTTCGTCGAGGCACCCGACGACAGTCGCCGCCTGGATCGGCGGGCTGCCGGGCTCAACCACCTCGCCTTCGCCCTCACCAGCCCCGAGCTGGTCGACGACCTGCGTCACGACCTGGCAGAACGCGAGGTCCGGCTGCTCTACGACGACCGCTACCCCCATGCCGGCGGCGCGGACCACTACGCGGTGTTCTTCGAGGACCCCGACGGGCTCAAGGTCGAGGTCGTGGCGACGTCGCCCGAGGGCTCCGCGGGCTGACCCACGTGGCCCGATCGGGCAGGCTCGGGAACAACGAGGGTCCCGTGCCCCGTTATCCTCGTCGACCGCGGTCACCCTGCCCCGAGGTGGCCGGTCCACAACGGGCTCGCAGCCTGCCCGCCCGACGATCCCCACGTGTTCGTCCCATCGTGCGTCCGGAGCAGCTTGCCGGTGTCGACGGCCCCGTCGACAGTGGTGGCGATTTCGGTTTCGCACCACGATGTGCGACCATGGAGGGCCGACCGGGCCCGTCCCGGACGTCCCCGTCGAGCTGTCGCCAGCCCGGCGGACCACCGCTGCGGACGCGAGTCCGCCGTGACCGGGGCTGGCCCGACCCCGGCCACCAGCCGTGCGGGGCGAGAGGAGAAGCCATGAGCAGTGTCGACCTGCCGATTGCCGAAGTCGCTGTCGAGGAGTTGATCGAGCGTTCCCAGGAGCGCGGCTTCGTGCTGTTGAGCGAGATCAACGAGATCGAGCAGCCCGACCCGGCCCTGCAGGACTTCATCGAGGACTCGCTCGGCCGGGTGCGCCAGGCCGGCCTGGAGGTCATCGACGACGTCGCCGACGACGCCCCCGAGGGCGTGGAGTACGACACGGGCCACCTCACCACCGACCTGGTCCGTCAGTACCTCAACGACGCCGGCAAGCACGCACTGCTGACCAAGGAGGACGAGGCCGACCTGGCGAAGCGCTACCAGGCCCACCTCGCCGCCGAGGCCATGATGACCGCCGACGAGGACATGGACGCGGCACGCAAGCGCCTGCTGCGACGGATCTCCTCCGACGGCCGTCGTGCCAAGGAGCGCATGGTCCAGGCCAACCTCCGCCTGGTGGTCCCGCAGGCCCGCAAGTTCTCCGGTCGTGACCTCGACTTCATCGAGCTCATCCAGGAGGGCAACCTCGGCCTGCTCCGGGCGGTCGAGAAGTTCGACCACACCAAGGGCTACAAGTTCTCGACCTACGCCGTGTGGTGGATCCGGCAGGCGCTGCAGCGTGGAGTCGCGTCCAAGGCGCGCACGATCCGGGTCCCGGCCCACGTCTGGGAGCTGTACGGCAAGCTGCGCTCGGCCGAGACGCGGATCCGCCAGCGCAAGGGCGCCGACCCGACCGACGAAGAGGTCGCCGACGAGGTCGGCCTGACCGCCGAGCGGGTCCGCGAGGTCCGTGACGCGATGCAGGACCTCGTGTCGCTGGACAAGCCGATCGGCGAGGACGGCGACGCCACCATGGGCGACCTGATCGCCGACGAGGGTGGCTCCGACCCGGCCGAGTCGGCCCAGAAGGAGGACGCCGTCGCGCAGATCGAGGCCGCCCTGGGCGAGCTCGACGAGCGCGAGCGCGTCATCCTCATCCTGCGCTTCGGCCTGGACGGCCAGGAACCACGCACCCTCGAGGAGGTCGGCCAGCACTTCGGGCTGACCCGCGAGCGCATCCGCCAGATGCAGAATCGCGCGTTGTCGAAGCTGCGCCACCCGTCCCGTGCCCACCACCTGTCGGGCCTGCTGAGCGTGCTCGAGAAGGCGATCGCCGCGTAACGCTTCGCGTCAGGTTGGAGTTTGCAAGAACGGCAAACTCCAGCCCGGCTTCGTAGAGCGCCTACCTTCGCGTCAGGTTGGAGTTGCTCGCTTCGCTCGCAACGGCCAGCCCGGCTCCGGAGAAGGCTCAGTTCGCCGCGCTCGACGGGCGCCCGCACCCATTCGCCGAGACGAGGTCAGTTCGCCGTGGCGTTGGAACGACCACCACGACGTATTCCGGTCCTGGCGGTGGCGGTGGGTGTCATCGTCGTCGCCACGGTCGTGGGGCTGGTCGTGCTGTGGCCACCGGCGGTGGTCGACGACCGGCCCGCTCCCGC
Organism: Salsipaludibacter albus; assembly: GCF_019798055.1. Taxonomy (GTDB): domain Bacteria; phylum Actinomycetota; class Nitriliruptoria; order Nitriliruptorales; family Nitriliruptoraceae; genus Salsipaludibacter; species Salsipaludibacter albus. The sequence goes on along the minus strand of NZ_JAHOPH010000021.1, from coordinate 53,792 downwards.
ACCGCTGCTGCCGGCCACGATCACCTCCGTCGAGCCACTGCCCGAGGACGACATGGGCGGCGCACAGGCCACCGTGGGGTTCGAGGTGACCGGGGGTGACCTGGCCGGGCGGACCGAGGTCGTCGACACCCAGTTGGAGGGGATGCCCGACCTGTCGGTGGGCGACGAGGTCCTGGTGGCTCGTGCCGGCGAGGCCGACGAGACGCTCTACATCGCCGACTTCCAGCGCTCGTCACCGCTGGCCTGGCTCGTCGCCCTGTTCGTCGGCGTCGTGCTGCTGGTCGGCCGATGGCATGGCGTGCGGTCACTGCTGGGACTCGGGCTGAGCCTGCTGCTGGTGACCCGCTTCATCGTCCCCGGGATCCTTGCCGGGCAGCCACCGGCGCTGGTGGCGCTGGTCGGTGCGGTCGCCGTGATGCTCACCACCCTCTACCTCACCCACGGCGTGTCACCACGGACCACCGCCGCGGTCATCGGCACCACGATCGCCCTGGGGATCACCGTGGCCCTGGGCGTGGTGTTCGTGGACTGGGCCGCGATCTCGGGGTTCGCCTCCGAGGAGGCACGGTTCGCCCGCGTGGTGGTCGAGGGACTCGACGTCGCCGGTCTCGTGCTGGCGGGGCTGATCATCGCCGCGCTGGGCGTCCTCGACGACGTCACCGTGGCCCAGGCGGCCACGGTGTGGGCCCTCCACGACACCGATCCACGCCAGGGACCGTGGGACCTGTTCCGCTCGGCGATGTCGGTGGGGCGCGACCACATCGCCTCGACGGTCAACACGCTCTTCCTGGCCTATGCCGGTGCGTCGCTCACGCTGCTGGTGCTGTTCTCGACCTCCGGACGCCAGATCGCCGAGATCGCCACGTCCGAACTCGTCGCCACCGAGCTGGTCAAGACCCTGGTCGGCTCGCTCGGCCTGGTCGCCGCGGTCCCCATCACCACGGCCCTCGCGGCGGTCCTGGCCAGCAGGCGGGACGACCTCGAGGTCGAGCGCAGCCGGCGCGACCGTGGCCACCGCGGCGAGCTGCCGGGCACGGGGCCCGACGCGGCCGCAACGACCCGGACGCAGCCGCCCGCGGCGTCGTCCGGCACCTCCGAGCTGGGCCCGTCGACGTGACCGGTCACGACATCCCACGAGCCGGTCACCTAACCTCATCGTCCACCACCGGCCGACGTCCTGCCCCGTTGCCGCCCCCGGCCGCGGCTGCTGCCACCCGTCGCGGCCGTGATCTCGTCCCCGGTCCCACCCAGGAGCCTCGATGCCGATGACCTCGTTCGCAGCGGCCGCCTCAGCCGTCGGCCCGTGGCTGGCCACCGAGGCGTCCACTGCCAGCAGTGGGCTCGCCAACGAGCGCGGCCTGATGCTGATCGCCGGCCTGGGGGTGGTCGCCTTCCTGGTCGGCCACGTGACGCAGCGCTGGGTGTCGGAGGTGATCGTCTTCCTGGCCATCGGCGTGTTGGTCGGGCCGGACGTGCTGAACCTCGTCACGGCCCAGACCCTGTCGGCCCTGGACCCGGTCATCTCGGTCGCGCTGGGTGCGATCGTCTTCGCGATCGGTGAGCGACTCGAACTGCCGGTCCTGCGACGCCTGCGCTCCACCCTGACCCCGATCGCCCTGCTCGAGAACGCGGCCGTGTTCGGGCTGGTGTTCCTCGGCCTGACCTTCGTCGGACTCGGGCCCGGTGCGGCCTACCTGCTGGCCGCGATCGCCGTGTCGACCTCGCCCACCACCCTCGTCGCGGTGATCGCGACGAAGAACGCCCGAGGTCGCTTCACCGACCACATGCTGTCGCTCACGGCGTTGAACAACCTGGTGTCCGCGTTGCTGTACGGCCTGGGACTGCCGATCATCCTGACGGCGTCCTCCCCGGGGGTCAGCCAGGGCGTGCTGGCGTTCGTGCAGCTGATCGTGTTCTCGGCCGTCATCGGGCTGGTCGGCGCCTACGCGATGCGGTGGCTGATGGCCACGCTGCACCGCTCGGGTGAGCGCCTGCTGTTCGTCTTCGTCACGCTGATCGCGGTCGTGGCGGTCTCGCGGGCCGTCGGCGCCCCGGTCGTGATCTCCACGCTGATCATGGGCGCGGTGGTGGCCAACGACCCGCGGGACACCCGGCCGCTGTTCGGGGCCATCAAGACGCTCGAGGCACCGATCTTCCTGATCTTCTTCGTGGTGGCCGGGGCCGGCATCCACCTCGAGGAACTGGCCACGGTCGGGATCCCGGGCCTGGTCTACGTGCTCGCCCGCACCATCGGCAAGGTCGGCGGCGGCTGGGTCGGGGCCGAGCTGACCCGGTCCGGCCGGCGGGCCGGCTGGGGACCCTGGATCGGTGCGGCCCTGTCCCCGTTCGCCGGCATGGCCATCGGGCTGGCGGCCTTCACGCTGGAGCGGGCGACGGAGGCCGGCCTCGACGCCTTCGGGTCGCAGGTCTCGGCCATCGTGCTGGGGTCGGTGGTCGTGTTCGAACTCGCGGGGCCGATCGCCGTCGGACGTGCCCTGGACACCGTCGGGGACTCGTCGACGGACGAGGACGGCGGCGAGCCCGGGGCACAGCAGATCGTCAACAGCATCCTGGTCCCGCTGTCCAACCCCGGCATGGCGCGGCGCAAGGCCCCCCAGATCGTCGACCTGGCCGCCTCCACGGGTGCCGCGCTGACCGGCCTGCACGTCGTCGGCCCCGACCAGCCCGTGGACGGACCGATCCCACCGGCACTGCGGTTCGTCAGCCTGGTCGCGGCGGCGCGTGACGTGCCCTTCGACCACGTGACCGCGACCGGAGCCAGCGTGGCCGACACGATCGTGTCGACGGCCCGCCGAGTGGGCGCCGACCTGATCGTGCTGGGCGAGCCGTTCCCGCGTCGGGGATCGGCGTCGTCGATCGTCGAGGACGTGACCGGGCAGGCCGCACCCGACATCCGGGTCCTGGTGATCCCGACCAGCGACGGGGCGGTGGAGGGCAGCCAGCGTCCGTCCGACGTCGCCGCGGCGGTGGCCTCCGCGGCCGAGCAGGACCCGCTGTCGACCGGTGAGCTGCCCGCCGTCGTCGTGGCCAGCGAGTCGCTCGACGGTGCCCCGGCGGGCGACGAGGTGGATGTCGACCAGTCGTCGGACTGAACGCCCCGCGCTGCCGGTGTGGTCCCGGCCTCCCACGGCCCGGCGTCCGACGGGCGCTCTGACACCGTCCCGGTGCGACCGTACGCTGGCGCCAGCCGGGCGGGCGCGGCCCCCGGCCGGTGCACGGATCCCGGGCCGCATGGCAGGGCGGCCCATGGGTGGTTGACCACGACCAGGCAACGCTCCTCTCGGAGCTGTTCGAGCGCGCGGCCAGTCGTGGCTACATGCTCCTGTCGGAGCTCACCGAGCTCCACGACCCGCTGCTGCACCCCGACGACTGGGTCGAGGACACCGCGCAGCGTGCCCGGGACCTGGGGATGCAGGTCATCGACGACCTCGTCGAGGACTCCGAGCGCCCGGAGGTCAACCCGCTGTCGGCGTCGGCCGACTCGGTGCGCCAGTACCTCAACGAGATCGGTCGCACCGAGCTGTTGACCGCCGAGGAGGAGGTCGACCTCGCCAAGCGGTACCAGGCCGGCCTGCACGCCGCCCGGGTGCTGGGTGCACGCCAGGACCTCAACGCCCGTGAACGGGCCCAGCTGCGCCTGATCATGCGCCAGGGGCGGCGCGCGAAGGACCACATGATCCGCGCCAACCTGCGGCTGGTCGTGTCGGTCGCCCGCAAGTTCCGTGGTCGCGGCGTGGACCTCCTGGCGCTGATCCAGGAGGGCAACCTCGGACTGATCCGGGGGGTCGAGAAGTTCGACCACACCAAGGGCTACAAGTTCTCGACCTACGCCACGTGGTGGATCCGCCAGGCGCTGCAGCGGGGCCTGGCCAACACCGGCCGGACGGTGCGACTCCCGGTCCACGTCCACGAGCTCATGGGCAAGATCCGCTACGCCGAGTTCGCCCTGTTGCAGGTGCTCGGCCGTGATCCCACGGAGGAGGAGATCGCCGACGAGCTGGGCCTGACCGTCGATCGGCTCCGTGAGGTCAAGATCGCGGCCCAGGACGTCGCGTCCCTGGACAAGCCCATCGGCGAGGACGGCGACGCGACCATGGGGGAACTGGTCGCCGACGACGACGCGCTGGACCCGGCGGTCAGTGCCACGGCCACGATGGCCCGCCACGAGGTCCAGCGCGCGCTGTCCGCGCTGACCGACCGCGAGCGCACCGTCCTGATGCTGCGCTACGGGCTGATGGATGGTGAGGAGCACACGCTGGAGGACATCGGCTCGCAGTTCGGGTTGACTCGGGAGCGCATCCGCCAGATCGAGAAGAAGACCTTGACCAAGTTGCGTCACCCCTCGCGGGGCTTCCAGTTGCGTGGACTCCTCGACAGCGTCGAGGTCTCCCGGTGAGGTCGACGGTGATGCATGCCCGGGTCGGCGCCGGGCCGGGACGGCTGGCGACCGCGCTGGCCGGGATGCTGGTGCTCGCGCTCGTGCTCGGCCAGCCCGCGGCGACGGCGGCCCAGCCCGTGGACGCCACCCCGTCGCCGCCGGGGACCGACGCCCCACCCAAGGATGCGACGGCCGCCGATCCGGCGACCGACCTGCCTGCCCGGCTCGACGCCGTCATGGCGCGGTTCGGGGACCTGACGGGCTCGTCCACGGTGTCCGTCGTGGTCACCGACGACCAGGGCGAGCGCATCTGGTCGGCCGGGCCCGACCGGGCGCTGATGCCGGCCTCGACGATGAAGGTGCTGACCGCGGCCAGCGTGCTCGACGAGTTCGGGCCCACCGGGGTCGTGCACACCGGGGCGGCCGCGACCGCGCCGGTGGACGGCGACGGGGTGGTCGACGGCGACGTGGTGGTGGTGGGCAGTGGCGACCCGACCCTGACCACCGACGACTACCGACGGTGGATCTACCCGTCCCGGCCGTCCACGGAGATCGAGGGCCTGGCCGACACGATCGTGGCTGCCGGGATCACCCGGATCACCGGCGACCTGGTGGGGGACGGGTCACGCTTCGGTCCCTCGCAGACGGCCGCAGGGTGGCCGGAGCGCTACTTCGCCGACTTCGACGCCCATCGGCTGGCGTCCCTGTCGGTCGACACCGGCCGGGACGTCCTGGTCGACGAGTCGTCCAGCCCGCCGCGGGTGGTCATGGGCCACGACGCCGATCCCGCCCTGGGCGCGACGGTGGCGCTCGCCGAGGCGCTCGCCGACCGCGGCGTGACGATCGATCGCTACGCCCGGCGATCCCTGGGGCCGAGTGCGGGCATGGTCCCGCTCGGCCGGGTGAAGTCGCCGCCGATGACCGAGGTGCTGGGCTTCATGCTGCGCGAGTCGGACAACCACATGGCCGACACCCTGGTGCGCACGGCCGCCCTGCGGGAGACCGGGGACGGCTCGTGGTCGGCGGCCGACGGCCGTGTCCGCGAGGCACTCGACGGCCTGGGCGTGGACACGGGTGGCCTGGTCGTGGCGGACGGCTCCGGGTTGTCCCGCAACAACCGCGTCACCCCGACCCAACTCGTCCTGACCGACGTCGGCCTGACCACCGCGTTCGGCGACACCTGGTCCTCGATGCTCGCCGTGGGTGGCGAGTCCGGCACGCTGCAGAACCGCCTGCTGGGCACGTCGGCCCAGGGCCGCCTCTACGGCAAGACCGGCACCCTGGCCGACGTCCGGGCGCTGGTCGGCCACGTGGTCGGGACCGACGACGCCCGCTACCACTTCGCGATGATCGTCAACGACGTGGACACGGGGATCCGCTACCTGGCCTCGGTGCTGGCCGACGAGCTCGCGCTGGTCCTGACCGACGCCCTGGACGGGTGCCGACGCGTCCGCGAGGTGACCGTGGAGGTGCCGGCGGAGGAAGGCACCGGCGCTGCGGATGCGAGCCCGGCTCCGGAGTCGTCGGACGCCCCGGCGCCGACCGAGACCACGACGGCGGTGCCCGCGACGGTCGACGACCCCGGCCCGTACCTGCAGGACGGTGGCTGGCAGCGGGTCTGCCCCGACGACTGAGTCGTCCTCACCGTCGTCGACGGGCCCCGAAGCTGCGGACCTGGTGACGCGGGCCACGCTTGGGGGCGAACGACCCGGCCAACTCGCACAGCCGCGCCACCCGGCCCCGGTGGCCCGCGAACGGGGCGAGCAGGGCGAGCATCCGCTCGTCGTCGGCGCGGGGTTCCCGTGCCAGGTTCCACGCGACGGTGTTGGGCAGGTGGAAGTCCCCGACCTCGATCGCGTCCGGGTCACCGCGGGCCAGCCGCTCCACGATCGCCGCGGTCCAGGCACCGATGCCACGGATCGCGGTCAGGCGGACCCGGGCGTCGGCCGGCGTCATGGCGATCGCCTCCTCCAGCCGGTCGATGCGCCGGTGGGCCTCGATGAGCGTGCGGGCGCGCGTGCCGTCCACGCCAGCCGCGGTGTACTGCCAGGTCGGCGTGTGACCCCACCACTCGGCCGGTGGGGGCAGGAGCAGGTCGTCCGGCAGGTCGGGCCCGCCCGGCGCGGGGTGGTCGGCCACGCGGACCAGGTGCTGGAACGACTCGACGGCCTCGCCTCCCGTCACCTTCTGGGCCAGGATCGTGGGGGCGAGCACGTCGACCACCTGCAGCGTGCGACCGATGCGGAATCCGGGGAGGCGGCGGTCGTAGCGGGCCACCACCTCGTGGCGGTCGGGCGCGAAGCCGCGGCGGTCGTCGTGCAGTCCCAGCAGGTCCGGGACGTGCTCCAGGGCGTGGTCCGCCCCCGGGCCTGCCGCGACCGCGTCGAGTCGGCCCGTCGCCGCATCCAGGTCGACGCGCAGGGTGGCCGGGCCCTGGGGGGTCCACGTGGCCCGCACCAGCGTGCGGTCGTCCAGCCGCATGGTCGGGTCGCGGTGGCCGACCCGCAGGGCGGCCAGCGTCCGACGCAGGTCGAGTGGTCCGTCGACCTCGAGGGTGCGGTGCCGCACCGGGGTCCCGGTCACGCCGCACCTGGGCGTGGCCGGCGGGCCGTCGCCTCGATCTCGATGCGCATCCGCGGGTCGGCAAGTCCCGCGACGACCAGCATCGTGGCTGCCGGCCGTGCGACCGCGAAGGCCTCGCGCAGGACCGGCCAGCAGGGTGGGAAGTCGTCGGCGTCGACCAGCAGGTAGCGGACCCGGACGACGTCGTCGAGGCCGGCTCCGGCGGGAGCGAGCGCCTGTGCGACGTTGTCGAGGGTCGTGCGGCACTGGTCGACGACGTCGTCGGCGATCGTCATCGTTGCGTAGTCGAACCCGGTGGTGCCGGCCACCCAGACCGTGTCGTCGTCGTAGACCGCCCGGCTGTAGCCGACCTGCTCCTCGAAGGTCGAGCCACTGGACACGTGGTGGCGGGGGCCGGTGGTCATGCTGGCCTCGGGGTCCGTGGCGGGTGGTCCGTCGGGGGTCAGAACAGTTGTGGCTGCTCGCCGTGCTGGGGCACGAGCCGGCCGAGGTCGACCGGCGCCGGCCCCACGGGGATGGCGTCGTCCGGGTGCAGATCCGTGTCGGGGTCCGCCGCCTCGGGTTCGGCCGCCTCGGGGTCGGTCGCCACAGGGTTGGCCGCCTCGAGATCGTCCCACTCCTCGAGGACGTCGGGTGGCGGCGGCTCCCGCGGTGGCTCCCAGGCCGGTGGCAGGACGGCGTTGCGCTCGGCCAGGTCCAGGTGCTGGGCCAGTCGTCGGCCCGCCCGCGACTGGTCGAGCGCGTCGAGGGCCTGGCGGGCCCGGTCGACGTCGAGCGGTCCCACCGCGTCCAGGTCGACGGTCACGTCCAGCGGGGTCATGACGGCGAGGTTGTCGTAGGCGACGGCCCGGCCCTGTCGCAGGGCCCGCTCGTCGCGAGGGGGCAGGAAGCACAGGTTCGCGTAGAGCCCGTCGAGGTCGCCGTGCTCGGCCAGCAGGCGGGCCGCGGTCTTGGCGCCGATGCCGGGCACCCCCGGCAGGCCGTCGGAGGGATCACCTCGCAGGGCCGCGAGATGGCGATAGGCGACGGGCTCGACGCCGTACTCGGCCACCACGGTCGACGGCTCGTAGACCACCAGGTCCGACATCGTCGCCCGCGGTCGCAGCAGCCGGACCCGGTCGTCGACGAGTGGGAGCAGGTCGCGGTCGCCGGACAGGATCGACGTGCGCCAGCCACGGCTGGTCGCCTGGTGGGCCGCGGCCGCCAGCAGGTCGTCCGCCTCGGCGCCCGCGACGGTGGCGGTGGCGATGCCGGCGTCGGCGAGGTGGCCGGGCAGCTCCCGCAACCGGGTGCGCAGGTCCGGGTCCGTCGACCGATCGGCCTTGTAGGTGGGATGGGACTGCTTGCGCTGGTTCACCTCGTCGTCCAGCGCCACCAGCACCAGGTCGAAGGGCCCGTGGTGCCAGACGCCGGCCACGAGGGTCACCACACCACCCAGGACGAACGCGCCGACGGCGTCGTCACCGTCGCGGATGGCATGCCACGCGCGATGCGCCATGGAGTTGCCGTCCACGGCCAGCAGGTGCATGCAGTCGTCCTCGTCGTGGGTTCGTGCCCGGGGTCCTCGCAGGGAGGGAACCGGTCGCCCGACGGTCACGTCCGGACGTCCGGTCACCGTATCGGCGGGCTGTGCCACGCCACTACCCTGAACGCGAACGTCGAGGGTCCCCGGCGGCCCGAACGCCCGCCCGACCAGCGCCCCCGCAACGCCCCCATCAATCCCCCTCGATCCCCAGAATCCCAGGAGTGCATGTCCGTGTCGACCACCGCCGTCCGCTTCCTGGTGGCACGTGGCCAGCCGCTCATGGCACTCGACATCGACGGTGAGCGGCCCGACGGCCCAGTGCTCGAACCGGGCCTGTACCGCTCGCTGCTCGAATCCGGCATGGTCGTGATCGAGTCGTTCTTCGGTACCGACCTGCCTCGCGGCGCCCGGCTGGGCTGGGTCCTCGAGACCGGGGAGTTGCGCCTGGAGACCGAGGGTGGGGACAAGCTGCTTCGCATGGACCGATCGGGTGTCGACCGGGAGTGGCGTCGGGCGGCGCTGGCGATGAAGGGCACGATGCTGCTGGCCGGACACGCCCTCGACCTCGACCCGGACGAAACACCCCGGGACGTGGCCCGCCGACTGGACGAGGCTGCCCGACGACGTGACCTGCTCGGTGCGATCGTGGGCGTCGGCGAGGCCACCACGGGCTTGCCCCTGTTCTCGTGACGCCACGCGACACCGGCTCCGGCCACCGGCGGGCGAGGACACCCGACTCGCCCCGCCCGGTCACGGAACGGCTCGGCCTGGTCCTGGTCGCCGCGGTGGTCGCGACCGCCATGGTGGCCGCCACCGTCGCCGATGGTCCCGCTGCCCCGACCGACGTCGAGACCACCCGTCCGGTCGGCGCCGAGCTGGCCGCCGCGGCCACCGCCAGTCCCCGTCCCACGCCGACGCCCCCGCCACGCCCGGTGGGGGATCCGGCCTCCTGGGTCGTGGCCGGCCCGGACGGCGCCGCGCTGGCCGCGACGCCCGGCGGCCCGATCGACGAGGTCGCCGCACCCGGCCTCACCTGGCCCATCCTCGAGGAGGTCGACGGCGGCTACCGGGTGGCGACGCACTGCGCCCGTGACGGCTGGGTGGACGCCGACGACGTCGAGCGTCCGGACGTCGCCCGGGGTGCGGGCATGGCCGGGGCCGTGATCGTCGTGGATGCGGGCCACGGTGGGCTCGACGCCGGGGCGAGTGGCCCCGCCGGGGTGCTCGAGAGCGAGGTCAACCTCGCCGTCGCGGTGCGCCTGCGTGACCTGCTGGAGCGCGCCAACGACATCGACGACGAGACCGGCGAGGTGACCCCGGGCGACACGGTCCCCCCGGTCGCCGCCGTGGTGATGACCCGGGACCCCGACGACGGCAAGGGTGGTGACCAGCGCACGGCGCTGACCTTCCGCGGCCGCCTGGCGACCGGGGCCGGCGCCGATGCCTTCGTGTCCGTCCACCACAACGCGGGCGACACCCGGACCTTCGACGAGCCACCGACGGAGGTGTTCTACTCGGTGGCCGACGAGGAGTCGGGCCGACTGGCCGGGCTCGTCCTCGAGGAACTCCGTCGGTCGCTGGCGCCCCTGGCGGACCAGTGGCGCGGCACGACGCTCGCGGGGACGATCGGTCGTGAGGACCCCGACGGCACCGACTACTACACGGTGCTGGAGGAGGCCCGGGTGCCGGCGGTGATCGCCGAGGCGGTGTACCTGTCCGACCCGGCGGCCGAGGAGCTGGCCGCGACCGACGAGTTCCAGGAGATCTACGCCGCGGCGTTGTACCGCGCGCTGGTCCGGTTCCTCGCGACCGAGGCCACCGGGTCCGAGGTCAACGAACCGATCGAGTTCACGCCGGGCGGCGCTGAGCCCTACGACTACTCGTCGTGCAGCCTCGCCGTTCCCCCAGAGGACGGGGGAGAGGACGGGGGCGAGGACGACGGGGCCGAGGACGATGGGGGCGAGTGAGCCGGACCCGGGCCGGCCGCGTCGACCGCCGTCGTCGTGGTCGTCACCGGGGCCGCGTCACGCGTCGTGCCACGTGCCGCAAGGGCGACCCCCAGCAGCACCACCGGGCCCGACAGCAGCAGTCCCGTCGGGGGGAGCTGTCCCAGCAGCCACCAGGCCAGCAGTGACCCGATCACGGGCTCGGCGAGGACGGCGGTCGCCACCAGCGTGGGCGGCAGGTCACTGAGCACGGTCTGGAGCAGGAAGTGGCCCAGCAGTTGGGGGCCGGCGACCATGGCCGCCACGGCCCACCACTGGCGGCCGGACCACGGTGCGAGGGGGGCGTCGGCCAGCAGCGCGACGACGACCAGCGTGATCGTCGCCGCACCGAACACCACGGCGGAGTACTGCGCGGCGGGAACGGCGGCGCGGTGGCGTCGGCCGACCAGCAGGGTGCCGGCGACGGCGGCGGCCGCCGCCAGGGCCATCAGGTCACCGGCCAGGGCGGTCGGCGAGGTGGTCCCGAGCACGTCCGAGGCGGTCAGCGCCACGCCGGCGACGACCGTGATGCCCACGCCGAGCACCGTCATGCGACTTGGTGGCTCGTGGAGGAACACCCGGGCCCCGATCGCGACGAACACCGGGCTGAGCGTGACCAGCGTCGTGACGGCGGCGACCGAGGTCAGGCCGAGTGCTGCGTGGAACAGGGCGAAGTGCACCGCCAGGAAGACCCCCGACGCGGTGATCCAGCGCCACTGCCGCGCGTCCAGCCGGACCCGCCGCGACCGCAGCGCCACCAGTGCCAGCACGGTGGCACCGCCGGCGCAGCGCCACAGTGCGACGCTGATGCCCAGCCGCGGCTCGGGCGGGTCGCCCAGCAGCCAGGTCGCGATCACCGCCGACGTCGACACGGCGAGCACCGCGACGGCCAGCAGGACACCGGCCCGCCTCGTGTCCGGGGCGGCACCGACAGCGGGGTCAGGTGACTGGGTGATGGGCAGGGTCCCGGGTTCGGGCGTCGCGCCGGAGGCTAACGCGGACACGGTCCCGGCACGCTCGTGCGGCGGGTGGGACGTCGTCGGTCAGGCCGGGGGGTGGCAGCGGACCTCGCCGTGCGGGACGACGAACCAACCGTCGGGATCGCTGGCCCAGCGTCGCCACGCGTCGGCGATCCCGGCCAGGTCGTCGTGGTCCGCCAGGCCGCGGTCCAGGGCCTGCGTGGCGAAGGCCGACGACTCGCTCCGCTCGGCCCACAGGCCACCCCACCAGGCGCGGTCCTCGGGCGTCGCGAAGCACCACGTGGAGGCTGACGGGCGCACGTCGGTGCATCCGGCCGCGTTGGCCCAGGCGAGGAGGTGGCGACCCGCGTCCGGCTCCGCCCCGTTGCCCCGGGCGACCGTCGTGTACAGGTCGCGCCAGGCGTCCAGCCCGGGGACGTGTGGGTACCAGGCGAAGGCGCCGTAGTCGGCGTCACGGGCCGCGACGGTGCCCCCGGGGCGGGTCACCCGGGACAGCTCCCGCAGCATGGCGACCGGGTCCGACACGTGCTGGAGGACCTGGTGGGCGTGGACCAGGTCGAAGGCGTCGCCGGCCAGGTCGAGGTCGTAGCCGTCCGCGACGGCGAACTCGACGGTGTCGACCCCGGCCGCGTCGGCGTGGTCGCGGGCCTCGTCCAGCGGCGCTCCGGCCACGTCGATGGCCAGAACCCTGCCCGGTGCGACGTGGCGAGCGAGGTCGACGCTGAGGGTGCCCGGACCACAGCCCACGTCCAGCACGGACGTGCCGGGTCGGAGCTCGTCGCGGAGGTAGGCGGCGCACGTGGCGACGGTCCGGCTCCGGTGCGACCGCAGCACGCTGTCGTGGTGGCCGTGGGTGTAGGTGTCACGTGGGGACATCTGGTGACCATAGGCCAGGGTGCACGACGCGTCACAACCCTTCCGGTCGCGCCGGCTGGTCGCCGGGGGCGAGGTCGACGGCCCACAATTGGTGGGGACGGCCGGCATGGACCACCTCGTCGACGGCCGCCATCCCGAGTCGCCCCGCCACGGCCTGCGACGCCGTGTTGGCGGGCACGATCGCGGCCCACACCCGGTCGACGCCGTGGCGCGCGGCGTGGGCGAGCATCCCGGCCGCTGCCTCCGTGGCGCAGCCGCGATGCTGGTGGGCGACGGCGACGTGCCAGCCGATCTCGACCAGCGTGGCGTCCCAGCCGCCGGGCTGGAGCACCACGTCGCCCATGAACGCGCCGTCGCGCCGACGCCAGATCCCGCACCATCCGGAGTCCGGGACCCCGGCGACCCGGCGTCCCAGGAACTCGCCCAGCAGACGACGCGACGTGGCAAGGTCCTCCGTGGCACCCCACCAGATCACCGCAGGGTCGCTCCACACCTCGTGGAAGTCCTCGAGGTCGTCGCCGGTCAGGGGCCGCACCCGGTAGCGGCGCGTCGAGAAGCCCGTCGATCCGTCCGACTCGCCACTCACGTCGCGTCCGATCGACGTGCCCCGGGTGATTCCCCGACTGCGAGCCGTTCACCGACGACGACCGTCGCCTCCAGCTCGTCGGACGTCACCACCCGCGTCCACAACCCTCGGCGTTGCACCAGGTCGACGGTGCGACCGACCTGGTCGCGGCTGGTCTCGATCGCGATCGCCCCGCCCGGCGCCAGCCAGTCGCCCACCTCGGCCAGGACCCGGCGCTGGACGTCCAGTCCGTCGGACCCACCGTCCAGCGCCACCACGGGTTCGTGGAGCCGTGCCTCGCGGGGCAGCAGCGCGATCGCCGCGGTCGGCACGTAGGGCGCGTTCACGGCGACCAGGTCCACCCATCCCTGCAGGTCGGGTGGGAGCGCCTGCAGCAGGTCGCCCCGGGCGACCTCGGCGTCCGCCGGGAGGTTGTCGCGGGCACACCGCACCGCGACGGGGTCGACGTCGACCGCCCACAGCCGGATCGCGGGCACGGCGGTGGCGATGGCGAGCCCGACGGCCCCACTGCCGCAGCACAGGTCCACCACGACGGCGCCGGGCCGTGCCAGCGCGGCGGCCTCCCGGACAAGCAGCTCCGTGCGTCGTCGTGGCACGAACACGCCGGGGGTCACGCCGACGCGCAGGCCCAGGAACGACGCCCAGCCGACGACCTGTTCGAGTGGCCTTCCCTCGATCCGGGAGGCCAGCATCCGCTCGAGCTCCGCGGGCGTGTCGGACGTCTCCAGCAGCAGGTCCGCCTCGCGCTCGGCGAAGACGCAGCCGGCCGCCCGCAGCCGGGCCGCGATCGCGGCCCGTCGGTCGTCGGAACGGGCGGTCGACGGGTCCATCCCGCCGACGCTACCCCCGTGGTGGTGGTCAGCCGCGCTCGGGCGGCCGGGGCACGTGGCGGGTCCACGCCGATGCCGGCAACCAGAAGAAGGCCCACGGCCCCGCGGCCCGGCGCACGTCGGCCATCACCTGCTCGGCCCGGGCGGCCCGCTCGGCCGGGGTCGACCGCCGCCGTCGCCGGCGGTCGCGCCGGTGCGTGGTCGTGCGTGGCAGCCGCTCTGACGTCGGGTGGTGGGTGGTGGTCGTCGGCATGGCCGCTCCGTCTCCGCGAGTGCCACCACCGTCGTCGCCGGTGGTCGCGGACCGGTTGCGAATCGGTCGCGGTTCAGGGGAACGTGGTGTCCACGAGGTCGAGCAGCACCTCCCGGGCCAGCCAGGCCGCGTCCGCGTCCCCGAGCCCGCGGCCGCGTTCGCGGGCTCGCGCGGTGGGCTCGGGGCCCAGTACCCGGGCGGCCTCGTCGCCGGCGTCGACCAGTTGGCGGCGCTGCTCACCGAGCAGCCCCGGGGCCGCGTCCGAGACCTCGCCGGCCGCCAGCAGGACGAGCAGTTCCTCGTGGCGGTCGTGCCGGGCCATGACCACCATCGCCTCGCGCACGGTGTTCCACTCGTACCGCCACGACCCGCGACGCCCCCACTGTCCCAGCAGCGCGGCCAACCCCCGCGCCGCCGCCACGTCGTCCCCGACCCGCCCGGCCTGCGCCGCGATCAGCATCAGGATGATGCTCTCGGCCAGCCAGTTGCGTGCCGCCCGGGCGTGCTCGACCGCGGACCGGAGGGTCGCGAGGGACTCGTCGGGTGACAGTCCCGGGGTGGCGGACAGGCCGGCCTCCGCCCAGGCGAGCAGTCCCGGGCTGCCCAGGTCCGACGCCATCCGGTGCAGGCGCCGCGAGCGCGTCGCCGCCCGGGCCAGTTCCCCCCGGTACGCCTCGAACGGGACGATCCCGGCCTCGACCAGGCCCAGGCCGACCGCGTCGAGACCCGTGTCGCGCGCGCGCTCGAGCGCGTCACGTGCCCCAGCGAGGTCGTAGGCGCGTCCTCGCAGCTCGACGTCACACCGCCACCACGTCACGGGCAGTGGCTGGCCGACGGCCTCGGCCGCCACGACGGCGTGTGCCAGTGCGGCGATCGCGGCGGCACGGTCGTCCAGGTGTAGCCGCCACAGGGCGCCGTGTGCCCAGACCTCGCTGGCCAGGGGATGTGGCTGCCCGCCGAACGTCTCGAGCGTCCCCTCGACGACGGCAGCCAGGTCACCGCGGACCCCCCACCACATCGGCTGGGCGACGCCCGCCGCGATCCGCAGGGCGACGTCCGCGTCGCCGCCATCCATGGCCCAGTCGTGGGCCGCCAGGATCTCGTCGAGGGTGTCGTCGACGAGCATCGCCATCGCCGGCTCCGCCGCCGACAGGTAGTCGGCGGCGACGCGGTCGGCCAGGCCGGCCACCCACGTCGCGTGTCGGGCCCGCATCCGCGCCAGTCCGCGACCGCCGAGGGCCCGACGCGCGTGGGCGCGGACGGTCTCCAGCTGGCGGAACCGGGATGGCGTGCCGCCGAGGGACTCGACCAGGCCACGGTCGGCCAGGGCGGACACGTCGCGTTCGGTCTCGGCCGGCGTCGTGTCCGGCTCGGCGCACACCTGCACGACCATGTCGGCGTCGAAGGGGCCGGTGAAGACCCCCAGCCGGCGCAGCAGCGTGCGCAGCCGCGGCGAGAGCAGCGCCTCGGACCAGGCGACCGTCCCGGCGAGGTCACGTCGCCGGCCGGTGGCGTCCCACGCCACGTCCAGCAGCCCGAACCGGTCGTCCAGCCCGCTCGTGACGGCCTCGACCCCGAGTCGTTCCACCAGCGGCGCGGCCAGTTCCAGGGCCAACGGCAGTCCGTCGAGGCGCTCGCACAGGACCGCGACCCGCTCCGGGTCCACGTCGTCGAGCGTGCCGCCTCGCCGGGCCACGGCTCGCTGCAGCAGTGACGCGGCCGGCCCGTGGGCGCCCGACGCCAGGGGCGCCAGGGCGACGACGTGCTCGCCGGCCAACCCCAGGGGCTGCCGGGACGTCGCCAGCACCCGCAGCCGCGGGCAGTGGCGCACGAGTCGTGCCACGGTCGCGCGGGCGTCGTCGAGCACGTGCTCGCAGTTGTCCAGCACCAGCAGCAGGTCAGTCGCGCCAACCAGTCGTTGGGCGGTGGTGAGGGGATCGTCCTCCGGGCCGGACCTGCCACCGATGGCCGTCAGCACCGCCCTGGCGATCGACGAGTCGACCGGGCGCACCACCAGGTCCGCCCATGCCACCGGGCCGGGGCCGTTGCCGGCCACCACCGCCGCGAGGGCCGTCTTGCCGACCCCACCGGTCCCCGTGATCGTGACCAGCCGCCCGTCGACCAGTGCCGCGGTGACCGTCGCGGCGTCGGCGTCCCGACCGACGAGCGCGGCCAGGGCCGGTGGTGAGGGCACGCGGTCGGCGAGCCGGTCGAGCTCCGGTCGTGCCACCCGGGCGGCCGGTCCGGGCCGGTCTCCGACACCGGCGCCGGCGGGTGCCCGTGGAGCGGCGGCGCCCGGCGGGTCGCGGGACAGGAGCCGCTCGTAGGCGTCCTCCAGCGCGGGGGAGGGATCGAGGCCGAGCTCGTCCGCGTGGTGTCGCCGCGCCCGGTGGTAGGCCTCGATCGCGACGGTGCGCTCGCCTGCGGCGTCGTGGGTGGCCATCAGGGCCAGCCACAACCCGTCCCGGTCAGGATGCCTCGCCAGCACGGCCTCGAGCTCGCCGGCCAGGCCGTCGAGTCGTCCGGTCGTGACCCGGGCGCGTGCCCACGCCTCGACCGCCTGGAGGCGGGCCTCGACCCATCGACGTCGCCAGGCCGCGGCCGCGTCGGTGTCGCCGAGCCCGGCCGGCTCGTCGGCGCGCCAGCGGGCAAGCGCGCGTCCCAGCACGTCCGCGGCCGCCGCGGCGTCGCCCGCGGCGAGGGCGTCGGTCCCGCTGGCCAGCTCGGTCCGGAAGGCCAGTCCGTCCACCGCCTCTGCGGGCAGGTCGAGGACGTAGGTACGGCCTCGCCGGGCCAGGACGTCGAGGTCCAGGTCGAGCATCGTGCGCACCCGGGAGACGTGGGTCTGGAGGGACTTGTCGACCGTGCGGGGCGGCGCGGTGCCCCACAGCAGGTCGATGATCCGCCCCACGCCGACCGGTCGACCGGCCTCGGAGGCCAGCAGGGCCAGCAGGTGGCGCTCGCGTCGTCCCGCGACGTCGCGTTGCCGGCCCCCCACGACGACCTCCAGCGGCCCGAGGAAGTTGACCGCGACGCCTGGCTGCAGGCCCCCGTCCACCACGCTCCCTCCAGCGGATCGCGACCGCCTCGCAACCCCCACTCACCACCCTAATCGTCCTAGCCACGAGTCCGGAGACACCGGGCTGGGGCCCGGGAGGACAGCATGTACAAGGTCACCGAAGTCATCGAGTGCCCCGCGAACGGCGACGTCGCCGGGCTCCCCCTGGACGAGTACGTCGCGCTCGTGCGTGGCCTGGACGTCGCGGAGCGGGTCGAGGTCGCGCGGCCGCTGGCGGAGCCGGGGTTCCCGGAGCCCGACCACGTCCTGGTCATCGAGGGCTGGTTCGCCGACCTCGCGGACGCCCAGGCCGTCCCGGACCGGCCGGAGTTCGCGCGCCTGGACGAGCTCGCCACCATGATCCACGCCGCCGCCGGGATCCGGCGCTACTTCTCCGAGGTCGCCTGACCCGGCACGGGCCCGTGGCCGGGTCGGGGTTCGCCGTCCAGCGCAAGCTTCATGCCCAGGTGCGTGGCGGTGAAACCCAGCGACTCGTAGAACCGATGTGCGTCGGGACGGCGGCGGTCGGTGGTGAGCTGGACCATGCGACAGCCACGGGTGGCGGCCCGGTCGATGGCCCAGCGGAGCAGGACGGCGCCCAAGCCCTCGCCTCGGCGGTCCGCGGCGACCCGGACACCCTCGACCTGGCCGCGCCAACTGCCACGGTGGGTCAGGGACGGGACCAGGCTGAGCTGGAGCGTGCCGATGGGCCGGCCGTCGTCGTCGAGCACGACCAGCTCCTGGTTGGGGTCCTGGTCGATGGCGGCGAACGCTGCCCGGTACGTCCCGAGGTCGTCGGGGTCCTCGCGGGTCCGGCCGAGCTCGTCGTCAGCGAGGAGTTCGACGATCGCGGGCAGGTCCTCGGCAGTGGCAGCACGCACGTGCACGGTTCGGCCTGTCGTTCGGCGAACGGGGGGTCCGGGGACAGCATGCCCGCACCGCCGGGTCGATGACGGGCCCCGGCCCGCCCGGCGCGAACCCGCGCGCCTCCGACATCGAGGACGTCGAGCGCGCGCCGAACGCACGTGGAACTGCACGGAAGGCATTGGAGTGTCGCAGGGAGGTCGTACGGTTCCACCATGACGTCGAAGCCGCTCCGCCCCGTCGCCGACCTGGCCGGCAGTGCCCCGGTACCCGCGGCCGTCCCCGAGCTGGACTGGGCCGGGTCGCCGGCGGAGGCGTCGGTGGGCCGACTGTTGGACGCCGTGCACGCGTGGGACCGGATGGCCGTGCAGGTGGTGGAGTCGTTGGTCCGGGTCGTCGAGTCCGGGGCCACCGACGAGGCGCTGGGGGTGGCGGTGGAACTGGTGCTGTCGCAGTCGGCACGCATGGTCCGCTTCGAGCGCACCACGCTGTTGCGGGTCGCCACCACCCTCGTCGCGATGCCGTCCGTCCGCCAGGCCTTCCGAGAGGACTGGATCTCCTTCAGCCACGTCAAGGCCATCGTCACCGCGGTCCGTCGCGTGCCCGTGGCCGACCGCGACCAGGTCGATGCCCTGGTGGGTCGGATCGCCCACGACTACCGCGACCACGAGGCCGATGCGGTGGTGCACGAGGTCGACTGGCTGGTCGACCACCTGGTCGCCCGGCACCAACAGGATCGCGAGGCGCAGTCGGTCGAGGTCAACCGCACCTGCCTGACCCCGCGACTGGACGGGTCCGGCACGTCGTTCTCGGAGTGGGACGCGGACCACTTCCCGCTGTTCGTCCAGGCGATCGACAACGCCGCGGATCATCGGCATCCGTTCCAGGCCGAGCCCGACACGGACGACCTGCCGGAGGATGCCGACGACACGGCGCCCACGGAGGCGCACCGCAGGGCGTGGCAGGTGCGGGGCCGTACTGCTTCGCGTCGAGCGAAGGCACTCTTCGAACTGGTCACCGGCTGCGACCACGACACCCTCGCCCCGATGGCCGACGGCACCCGGTCGTCGGGCCGCCCCTCGGTCTCGATCACCTGCACCGTCCAGGCCCTGCTGGAGGGCACTGCGCCTGCCTGGGTGCTCAACCGGCTCGGGGGCCGCATCTCGGTCACCTCGGCCACCGCCCGGCGGTGGCTGGACGTCGCCGGGGCGGACGCGAGCGTGTTCCTGTTCGACGACTGCGGCGAGGTCGTCGGGTACGGCCGTCGCCAACGCCACGCCCGAGGATGGCTGCGGGACGCGATCGTCGCGCGTGACCTGCACGACACCGCACCCTGCTCGACCACCCCGGCGGCGTTCTGCGACGTCGACCACGTGCGCGCCTGGGAGTCCGGCGGCCCGACCGACGCACCCAACCTGGGCCTGCTGTCGCGCCGATGGCACACCGACAAGACCGACGGTCACTGGCGGCTGACCCGCCACGCCGACGGCACCCGCACGTGGACCCAGTCCCGCTCCGGCTACGCGATCTCCCAACCTCGGCCCCCGCACCTCGCCACACGCCCGACCACGACCCAGCCCCGACCGGACCAGCACGGCCCGAGCCCCTGAGGTGGCCGTGTGAAGGATTCCGGTCAGACGGTGGCCTCGAGCCACTCGTGCTCGACCGCGGCGAGCTCGTCGCGGACCGCCTGGAGGTCGGCGTGCAACCGGGTGGCGGTCTCGACGTCGCTGCCGGCCTGGGCCAGTTCGGACTCCAGCTCGCGGGCCCGGCGCTCCAGTCGATGCATCTGCGTGTCGAGGGACCGGACGTGGCGGCGGCGTCGCTGGCGGGCGCGGTTGTCCTCCGCCGTGGCATCGTCGCCGTCCGACGTGCCCGATCCCGTGGACGACGTGGTGTCGAGCAGGCGGCGGTAGTCCGCCCAGTCGGCCACCTCGGTCAGTCGCCCCCCCTGCACCGCCAGCATCCGGTCGGTGGTCCGGTCCAGCAGGAAGCGGTCGTGCGATGCGACCACCAGGGTGCCGTCGAACCCCTCCAGGTGGTGCTCCAGGGCCCGGAGCGTGTCCAGGTCGAGGTCGTTGGTCGGCTCGTCCAGCAGGATCACGTTCGGGGCGGCCACCAGCAGGTGCAGCAGCGCCAGGCGACGCCGCTCGCCACCCGAGAGGTCGTTGACCCGGGTGTGGGCGAGGCGGTCGTCGAACCCGAACCGCTCCGCGAGCCGGCCGGCGGACAGCTGTGAGCCGTCGGCCATCGGCACGAAGTCGGCGATGGCGGTCACGGTGTCGATGACGGTCGTGTCACTCGGCGCCGTGCGTGCCTCCTGGTGGTACATCGCCCGCTCCACGGTCGGACCCCAGTCGACCACGCCGGCGGCCGGCTCGACCTCGCCGTGCAGGGCGGCCAGCAACGAGGTCTTGCCCGACCCGTTGCGGCCGACGAGCGCCACACGGTCACCCCGGCCGACCAGCAGGTCCACGCCCGACAGCACCGTGCGCTCCCCACGCTGCACCGCCAGCCCCTCCACCTCTAGGACCTTGGTGCCCAGCCGGCGTCGTCCGGTGGGGAAGGCCAGCTCACGGTCGTCGTCGGCCGCGTCGTCCGCCACCTGGGCCTGCAGCCTGACCGCCTGGTCGACCCGGTGGTCGGCCTTCGTGCCACGCGCCTTGGGAGCGCGTTGCAGCCACGCCAGCTCGCGACGCAACTGGCTGCGGCGGGCGCGTGCCGCCCGGTCCCGGACGTCGGCGCGCTGCGCGCGGTCGGCCAGCACGTCCGAGTAGGTGCCGTCGATCCAGGTCGGCACGTCGTGGAGGTCCAACAGGCGGGTGGTGACCCGTTCGAGCAGGTAGCGGTCGTGGGTCACCAGTGCCAGGCCACCGTTGCGGTGTCGCAGGTGGTCCTCGAGCCGTTCGATCGCGTCGGCATCGAGGTGGTTGGTCGGCTCGTCGAGCACCAACAGGTCGGCCGGCGTGACCAGTGCTCCCACCAGGGTGACGCGGCGTCGTTGGCCCCCGGACAGGCGTCCGACCGGCTGCCCGGGGTCCACGCCGAACTGGTCCAGCAGGGGCTCGGCCTCGTGGCGTCGCACGTCGGGGGCCGCCGCCGCGGCCTCGATCGCGAGCAGGTCGTCGGGCAGGTCGGGGTGCTGTTCGAGGTGGACGATGCGCGCGTCCCGGTTGACCGTCACCTGGCCCTCGTCGGGCTGGACCTCCCCCGCGAGGATCTTCAACAGGGTCGACTTCCCGGACCCGTTCGGTCCGACCACGGCGACCTCGTCGCGGTCGGACAGTCCGAACGACAGGTCGTGGAACAGGGTCCGGCCGTCGTAGCCGTGGCCCAGTCCGGAGGCGGAGAGGATGTGCATGTGCGACAGGCTAGGGGTGTCCCGCGGGCCCGCACGACCGGGCTCCGACGGCCCGACCGGGAACGCCTACGCTGTGCCCGCACTCGTGCGTCTTCCCCCGACCCGCGACAAAGGATCCCGATGGCCACGCCTGCCGATGCGGCCACCGACATCGACCAGCCCGCCCATCGCGCCGGCACCTTCCACTTCCTGGGTGGCCCCGAGGTCACCAGGATGGGCTACGGCGCGATGCGCATCACCGGACCCGGGATCTGGGGACCGCCCGACGACCCCGACGAGGCGATCGCGATCCTGCGCCGGGCCGTCGAGCTGGGGGTCGACTTCATCGACACGGCCGACTCCTACGGACCGTTCGTGTCCGAGGACCTCATCCGGGAGGCCCTGCACCCCTACGACGGGTTGACCGTCGCCACCAAGGCCGGCCTGCTGCGCACGGGTCCCGAGAAGTGGATCCCGTGTGGCCGCCCGGCCTACCTGCGCCAGTGCGTCGAGATGAGCCTGCGTCGCCTGGACGTCGAGCAGATCGACCTGCTGCAGCTGCACCGGATCGACGCCGACGTGCCGATGGCCGACCAGGTCGGTGAGCTCGCCGACCTGCGCGAGGAGGGCAAGATCGCCGCGATCGGGCTGTCCCAGGTCGACGTCGAGACGCTCGAGGACGCCCGCGAGATCACCGACATCGTGGCCGTGCAGAACCTCTACAACCTCGCCGACCGGTCCTCCCACGACGTCCTGGAGCGGTGCGAGGCGCTGAGCATCGGGTTCGTCCCGTGGTTCCCCATCGCCGGCTCCGAGCTGGTCGACGGCGGCGGAGCGGTGTCCGACGTCGCCGACGACCTCGAGGCGACCCCGGCGCAGGTGGCGTTGGCCTGGCTGCTGGCGACCTCGCCGGTGATGCTGCCGATCCCCGGGACGTCCTCGCTCGACCACCTCGAGGAGAACGTCCGGGCGGCGGAGCTCGAACTGTCCAACGAGCAGATGACCGCCCTCGACTCGGTGGCCAGCGCATGATCCTGGTCACGGGTGCCAATGGCTTCGTCGGGTCCCGCCTGTGCCACGAGCTGGCCGATCGGGAGGTCGAGGTGCGCGCGCTGGTGCGTCGCGCCGGCACGGCACCCGACCGGGACGGGGTCACCGAGGTGGTCGGGGAGTTCGACGACCCCGACGCGGCCCCGGGATTCGTCGACGGCGTCGATGCCGTGGTGACGACCGTGGCGCCGATGGGCGCCGACCAGGAGACCCAGCACCGGGTCTCGGTGGACGGGACGACGATGCTGGCGGCCGTGGCCCGTGACGCCGGTGTCGGTCGACTCGTGCACGTGTCGACCTGCGCCGTCTACGACCGGGACCCCGAGCAGGGCGATGTCGACGAGACCTCGGCCTACGTGGACGACGACGGCGGTGCCTACGCGGTGACCAAGCGCGACGCGGACCTCGAACTGGCCGAGCTGGACGGGATCACCCGCGTGCTCGTCCGTCCCCCCGCGATCATGGGGCCCGGCCCGACCTCGGTGTGGAACACCCTGCGACCGGCGCGACTGGAAGAGGACCCGTCGTCGCTGGCACCGAACCCGGACCAGACCTTCGCCTGGGTCCACGTCGACGACCTCGCCCGCTTCCTGGCCGACGTCGCGACCGGCGTCGCCACGCCCGGTCCGGCGGACGGGGACGTCACGGCGGTCAACGTCGCGGCCCCGGACGCCACGTGGCGTGACTACCTCGAACCGGTCGCCACCGCGCTCGGGGTCGAGCCGACCTGGTCCGACGAGCCCGCCTGGACCGGTCGGATCATCGCCGAGCGGGCCCGGTCCTGGGGCTGGACCCCGACCGTGACCCTGGAGCAGGCGATCCGCGAACTGGTCGACGACCTCGACGACCGCTGATCCCCGGGAGGTCCGGCGCGGGCCTGGGCTCAGGCGGCTGCCCGGGCCAGGATCGCCCGGGACGTGTGGGCGATGGTCAGGCCGATGGCGTCCGCCATGCCCTCGGCCGGGAACCGGTAGGTCGGCCCGTGGGCGTGGATCGTGCCCATCAGGACCCCGTCGTGGTCCAGCAGGCAGGCCGCCACCGACGAGATCCCGTCGGCGAACTCGTCGCGCACGACCGCGTAGCCCTTCCGTCGGATCGTCACCAGGCGTGCGCGGATCGCGTCGGGATCGACGACCGTGGTCGCCGTGTGCTGGTCCAGGGGCCGTGCCAGGTACGCGTCGACGCGCTCGGGGTCCCACCGCGACATCATCGCCAGGCCCGGCGAGCCGATGTGGGCCGGGGTGACGAGGTTGGTGTAGTCGCGGACCTGGACCGGGTTGGGGCTCTCGACATGGCTGACGTAGCGCACGCCGTCCCCGTCGGGGACGGCCAGCCCCGTGGCCTCGCCGAGGCGCTCGGCCAGCGACTGGAGGTGGGGGTGGACCAGCGTCCGCAGTGACGTCCACCCGTGCAGGACCGGGACCAGGTCCGACACCCGGGTGCCGATGTGGTAGCCGTCGGGAGTCCGCTCGATCGCCCGGAGGGCCTCGAGCGTGGTGAGCAGCCGGGACACGGTGGAGCGGGGCAGGTCGACCTGTCCGGCGACCGCGCTGAAGGTCCGCGACCCCGACGCGACCAGGTCGAGGATCGCGAACGCACGATCCACCGACTGCACGGTGGGCGGGGCGTGGGTGCGGGGCATGGTGGCTCCGGAGTGGTCGGGCGTCCTGGCGTCCGTGTCAGGCGCCGTTGCAGATGTGGGCGTCAGACGTCCGAGTCGGGGAACTCGGCCTTGCGGCGGCTGATCCACTCGGTCATCTCGGCGTCGATCGCGTCGTCCAGCGGTGGGGCCTCGTAGCCGGCGAGCAGTTCCTTCCAACGGGCGTTGGCCCGCTGCTCGGCACCCAGCGCGCCATCGGCTTCCCACTGCTCGAAGCTGGCGTGGTTGGCCATCGCCGAGACCCAGAACGCCGACTCGAAGTTGGCCAGCGTGTGCGGGTGGCCGAGCCAGTGCTCACCGGGGGGATGGCTGCGCATGGCGTCCAGCGCCATCGCGTTGTCGTCGGTGGCCACGCCCGCCGCGTACCGCGGGACCATGCCCGCCTGGTCCGCGTCGAGCACGAACTTCTCGTAGCCCATGACCAGGCCGCCCTCGAGCCACCCGGCGCTGTGCAGCACGAAGTTCACCCCGGCCTGCATCGTCGCGAGGAAGCTGATGGCCGACTCGTAGGCGGCCTGGTAGTCCAGCGTCTTCGACGAGGTGAAGTTCCCGCCCGAGCGGAACGGGACGCCCAGCCGTCGGGCCAGTGCGGCGACCAGGAACAGCACCAACTGAGGCTCGGGCGTGCCGAAGGTCGGCGCGCCGGTCTGCATCGACATCGACGGGGCGAACGAGCCGAACACCACCGGTGCGCCCGGCCGGACCAGCTGGGTGAAGGCCATGCCGGCCAGCGCCTCGGCCAGCGTCTGGGTCGCGGTCGCCGCCACCGTCACCGGCGACATGGCGCCGGCCACCATGAACGGGGTGATGATGCAGGCCTGGTTGTTCTCGGCGTAGACCTTCGCCGAGCCCAGCATCGCCCGGTCCCACGACATCGGCGAGTTGGCGTTGCACAGCGACAGCAGCACGGTGTCGGTCTCGAGCCGGTCGGCGCCGAACACGATCCTGGCCAGCTCGACGGTGTCCTGGGCGCGCTCGGGTGCGGTCACCGAGCCCATGAACGGCTTGTCGGAGAGCCGGACGTGGGCGGCGACCATGTCGAGGTGACGCTTGTTGACCGGCAGGTCGACCGGCTCGCACACCGTCCCGCCGGAGTGGTGCAGCGCGGGCGAGAGCCAGGCGAGCTTGACGAAGTTGTGGAAGTCCTCGAGCGTCGCGTAGCGCCGGCCATGGTCGAGGTCGGACACGAACGGTGGTCCGTAGGCCGGCGCCAGCACCATGTGCGGGTCGCCGATCACCACGCTGCGGTCGGGGTTGCGGGCGTGCTGGGTGAACGACGACGGCGCGGTCGCGGTCACCAGCTCGCGCGCCATGCCGTCGGGGAAGCGCACCCGGGTGCCGTCGACGTCGGCCCCTCCGTCGGCGAAGATCTGGAGGGCCTCGGGGTCGTCGTGGATCTCGATGCCGACCTCGGCCAGCAACAGGTCGGCATGGTGCTCGATCTGTTCGAGGCCCTCGGTGGACAGCACCTCGACCGGGTCGAGTGAGCGGGTCAGGTACGGGACGCTCGCGACGGCGTCGGCCGTGCGGGCGGCCTGTCGGGCGGCACGTCCGCCACCGGGGCGGGTTCGGCGTGGCATGGTCGGCTCCGGTTCGGTCGGGCTCGGGGGATCGGTGCGGTCAGGGCGTGGTCGCGCGGCGGCGTCGCCGGCGACGGGGCGCGGTGTCGGCCCCCGCGCCCGCGCCATGCGACGGCCGCGACCGGGGGAGTGGCACCACGGCTTCGAGCCGGGGGTAGGGCGCCGAGGTGTGGGGCAGGCCCATGGCCCCGACGAACTCGTCCTGGAAGGCTGCCTCGGTCGCGGTCTCGACCTTGACGACCCGGCCGGCGAGGGCGGTGACCTCGTCGCGGGCGGCCCGGGACAGCAGGGCCTGGACCGCACCCGTGCCGGCCGCGTTGCCGATCGCGCTGACGGCGGCCGGGTCACAGTCCGGGACCAGTCCCAGGACCATGGCCCGCAACGGGTCGATGTGGCTGCCGAAGGCGCCCGCCAGTCGGATCCGGTCCACCGCCCCGACGCCCGCGTGGGCCATCAGCAGCCGGCAGCCGGCCTGCAGTGCCGCCTTCGCCAGCTGGATGGCGCGGACGTCGTTCTGGGTCACCTCGATGTCGCCGTGGAGGCGGTAGGCCAGGGTGCGGCCGCGGGTGACGATGCGGCCGGCGGCGCCGGTCCCGGTCGGGTCCACGATCGTGCCGTCCACCGTGATCACGCCCGCGAGGTGCAGCTCGGCGAGGACCTCGATGATGCCGGAGCCGCAGATGCCGGTGACCCCCGTGGCGGCGACCGCGTCGGCGAACCCGGACTCGTCGGACCACAGGTCCGACCCGATCACCCGGACACGGGGCACGAGGGTCTGGGGGTCGATGCGGACCCGCTCGATCGCCCCGGGAGCAGCCCGCTGGCCGGACGAGATCTGGGCCCCCTCGAACGCCGGCCCGGTCGGTGACGACGCCGCCCACACACGCTCGGCGCTGCCCAGCACGATCTCGGCGTTGGTGCCGACGTCGATCAGCAGGCTGAGCTCGTCTCGCCGGTGCAGGCCGTCCGCCAGCGTCATCGACATCGCGTCGGCACCGATGTGGCCCGCGACGCACGGCGGGCTCCAGACCCGTGCGCCCCGCGGCAGGTCGTGCAGGTCCAGCTCGTGGGCCGTGACCTGCACCGCGTCGGTCGTTGCCAGGGTGAAGGGCGCTGCACCCAGTGGTCGTGGGTCGAGCCCGTACAGCAGGTGGTGCATGATGGGGTTGCCGACCGCCACGACGTCCAGGACCCGGTCCGTGGTCACGCCTGCCTCGTCGCACAGCTCGGCGACGAGCTCGGCCAGCGCCGTGCGCACGGCCGTCGTCAGCTGGCGCTGGCCGTCGTCGTGCATCATCACGTGGCTGACCCGGCTCATCAGGTCCTCGCCGAAGGCGATCTGGGGGTTCATCCGACCGGCGGACGCCAGCACGCGGCCGGTGGTGAGGTCGCACAGGTGGCCGGCGATCGTGGTGGACCCGACGTCGACCGCGACCCCGACCAGGCGGTCGACGAACCCGGGCCACGCCGCCACCAGCTCGCCGTCGTCGGTGCGCACGGCCACGGTCACGGCACGGTCGCCGTCCTCAAGTGCCGCCTGCAGGTCGGCCAGTGCCGACACGCCGATCGAGACCTCGTCCAGCTCCCACTGGTCGGCCAGCGCGGCCTGCAGTGCCTGCCATTCGCCCACCCGCTCGTCCATCCCGGAGGCGGGGACCTCGACGTAGAACGGTCGCACGACCGGGTCGAGGGTCACCCGCAGGTCACCGACCTCCTTGCGCACCACCTGGCGGTGCACCTGGCTGGCGGCGGGGACGTCCAGTACGACGTCGTCGTGGATCGCGGTCGCGCACCCCAGCCGGCGACCTTCCAGCGGACGACGGGCACCCATCGCACTGTCGGCGTAGGTGGCCTCGGTCGGGCCGGGTGCGCTGAGCCGGTCGGCACGCGCGTCGGTGCCGGGACGCGACCCCACGGCGACCTGGCACCGGCCGCAGATGCCACGACCGCCGCACACCGAGTCCAGGTCGACCCCCAGCTCGCGGGCCGCGTCCAGCACGGTCGTGCCCGCGGCCAGCTCACCCCGTCGTCCCGACGGGGTGAACGTGACCGCGACCCGGTCGCTGCCGGTCGGACTCATCCGTCGTCCCGACTCCCGCCCCGCCGGCCACGACGACCGCCGCGACGTCCTCGTGCGGCTCCCTGCGTGCCGCCGGGATCACGGTGCGAGGCGATCCAGGCGGCACAGTCCGGGTCGTTGCCGGCCAGGACGTCGGCCGCCATGACGGCCGAGCGGATCTCACCCTCGATCGGGTTGGTGATCGCCGAGCTCAGCCCGTTGCTGATCGCCATGGCCAGGAACGCGGCGTTGATGCCCGGCCGGTTGGGCAGTCCGAACGACACGTTGGACGCACCGCAGGTCGTGTTGACGCCCAGCTCGTCACGCAGCCGGCGCACGAGGGTGAACACCTGTCGTCCGGCGCCACGCATCGCGCCGATCGGCATGACCAGCGGGTCGACCACGACGTCGGCGGCCGGGATGCCGTGGTCGGCGGCCCGGTTCACGATCGTGCGGGCCACCTCGAAACGGACGTCGGGGTCCTCCGAGATGCCGGTCTCGTCGTTGGTGATGGCGATGACCGCCGCGCCGTGCTTGGCGACCAGGGGGAGGACCTGCTCGAGTCGCTCCTCCTCGCCGGTCACCGAGTTGACCAGCGCCTTGCCCTCGTAGACCGCCAGGCCAGCCTCGAGCGCGGCCACGATCGACGAGTCGATCGACAACGGCACGTCGACCAGTGACTGGACGAGCTTGACGGTCTGGGCCAGGATCGCGGGCTCGTCGGCCAGCGGGATGCCGGCGTTGACGTCGAGCATGTGCGCACCGGCCTCGACCTGCGCCACGGCGTCGGCCTCGACGCGGGAGAAGTCACCCGCCTGCATCTCGGCTGCCAGCACCTTGCGGCCGGTCGGGTTGATGCGCTCGCCGATGACGGTGAAGGCTCGGTCGTGCCCGATCACCACCTCGCGCGTGGGGGAACTGATCACGGTCTCGGTCACGTCGGCACCTCGTCGGTGGGCTCGGATGGGACGGGAGTCGCGCCGGTCGTGGCGGTCTCGGAGGTGGGGGAGGAGTCGTCCGCAGGGGTGCGCGCATCGTTGTCCACCAGTGCGGACAGCACGTCGCGGGAGTGGGCGGCCACGAGTCGCTCGACCTCCGCCTCCACCTCCGCGGCCAGGTCCGGCCCACACGGCCGGGTGCGTCGGTCCCACTGCTCGAGGTAGGCGTCGGTGCCGGCCAGCCCCGCGCCCATCGCGGCTCGGTCCACGGCATGGGCGAAGCGCGCGGGCAGTTCGGCCCGGACCGGTTCGCCGCCGTCGTCGCCTGGGTCGGTCGCCCGGACCTGGACCGGGATGTCACGCCACCAGATCGAGGTCAGGGTCGGCCCGGTGGACCGGCCACGGCGACGGGGGGCACGGGGACTCACGGGGCCAGCACCGGGAGCCGGGCACGGGCCGCGACGACCTGGCCGCCGAGGTCGCCCGTGCCGACGTCGTGGCGCTCAAGTCGTAGCCCCAGCCGGTCCGCGGCCTCCTGGGCGCGCAGGTGCAGGTCGTCGGTGGGGAACTGGGCGAGCCAGCACAGCCGGGTGTAGTTGCCGAAGTAGTCGTCGCGCAGCTGCGGGTGGCGGTCCAGGCCCAGCCCGCGCCAGACCAGGCGGTCGAACTGTCGTAGGAGGTAGTCGGTGAGGTAGAAGGTCCCGGGCTCCGCGTCGTGCAGGTCGGCGAATCGCTCCGACCCTGCCAAGAACTCGTAGCAGTGCGAGCCGCCGAGCATGGTCGCGCCGTGTCGCTCGAGCACCGGTGCGAGGGCGCCGCCGGTGCCGCAGTCGGCATAGCCCACCAGCACCTCGTCGTAGTCCGCGCCGATCTCGCCCAGTCGGGCGTCGACCGCCGCCGGGATGTCACGGGGTCGGTTGTGCAGGTCGGCCGTGAGGAACTGCAGGTCGACGTGGTCCATCCCGTTGGTGTCCAGGATCCAGCGCAGCTCCTGGCCGAGCGCCCCGCAGGCCAGGACGAGCAGCCGAGGGGGCGCGGGCGCGGCCACGTCTACGCCGCCGCGCGCCGGGCCAGCACCAGCGCCTCGGCCGTCTCGGCCGCCACGGCGGCGTCCCGGCAGTAGGCGTCGGCCCCCACGGCCGAGCCGAACTCCTCGTTGAGGGGGGCGCCGCCGACCAGCACGATGTAGTCGTCGCGCAGCCCGCGCTTGCCGAGCTCCTCGATGACCACCTTCATGTAGGGCATCGTGGTCGTCAGCAGGGCGGACATCCCCAGGATGTCCGGGCGATGTTCCTCGAGCGCGGCGAGGTAGGCGTCGGCATCGTTGTTGATGCCGATGTCGATCACCTCGAACCCGGCTCCCTCGAGCATCATCCCGACCAGGTTCTTGCCGATGTCGTGGATGTCGCCCTTGACCGTGCCGATGACCACCTTGCCGATCTGCTCGGCCCCGGTCTCGGCCAGCAGTGGCCGCAGCAGCTTCATGCCGGCCTTCATCGCGTTGGCCGACAGCAGGACCTCGGGGACGAACAGGATCCCGTCGCGGAAGTCGATGCCGACGATCCGCATGCCCTCGACCAGTGCCTTGGACAGGACGTCCTGGGGATCCCAGCCACGGTCGAGCAGGAGCTGGGTGGCCTCGGCGATCTCGTCGGCCAGGCCGTCGTAGAGGTCGTCGTGCATCTGCTCGACCAGGTCGTCGTCGTCCAGCGACGACAGGTCGATGTCGTCGACGTCGTCGTCGAGGTGGTCGTCCGGAGCGTCGTTCGTGGCGTCAGCCATGCTGGCCTCGTGCGTTCGTACTGGCGGGCGGTGGCGTTGCTCCATGAGCAACGGGTTCCACCATACGGAACCGTCCCGCATGGTGGGAGAATGCCACACCCGCGACCACCTGTCGAGCGTTCACGACGAATCCGCCGAGAAACCCCTTGCAGAGGGGTGTGGAGACCGCCGCCGGGCGGTCAGGTCAGCGGCTCACCGATGCCGCCGGCGCAGGCCGCCCCGGGCTCGGGGGTCTGCGGACCCTGGGCGTACTCGGCGACGAACCGGTCGAGCCGCTCGTCGTCCGGGCCGTCGAGCTGGACCTGGACACCCCACGCGCTGGCGACCACCGGGGACGGGAGGTCGGCGCGGGGCGACACCAGCACGTGGGTGTCGACGGCGGCACGGGCGCGCAGGGCGTTGACCTGCGCCTCGTCGAGCCCGGGGTCGTGGGTGATCCAGACCGCGCCGTGCTCGAGCGAGTGGACGCCGTTCTCGTCGGCGATCTCGGTGTCGTAGACCCCGCAGTTCTGCCACGCCGGTGCGTGCGGACCACCGACCGGCGGGTTCTGCGGGTAGTCCACGTCCTCCTCGGTGTGGTCCTGGGCCAGGTCCGTGAACTCCTCGACGCCCTCGATGGGCCCCGTCGCCGTGGCCTGGCCGGCGTCCTGCGCGTCGGCCGTGGTCGGTGCGGCGGCCGGCTCGTCACCACCCCCACACGCGACGACGACCACGACCAGGGGGGCGGCCACGAGACCACGCAGCCGTCCGGGGCGACGTCGGGCCGTCATGACCGGCCCGAGACGTCGGCCGCGGCGACCGCGCGCAACCGGATCGGGACGTGCTTGCTGACCGGGGTGTTGGACTCGCGGGCGACCGCGTCCAGGTCCACCAGCACGTTGGCCTCCGGGAAGTAGGTCGCGCAGTTTCCCCGGGGGAGGTCGTGGGGCAGGGCCAGGAACGTCTCGGCGAGCCGCTCACCGTCCTGGCTGACCAGGTCGACGACGTCGCCCTCGACCAGCCCGTGGGCGGCGAGGTCGTCGGGGTTGAGCAGCACCACCCGGCGTTCGCCCCGGACGCCGCGGTAGCGGTCGTCGTGGTCGTAGATCGTGGTGTTGAACTGGTCGTGGCTGCGGATCGTCATCATCACCAGCACGTCGTCGGGCAGGTCGGTGACCGGGACCTCGGCGACGCTCAGGCGGGCACGGCCCTCCGGCAGGGACGAGAAGTCGCCGTGTCGGGCCGGGTTCGCCAGCTCCAGTCCCTCGTCGGCGCGGACCCGCGTGTTGTAGTCGTCGAAGCCGGCGACCGACGCCTCGACCAGGTCACGGATGCGGTCGTAGTCGTCGACCAGCCAGCCCCAGTCGACCGGGTGCTCGGCGCCCAGCGTCGCGCTCGCCAGCCCGGCGACGATGGCCGGCTCGGACCGCAGGGCGTCGGACACCGGCGTGTTCGTGCCCCGCGACGTGGTGACGATCCCCATCGAGTTCTCGACGGTGACGAACTGGGGGCCGGCCGCCTGCTCGTCCACGTCGGTCCGCGCCAGGCACGGCAGGATCAGCGACGTCTCGCCACAGACCAGGTGCGACCGGTTCAGCTTCGTGGCGACGTGCACCGTCAGCTCGGCGCGTTCGAGGCCCTCGGCCGTCGCGATCGTGTCCGGCCCGGCCGACAGCAGGTTGCCGCCCATCGACATGAGCACGCGGATGCTGCCGTCACGCAGCCCGCGGATCGTGTCGACGACGTCGACGCCGTGGTCGTACGGGGGCGCGAAGCCGACCGCCTCGGCGAGCCGGTCGAGGAAGGCCGGCGGGGGCTTGTCCCAGATGCCGACCGTGCGGTCCCCCTGGACGTTGGAGTGGCCCCGCACCGGGCACAGGCCGGCGCCCGGCTTGCCGATCGCGCCGCGCCACAGGACGAGGTTGGCGAGCTGGCGGATGGTGTCGACGGCATGGGTGTGCTGGGTCAGGCCCATCGCCCAGCACACGATGATCCGGTCGGTGCCGGCCAGCAGGTCGGCGAACGCGGCGATCCGGTCGCGACCGATCCCGGCCTCGCGCTCGACGGTGGCCCAGTCGACGGTGTCGAGGTGGGCGACCAGCTCGTCGTGGCCGGTCACGTTGGCCTCGACGAACTCGTGGTCGATGCCGTCCCGGCCGTCCCGGTCCCGTGCGAGCAGCTCCTTGAGCACACCGGTCACCAGCGCGAGGTCGCCACCGATCCGGACCGGCAGGTGCATCGACGACAGCTGCGTCCCGGTGATCGCCTCCTTCACCCGGCGCGGGTCCTTGAAGTCCTGGGGGTTGCGGACCGCGTTCAGCCCGGTCTCGGCCACCGGGTTGACCCCGACGATCGTCGCCCCGCCCTCGGCAGCGTGTTGCAGGGCGGTCAGCATCCGTGGGTGGTTGGTCCCCGGGTTCTGGCCCATGATGACGATCACGTCGGCCTCGTCGAAGTCCTCGAGCAGGACCGTGCCCTTGCCGATGCCGATGGTGGGGGACAGCGCCGAGCCGGACGACTCGTGGCACATGTTCGAGCAATCGGGGAGGTTGTTGGTGCCATAGGCCCGGACGAACAGTTGGTAGAGGAAGGCGGCCTCGTTGGAGGTCCGGCCGGAGGTGTAGAACGAGGCCTGGTCGGGCGAGTCGAGTCCCTGGAGGTGCTCGGCCACCAGGGTGAACGCGTCCTCCCAGCCGATCGGGCGGTACCGGTCGTCACCGGGGCGGCGCACGACGGGCTCGGCCAGTCGCCCCCAGGCGTTGAGGTCCTTGTCACGCCAGCCGGCCAGTTCGTCGATGCTGTGCCGGGCGAGGTGGTCAGCGGTCACGACGCGGCGGTCCCCGGCGTCGGCCACGGCCTTGGCGCCGTTCTCGCAGAACTCGGCGAACGAGCGCTCGCCCCGCGGGTCCGGCCACGCGCAGGAGGGGCAGTCGAAGCCCCCACGCTGGTTGACGTCGCGGAGGAGCGGCAGGCCACGGGTGACGCCCGTCCGCAGCAGCTGCCTGGCGGTCACCGCCACGGCCGTCACCCCGGCGGCCGTGTCCTTGATCGGCGTGCGCTCGAAGTCGCCGGTCAACGTGGTCGGCCCGAGCGCCCGACGTCGCCGCGCCAGGTCGTCGGTCGACTCGGGGGTGGACGCGCGTGGACTGGTTGGTGCGGACATGTCGTGCGTCCTCACGGTTCGACGTGCCTGCGAAGGTAGGCAACCCGGCGGAGGCCCGCGCTGGCCCGGCACCGAGCGTCGGTGTGCCGGTGCCGTGCCCGTCGGCACGGGATCGGCACACGCCCCCTGTCGCCGCGGTCGGAGGCGGTGGCCGGCGGGCCCGGTTCGTGCGTCGGGCGGCGCGGACCGCCTGGATACCGTGCCGACACGTCGCCGCGCCCGCTGGCCGACGGACTGCAGGACGAGGGGGATGCCGTGGACACGCTCACCGAGCGCGCCGGGCGTCCGACCCTGCGCGGACGCCTCCACCTCGTCGGCACCGCCCTGCTGGTGGTGGGCTGCCCGTGGCTGTTGCTCGTGGCCAACTCGCCCGGTCGTCGGTGGGCGGTGGCGGTGTTCGTCGTCTCGGTCGTGGCGATGCTGGGCACCAGCGCCGCCTACCACGTCGTGGCCTGGCCGGCCCGGTGGCTGCCCGTGCTGCGACGGGCCGACCACTCCGCGATCTTCATCGGGATCGCGGGGACCTACACCCCGTTCATCGTGACCGCGCTCGACGGGTCGTGGCGGACCTGGATGCCGGTCGGTGTGTGGGCGGGTGCGATCGCCGGGATCGTGGTCAACAACGTCGCCCACCACGCCGCCTCGTGGGTCCGCACGGCCCCGTACCTCGTGCTGGGCTGGGTGTCGGTGGTGCTGATCCCGTCGCTGTGGCGGTTGTCGCCCGCGGTGCTGGTCCTGGTCGTGGCCGGCGGACTCGCCTACACCGTCGGGGCGATCGTCTACGCGCGCCGCCGCCCGGACCCCTGGCCGGCCACGTTCGGCTATCACGAGGTCTTCCACGCCCTGACCCTCGTCGCCGTCGCCCTGCACGCCGTCGCCGTCGGGCTGGCCGTCTCGTCCTGACCCTGCCGGGCCGATCGCGCACGTTGCCGTTCGGGGACCTCGCACCAGTCCGGTGGCGTTCGGTCCGTGTGCTGCACCGGTGGAACGCCGGGCACGGTCCTGCCAGTCCGTGACATCCTGGTGTTCGCGGCGCCCGGGTCCGTGACCGAACCCGGGCGCCGCAGGCGGCAGTTCAGCGGCCGGTGCCACGCGCCCGGTTGAGGTTGACGCGGAGGAACGCCTCGACGTCGTCCCAGCTCGGTCCGGTCGACTCCTCGATGGTCTCGTGGCCACCCCGGTTGGTCTGCCAGGTCGTGGCCTCCTCGGCGTCGATGATGTCGGTGACCGAGTGACCTGCGGACGGCACGAGCGTGAACTTCGCCTCGTTGCCCTCAGCGGTGGTCGCCTCGTAGACCAGCAGGCTCTGGTTGTAGGGCAGGAGTGGGTCGGCCAGGCCGTGCAGGACCCACACCGGGATCTCCGCGCCGTCGATGTAGCTGGTCGGGTCTGCTGACTCGGTCTCGTCGGGGCAGTCCTGGATGCTCAGCAGCGTCGTCGGGAACACTTCCCCGGGGCACGCGACCAGCAGGCCCTCCGGCGACGTCGGGGCGTCATGGGGGTAGGCGAAGCCCATCGGCAGGTCGTTGGCCGCCGCGAAGGCGTCCATGGACAGGAAGTCCGTGGGCGGGAAGAAGGGCACGGCGACCTGGACGGCGCTGGACGTGCCATCGACGCCCTCCTCGCCCGGCAGCTCCAGGGTGTCGCTGGTCGTTGCAGCGAATGCCGTCGCCCAGCCACCCGACGAGTTGCCCATGAAGGCGAACCGGTCCGCGTCCAGGCCGTAGGCGTCGGCATGCTCACGCAGCCACCGCACGGCCGCCCGGACGTCGTGGCCCTGAGCCGGGAAGCGGGCGTCGGAGCTTGAGCGGATGCTGATGGTGGCCACGGCGTAGCCGCGGGCGGTGAACTCCTCCGCCACCGCCCCCGCGTCCGCGGAGTCCTTGGCCGAGTTGCTGAACCACGCCGAGCCCGAGTGCCAGATGACCAGGGGCAGTGCCGCGTCGCCCGCGACGTCGGGGAGGTACAGGTCCAGCAGGTTGCCCGGCACGGCGGGTCCGTAGGCGAGGTCGGAGATCTCGGTCGTCTCGCCCACCGGCGCGGCGCTCGTCGGCGTGACGATGGCCAGGGTGAGTGCCAGGGTGGCAGCCAGGCCGAGGACCAGCCTGGTGGTGCGTCGGTGGAGGCTGCTGGTCGGATACATGTGTGGTCCCCTCATGATGATTTTGGGCTTCTGGGCCCTTCGGACGGCCGGAAAGGGCCGTGTTCGCTGTGCGAACGAACGTGCGCATCGTGTACATCGATCCATCCAAGCACGTGTGCGACCTCGCCGCAAGGGGTCTGGGAGGAGGTCGTCCCGGCGTCGCGGGTCTTGCCGAATCGTGAACGGTCGTGCCCCACGGGGTCCTGCGGGAGGGCGGGGGCGTCCATGCGACGTTGTCGTGGGCAGCTCCGGCGCGACTGGCGCGACGGTGCACGACAGGCATCGCCATGGACCTGCCCACCGACCGACGTCCGTTGCTCCTGGCCGGAGGGGCCGTGTTGGTGGTCCTGCTGGTCGCGGCGTTCCTGTGGTTCCGACCGGACGCGTTGTTCACCGACCGGGTCGTCGACGACGAGCTGGACGCCGGCGTCGCCGCTGCGCTCGCCACCTCCCCGACGCCCGGCCCGGAGGTCGTGGGCCCGACCTCCTCGGCGGAGCCGGTGGCATTGACGCCCTCGGCCGAGCCGTCGTCTCCCACCGCGTCGCCCAGCCCGGCCAGTGTCGAACCGGAGCCGGCGGCCGAGCCGGAGCCGGCAGCGGTCGAGCCCGAGTCCGGCCCCGCCGAGGACACCCCCGCCGAGGACACCCCGGCCGAGGTCGAGGGGGCGGGGCCGACGGTGCTGGCACGGGGCGAGTGGATCTCGCTCGAGCACGAGACGACCGGGACGGTGGCGCTGCTGGACGACGACGGTGACCTCCAGGTGGTCCTCACCGACCTCGCGACGTCGAACGGACCCGACCTGCGGGTGATCCTGTCGCCGAAGGCCGGCGTTCCCGGCGACTGGTACGGCTACGACGACGGTGCGACGTCGCTGGGTGGGCTGAAGGGCAACGTCGGCACCCAGGTCTACGACGTCCCGGACGATCTCGACCCGGCCGACGTCGCGAGCGTCGTGATCTGGTGCGAGCGCTTCTCGGTCGGGTTCGGCGTGGCCGACCTCGCCTGACCGTCGGGCCGGAGTCACCGGGTGTCGCCCGGGGTCAGCTCGCGACGTCGCCGTCGATCGACTCCCGCAGCAGGTCGGCGTGGCCGCAGTGGCGCGCGTACTCCTCGATCATGTGCACCAGGATCCAGCGCAGGCTCCACCGCTCGCCCGCCCGGTCGGTGCGCACCGACAGCTGGTCCAGCGACGCGCCGGCCGTGCGCGCCCGGGCGTCGTCCACCGCGGCCTCGAACGCGGCGAGCAGTTCGGCCCGCGACCAGTCCTGGCCACGGGTCATCTCCGCGTCACGGTCGTCGGTGAAGTCGAGCGAGGCGAACGGTTCGGCCATGGGCTCGCCGGCGAAGCGGGCACGGAACCAGGTCTGCTCCACCCAGGCCATGTGGCTGACCAGGCGTGCGAGGGTCAGGGTCGACGGGGGGTGGGTGATGCGCAACTGGTCGTCGTCGAGCCCCCAGGTGCGGTCGATCAGTGCCGCCCGGTGGAAGTCCAGGAAGGCGGTCAGCGTGGCGCGCTCGTCACCTGCGCGGGGGAGTGGAGGAGCGGGAGGTCGCGGCATGACGCGTCACGCTAGCGCGCACGGACCCGCCGACCCGCGCCGACGGCCACGCCGCCCCACGGGCTCCTAGGGTG
Source organism: Salsipaludibacter albus (assembly GCF_019798055.1). Taxonomy (GTDB): domain Bacteria; phylum Actinomycetota; class Nitriliruptoria; order Nitriliruptorales; family Nitriliruptoraceae; genus Salsipaludibacter; species Salsipaludibacter albus. The sequence goes on along the minus strand of NZ_JAHOPH010000021.1, from coordinate 16,525 downwards.
GAGCAAGGGCTTGGTGAGGGGCAGCGAGGTGGATGTCGACCTGTCCGACGCGCTCGCGGCATCGGCGTTGCGCACGGTCCCGTCCGAGCTGCTCGGCCACCTGCTCGCCGACGCGATCGAGGAGGTCGTCGAGGAGGGGTCGATCACGCATCGGCAGGGAGACGCGACCGCGCACCTCGAGCTGGTGGTCAGCGGCGTGGTCCGGGTGTTCGTGACCGCACCGGACGGCCGCACGATGACCATCCGGTACTGCCGCCGTGGCGGTCTGCTTGGCGCGATGTCGCTGTACCGGGACGGCTTCGTCATGCCCGCGACGACCCAGGCACTGGTGGAGACCCGGGTGCTGCGCTTCTCGCCTCGGCGGGTGGTCGACATGGTCGGCCATCGGCCCGTGGCCGAGGCCCTGCTGCGCGAGGTGAGTGCGCGCGCCGACCGGTTCCTCGACGAGATCGCGGGCAATGCGTTCTCGACGGTGCGCCAGCGAGTCGTGCGGCACCTGCTCGACCTGGCAGCGGATCACCACGGCGCCCGGCAGGCGGACGGCGTCGTCGTGTCCGTCAGCCAGCAGGAACTCGCGGACGCGGCCGGCACGGTCCGCGAGGTGGTCGTCCGGACCCTGCGGGAACTGCGCGACGAGGGGCTGGTCGAGACGGGGCGCACCACCATCCTGGTGCGTGACCCCGCCCGGCTCGCTGCCGAGGAGGAGTGGAACCTGAGTTCCTGACGCGACGACGCAAGGCCCGCACCCTCACGGGTGAGTGAGGGGGACGACGGTGGTGACGGAGACGACTCGGCGCACGCTCGATGCCCGTGGGCTGGGCGCGCTGCGGGCAGGGTTCACCGGTCGCCTGGTGACGGCGGAGCATGCGGACTACGACCGACGTCGGGCGGTGTGGAACGGTGCGATCGATCGTCGGCCTCGGCTGATCGCGCGGTGCGCCGATCCCGCCGACGTGATTCGCACGATCGCGTTCGCACGGGACCAGGACCTGGAGATCGCCGTGCGCAGCGGTGGTCACAGCTTCCCGGGCCTGTCGGTGGTCGATGACGGTGTCGTGGTCGACCTGTCGATGATGAAGGACGTCACGGTCGACACCCGGGCGCGCACCGTCCGGGTCCAGGCCGGCGTGCTGCTGGGCGAGCTCGACCGGGCGACGCAGCAGCACGGGATGGCGGTGCCGACCGGAGCAGTCAGCCACACGGGGGTCGCCGGCCTCACCCTGGGTGGGGGGATCGGCTGGCTGATGCGCAAGTACGGGCTGACCATCGATCGGCTGCGTGCCGTGGACCTCGTGACTGCCGACGGGCGCCGGCTCGTGGCGTCCCGGTCCCGCAACGCCGAGCTGTTCTGGGGGCTCCGCGGCGGCGGGGGCAACTTCGGCGTCGTCACCTCGTTCACGTTCGACCTCCGACCGGTGGGACCCACCGTCCTGTCGGGCCTGGTGCTGTGGCCCCTGGAGGAGGCGGAGGTCGTCGCACGTGCCTACCGCGCGTGGTGTGCCGGACAGCCCGACGACCTCACCAGTGCGCTGCTGTTCCGCCATGCCCCCGACGCCGACGACATCCCCGAGGAGGTCCGGGGACGACCCGTGGTCGGGGTCATCGGCTGCTGGTCGGGACCGATCGGTGCGGGCGAGCGGGCCTGGGCGCGGATCCGGGCGCACGGGACGCCCCTGGTCGACCTCACCCAGCCGCGCGCGTTCGTCGACCACCAGTCGATGTTGGACGGGTCCTACCCACACGGCATCTGGGTGCACACGCGGGCGTGCAACGTCGCCGAACTGTCGGACGGGGTGATCGCCACCGCCGTCGAGCACGTCGGTCGCATGCAGTCGCCCCGGTCGAGCGTGATCGCCTGGCAGCTCGGTGGGGCCGTCGCCCGTCCCGGCCCTGACGCAGGTGCGTTCGGCGGTCGCGACGCCGGGTTCGTGTTCAACATCACCGGGATCACGGCCGGTGCGGAAGGGTTCGCGCACGAGCGGGCCTGGGTGCGTCGCTTCGGCGACGCCCTGGCAGCCCACGAGACCGGGGTCTACGTCAACTTCCTCATGGAGGAGGGCGACGACCGCGTCCGGGCCGCCTACGGGTCGGCCACGCATCGTCGGCTGCGTGCGCTCAAGCGTGTCCACGACCCCGACAACGTGTTCCACCTGAACCAGAACATCGCCCCGTCGGAGTGACGGGCGTCAGTACTCGATGACCAGGCTGACGATGCCGACCACGACCAGCAGGGCACCGGAGACACGGGTGACGACCCCGTGGTGGCGGGCCAGGAAGCGGGTGAAGGACCGCTGGCGGGCCGAGGCCAGCAGGGGCAGAAGTACCAGTGGCCAGCCGAAGCCGATCCCGAAGACCAGGAAGTAGGCCACCCCGTCGAGCAGCGCGCCGGTGCCCGACACGCCGCCGAGCAGGAACGCCGACAGGATGACCGGCCCGGTGCACGGCAGGGTCATCGGTCCCAGCGCGAGCCCGTACAGGAACGCGCTGCCCGACGCCGAGCGCACCACCGGCGCCGTCCCGGTCCCGAGTCGCTCGAGCGGGTTGCGACCGGCCAGCATCAGCAGGCCCAGCAGGATCACGGCACCGAACGCCACTGGGAGGATCCACGGCACGACGTCGGCGAACACCCGGTTGACGGTGTAGAGGACCGCTGCCACCGCGGTCATGGCGGTCAGCACCCCGGCCAGGACCCACAGCCCCATCCACCGCACCGAGCGCTCGTCGGTCTCGGACTTGGCGGCCAACAGGGCGAACAGGCCCGGGTACAGGGGCAGCAGGCACACGTTGCCCAGGATGGCGGCGTTGCCCAGCGCGAAGGCCTGGAGGTACTCGTTCACGCAGCGGTGTCGAGCTGTGCCAGGATCTCGTCGGCCGACTCGAACCCAGTGGTCAGCTCGCTGACCGTGCCGTCTGCGGCCACGGTGAACTTCGGCGTCGACGGCGGCACCAGCACCCCGTTGCCGAACTGCTCGGCCAGCGTCGCGAGCGAGGCGTCGTCCAGGACCGCGAAGGTCATGTTCGAGAAGCCGTTCTCCGCGGCGTAGGCGTCGAGCCTGGCGGGGTCGAGGTCGGTCTCGACCGACAGGGCGAGGAACACCGCGTCGTCGCCGGCCTGGGCGGCGGCCTGCTGGGTGTCGCCCAGCTGCGACCGGCAGTTGCTGCACCAGGTCGCGAACGTCTCGACGAACACCGGCTGCCCGGCGTGGTCGGCCAGCGTGACGGTCGAACCGTCGGGCTTCGTGGCGACGATGTCCAGGGACGGTGTGGCCGCGGCCTCGGTCTCGGCCGAGTCCTCCTCGGACATCGCGTCCGAGGCCTCGTCGGTCATCTCCTCGGACGGCGCCATCTCCTCGGACGGCGCCATGTCCTCCGACGGCGCCATGTCCTCGGACGGCGCCATGTCCTGGGTCTCGTCCGGCTCCGTCGCCATCTCCTCGGTGGCACTGGCGGTGTCGGTCGGGTCGGCCCCGTCGTCACCTCCACAGGCCGACAGCACCAGGCCGGCGGCCACGCCCACGACGAGCAGGCGTCCACGGTGGCGGGTCGAGGTCAATGACATGGTCGGCCTTCGGGTCGAGGGTCCAGCAGTGATCGTCGATGGTCGCACGTCGCAACGTCCATGGTCGCGGCCCACCTTCCCGAACGCCATGAACGAACCATGAACGCCGATCGGTCGGCCTCGGCGGGGCGTTCCACCACGGTGTGCTCCGGTCGTGCCTCCGCGCACGGCACTCGCACACCCCGCACCCGAGGGGCGCGGGATCAGGGGGCCGAGCGGACCCGGTCGGGGCGGGTGTGGACGTTGGGGTCCCGACCGGCGGCGAAGCCCACCAGCGTGAGGGCGAACGCGTCCGCGACGTCGACCGCCAGGCTCGACGCTGCGCCCATGGCCACCACCACCTCCATGCGTGCAACCGCCGCCTTCATGAGCAGCTCGTAGGAGGCACGGCCGGACAGCACCAGCACGTGCTCGGCGAGCGACCGGCCGTCCAGCACCGCCGATCCCACCAGCTTGTCCAGGGCGTTGTGTCGGCCGACGTCCTCGCGCAGGTCGACCAGGTCGCCGTCGGGGGTCGCCGCGGCGGCGGCGTGGACACCGCCGGTCAGCCCGAAGGTCGGCTGGGCCGCACGCAGGCTGGCCCCCAGTCCGCGGACGACGTCCGCGTCGACGGTCACCCGCGACGCGACCGGCGTGATCCCGGAGTCGGCCAGTGCCTCCAGCGTCCGGCGTCCGCAGACCCCACAGGCCGACGTGACCAGGCCGTGGCGATCCAGGGACGACAGGTCCGGCAGCCGGTCGGCCGCCAGGGTGACCTGCACGGCGTTGCCGACCGCGTCGTCGTCGGCACCCAGCGCGCACGGCGCCACGTCGACCACGTCACGTCGTCCGGACAGGATCCCCTCGGCGACCAGCCACCCCACGGCCAGCTCGTCGTCGTGGCCCGGGGTGCGCATCGTGACCGCGACGTCGCTGGTGGCACCGGCCAGGGTCGCCAGTCGGATCGTCAGCGGCTCCTCGATCGCCACGACGTCCGCGCGGGCACGGCCGTCCAGCGATCGCACGGTGACCTGGTGGGTGGAGGGCCGCTCGGTCATCGCGGGTCCCGGTCTCGCAGGAGCGGGTCGACGTCGCTGTCGACGCCGTCGCGGTGGTCGCGGACCCGGCGCACCAGCACGAACGCGTAGCCGACCCCGACGATCACCGTGAAGGCGAACCACTGGAGCGTGTAGGACAGGTTCTGGGTCGGGTCGGGCGTCGGGGCGGGCTGGGGGACCGGCAGGGGCCCGTCGGACGGCACCTGGCTGGTCAGGTGCACGACCATGGGGAGGAGGTCGGCCTCGGACTGGCGGTCGAGGCGGTCGACGTCGGCGTGGAAGACCGTGGACAGCACCCCGTCGTCGGCGTCACGCGCCCCGAGTCCCTCGGGCTGTCGACCGCTGACCTCGAGGAAGCCGGTCACGGTGACCGTGCCGGCGATCGGCGTGTCCGCGGTCGGGTCCGCGCTGCTGGGCCCGTCCGGCGGGACGAAGCCACGGCGCACCAGCACGGCCGTGCCGTCGCCGAGTTCCAGGGGCGCCAGCAGGTCGAACCCCAGCTGGCCGTCGAGGTCGCGGTTGCGCTGGGCGACCTGCTCGTCGGCCGCCCAGGTGCCCGAGACGGTGACCGGCGTGTACTCCAGCGTCGCGGCCTGCTCCTCCGTGACGGACGGTCCCAGCACCTGGGCGAGCGGGACCGGCGCGGCGTCGAGTCGTGCCGACTGTGCCGCTGCGACCGCCTGCTCCTGCTGGTAGCGGTCCCACTGCCACAGGCCGAGCATCGGGAAGGTGACCAGCACGACCAGGACCACGACGTGCCCGACGATCCAGATCGGCCTCAGCAGCGGATGGCGGCCACTCCCGCGGTCGTCGGTCGGCCGTGGCCCGGTCGCCGTCGGGGCGGCGTCCTCCCGGCGGGTGCGGGGGCCCACCACGTCAGGCCGCCCCGGTCCGCACGTCCGGGGCACCCATCCGGGCGGCGTCGGCGGTCCGGTCGTCGGGCATCGCCTGCGAGTCCCGCTCCGCGGTCACGCGGCCCCGGTAGTGGGCGAGCTCGCGCTCACGGGTCTCGTCGTCCCAGTCCAGGACCTCGGCCATCCGCCGGGCGACCGGGGCGGCCGCGGCCAGGCCGCGGTCCCACGACTCGATCGAGATCCGGGTCCGCCGGGTCAGCACGTCGTCGAGGTGGAGCGCACCCTCGTGGCTGGCGGCGTAGTGCGCCTCGACCTCGAGGTAGTCGTCGGCCTTGGGCAGTGGCGTGGCCAGCTCGGGGTCGTCGGCGACCAGGTCCAGCAGCTCCGTCGTGCGGGAGCCGTAGCGGTCGAGCAGGTGCTCGATGCGGGCCACGTGCAGCCCGGACTCGGCCGCGAGGTCGTGGCGCTGGTTCCACATCGCGTGGTAGCCGGTCGCGCCGAGCAGCGGCACCCGTTCGGTGATCGAGTCCGGCACCTTCTCGGCCAGTCCGTGGGACGCGGCATCGACCGCGTCGGCCGCCATCACGCGGTAGGTGGTGTACTTGCCCCCCGCGATCGTGACCATGCCGGCCACGGTCGAGGCGACGGCGTGTTCGCGGGACAGCTGCGAGGTGTCCTCGGACTCGCCGGACAGCAACGGTCGCAGCCCGGCGTACACGCCCTCGACGTCGTCGTGGGTCAGTGGCGTGCGCAGGAACCGGTTGGTGCGGTCCAGCAGGTACTGGATGTCGGTGGCCGAGGCGGCCGGGTGCGACTTGGCGAGCTCCCAGTCGGTGTCGGTGGTGCCGATCAGCCAGTGGCGACCCCACGGGATGATGAACAGCACCGACGTCTCGGTCCGCAGGATGATCCCGCTGTCGGACGGGAAGCGGTCGCGCGGGACGACGAGGTGGATCCCCTTGGACGCCCGGACCTGGATGCGGCCGCGGCCCACCATCTCCTGGATGTCGTCGGTCCACACCCCGGTCGCGTTGATGACCTGGCGACCCCGCACGTCGATGGTGTCGCCGCCCTCGAGGTCGTCGATGCGCACGCCGGCCACCCGTTCGCCTTCGCGCAGCACGTCGACGACCCGGGCCGACGTGGCGACCGCCGCCCCGTAGCGCACCGCAGTGCGGGCGATCTCCATGGTGTGGCGGGCGTCGTCGACCTGGGCGTCCCAGTAGCGGATCGCGCCGACCAGGGCGGTGCGACGCAGCCCGGGTGCCAACCGCAGGGCGCCACGACGGGACAGCTGTTGGTGACGGGGGAGGTTGCGGGCGCCGCCCAGCTGGTCGTAGAGGGTGACTCCGGCCGTCACGTAGGGGCGCTCCCACACGGCATGGGTCAGCGGGTACAGGAACGACACCGGCTTGACCAGGTGGGGGGCGAGGTCGGTCAGGAGCCGGCCACGCTCGGACAGCGCCTCGCGGACCAGCCCGAAGTCGAGCTGTTCGAGGTAGCGCAGGCCCCCGTGGATCAGCTTGGACGACCGCGACGACGTCCCGGCTGCGAGGTCGCGCATCTCGACCAGGGCGACACTCAGGCCGCGGGTCGCCGCGTCCAGCGCCGCGCCCGCGCCGGTGACGCCGCCCCCGATCACCACCACGTCGAAGGTCTCGGTGCGCATCCGGTCCAGCGCGGTCGCCCGCTGGGCCGGACTGAGCGCGTCGAACTGGTGCAGGCGGGGTGACGCAGGTGTCGACGTCGAGGTCGGAACGGTCGTTGACACCGGGTCGGCTCCCACGGGTCGGGGCTGGCGAGGGTACTTGGCAGGCGACCGTCCCGACCCTGCCGGTGGCGTTGCCGGGATGTCAGTCCGCCTGCCCGTCGAGGCCTTCGCGCCAGTCGGCCACCAGCTCGCAGTAGGTGTCGGGGACCTCGATCATGGCGACGTGGCCCACGTCGGGGAGGTCGATCCGGGTCGCGTCGGTACGCGCCGCCAGCAGGTCGTCGATCACGCGCGTGCCGACCAGGCGGTCCTCGGTGCCCCACAGGACCAGGATCGGCGCCGTGATGGCGGCCACGGTGTCGCGCACCCGGTTGCGGTCGGTGACGTAGGTGCCCAGGAGGGTGTTGGTCGCCCGTGCAAGGCTGTCGACCCGCCACGGGCGTTGCTGGCTGGCGGTCGCCTGCTCGATCCCGATCGCGCGCATGGCCTCGCGCATCGGCTGGTTCGTGCCCAGGACCAGGCCCTCGGTCCCCGCGAACACGTCCTCGGGAGTGGCGGTGGCGTAGAGGCGACGGACGGCGGCGCGACCGAGTCGCCACGACAGCAGGAAGGGGGCGAAGCGGGCCAGCACACCACGGTCGAGGGCACGCAGGGCCTCGCGGTCGGGCGGCCACGGCGGTGGCAGGGCCGGGGAGACCAGCACGAGCCGGCCCACGCGCTCCGGCGTGGTCCCGGCGAGCATGGCAGTGAGCAGCCCGCCCATGGAGTTGCCGTGGACCTCCGCCTGCTCCCACCCCAGCGCGTCCAGCAGGTGGGGCAGGAAGCGCTCCTGGACCCGGATCCGGGCCGCCCGGGGGCCGGGCGGCTCGGTGTTGCCGAAGCCGGGCAGGTCGACCGCGACGACCGGTCGACCTGCCCGGGCCGCCAGGGGACCCATGACCTCGAGCCAGTTGGTCGCGGCTCCCGCCAGGCCGTGGACCAGCAGGATCGGCAGGCCGTCGCCGTCGCCGAGGTCGCCCGACGTGGGCGGGTCGGCCCGCAACACCGACACCGGGTGCCCGGACACGACGACCGTGTCCGAGCGGACGCCCGCCCAGCGATCGTCGCGCTCGCCCCAGTCCGTGGGGGCGTCCGCGACGAGGTCCAGGGTGCCCATGTTCGGTGTGTCTCCCGTGCCGGCGGTGGGTCGATCGGTGGTGCAGCGTACGTCCCCACGGATCCTCGTCCGGCCGGGTCCGTCGTGCGTCGGTTCCGTGGGTTTGTCCCACCCCAGCCGTACGGTTCTCCTCGTCGCGCCCCCCGACGGAACGGACCCCGACGACATGACGACCGTGGCCTGGGTCGCGCTGGTGTTGGTGGTCGCTGGCGTGGCCGCGATCGCGGCCACGATGGCGGTCCGGAGCCTCACGAGGCGCCAGGACGCGGCAACCGAGCACCACTGGGACGCCCTGCGCACCGAGCTGGACGCGCAGCGCTCCGTGCTCGAGGAGCGCAACAGCCGGGCCCTGCACGACGCGGTCCGCACGGTCGTCGACCTCGCCGGGGACAAGCTCACCACCGAGAACGCCGCCTCCCGGGCGATGCTCGAGGAGCGGGACCGCACCCTGGAGGAGCGCGCGTCCCGGATGACCGCCGAGTTCGAGCGCATGCGTGAGCTCGTCGCGGAGCTGGACCGCGAGCGCTCCCGGGGCATGGGCGACCTGCAGCGGCGTCTCGAGGAGGCGTCGCGGGCCACCGGCGAGCTGTCGCGCACCACCGGGGCGCTCAAGGAGGCGCTGGCGTCGTCGCGGGCTCGGGGCCAGTGGGGCGAGCGCATGGCCGAGGACGTCCTGCGGGCCGCCGGGTTCGTCAAGGGGATCAACTACGAGGTCCAGCAGACGACCTCCCGCGGTCGGCCCGACATCACCTTCCTGCTGCCCGCGGGCCGTCACCTGCACATGGACGTCAAGTTCCCGCTCGACAACTACCTGAAGTCGCTGGAGTGCGACGACGAGGCCGTCGCCCACCAGGCCGTCCGCGCCTTCGTCAAGGACGCCCGCAACCGGGTCCGCGAGCTGGCCCGTCGCGACTACGGCGACACGACCGAGGGGTCGCTGGACGAGGTCCTGCTGTTCCTGCCCAACGAGCAGGTCTACGCCTTCCTGCACGACGTCGAGCCCGGCCTGCTCGACGAGGCCCTGTCCCAGCGCATCATCCTGTGCTCGCCGGTCACCCTGTTCGCGGTGCTGGCGGTCATCCGCCAGGCCGTCGACGACCACATGACCGAGCAGCGCTCGGCCGAGATCCTCGACGCCCTCAACGGCTTCTCCGACCAGTGGGAGCGCTTCGTGGAGCACCTCGAGAAGGTCGGCGACCGGATCACGTCCGCCCAGCGTGCCTTCGACACCGTCAACGGGGTCCGGCGGCGCCAGCTGGAGCGCCAGCTCGAGGCGATCGACGACCTGCACCACGACGAGCGGGCCGCCGCCGTCCTGGCCCTGGCGCCACGCGAGGACGTCGACGAAGCCGCGAGCTGAGCGATTTCGGGTCGCAATCGCCCGGAGGCCGGACGGGGTTGGCTATCGTCACCTCCCATCCCGTGCACGGGTGCCCCCGTGCCCCCGGCACCACGAACCACGGCACGACGCCCAAGGATCGTCCCACATGGCCCTCCCCGTCGGGCTGACCGCCCCGGACTTCACCCTCCACGACCAGGACCGCAACCCGGTCAGCCTCGCCGACTTCCGTGGGGACCGGGCGGTCGTGCTGGTGTTCTTCCCGTTCGCCTTCACCGGTACCTGCCAGGGCGAGCTCTGCTCGATCCGCGACCAGCTGCCGGACTTCGACAACGAGCACGTCGTGACCCTTGCGGTGTCCACCGACTCGACCGCCAGCCTGAAGGCCTGGGCGGACCAGCAGGGCTTCACGTTCCGCCTGCTGTCGGACGCCTGGCCCCACGGTGAGGTCGCCCAGGCCTTCGACGTGTTCAACGAGCACGTCGGCGTGGCCGAGCGGGGGACCTTCGTGATCGATCGCGACGGCGTGATCGTGCACGCGGTCCACCACGGCATCGGCGACGCACGCGACGAGAGCGACTACCTGGCGGCGCTGGCCGACATCGGCGCCACGTGAGGTCGCCGACGGGACGCGGTGCGCGTGGCGGGGGTGACCCGTGAGCAGCGACGCGTGGGTGACCGTGATCGTGCTGGTGCTGGCCTTCGGGATGCTGGCGTGGGACCGGCTCGCGCCCTCCGCGGTCGTGTTGTCCGCTGCCGTGGCGCTGCTGCTGGCCGACGTGATCACCACCCAGGAGGCGCTGTCGGGGTTCGCCAACCCGGCGCCGATCACCGTCGCGGCGCTCTACGTGCTGGCCCGTGCCGCCGAGAAGACCTCGCTGCTGACACCGCTGGCGGCCCGCCTGCTGGGGGAGGGGCGGACGCGGCTCGACCTGGCCCGCCTGCTGGTCCCGACCGCCGGGGCCTCGGCCCTGCTCAACAACACGCCCCTGGTCGCGATGCTGACCCCCGACATCGTCGCGCTGACCCAGCGACGCCACCTCGCCGCCTCCCGGTTCCTGATGCCGCTGTCGTTCGCGGCCATCCTCGGTGGGACCATCACGGTGCTGGGCACGTCGACGAACCTGGTGGTCTCCGGCCTGCTCCAGGACATCGGCCAGGCGCCGTTCGGCCTGTTCGAGATCACCCCGGTCGCCCTGCCGGCGGCGGTCGCGGGGATGGTGGTGCTGATCGGCTTCGCCTGGCGACTGGTGCCCGACCGCTCGACCGTGCAGGAACAGGCCGAGGACTCGGTGCGCGAGTTCGTCGTCACGATGGTGGTGCTGCCCGGTGGACCCCTGGCCGGCCGCAGGCTGGGCGACACCGACCTGGTCGGTCGACGCCACGTCTACCTCGCCCAGGTGCTCCGCGAGGAGCAGACCTTCTCGCCGGTGGACATGGACCTGGTGCTGGAGGGCGAGGACCGGCTGGTGTTCGTCGGCGAGGTCAGCGAGATCGTCGGGCTGTACCGGCTCGCGGGGCTGCGCTCGTCGGCCCAGGACCACCTCGAGGCCGTCGCCCAGCCGTCCCACGGCCTGCACGTGGCGGTGGTGGGACGGACCTCGCCGCTGGCCGGTCACACCCTGTCCGACGTCAACTTCGTGTCGCGCTACCAGGCAGTCGTGCTGGCCATCCACCGCGACGGCCAGCGGGTCACCGAGGCCCCGCGCGACGTGCGGTTCCGGCCCGGTGACGCCCTGCTGGTCCTGGCCGACGACCAGTTCCGCTCCAACTGGTCCGAGCGACGCGACTTCCTGTTGATCTCGTCGCTGGGCGGCGACCCGCCGCACATGTCCTCGCGGGCGCCGTTCGTCGCGGCGATCACCGCGGCGATGGTGCTCGTCGCGGGGCTGGGCTGGCTGAGCATCCTGGAGGCGTCGCTGCTCGCCGCCGGCGCACTGGTGGCCACGCGCACGCTGACCTCCAACGAGGTCCGCGACGCCATCGACTTCGACGTCATCATCCTGATCGCCTCGTCGTTCGCGCTCGGGGCGGCCGTGGAGACCACGGGCCTGGCCGAGCTGCTGGCCGACTCGGTGATCGGTGCGTTCGACGGGTTCGGCGACGTCGGGATCGTGTTCGGCCTGCTCGTGGCGGTGACCCTGCTGACCGAGCTGGTCACCAACAACGCCGCCGTCGTGGTCGTCTTCCCCATCGCCACCGCGGTCGCGATGCAGACCGGCGTGGACCTGCGCATGATGGCGGTGGCGATCGCCGTCGCGGCCTCGTGTTCGTTCCTGACGCCGATCGGGTACCAGACGAACACGATCGTGTACGGCCCCGGTGGCTACCGGTTCTTCGACTACGCCCGGGTCGGCCTGCCGCTCAACCTCACGGTCGTCGCCATCGTCACCGCCATGGTCGTGAACCTGTAGCTCAGTAGACCTGGGGGACGAAGGTCTGCTCGTCCATCGGCGGACGCACGTACGGGATCTCCTCGCGCTCGGGCAGTTCCACCGGCTCGGGCACCAGGTCCTCGTAGTCGAACTGCGACAGCAGGTGGTGGATGCAGTTGAGGCGGGCGTTGCGCTTGTCGTCGGACGGCACGACGTACCACGGGGCCTGCTTGATGTCGGTGTGGGCGAAGGTCGTGTCCTTGGCCTTGGAGTACTCGGTGTAGAGCCGGTGCTCCGCGAGGTCCATGTCCGACAGCTTCCAGCGCTTCAGCGGCTCCTCGTTGCGCGACTCGAACCGGCGGCGCTGCTCCTCGTAGCTGACCGAGAACCAGTACTTGATCAGCACGAGCCCGCCCCGCACCAGCATGCGCTCGAACTCCGGGACCGTCCCCAGGAACCGCTGGTACTCGTCCGGGGTGCAGAACCCCATGACCCACTCGACGTTCGAGCGGTTGTACCAGGACCGGTCGAACAGGACGATCTCGCCGCCGGCGGGGAGGTGTTCGACGTAGCGCTTGAGGTACCACTCGGTCTGTTGGCGCTCGGTCGGCTTGGGCAGGGCGACGACCCTCACGGCGCGCGGGCTCGTGCGCTCCGTGATGCGCTTGATCACGCCACCCTTGCCGGCCGATCCCCGACCCTCGAAGATCACCAGCACCTTGATGTTCTCGCGCTGGACCCAGTACTGGAGCTTGACCAGCTCCTCCTGGAGACGGCGCAATTCGGCCTCGTACCACCGCTTCTTCAGGCGACCCTTCTTGTTGTACTCCGGTTCCGGGACATGATCAAGCGCCATCTGGGGGACCTCCCGCTGGTCGGGGCGTGCGGTGCTCCCGACTCTAGGCAGGCCGAACCCCGCACGGTGCACGATCGGCGCACGGGGGTGGGCCGATCACACGGACGTCCACGACGCGGGACGTGCATGGTCACTACGTTGCATCATCCAGCAGACCCGTGGGGCCACCGGTCCCGGAAGGCTCGATCCCGCGTGACCCGCCCGCACCTCGCCGCGCCGCCCCGGCGGTCCCCGGTCCACCTGGCCATCCTCGTCCTGGTGCTGGTCGTGGCGCTCGCGGGCGTTGCACGTCCGGCGTCGGCGGACCCGCAGGTCGACGACTGGGGACGGGACCCGGACGTCCTGTCGGGCAGCATCGAGGAGATCTGCGGCGACGGGCCGGGCCACGACTCGGCGGCCGCCCGCCCCGGTCGCGTGGCGATCATGGACTGGCTGGCGGAGACGTTCCCCGAGACCTCCGGGCTGAGCGGGTTCACCTGTCGCGAGATCCACAACCCGCGGACCTCCTGCCAGGGTCGGCGAGCGCCGGCGGAATCGGACTGCTGGTCGACCCATGCCGCCGGACGGGCGATCGACGTGTTCGTCGGGGGGGCCGGGGACCAGGACGGGACCCCGGTGGGCAAGGAACTGGGTGACCGGATCGCCAACCTGCTGCTGGCCACCGTCGACGGCATCCCGAACTACCGGGCCAGGGTGATGGGTGTCCAGCAGCTGTTGTGGGACGGCCGGTGCTGGAGTGCCCGCCAGCATGCCGACGCCGGTGTGACCGACATCAACGACCTCGACGGCGACTGCGTCGACCTCCATGACGACCACGTCCACATCACCCTGTCCGAGGCGGGCGCGGACGGGCTCACCAGCTTCCACACCGGCGAGGTCTTCCTGGGTGGCAGCGACGAGGGACAGGGTGACGGTCCGGTCGACCTGCCGGCGGGGGATCCACGCGACGCGCACCTGCTGGCATGGAACGCCGAGGACGGCCGCCTCCTGCTGCGTGGTGTCGCCGAGGACGCGACGTTCACCGACGAGGAGGCGTCCGAGGAGCTCGAGACCGGCTGGACGGCCGTGGCGACACCGGACGTCGGCGGCAACGGCAACGACGAGTTGTTCGCCTACGACAAGGTCGACGGCCGTCACCTCCTGCGCGAGATTCGCTCGGACGGGAGCCTGGGCAGCGAGTTGCCGGGCGAGACGACGCTCGATCCGGGATGGTCGCTGGTGGCCACGCCGGACGTCGACGGCGACGGGGACGACGAGCTCCTGCTGTACCGCGGCGACGACGGCTCGTGGGCGCTCCATGAACTGCGTGAGGACGGTGACCTCGGACCGGCCCTGGCGGTCGCCGACGTCCCGCTGGACGTGTTCTTCAGCAACGCGGCCACGCCGGACGTGGACGGTGACGGGGACGACGAACTGCTGCTGTACCGGCGTTTCGACGGACACCACGTGGTGCTCGACTTCGCCGACGCCGAGGCCCTGGCCGCCGTGGAGGAGGCCGACGAGGCGGAGGACACCGACGAGGACGAGGATGCGGACGAGGGCGAGGACGGCGTGGACGACGACGCCGACCCGACCCTGGTCGACCTCGACACGGATGCCGACGACGACGGCCTCGCCAACGTGACCGTCGCGATTGCCCCGCTCGCGCCCATCCTGGTCGACGAGGACGGGCTGCCGGTCGACGCCGAGGTGCTCCCCGAGTCCGACGAGGAGTCGTCGGACGCCGACGAGTCGTCCGAGCAGCCGGAGGCCGACGCCGCGGAGACACCGGCCCTCGGAGGGCCGCTGACCGCCGGGTTCACCACCCTGACCGCGGTCGACGTGGACGCGGACGGGATCGACGAGCTCGCCCTGTACCGCGAGGGCGACGGCTGCCTCGCCGTGCGCGAGCTGCAGCGTCCGGTGGTCGTGGTCGACGAGGTCGTGGAGGACACCGAGGACGCAGGGGACGAGGCCGCCATCCTCGCCGGTGAACAGGTCCAGCCCTGCCTCACCACCGCCGATCGCCAACCCGAGGCGGCCGGCGAGGACGCCGACGACGAGGACGAGGCGGCCGGCGATGGCCGCGAGCTCGACCCCGAGACGTGGCTGCTGGAGTCACGCGACGCGCTGGCGCCCGGCTGGACGAGCCTGGTGGGCGCGGCGGTCGACTGAGGTCAGGTCGGCGTGGACGCGGGTGGTCGGATCGATCCGCCGGCGTCACCGTCGTCGCCGCGACGTCGCAACCGCCGGATGCCGGCGCGGACGACCCGCCAGGCCATGGCCAGGATCGCGGCACCGGCGATCAGCAGGACCACGGCGGCGATCCCCGCCACCAGCGGGTACTCGGCCACCAGCCAGATCATCCCGGCGACCATGCCGTCCTCGAACAGTGACACCGCGATGTTGGACACCGGTTCGGGGGAGGTGTTGATCGCGACCCGGGTGCCGGCCTTGGTGGCGTGGGCGCCCAGCGCCGCACCACCGGTCGTCAGGACACCGAGGATCGTCGAGATGTCCGAGTCGGCCGCGATGGCGCCACCGAGCACGGCGGCCCCGAGCGGACGAAGGACCGTGTGCACCGCGTCCCAGGCATTGTCGAGGTAGGGGACCTTGTCGGCGACCGCCTCGACCAGGAACGCGGCGCCGGCGATCACGATGACGGGCCAGGACTGGACCGCCTCGGGCACGCCCTCGAGCCCGGCGAAGCGTCCCAGCAGCCCCAGCAGGGTGACGGTGGCGTACAGGTTGATTCCCGACGCCCAGCCGGTGCCCAACAGTGCGGCGAGACCGCCGTCCATCCCGGGCCCTTCCTCACCTGGCGTCGTCCGATCGTATCGTCGAGGCCGGTCTCAGGACCCTCCCGCACGCCGTCGCAGGCGGATGACGGCACCCGGCTCCAGCACGTCGACCAGGTCGTCGGCACCGACCAGTCCGGTCGTCACCATGGTGCCGGCGGCGAAGACCTGCGAGCCCGTCGAGCCCAGCATGCCCAGCAGGTCCGCGGCCTCGCCACGGGGCACGGCGCCCGCTTCGACCAGTCGTTGCAGTGCCCGCTGGCGGGCCCAGCCGTCGGGGACCGCCGCCAGCGTCCGCCGGCGATCGGCGCGCTCCATCCCGGCCACGGACGGGGCCGCCAGCACCACCAGCCGCTGGGCCTGGGAGGCGCGCGCGTCACGCAACCGTCGCACCAGCCGGTCGACCTCGTCGCCCCGGGTGGTCACCGGCACGACCGGTGCGATCGAGGCCGCCGCAGGGCGGCCGCTGGCCGGTGCGATCGCGGGTGACGTGGCGCCGGGGCGGGCAGCGGCCCGGTCACGTGCCCGACCCAGGCGTTCCTCCATCGCACGCCGGTCCGCCACGGCCTGGTCGGCAGCCCTGGCCGCCCGGTCGGCGCGCTCGGTGGCCTCGTCGAGGTGACGTCGGACGTCCTCGAGCTCCCGCTGGGCGTGTTCGCCGGCGGACTCGGCGGCGCGTCGGGCGGCCTCGTGCTCGGCCAGCTCGTCGCGGAGCTCGTCGCACTGGCGCTGCAGGGCCTCGACCTGGATCCGGAGCCGCTCCGTGTCCTCGTCGAGCTCGGCCGGTGGCGCGGCCCGGGGTTCGGCGCGTGGCGCGGGCCGGGACTTGGCACGTGGTTCCGGTCGGGGCTGGGGCCGGGG
>NZ_JAHOPH010000020.1 GCF_019798055.1 Salsipaludibacter albus | reverse complement strand
TCGCGCGATGGTCCGTCGCGCGACGGACCATCGCGCGACGGACCACCGCGCCACCGACCACCGGGCTGCCGCGGCGCGGACGACCGGCGGAGGCCGTCGACGCGGGCCCTCCACCCGGGTCGAGCGTCCCGACCGGGTCTCGCGCAGCACGGACCCGGACGCGAGCACGACGCCCGCGCCGCCGGAGTCACCGGTCGAGGCCGAGGAGCAACGACCCGCAGAGGCCGACCGCGAGGCGCCAGCCGGCGACGAACCCTCCCGCCCGACCCACCACGTCGCCCGGGACCATCGCGCGGGCTGAGCCGGGCGCTGCGCCGGCCCCTCGGACCGCGCGCCCTCCACGGGGGAGGGGCCGGCGCGGTTAGGCTGGCGGGGACCCTCCACGAGCCGTACAGGGATCCTCCCATGGCCTACGTCCACCCTCGCTTCGATGCCATCCGCGCCACCGACCCGGAGGTGGCCGACCTGGTCGTCGCCGAGGCCGAGCGCGAGGCCGGCGCCATCCGCCTGATCGCGTCGGAGAACTATGCCTCCGAGGCCGTGATGGCCGCGACCGGATCGGTCTTCACCAACAAGTACTCCGAGGGCTACGCCGGCAAGCGCTACTACGAGGGCCAACGGGTCGTCGACCAGGTCGAGACGCTGGCGATCGAGCGTGCCAAGGCACTGTTCGGTGCCGAGCACGCCAACGTCCAGCCCTATTCCGGGTCGCCCGCCAACCTCGCCGTCTACCTGGCCTTCGCCGAGCCCGGCGACACGATCATGGGGATGTCCCTGGCCGCGGGTGGCCACCTGACCCACGGCCACAAGGTCTCGGCCACCGGGAAGTGGTTCGACGCGGTCGGCTACGGGGTGCGCAAGGAGACGGGACGGATCGACCTCGACGACGTCCGCGAACTCGCGCTGGAACATCGTCCGAAGATCCTGTTCTGCGGCGGCACGGCCGTGCCCCGCACGATCGACTTCGCCGGGTTCGCCGAGATCGCCGCCGAGGTCGACGCCCTGCTGGTCGCCGACATCGCCCACATCGCCGGCCTGGTCGCCGGCGGCGCCCACCCCAGCCCGATCGGCCACGCGCCGGTCGTGATGACCACCACCCACAAGTCGCTGCGTGGTCCACGCGGGGCGATGATCCTCACCGACGCCGACCACGCGTCGGCCATCGACAAGGCGGTCTTCCCCGGTCTGCAGGGTGGTCCGCACAACCACACGACGGCCGCCATCGCGGTCGCGCTGAGCGAGGCCTCCACGGACGAGTTCGCCGAGTACGCGCACCGGATCGTGACCAACGCCCGCGCGCTGGGCGAGGTCCTGGCGGAGCGGGGGCTGGACCTGGTGTCCGGCGGCACCGACAACCACCTGCTGCTGGTCGACCTCACCCCGACCGCCATCGGCGGCAAGCCGGCCGCCCAGGCGCTGGACCGGGCCGGGATCGTGTGCAACTACAACGCCGTGCCGTTCGACCCCAAGCCGCCGTTCAACCCGTCCGGGCTGCGCCTGGGCACCCCCGCGGTGACCTCGAGGGGGATGGGACCCGACGAGATGGCGGCCATCGGCAACTGGATCGTCGACGTCGTCGAGGCCGACGGAGACGACGAGGTCGAGCAGCGCGTGCGCAACGAGGTGACCGACCTGGTCGGATCCTTCCCGGCCCCGGGCATCACGCTGTAGCCAGGCGGCACGTGCAGCACTACGGTCGTTGCTCCCAGCGAGGGAGTGCGCCATGACGGGTGGCGGGTCGCACAGCGACTTCGACAACGAGCTCACGCGCGTCGACGGCCAGCTCCCCCCGATGGAGGGCCGCCAGTGGTGGCTCGGCCCGGCCATCGTGCTGGGGCTCGCAATGGTCGGGGTCGTCGTGGTGTTCGTCGTCGCCGTGTGGTGATCCGCGTGGGCCCGCCCTCCGGGCCCCTGACCAGGAGTCGGAACGTGCATGGTGACCAGGACGACGTGATGAAGCGCCTCGAGGGCAGGCTGCTGCCGTTCGAGCGACGCCAGTGGCTCCTCGGGCCGTTCGTGATGCTGGGCGTGCTCGTGGTCGTCCTGGGCGTGATCGTCGTGCGCCTGGTGTGGTGACCTGGCCATGCTCGGGATCCCGTCGTGCGCGCGAGGCACGGACTTTGTGAAATCTGTCACAACCTGCTAGGGTCACGGCCATGAAGCGCTTCGACCACGACGAGATCCAGGATGCCCTGCGGCATGACCGGGACTCGGGGTGGGCGCTGACCGCGGAGTTCCTGTCGGCCATCCTGGTCTGGGCAGGGATCGGCTGGCTGCTCGATCGGTGGTTGGACACCGGTCCGTGGCTGCTGGTCGCCGGCATCGTGCTGGGCGTCGTGCTCGGGTTCTACCTGCTGTACATGCGCCACCGGGCCGCCTCCGCCGAGCACTACGAGCGCTTCCGCTACCGCTAGCACCGACCACCGCACGACGCCTCTGCAGCACCGACCACCGCACGACCACCCCCCGACGGGCAACGACGCCCGGGCCGACCCAGGACTCCGCGATGGTGACCGAGCCGACCGACGCCGCGACCCGCATGGTGCGGGCTGCCGTGGTGGTGCTGGTCGTGTTGGGGATCCCCGCGGTCGCACTGGCGTGGTGGTTGCGCGGACCCGCCGGGGCGGGCACGGCCGCGGGCACGATCCTGCTGACCTGTGGGGGCTTCATCCTGTCCGGACTGTCCCTTCGCTGGGCGCTGGCTCGTTCGCCCGCCGCGGTGCAGGCGACTATGCTCGGCGGCCTACTGCTCCGGCTCACGCTGTACGGCATCCTGCTCGCCGTCCTGCTGCCCACCGAGCTGGTCGACAAACCCACACTCGTGACCGTCGCCGTCACTTCCCTGGCCGTCCTGCTGGCGGTGGAAGTTCGCCTTGTCACGGCAAACCCCGAATTCCGCATGATCCACCCGGCTGAAGCTGAGCCGCACGGAAAGGACCATCAGTGATTCCGTTGCTCGCCGCCGAGTCCGGTGGAGGCTTCGAGCTGCCGCCGATCGATCACCTGTTCGTCTTCCCGGCATGGTTCGACGACGGCCTGTTCGGGGAGGGGTCGATCCTGGCCTTCAACCGCACGTCGTTCTTGTACCTGCTGGCGGCGTTGATCACGATCGGCCTGGTCGTTGCCGCGTTCGGCAACCCCAAGGTCGTCCCGGGCAAGCTGCAGGCCGGCATGGAGGCGGGGGTCGACTTCGTCAAGAACTCGATCATCGGCGCGATCATCGGGCCGGAGGGCTATCGCTACCTCCCGCTGCTGTTCTCGCTGTTCATCTTCATCTTCGTCAACAACTTGTTCGAGGTGCTCCCGTTCATCAACTTCCCGCCGACGTCACGCATGGCCCTGCCGGCCGTGCTGTCGCTGATGATCTACTTCCTGTTCATCTTCGTCGGGATCAAGGCGCAGGGCCCCAAGTACTTCTGGAACGCCGTGTCGGTGCCCGGGGTGCCCAAGGCCATGCTGCTGCTGATCGTCCCGATCGAGTTCGTGTCGACCTTCCTGCTGCGCCCCTTCACGCTGGCCGTACGACTCTTCGCCAACATGATGGCCGGCCACATCCTGCTGACCGTGGTCTTCCTCGCCTCCAACTACAGCCTGGTGGACTTCCACAGTCTCTACGAGGGCGGCGTGCCGGAGATCGCGGCACACGGCTGGATCCAGTTCGCGCTGGGCATCCCGATCTTCGTCGGCGCCATCGCGCTGGTCGGTTTCGAGATCCTCGTCGGGTCCCTGCAGGCCTACATCTTCACCATGCTGGCAGCCGTCTACATCAGCGGCTCGCTGAGCCCCGACCACTAGACCACCCCGGACGTGGTCACGACCACGTCCCCACGTCAACGACCGACCACCCAAGGTTCTGCCGGGAGCACGCCCGGCAGGCACAGACCCCGAACGGGACCGTCGCACGGACGGCCCACCCCACAGGAGACACCATCCAATGGACCTCATGATCCTCGCACAGGAAGCGGTCGTCACCGAGTCGACCACCAACCTGGCCAACGGCCTGGTGTACGGCCTGGCAGCCATCGGCCCCGGCATCGGCATCGGCTACCTGGTCGGCCACGCCGTCGAGGCGATGGCCCGCCAGCCCGAGGCCGCCAGCCTGGTCTCGACCAACATGTTCCTGGGCATCGCCTTCACCGAGGCGCTCGCCCTGCTGGGCTTCGTGTTGGCCTTCATCATCTGATCGCCCACGGTCGGGTGACCGACCACCCGACTGACGCACCACCGACCCTGCACGAGATGAGGACGCCATGACGAACCTGTTGCTCCTGGCCACCGAGGGCGCCGTCGAGGCCGCCGAGTCCGACGGTGGCGGACTGACCCTGATCCTGCCCGAGGCCGCCGAGCTGGTCTGGGGCCTGCTGGCCTTCATCGGGGTCTACCTGGTGCTGCGCCGGTTCGCCTTCCCCAGCCTGAACACCATGCTGGACGAGCGCCGCTCGTCCATCCAGGGGAAGATGGAGGAGGCCGAGGGCATGCGGGCCGAGGCCGCCCAGGCCAAGTCCGAGTACGAGGCGTCGATCGCCGACGCCAAGGGCGAGGCCAACCGCATCCGTGAGGAGGCCAAGGCGGACGCCGCCCGCATCCGCGAGGACCTCGTGGGCAAGGCCGAGCAGGAGGCCGCCGCCGTGCGCGAGCGCGCCCAGGCCGACGCCGCCCAGGAGCGTGAGCGGACCCTGCAGGAGCTGCGCGCCGAGGTGTCCACCCTGTCGGTCGAGCTCGCCTCCAAGATCGTGGAGAAGGAGATCGACCCCGCCACGCACCGCGACCTGGTCGACAGCTACATCAACAACCTGTCGAGCAGCAACTGACCCACCCACCGCCGACGTCGACGCATGCCCGCCCCGGCGGGCCGCCACGAGGCTGACACCATGACCACCAGCACCGCATTCGCCGACGCGATCGTCGCACTTGCCGACGGCGCCGGCACGCTCGACGTCGTCGACACCGAGCTGACGACGATCGCCCGGGCCGTCGACGCCAACCCGGACCTGTACGAGCGGCTCGTCGACGTCCAGCTGCCGGCCAGCCAGCGGCTGAAGTTCGTCGAGTCGGAGACCCTGGCAGCCGCGAGCCCGATGACCCGGGCCGCGCTGGCCATGGTGATCACCGGCGAGGGCGCCGGCGACATCACCGAGATCGCGTCCAGGGTGTCGGATGCCGCCTCGGCCAAGCGCTCCCGCGAGGTCGCCGAGGTCACCGTCGCCGCCCCGCTGGACGACGCCTCCCGCGAGAAGCTGCGGACCGCGCTCGAGCGCGCCACCGGCAAGTCGCTGGACCTGAAGGTGCAGGTCGACCCGTCGGTCGTCGGCGGGGTCCGTGCCCGCATCGGCGACACCGTCATCGACGGGTCGGTGGCCGGCCGCCTGGCCGCCGTCCGCACCGCCCTGTCCGCCTGAGAACACACCGCGACCACCGCTGAACCCGAAGGAAGCCACGATGTCAGACCTCACCATCCGACCGGAGGACGTGACCGCGAGCCTCAAGTCGATGCTCGAGGGCTACACCCCGACGACGGCCGCCGAGCAGGTCGGCCGGGTCACCCAGACCGGTGACGGCATCGCCGAGATCGTCGGCCTGCCCGGCACGATGGCCAACGAACTGCTCGACTTCGGCGACGGGGTCATGGGCATGGCCATGAACCTCAACGAGGGTTCGATCGGCGCCGCCGTGTTCGCCGAGTCCTCCCGCGTGGAGGAGGGCATGACCGTGCGCCGCACCGAGCGCGTCCTGTCGGTGCAGGTGGGCGACGCGATGCTGGGTCGCGTGCTCGACCCGCTGGGCCGTCCGATCGACGGCAAGGGCCCGCTGGACCAGTCCGGGATCGACGGCTACCGCTCGCTGGAGGTCCAGGCCGCCGGCGTGACCGAGCGCCAGGAGGTCCGGGAGCCGCTCCAGACCGGGATCAAGGTGATCGACGTCATGACCCCGATCGGGCGGGGCCAGCGCGAGCTGATCATCGGCGACCGCCAGACCGGCAAGACGGCGATCGCGATCGACACGATCATCAACCAGAAGCAGTACTGGGGTACCGAGCAGGCCGTGAAGTGCATCTACGTCGCGATCGGCCAGAAGGGCTCGACGGTCGCCTCGGTGGTCGAGACCCTCGAGCGCCACGGCGCGATGGAGTACACCACCGTCGTCAACGCCCCAGCCTCCTCCCCGGCGCCGTTCCAGTACATCGCCCCCTACGCCGGGTGCGCCATCGGCGCCAACTGGATGGAGAAGGGCGAGCACGCCCTGATCATCTACGACGACCTGACCAAGCAGGCCGACGCCTATCGCCAGCTGTCGCTGCTGCTGCGTCGCCCCCCGGGCCGCGAGGCCTACCCCGGCGACGTGTTCTACCTCCACTCCCGGCTGCTGGAGCGTGCCGCCAAGCTGTCCGAGGAGCTGGGCGGCGGGTCCCTGACCGCGCTGCCGATCGTCGAGACCAAGGCCAACGACGTCTCGGCCTTCATCCCGACCAACGTGATCTCGATCACCGACGGCCAGATCTTCCTCGAGACCGACCTGTTCTTCCAGGGCGTGCGCCCGGCCATGAACGCCGGTGTGTCGGTGTCCCGGGTGGGCGGCAGCGCCCAGGTCCCGGGCCTGCGGTCGGTGTCGGGCACCGTGCGCATCGACCTGGCCCAGTACCGCGAGCTCGAGGCGTTCGCCCAGTTCGGCTCCGACCTCGACCAGGCGTCCCAGCGCCAGATCGCGCGTGGTGAGCGGGTCGTGGAGGTGCTCAAGCAGCCCCAGTACGAGCCGCTCCCGGTCCGCCTGCAGATCCTGTCGGTGTACGCCGTCACCAGTGGCGCCATGGACGACATCCCGGTCGTGGACGTCGCCCGGTTCGAAGACGAGATCCACGAGCACTTCACGACCAGCGAGTCCGACCTGCTGGCCGAGCTCGTGACCACCAAGGTGTCCGGGGACATCGCGGAGCGCCTCGACGCCGCGATCGCGGACTTCAAGGACACCTTCGAGCCCAGCGCCGACGTGTCCGAGCCCACCGAGGAGCGCAACGAGGGCTGGGACGTGATGTCGGCCGGCGACGACCAGGACGACGATGACCAGTCCGACGACGGCGACGCCGACGACCAGGGCTGAGTCCCGTTCGTCCTGACGAACCGCCCGACGACGTGAGGGAGTGACGTGGCAGGCAGTGCAGAGATCCGCCAGCTGAGACGGCGGATCAAGACCGTCAAGAACACGCAGAAGATCACCCGCGCGTTCGAGATGATCGCGGCGTCGCGCATCCTCAAGGCCCAGCGACGGGTCAACGAGGCACGTCCCTACGCCGAGCAGATCACCGCGATCATCCGTGGCCTCGCGGCCTCCAACGAGGCCCACAGCCACCCCCTGCTGACCGAGTGGCCGGACGCGACCCGGACCGGACTGGTCGTCCTGACCTCCGACCGTGGCCTGGCCGGTGCCTACAACGCCAACGTCCTCAAGCGTGCCGACGCGATCATCGAACACGTCGAGGCACAGGGCAACGAGGTCGACCTGTTCGTGGTCGGCAACAAGGCCCAGCAGCACTACAAGTTCCGGGGCCGCGAGACCACGGGTGCGTGGAGCGGGGTGTCGGACAGCCCGAACTACCCCGACGCCGCGGCCGTCGCCGCCGACGTCATGGACAACTTCACCGATGGCCGGTACCAGGACGTCCAACTGGTCTACACCGACTTCCAGTCGGCGCTCAACCAGGTCCCGACGACGATGCAACTGCTGCCGGTCGACCCCTCGGAGTTCGCCGGTGGCGAGGAATTGTCACCCGAGTTCATCTTCGAGCCCGACCCCCAGGAGATCCTCGACCTGCTGATCCCGAAGTACGTCGAGGCCAAGATCTTCGCCGGGATGCTCGAGTCGGCCGCGTCCGAGCACGCCTCGCGCCAGCGCGCGATGAAGTCCGCGACCGACAACGCCGAGGACGTCGTCAACACGCTGACGACCGTCATGAACCAGGCACGCCAGGACCAGGTCACCACCGAGCTGACCGAGATCGTCGGTGGCGCCGCCGCGCTGTCCGACGCCTGACCTCCCCCTTCACCCGAACACCGTCACCCTGACGACCAGGAGCCAGCACATGGCCGACACCGCCGTCACCACCACCGACCCCACCGATGGCGCCGTGGGCGAGGGCCGGATCATCCGGGTCACCGGACCGGTCATCGACGTCGAGTTCCCACCCGGCGACATGCCCGACATCAACAACGCGCTGACCTTCGACCGGACGGTCGAGGGCGAGACGCGCATGCTGACCGCCGAGGTCGCCCAGCACCTGGGGGACCGTCGGATCCGGGCCATCGTCATGCAGCCCACCGACGGCGTGGTCCGCGGTGCCGAGGTGCACGACACCGGCGCACCGATCACCGTCCCGGTCGGCGAGTCGACCCTCGGCCACATCTACAACGTGCTGGGCCAGCCGCTGGACCTCGACCCCGAGGCCCGCGCGGCGTTCGAGGCCGAGGACCGCTGGCCGATCCACCGCGACCCGCCGGACTTCGACGACCTCGAGCCGCAGTCGGAGATGTTCGAGACCGGCATCAAGGTCATCGACCTGGTCGAGCCCTACGTGCGTGGTGGCAAGATCGGGATGTTCGGCGGTGCCGGCGTCGGCAAGACCGTCATCATCCAGGAGATGATCTCCCGGGTCGCCGAGAACCACGGTGGCGCGTCGGTGTTCGCCGGGGTCGGCGAGCGCACCCGCGAGGGCAACGACCTGTTCGTGGAGATGACCGAGTCGGGCGTCATCGACAAGACCGCGCTGGTGTTCGGCCAGATGGACGAGCCGCCGGGCGTGCGCCTGCGCGTCGCGCTGTCGGCGCTGACCATGGCCGAGTACTTCCGTGACGAGCTGCGCCAGGACGTGCTGCTGTTCGTCGACAACATCTTCCGGTTCGTCCAGGCCGGCTCCGAGGTGTCCACGCTGCTGGGCCGCATGCCGTCGGCCGTGGGCTACCAGCCCACGCTGTCCAACGAGATGGGTGCCCTGCAGGAGCGGATCACCTCGACCCGTGGCCGGTCCATCACCTCGCTGCAGGCCGTGTACGTGCCTGCCGACGACATCACCGACCCTGCTCCGCACACCACCTTCGCCCACCTCGACGCCCAGACGGTGCTGTCCCGCGAGATCGCGTCGCTGGGCCTGTACCCGGCGGTCGACCCGCTGGACTCGACCTCGCGGATCCTCGACCCGCAGGTGGTCGGCCAGGAGCACTACGACGTCGCCACCGGTGTCCAGGAGGTCCTCCAGCGCTACAAGGACCTGCAGGACATCATCGCCATCCTGGGGATCGACGAGCTGTCCGAGGAGGACAAGGTCATCGTGTCCCGGGCCCGCAAGGCGCGCCAGTTCTTCTCCCAGAACTTCAACGTCGCCGAGCAGTTCACCGGCAACCCCGGGGTCTACGTCGAGGTCAAGGACACCATCGAGGGGTTCAAGGCCCTGATCGAGGGGGACCTCGACCACGCCCCGGAGCAGGCCTTCTCCTACGCCGGTGGGGTCGACGACGTCCTCAAGCGCGCCTCCGACATGGAGGAATGAGCCATGGCGACCTTCCAGGTCGAGGTGGTCTCGGCCGAGACGTCGGTGTTGTCGGTGGAGGCCGAGGCGGTCTACGCCCGGTCGCTGGACGGCGAGATCGGCATCCTGCCCGGCCACCAGCCCGTGCTGCTGGCACTGGACATCGCGCCGGTGTCGATCGTCACCACTGACCAGACGATCCGGCTCGCCGTGCACAACGGCTTCCTGTACTACCAGCGTGACTCGCTGGTGGTGCTGGCCGACATCGCCGAGCGCGCCGAGGACATCGACGTCGACCGGGCCCGACGGCGTCGTGAGGAACTGGAGCGCCGCGAGACCCGCGAGGACGCCGCGGTGGCCGCGTCGATCCGCAAGCAGGACGTCCGGTTGTCGCTGGCGCCGTGACGGATCCGGCATGAGTGGCGCCACGCCACCCGACGAGACCTCCCTGCAGGCCGGGGAGGTCTTCGCCGTCACGGGTGGGACCCCCCTGTCCGGGACGGTCCGGGTCCCCGGGGCCAAGAACTCCGCACTCAAGCTGATCGCGGCCTCGCTGCTGACCGACGCCCCGGTCCGGCTGGCCGACGTGCCCGACATCGCCGACGTCCCGGTGATGGTCGACCTCGTGCGCTCCGTCGGGGCCTCCGTCGAGCGGGACGGCGACGTCGTCGAGATCGTCGCCGACAGCGGGATCGGGTGGCAGCCGGAGCGCAACCTGATGACGGCCATCCGCGCCTCGACCAGCCTGTTGGGACCGCTGGTCGGACGGGTCCGCCGGGCCCGGCTGGTGCGCCCCGGTGGCGACAAGATCGGGGCCCGGGGGATCGACCTCCACCTGTCGGGACTGGTCGCCATGGGGGCCCGCCTCGAGGAGGGTCCCGACCACGTCGACGTCCTCGCACCCGACCTGCACGGCGCCCGGATCACGCTGGAGTACGCCAGTGTCGGCGCCACGGAGAACCTGGTCATGGCGGCCGTGCTGGCTGACGGTGTCACCACCATCGACAACGCCGCGCGCGAACCCGAGATCCAGGACCTGTGCCGGATGCTGGTGGCGATGGGTGCGTCGATCGACGGCATCGGCACCGGCACCGTCACCATCCAGGGCGTCGACCGGCTCGAGGGCGTGTCGTGGACGGTCGTCCCCGACCGGATCGAGGCCGGCACCTGGATGGTCGCCGCGGCGATCACCGCCGGGGACGTCCTGGTCGACAACGTCCGCCCGGCCCACCACGAGATGCTGCTGCGGGTGCTGGACCGGGCCGGGGTCAGCGTCACGCCGGAACGCGACCACGTCCGCGTCACCGCCCAGGACCTGCTCGCGACCCGGGTCCTGACCCTGCCCTACCCGGGCTTCCCGACCGACATGCAGCCGCAGATGATGGTCCTGCTGACCCAGGCCCACGGGCTGTCGCAGTGCACCGAGAACGTCTTCGAGTCCCGCTACTCGTTCGTCGACGAGCTGCGTCGGATGGGTGCCGACATCACCGTCGAGGGCCACCACGCGGTCATCCGGGGCCCCACCACCCTGCACGGTGCGCACCTCGACGCGCTCGACATCCGCGCCGGTGCCGCGGGCGTGCTGGCCGGGCTGGTCGCCACCGGCACCACCCACGTGCACGACATCCACCACGTCGACCGTGGCTACCCGGACTTCGCCGGCCGGCTGCGTGCCTTGGGTGCGGACATCGAGCGGCTCCCCGCCTCGGCGGGGGCAGGAGAACCACGATGACCGACCTCCCGCCGTCCGGACCACCACCCGGCCCGCCCCAGCCGCCCTCGTCGTCCCCACCACCCGCCCCCGACCGGCGCCCGGACGGGCCCGCACCGCGACGAGGTCGCGGCGACGACCCGCCATGGCCCGACACCGACGCGCGCCACGACGCGGGCGATCCCGACGAGGCGTTCCGGACAGGGATCAGCCTGTTGGCGGCGTTCCTGATCCTCGCCTGGTCGATCCTCGCGCAGGTGGTGGTCGTGGCGGTCGCGGTGGCCGCAGGTGTGGACGTCGACGGCCTGTCGGGACTGGCCAGCATCTGGCTGGTCGTGGGCATGCAGGTCCTGACCCTGGCCGGGGTCCTGGGCTGGCTGCGCCTGACCGGTCGCTCGGCGTGGCGGCTGCTGGGCCCGGTCCGTCCCCGGTGGCGCCACGTGGGATTCGGGATCGGCCTGGGTGCCGTGGGTTTCCTGCTGGTCCAGGTCACCGCCCTGGTCGTGGTCGCCGCCTTCCCCGACTCCCAGGCACCCAGCCAGGCCCTGCTCGAGATCGAGGGCGGGGTCGCGACCACGATCGCCGTGGTCGTCGCGACGATGGTCATGGCCCCGATCGTCGAGGAGACGACCTACCGCGCCGTCCTGTTCCAGTCCGCTCGCTCCCGGGTCGGGCTGGTCGGCGGCCTCGTGCTGTCGTCGCTGCTGTTCGCGTTCACCCACCTCGAGGTGCTGAACTCGCTCCCGGCGGTCTTCGGCCTGCTGGTGCTGGGCCTGTGGCTCGCCGCCATCTTCCACCGGACCGGCTCACTGGTCGTCCCGGTGGTCGCGCACGCGACCTTCAACGGGATCACCCTGCTGCTGGCGTCACTGGTCCCGACCAGCCTGTGACCCACGAGCGGCGGGGGTCGGCCCGGCCGGGTGGGTCGTACCCTGCCCGTCGACGCCCACGCCACCGACGTCGGTGGCCACGAGGAAAGTGACCGAGGTGACCGACCGCATCCGCCGCGTGGGGGTCGTGGGTGCCGGCACCATGGGTGCCGGGATCGCCCAGATCATCGCCGGCAACGGCATCGAGGTCGCGTTCGTCGAGGTCGACGAGGCCGCGGTCGAGACCGGGCGTGAGCGCATCCGCAACGCGCTGGACCGTGACGTGCGTCGGGAACGCCTCAGTCCCGACGACGCCGAGGCGATCGCGGACCGGATCACCGGCTCGCCGGACTGGTCGGTCCTGGCCGGGGCCGACCTGGTGATCGAGGCGGTCCCCGAACAGCTCGCCCTCAAGCAGCGGGCGTTCGAGCAGATCGACGCGGTCGTGGGGCGTGACACCATCATCGCGACCAACACCTCGTCGCTGCCCGTCATGGACATCGCCGTCCACGCCTCCCGGCCCAACCGGGTCCTGGGCTTCCACTTCTTCAACCCGGCACCGGTCATGAAGCTGATCGAGCTGGTCCGCACCGTCGTGACCGACGAGTCGGTGGTCGACACCGCCAGGTCCTTCGCCGAGTCGATCGGCAAGTCGCCCGTGGTGGTGGGGGACCGGCGTGGCTTCATCGCCAACCAGCTGCTGTTCCCCTACCTCAACCAGGCCGTCGAGCTGGTCGAGTCGGGCTACGCGACCAAGGAGGACGTCGACGCCGCGATGCGCTTCGGGGCCGGCCTGCCGATGGGCCCGATCGCGTTGGTCGACCTGGTCGGGCTGGACACGATGGTCGGGATCATGGACGCGATCCACTCGCAGTTCGACGACCCCCGGTTCGCGCCCCGTCCGATCCTCAAGCAACTCGTGGAAGCGGGCTACCGCGGGCGCAAGTCCGGACGCGGGTTCTACACCTACCAGCGGCCCGGATCGACCCGCTTCGCCGAGTCCGAGACCGAGCGCGAACCGGCCGACCCCGGGTCGATCGCGAGCTGGGGTCGCGTGGGCGTCGTCGGCACCGGGACCATGGCGACCGGCATCGCCGAGGTCTGTGCCCGGACCGGCCACGACGTCGTCGTGCGGGGTCGCAGCCCCGCCAAGGCAGACGCCGTCGTCGCGGGGGTCGGTGCATCCCTGCAACGCATGGTCGACAAGGGACGCCTCGACGGCGGGGATCGCGAAGAGACCCTCGCGCGGATCACCTCGACCGATGCGTTCGACGACCTCGCCGGGTGTGACCTGGTGATCGAGGCCGTCGCCGAGGACCTCGACGTCAAGCGGGAGGTGTTCGCGGAACTGGCCGACGTGCTGGACGAGGACTGCGTGCTGGCCACCACCACGTCGTCGCTGCCCGTGATCGCCTGCGCGATGGTCACCGATCGCCCCGAGCGGGTCGTCGGCCTCCACTTCTTCAACCCGGCGGCCGTCATGCAGCTGGTCGAGGTCGTGCCCACGGTCCGGACCGACCCCGCCGTCGTGGAGGCCGCCCGGGCCTTCGTCGACCAGGTCGGCAAGGTCGGGGTGCTGGCCGGGGACCGGGCCGGGTTCATCGTCAACGCACTGCTGTTCCCCTACCTGAACGACGCCATCAAGATGCTGGACTCGCACTACGCGACGGCCGAGGAGATCGACACGGCTATGAAGCTGGGGTGCGGGTACCCGATGGGACCGTTCGAACTGCTCGACATCGTCGGGCTGGACGTCTCCCTGGCCATCATCGATCGCCTCCACGCCGAGTTCCGCGAGCCGTCGTACGCCGCGGCGCCGCTGCTGCGCCACATGGTGCATGCCGGCTTCTCCGGTCGGAAGGCAGGACGAGGATTCCATGTCCACGAATCGTGATCACTCGACCCCCCCACGCGGACGCCTGTCCCGGATGGCCGATCGCGGCCGCCGCGGGCTGAGCCCGACCGGACTCGGCCGGGCCCGCTCCAAGCTGGACGACCTCGGGATGCTGCTCGCAGACGGCGAGGCACGTGAGCTGCTCCCGGGCATCGTCATCGACTCGGATGGGCGGATCGCCCCGGGTGACAACGCCACCGACCCGACCACGTGGGTCGAGCTCGCCAAGTTCGCCGGGAGTGCAGGACGACTGCTGTGGGACCTCGCCCGGGACGACCGCGTGCCGGCCCGGGCCAAGGTCGTGTGCGGGCTGGCCGCCGCCTACGTCGTGTCGCCGCTGGACGTCGTGCCGGACTTCATCCCGACGGCGGGTCGCATCGACGACATCTACCTGGTCGCCCGGTCCCTGCGCTACCTCGTGGACTCCGCGGGCTACGAGGTCCTGACCGACCTGTGGACCGGGTCCGACGAGGGCCTGGCCCTGATCATGGGGCTGGTGGGCGTCAAGTGATCGAGCGCCGGTCCGCGTGCTGACCGCCGTGTCTGACCTCGTCCCCCCGACCCCGGACGGCTGGCAGGTCCGGCCCGTTCCCGGTGTGCGGGCCGCCAAGGACTACACCTGCCCGAACTGTGGCAACTCCGTGACCAGGGGGACCGGCCACCTGGTCACCTGGCCGGACGGGCTCCCGGACCTGCGGCGCCACTGGCACCGCCACTGCTGGCGGGTCGCCGTCCGGGCGGGACGGCTGTGGTGACCGTCGACGAGGTCCGGGTCCGGCCGGCACGTCGCGCCGACGCCGACGCCCTCCGGGAGATCGACGACGCCACGCTGTCGTCGCAGGTGTCGCCCGCCGACCCGGTCGACCCGCAGGCCGCTCCCGTCGACCCCTTCGCGCGGCACGGGCCCGAGGACGTGCTGGTCGCGGAGGTCGCCGGACGGGTGCTCGGACACGTCGTGCTCGGCCGACCCACGCCCCTTCGGTCCAACGCGCACGTCTGGTCGATCATGGGCCTGGCGGTGCATCCCGACGCCCAGGGCCGGGGGATCGGGACGCGGCTGGTGCGGGCCGCGGTCGACGAGGCCCGTCGACGTGGTGGCCGCCGGCTGACGCTGCGGGTGCTCGCGACCAACGGCGCTGCGCGCGCCCTGTACGCCGCCCAGGGCTTCGTCCGGGAGGGGGTCCTCGCCGGGGAGTTCGTCCTGGACGGGGTCGAGGTCGACGACCTGTTGCTGGCCCGGCGGCTCTGACCCACACGTGACCCCTCGGGCCGTCGCCGGCGCGAACCTCCCATCGCGACCCGACGCTGGCTAGCCTGCCGCCCCGCGGCCGTGGAGGGACGATGAGCAGGAAGCACCAGGAGAAGCAGCAGGCGCGGGCGCGGGCCCGACGGGAGCAGGAGCGCAGCCAGCAGCGCAGCCAGCGACGCATCGTGATCGCCGTTGTCGTGGTCGCGCTGGCGGCTGCCGGGGCGCTGGCGTGGTGGCTGCTGGTCGGCCAGGACGACACGCCCGAGGTGGCCGCGTCCGAGACCCCGTCGGCGGCCCCGAGCAGCAGTCCCGCGGCCACCCCGAGCCCGGGCGCCAGTGCCAGTCCCGTCGAGGAGTCCGCGGCGCCGACCGCGGGGGAGAGCGCCGATCCGAGCGCGGTCCCGGCCGATCCGGACGCGACCGAGGCGACCGAGGCCACGGCCCCGTGCCCGCCGCCGACCGACGCGCCGGAGCCCGACACCTCCCTGCAGTTCGACCAGGCGCCACCGCCCGACGTCACCGAGACGGTGATCGCCACCATCGAGACGACCTGTGGCACGATCGTCGCCGAGCTCGACGGCGCCGCCGCCCCCCAGACCGTCTCCAGCTTCGTGTTCCTGGCCGAGGAGGGCTTCTACGACGGCACGCCGTTCCACCGGGTCCAGGCCGACTTCGTGATCCAGGGCGGCGACCCGACCGGGACGGGCACGGGTGGCCCCGGCTACGCCTTCGACGACGAGCTCACCCTGTCCGAGCAGGTCGTGGCCGACAACGACGGGCTGTACCCGCGTGGCACGCTCGCGATGGCGAACTCGGGGCCGAACACCAACGGTTCGCAGTTCTTCGTCGTCCAGGCGGAACCGGGCTACCCGTTCCCACCCGACTACGCCGTGTTCGGCACCGTGACCGAGGGCATGGACGTCGTGGACGACATCGCCAACGGCCCGGTCACCGGTCCCAGCGCCGACCAGGCCGTCGATCCCGCCCGGATCATCGACATCGTCCTGGAGCCGGCGACGACTCCCTGACTCTCCCTGACCGCGGTCGCCAGCACCCAGCGACTATCGACCGTGACCGGTGAGCGCGAACTGTTGCGCGATCCCTTCACGGTCGGTGGGGTCAGGGGCGGCCGTGGTCGACCTCGCGGGCGGGTCCGACGTGGGCCTGCAACCAGTCGTTGATCGGGCCGGCGTCACGCCACAGGGCGGTGATCCGGCGCAGCGCCTCGCGGGTCTGCAGCCACTTGTAGGGCTTCCAGGCGCGGGACAGGGTCAAGCCCTTGTGGCGCAGCAGCTCGACCCGCGGATGGTCGTTGGCGTACCCCCGCGGTGAGGTCTTCAGCTCGCTGCCCCCCACCTCCATGCCGGCTGTTCGCGCGTCCGCGACCAGGGCCGCGAGCTCGGGACCGGTCCGCTGGTCGTCGATCGCGGCGTAGAAGCGGGCCACCTGGTCCCGGCTCATCCGGTAGTAGCCCGACGCGGTGCGCAGCCCACTGCCGCTGACCTGCGCGTAGTAGACGGGGGACCCCGGCTCGCCATCGCCGATCACCGCCCCGCAGTGCAGCTTGTAGGGGGACTTGTCGTGGCTGAAGCGCACGTCCCGGTTCGGGCGGAACACCTTGCCGTCGAAGCCGAACTCGTCGGCGACCTCGCCCAGCAGCCGCTCCATCGGCTCGCGCACGTCACGCTCGTAGACGTCCCGGTGGTCGTCGAACCATGCCTTGGAGTTGTCGTCCTCCAGCCGACGGTAGAACGTGACGGCCTCCGGCCCGAAGCCCGCGAAGGGCGCGATCTCGTGGTCCACGACGACCTCCTGTGCGCGTCTGGTCGACGGTAGGCCGTGCCGACGTGCGGTGGGGTGGGCGCCGGGTGGCGCAACCATCGGCCCCGGTACCGTCGAGCCCGAACCCTCCCACTGAACGCACCCCGAGGATGCCTCCATGGCCCAGCAGTACGACAGCCCGCCCGAGATGACCATCGACCCGGACTCGGCCTACACCGCCACGATCGAGACCAACCACGGCACGATCACGGCCCGCCTGCACGCCGACAAGGCGCCCCGGACCGTCAACAACTTCGTGTTCCTGGCCAACGACGGCTTCTACGACGGGGTGATCTTCCACCGGGTCATCGAGGGCTTCATGGTCCAGGGCGGGGACCCCACAGGCACCGGTCTCGGTGGTCCCGGCTACACGTTCGACGACGAGCTCGACGCGGCGCGCGAGCTGCGCTACGCACGCGGCACCCTCGCGATGGCCAACTCCGGTCCGAACACCAACGGGTCGCAGTTCTTCATCATGCACGCCGACTACGGCCTGCCGCCCCAGTACAACGTCTTCGGCAAGGCGGTGGACGGCCTCGACATCGTCGACGCCATCGCCACCACCGCCACGGGTGCCCAGGACCGCCCCGTCGACGATGTCGTCATCGAGTCCATCACCATCTCCCAGGACTGACCAAGAGCGTCGAGTGTGCTCGTTGCGGCCGCACGTGGCCGTGATGCGCACACTCGACGGGTGATGCGGGGGTTGGCGCCGGGAGGTGTGGCCGGTGCTAGTGGGTGATGACGATGCGGAGGGGGTGGTCGTGGCGGGTGTGGAGCATCTCCAGGGCGGTGGGGAAGTCGTCGATGTCGAGGCGATGGGAGATCGACCGTGACAGGTCGAGGCGGCCGGCGTCGAGCAGGTCGAGCAACTCGTTGACGTCGGAGGTCGTCGCGCCGAACGACCCGACCACCTCCTGCTCCCGGGAGACGAACAGGCCGAGCGGGGGCCCGGCCAGCCGGTCCCGACCGATCCCGGCCAGGGTCGCGCGGCCGCCCGGTGCGAGCACGCTGCTGGCCAGCGCGGCCGTGTCCGCCGAGCCGACGAACTCGAAGCTGACGTCGGCCCCGCCACCGGTCAGGGACCGGACGTGGGCACCGGCGTCGGGCCGGCTGGCGTCCACCACCTCGACGGCGCCCCACTCGCGCGCTCGCTGCAACGCGACCTCGTCGACGTCGATCCCGATCACCTCGGCTCCGGCCAGCCGGGCGAGCTGCAGCGCGTGCATGCCCAGCCCGCCCAGTCCGATGACGACCGCGACCATCCCGTCGCCGATCCCGCCACGCTTCAGCGCGTGGTAGGGGGTGGCGACGGCGTCGGCGAGGATGGCCGCCTCGACCAGGTCGACGTGGCCCGGGACCGGGAGGGGCAGGCGGGCCGGCACGCGGACCCAGCCCGCCTGGGCGCCGTCGACGTCCACGCCCAGGACGGCGACCTCCTGGCACAGGTTGTCACGACCCGTCCGGCACAGGGCACAGGTGCCGCAGGACCGACCGGCCGGGACCAGCACCCGGTCCCCGACCTGCCAGTCACCCACGTCGTCCCCGACCGCGGCGATCGTGCCGGCCGCCTCGTGGCCCAGGGTCAGCGGCAGGGTCGCCGCGGGGGTGATCCCCAGGGCGACGTGGAGGTCCGACGCGCACACGCCACAGGCCGCGACGGCGACCAGCACCTCGCCCGGCCCCGGCTCGGGCACCGCGAGCTCGTCGATGCGGACGTCCGCGGCGGACGGTCCACGCTCGGGGTCCGACGCCGTGGCGTGCAGGCGCGCGGCGCGCATCGTGTCGGGGAGGGGCTGGGGCATGGGCGTCTCCACGTCTGGCCGCCCGCCGGTTGGGGGCGGGCGGGGAGGGGATCCGGGACGATGGTGCGGTCGCGGTCGTGGCAGGGCGCTCAGGCGTCCGGTGGGTCGTCGTCCCCGGGCCACGGCGGCAGGTCCTCGAGCTGGATGGCCTCGCGGCGGATCCCGCGGTCGTAGTCGCGCATCCGCTTGGGATAGCCCACCTTGGCCGCGTCGTACAGGGGCAGGCTGTGACGCTCGCACAGCTTGCGGGCGCGGTCACGGTCGAGGATCGGCCGGCGCAGGTACTCGCCGTCACCGGCAACCAGCAGCAGGGTCGTCGGGTAGACCGTCGTCGCGGGCTCGACGAACCCCTCGACGCCGTCCCGCCCCTCGAGGAACCCCTCGAGCTCCTTGACGGCCTGCCGGCTGGCGGGCGTCGACGCGGCCGGCTTGGCGGCCTTGGCAGGCTTCGTCTCGCCCTTGAACCACGCCTTGATGCGGTCGGCGAATCCCACGGACGACCACCTCCTGTTCGACCGTCGAGGCTATCGCGTCGGCCACCCGCCTCCGTGTCCGACCGGGCCCGCCAGCGCGCCGGGGAGTTCGCAGCGCAGCGAGCAACTCCAACGCGTCCGAGCGCAGCGAGGACGCGCGTCAGCCAGGGGTGCCGAAGAGGCGGTCGCCGAAGTCGCCCAGCCCGGGCACGATGAACCCGTTGTCGTCCAGGCCCGGGTCCAGCGCCGCCGTCACCACGTGCGCCTCGGGGTCGGCCTCCAGGATGCGGTCCACCGCCTGCTGGGTCGCGACCACCGAGACCACCGTCACCCGGGCGGGCTCGAGGTCGGCGACCGACCGCACCGCCGCCGCGGCCGAGCCCCCGGTCGCCAGCATCGGCTCGAGGACCAGCACCCAGGCGCCCTTGGCCGGAGGGATGTTGCGGTAGTACTCGCGCGCCTCCAGCGTTTCCTCGTCGCGCTCGAGCCCCAGCATGCCCACCACCAGCGTCGGCAGCGCCTCCTGGAGTCCCTGGAGCAGTCCGAGCCCCGCCCGCAGCACCGGCACGGCGACGATCGGCACGGCAGGTTCGCGAGCCGGGGCCGGTCCGAGCGGGGTCGTGACCTCCACCTCGCGGACCGGCAGGTCGGCGACCGCCGCCAGGCCCAGGTGCACGCCGAGCTGGCGGGCATGGCGGATGAAGTCGGTCGGCGAGGTCGACGCGTCCCGGACCCGGGCGAGGTGGACGCTGGTCGCGGCGTCGTCGACGACCAGGACGCGGTCGGGGGTGGGGGTGGACGTTGGCACGGGGCGCTCCTCGGTTCGGTCGCAGCCTAGGGTGCGGCCATCGCCACCGACCGGGAGTCCGTCGGCGTCACGATCCGTCACCGGGATCGGGTCAGACACGACCCGAGGTGCGCACCTAGGCTCGTGGGGGGCGACGACCGTCGCCCCCCACCATCACCGACAGGAGCATCGTCGTGCGTCGTGCCAAGATCGTGGCCACGCTCGGGCCGGCACTGGACGACGAGGGACGGCTCAAGGCCGCGCTCGCCGCCGGGATCGACGTGGTTCGGCTGAACTTCTCGCACGGCACCCATGCCGAGCACGAACGACGCCTGTCGCGCGTCCGGACGATGGCCGACCAGCTCGGCCGCACCGTCGGCGCACTGGGCGACCTCCAGGGACCGAAGATCCGGCTGGGGCTCCTGCCGGAGCCGGGGATCCCGCTCGAGGACGGCTCCGAGGTCGTGCTGGTCAGTGGCGTCGAGGAGGTCGACGACCACGACGACGGCACCGGGACTCCCGTGCTGCCGGTCGTCTACGAACAGCTCGCCGACGACGTCGAGCCGGGCGCGCTGGTCCTGATCGAGGACGGGCTCATCCGGCTGGTCGCCGCCCGGGTCGAGGGCAACACCGTCACTGCCCGGGTCGTCGCCGGCGGCATCGCCAAGAGCCGCAAGGGCGTCAACCTCCCGGGCGTGGCCGTCTCGGCGGGCTGCCTGACCGACAAGGACCGCGAGGACCTCGCCGCCATGGTCGACATGGAGGTCGACTGGGTCGCCCTGTCGTTCGTGCGCCGGGCCTCCGACGTGACCGAGGTCCGCGACCTCATCCACGGCCACGGTGGCGAGGCGCCCGTGGTCGCCAAGCTCGAGCGACCCGAGGCGATGACCAACCTCGAGTCGATCGTGGCCGCCACCGACGCGGTCATGGTTGCCCGGGGTGACCTGGGTGTCGAGATCGGGCCGGAGCGCGTGCCGGCCCTGCAGAAGCGCATCATCGACATCTCCAACGACGCCGGCCGGCCGGTGATCACCGCCACCGAGATGCTCGACTCGATGATCCGCAGTCCACGGCCCACCCGGGCCGAGGCGTCCGACGTCGCCAACGCCATCTTCGACGGCACCGACGCCGTGATGCTGTCCGGGGAGACCGCGGCGGGGCGCTACCCGGTCGAGGCCGTGCGGACCATGGCACGGATCATCGAGGTCGCCGAGTCCTCCGAGCACCTCCTCCACGCACCGCCCAAGCAGCGCCAGGACGCCTCGGTCTCGCGGATCGTCGCCAAGGCCGCGGTCGAGGTGGCAGCCGACGTGCACGCCAAGGCGCTGCTGGTGTTCTCGCTGTCGGGCTCGTCCGTGCAGCTGGTGTCGAAGTTCCGGCCGTCGACGCCGCTGGTGGGGCTCACCCCCGACCACCGATCGCTGCGGCGGATGGCGCTCATGTGGGGCACCCGCGCCCTGGACGTGCCGACCAAGGACGACTCGCGCGCCCTCACCCTGGCCGCCGAGGAGGTCTGCCTGCGTTCCGGGCTCGCCGCCCCCGGTGACTCGGTCGTCATCGTGTCGGGCATCCCCGGCGGCC
Organism: Salsipaludibacter albus; assembly: GCF_019798055.1. GTDB lineage: Bacteria > Actinomycetota > Nitriliruptoria > Nitriliruptorales > Nitriliruptoraceae > Salsipaludibacter > Salsipaludibacter albus. The sequence goes on along the minus strand of NZ_JAHOPH010000020.1, from coordinate 45,681 downwards.
ACGGTGGCACCAACCGCCTCCTCGTCCACGAGATCGGCGGCGTCCCGGATTAGGGCTTGTCGTCGGTGGGGGCCCAGGCCTCGTCGACGTCCATCTCGACCAGTTCGAGTTCGACCCAGTCCGAGACGGCCAGCTCGGGATTGCGCGGACGACCCGGACCCTTGGCGGTGCGGTCGAACACGTCGGACCACCACTCGCGCAGGCGTCGCCGGGGAGGGGGTGGCTCGGGCCACTCGCGTCCCGGCAGTCGCGTCCGTGCCTCCGCGGCCCGTTCCGGCCCGAGCAGTCGGGCCGTCAGCAGCAGGGCGACGTCGACCGCGGTGACCTTGCCCTCGCAGGTGACGATCCGGTCGTGCTCGACGATCCGCTCGGTCGAGGCGGCCGAGCCGTAGGACTCCAGCAGCGAGCCGGCCAGCCAGTGGGTCGCGACCGGTCGCTCGTCCAGCAGCCCGGCCGCGGCCAGCACGACCGTCCCGGTGGAGCTGGCCACCATCCACCGGCAGGTCGGCTCGACCTGCCGCAGCCAGGCGACCAGCTCGTGGTCGGCGGCGGTCTCGCGCACCCCGAGCCCGCCCGGGAGCAGCACGACCTCGGGCCGGGTGACCTCGTCGAAGGTGGCCTCGACGTCCTGGTGGGGCCCGACCCCCGGGACCGGCCCCACCTCGGCGCCCACGGCGACCAGCTCGACCTCGGGCAGTCCTCCCAGGACCGCGGCGAAGGCCTCGCACTCGTCGCCGGACACGCCCGGGAACAGCGCCAGGGCGATCTGGACCATGTCGTTGCCGTTCCCGGGCCCGGCTCGTGGCGGGCCCCTCGGGATCCAGCATGCCCGGGCGACGCACCCCCGGCAACCCCTGGTGCGGGAGGTGGCAGGTCGTCCAGTCGTCCGGCCGGTCGGACGAGCGCCAGGGGATACGGTCCCGACCGAGACCGGCGAGGCGCAGCCTGCCGGTCCTCCACGTTTCCACGTCCTGCGTTCCACGTCCTGCCTCGATCGTCCGTCTGTTCGCCGTCCGGGTGTCGTTTGCCTTCCATGGATGAGCCGTCCCGCCGTCGCTGGCCCCTGGTGCTGGGCCTGGGCTACGCCGTGCTCGCACTGCTCCTGGTGGTCGCCTGGATCGTGGTGGGCGATGCCTGGTGGCTCCAGCCGTTCAACCTCACGACCTTCTGGTGGAGCCTGCCGGCGGTGTTCCTCCTGCTGCTGGCCGCCCTGTTCCGACGCTGGGACGTCGCCGCGGCGCTCGCCGTGCCGGCCGCGGTCTTCCTGTGGAGCTACGGCACGCTGTTCCTGCCCTCCACCACCCCCGACCTCCCACCGGACCTCACCGTCGCGACCTACAACACCTGGGTCCAGGCGCCCGACGGCGGCCACGTGCGTGACCTCGTCGACCGGGTCGACCCGGACGTGCTGCTGCTCCAGGAGGTGTTCCCACCACTCCAGGAGGAGCTCGAGGAGTCGTTGGCCGACACGCTGCCCCACACGATGACGGTGCAGTCCGAGGGGGTCGGCGGGGTCATGGTCGCGTCGCGCTACCCCATCGTGGAGGAGCGGCCGGTCGAGACCGGCTCGGACGACGTGCGGGCCACGGCCGTGGCGGTCATCGACGTCGACGGCCAGCTGGTGCAGGTCGTCCCCGTGCACCTGCGGTCACCGTGCCCCACCTGTGGCACGTCGCTGACCGATCGGCTCCAGCTGGAGGGCGAGTCCCGCGAGGCGGAGATGGCCACCGTGATCTCCGCCCTGGACCGGACCCCCGCGATCGTCGGGGGTGACTTCAACTCCAACGAGCGCTCCGCGCCGTACCGTTCCCTCACCGGTGCCGGGTTCCACGACGCGCACCGGGAGGCCGGCTCCGGGCCCGGGTTCACCTGGCCGGACGACGACCGACTGCCCTTCCCCGCCTTCCGGATCGACTGGCTGCTGAGTCGAGGGCTCGAGCCCATCGACGCCTGGGTCGACCGTGGCGGGCCCTCCGACCACCGACCCGTGGTGGCCGTGTTCGCCTTCGAGGAAGCCTGATGGTCGACGTCGACGTCTCCACGCTCCATGCCCCGCACTGCTGGCTGACCACGACCGGTCGGGTCACCGCGCGACGCCACACGGCCGAGCTGCGGTTCGTCCCGGCGGACGGTGGGGTGTTCCTGCTGTCGGGCTCGGGCGGCCTGCGCCAGTGGTGCCTCGACCTCGAGGCCGAGGAGCAGGCCGTGGTCCGGATCGGCGAGCACCGCTTCCAGGCACGCGCCGCCGAGGTCGCCGATCCCGTCGTGCGGGCGGCCGCCCTCGAACTGTTCCACGACAAGTACGACGTCTCCGACGACCGCCGCCAGTCGTGGGACGACGAGGCCAACGTCTACCGCCTGGTCTTCCTCCGCGAGGTGCAGGTCTGACACCCGTCCGGGGTTGACGGCCGCCGGCCGTCCACCGCCGACCACGACCGCCCGCCGCGCCGTGCGGTGGCACGGGTGGCGGCCGTCGCGGCGTCCACCGAGTGGTCGGTCCGGGTCCGCATCCGGCAGACTGGCCCCGAACCGCGTCCTCGCCCCGGAGCATCCCCACGTGATCGCCCGACCGCACCGTCCGGTCCGACTCGGCCTCGCCCTGGTGGTGTCGCTGGCACTGGTGACCGCGGCCTGCGCGGGCTCCGCCGTCCAGGACGAGGAGCCCGCCGATCCGGCGACCGACGCGTCGGCCGCCCCGGACGACCCCGATGCGGACGCCCAGCCGATCACGGTCGGGCTGGTCAACCCCCTGACCGGGCCGTTCGCGGCACTCGGGGAGGACGTCAACGACGGCTTCCGGCTGTACCTCGACCAGCACGACGGGATGCTCGCCGGCCACGAGGTCGTCGTGGAGACCGAGGACACGGCCAACGACGTCGCCACCGCCCAGGAGGCCGTCACCAAGCTGACCGAGGACGGCGTCGACCTGCTGGCCGGGTTCGTCAACTCCGGGGTCACCTACGGCGTGGCCGCCGACATCGTGGACTCCGGCGTGCCGCTGGTCATCACCACCGCCGGCGCCGACGACCTGACCCAGCGGGACGCGGCCGACAACATCTTCCGGCTGTCCTACACCTCGTCGCAGGACGCCATGCCGCTCGGCGAGTACGCCTGCACCGAGCTGGGCCACGAGACGATGGCAATCATCGGACTGGACTACGCCTTCGGGTGGGAGGCGGCCAGCGGGTTCGCCACGGCCTACGAGGACGCCGGCTGCGACGTCGTCCAGGAGATCTACGCGGCCCTGGGGACCTCGGACTGGGCACCGTTCGTCCAGCAGATCGACGACCGGGCCGCCGCCGTCTGGGCGGTCGCCCCGGGCAGCGACGGGATCCGACTGCTGCAGGCCTACCGCGACTTCGGGGTCTCCCAGCCGCTGATCGGCCACGGGTCGACCACCGACGAGCAGATCCTGTCCGAACAGCAGGCCACGGCGGACGGCGTCGTCACCTCCCTGCACTACTCGGCGGCGATCGACAGCGACGACAACCGCGCGTTCGTCACGGCCTTCGAGGACGAGACCGGCCGGTCGGTGTCCCAGTACGCCGAGCACGGCTGGGCCACCGCGCAGGTCCTGGAGGCGGCACTGGAGTCGATCGACGGCGAGGTCACCCGCGAGACCCTGGTCGAGGCGATCGGTGGTGTCGAGATCGACGCGCCGCGTGGCCCCCTGCGCTTCGACGAGTACGGACAGGCGATCTACACCGTCTACGTGCGCCGGGTCGCCGAGGTCGACGGGACCTGGGTGAACGAGGTGGTGGATTCCTACCCGGACACGTCGCAGTTCTGGACCTACGATCCCGAGGAGTTCATGGCCGGCACGCCACTGGCCGAGCTGCACGGCACCTGGGACTAGCGGCACGCACCGGCTGACGACCCGGGAGGGACCCCATCGCCACGTTGCTGGGGCACGTGCTCAACGGGCTGTCCTTCGGGGGGCTGCTGTTCCTGCTCGCCAGTGGGCTGACCCTGACCTTCGGCATGATGCGCACCGTCAACCTCGCCCACGGGGCCTTCTACGCGCTGGGCGGCTACCTCGCCCTGGCGGTCATCCGGGCCAGTGGCAGCTACCTGCTCGGCCTGGTGGTCGCGGTCGCCGTGGTGGCCGTGGTCGGGGTGGTCCTCGAGCGCGTGGTGCTGCAGCGGGTCGCGGGTCGCGAACTGCCCCAGATCATGATCACGGTCGGGATCGCCTACGTCATCGGTGACGTGGTCCTGGCCGTGTGGGGCGGTCGACCCCAGACGCTGCCGCGCCCGCCCGGGCTCGACGGGGTGCTCAACCTCGGCAGCCTCACCTTCCCGTGGTTCCGGCTCGGGCTGCTCGTCCTGGCCGTCGTGGTCTACCTGGTGCTGCAGCGCAGCCTCGCCGACACGCTGGTCGGCGCCCGGATCCGCGCGGCGGTCGACGACGACGAGACCGCGCGCGCCGTCGGGATCGACGTCGGGATGCTGTTCGCCGTCACGTTCGCCGCCGGCTCCGGGCTGGCCGCCTTCGCCGGCGTCTGGGGTGGCGCGTTCACCGGGCTGCGACCCGGGACCGAGTGGGACATCCTCCTGCTGGCGCTGATCGTCGTCGTGGTCGGCGGGCTCGGGTCGATCCGCGGGGCGTTCGTGGCCGCCCTGCTGGTGGGCCTGCTCGACGAGTTCGGCAAGTGGCTGTTCCCGTCCTTCGCGCTGTTCACGCTCTACGCGCCCGTCGCCGTCCTGCTGGCCCTGCGGCCACGAGGGCTGTTCGGGCGCGAGGAGCGGGTGGCATGAGCAGCACGACGCCCGACCTGCGACGCCAGCCCGACCCGCGACGCCAGCCCGACCTCCGCCTGGTCGCCCTGGCGGTGGCCGTCGTGGTCGCGCTGGCGGTCGTGCCGTTCGTCGCGTCGACCTACGTCGTCACGGTGGTCCTGCGGATGGTGGTGCTGGGCCTGTTCGCCCTGGCCTTCAACGTGGTGTTCGGCGCCGCGGACATGCCGTCGCTGGGCCACGCCGCCCTGTTCGGCGTGGGCAGCTACGCCTGCGGGCTGGGCCTGGTGCGCTGGGGCTGGGGTATCGGCACGGTCGTCGTGGCCGCCGTGGCCGTCGGCACCCTGCTGGGGATCCTGATGGGCATCGCCACCCTCCGCACGCAGGGGATCTACCTGTTGCTGCTGACCCTGGCGATCGCGCAGGCCGTGTGGGGCCTGGCGTTCCAGCAGGTCCGCCTGACCGGAGGGGACAACGGGATCGCGGGCATCGACCGGGGCCTGCTGACCCTGGGGGGTGACGGGTTGGTCGGCTTCTACTGGGCGGCGCTGGCCGTCGTGACCGTCGCGGCCGCGCTGCTCTACGCGTTCCGGATCTCGATCGTCGGCACCGTGGTCGAGGCGGTCGGGATGTCGCCGTCGCGCCTGCGGGCCCTGGGCTTCGCCGTCGGCAGCTACCGGGTCACCGCCTTCGCCGTGTCCGGTGCGTTCTCGGCCCTGGCCGGGATGCTGATGGCCATGGCGACCAGGTTCGTGGGGCCCGAGAACCTGGCCTGGCAGCTGTCGGCCGAGGTCATGCTGTTCGCGATCCTGGGCGGGGCCGCCTCGTTCGCGGGGCCCCTGGTCGGGGTCGTGCTGGTCGCCGGGGCGGAGGTCGTCGTGTCCGACTGGACCGACCGGTGGCCCACGGTGCTGGGCCTGCTGTACGTGGTGACGCTGTTGTTCCTGCCGGACGGCGTGGTCGGATGGCTGTCGCAGTGGCGCGACGGTCGCGACGACCCCGATCGGCCGACCCGTGCGTCCCGAGTGGGACGGTCGCTGCCGCCCGCCGTGGAAGCAGAGCCATGAGCGACCGGGGATCGACCACGCCGGTCGCGCTGGCCACGCACGCGCTCTCGCGATCCTTCGGTGCGGTCCGGGCGCTCACCGACGTCGACCTGGTCGTCCCGGCGGGGGAGACCAGGGCCGTCATCGGGCCGAACGGTGCGGGCAAGACCACCCTGTTCAACCTGGTCTCGGGGCACCTGCCGGCCACGTCCGGACGCATCGAGCTGTTCGGGGTGGACGTCACCGACGTGCCGGCGCACGAGCGCAGTCGCGACGGGGTGTCCCGCACGTTCCAGCTGTCCAACCTGTTCGACGACCTGACCGTGCTCGACAACGTCCGGTTGGCCGTGACGGGCAACGACGCCGTGGCGCGACGGCGGTTCTGGCAGCCGCTGCGGACGCTGCCCCGGGTCGACGACCGGGCCCGCGAGGTGCTGGCGACCTTCGGCCTGGAGGACGTGGCGGCCCGGCGCGTCGCCACGCTGGCCTACGGCCAGCAGCGGGTGCTGGAGATCGCCATGGCGCTGGCCGGCGAGCCCCGGGTGCTGCTGCTCGACGAGCCGACGGCCGGGGTCGCGCGCGGAGACGCCGAGGCGATCACGGCGATCGTCGACGACCTGCCCGGCGACCTGACCGTCCTGCTGGTCGAGCACGACATGGAGGTGGCGTTCGCGCTCGCCGACCGCGTCACGGTGCTGGTCGACGGCGCCGAGCTGGTGACCGGCACGCCCGACGAGGTGCGCCGCGATCCCGCCGTCGTCGCGGCCTACCTCGGGGCCGAGATCGGGGTCGACCCAGGAGCCGAGCCCGACACCCCGCCCGAGCCCGACACCCCGCCCGGGACCGAGCCCGGGACCGCGTCCGGGACCGAGCCCGGGGGAGGCCACCACGATGGGTGATCCCCGGCTGCAGGTCGAGCGGCTCGACGCCCACCACGGTGCGGGCCAGGTCCTCCACGGCCTGTCGTTGGAGGTGGCGGCGGGCGAGTGCCTCGCCGTGCTCGGACGCAACGGGATGGGCAAGACCACGCTGGTCCGCACCGTGATGGGGCTGCACCCGGCCACGGCGGGCACGGTCGCGGTCGACGGCACCGACGTCACCGGCTGGACACCCCAGCGTCGGCACGCGGGGGGCATGGAGCTGGTGGCACAGGGCCACCGCGTGTTCCGGTCACTCACCGTGGCCGAGAACCTCGCCGTCGTGGCGGGCCTGGACCTGGGCCGTCGCGACCGCATGCTCGAGCGGTTCCCGATCCTGTCCGAGCGCCTCCACCAGCGCGCCGACAGCCTGTCCGGTGGCCAGCAGAAGATGCTGATGGTCGCGCGTGCGCTGGTCACCGACGCCCGGGTCGTCCTGCTGGACGAGCCGTCCGAGGGACTGGACCCCACCCGGGTCGGCCGGGTCGCGTCCGCCGTCACCGACCTCGTCGCCGGTGGTGCCGCGGTGCTGCTGGTCGAGCAGCGCCTGGGCTTCGCCCTGGACGTGGCCGACCGCGTCGCCGTGATCGAGCGCGGCTCCGTCACCGAGGTCCTCGACGCCGCCACGGCCCGGGACGATCCCGCCCTCCTGCGGCGCGAGCTCGGCCTCGCCTGACGCGTGCCCGCCGGGTCGGGAGGTCGACCGTGCGGTGCGCGGTGCGGCGGCCGTCGTCGATCGCCCCGTGGCCTACCCTCGCGGGTCACGACTGCACGTCCCCACGCCCCTCGAGGAGCCTGCCGTGAGTGGTGTCCGCACCGACCTGGCCCCCACGCCCACCGACTTCCTGGACGTCCGCTCGATGCTCGACGAGCAGGAGCGCCTGCTGGTCGACACCGTCCGCGACTGGGTCGGCGACCGGGTGCTCCCCGACATCGGCGACTGGTACGACCAGGGCATCATCCCGGCCGAGCTGGCCGGCGAGCTGGGGGACCTCGGGCTGCTCGGCATGCACCTGGAGGGCTACGGCTGTGCCGGGTCGTCGTCGACCGAGTACGGGCTGGCCTGCCTCGAGCTGGAGGCTGGTGACTCCGGCGTGCGCAGCTTCGTGTCGGTCCAGGGCTCGCTGGCGATGTACCCGATCTGGGCGTTCGGCTCCGAGGAGCAGAAGCAGCAGTGGCTGCCGGAGATGGCGGCGGGACGGGCGATCGGGTGCTTCGGCCTGACCGAACCCGACTCGGGGTCGGACCCCTCCTCGATGCGCACCACGGCCAAGCGCGACGGCGACGACTGGGTGCTGAACGGCACCAAGATGTGGATCACCAACGGGGGCGTCGCCGACGTCGCCGTCGTGTGGGCCCGCACCGACGAGGGCGTTCGCGGATTCGTCGTCCCGACCGACACCGACGGGTTCTCCGCCCGGCCGGTGCCACCGAAGATGTCGCTGCGGGCGTCGGTCACCTCCGAGCTGGTCTTCACCGACCTGCGCCTGCCCGGCGACGCGGTCCTGCCGGGCGTGCAGGGGATGCGTGGGCCACTGTCGTGTCTCAACGAGGCACGTTTCGGCATCCTGTTCGGTGCCGTGGGAGCCGCCCGGGCGTGCTACGAGTCGGCCCTGGACTACGCCGGCACCCGCGAGCAGTTCGATCGACCGATCGCCTCGTTCCAGCTCACCCAGCGCAAGCTGGTCGAGATGATGGTCGCCGTCAACAAGGGCATGCTGGTCGCACTGCACCTGGGTCGCCGCAAGGACGCCGGTGAGCTGGCCGCCACCCAGGTCAGCTTCGGCAAGATGGACAACGTGGCCATGGCGCTGGAGGTCGCGCGGACCGCGCGGTCGGTGCTGGGCGCCAACGGGATCACCCTAGAGTACCCGGTGATCCGGCACATGAACAACCTCGAGTCGGTCTTCACCTACGAGGGCACCAACGAGATCCACACGCTGATCCTCGGCCAGGCCCTGACCGGCATCAACGCGTTCACCTGATCATCCCCTCGTCGGCGCACCGAGCCCGGCGAGCACCCGTCGCGCCGGTGGGGCCGCGACGGCGGACCCGGCCCCGAGCCGGCCCGCCCGACCACCCCGAGGAGTCCCCGTGGCGACCGACGTGACCATCGACGACCACCGCGCGTCCCGACTGCGCCGCGACAACCTGGTCATGGCAGTGCTCCATGCCGCCCAGGGCGTCGCGGTCGTCGTGCTGGCCAACGACTTCACGCTGCCGGTGACGGCGAGCTTCCTGGAGGGACCGCCCGGGACGGACCCGGCCGCACCGACGACCGTGTTCGACCTGGACGTGGCCTGGGGCGTCGCCGTCTTCCTGTTCCTGTCCGCGGCCTTCCACCTGCTGGCCGGGGTGGTGCTGTTCGACCGCTACCGCGACCAGTTGGCGCGAGGCCAGAACCAGCTCCGCTGGATCGAGTACTCGCTGTCGGCCTCGGTCATGATCGTGCTGATCGCGATGCTCACCGGGATCTCCGACCTGGCTGCGTTGGTGGCGCTGTTCGGGGTGAACGCCGGGATGATCATGTTCGGCGCGGTCCAGGAGCGCTACGAACGACCGGGCGGGTCGCTGTGGCCGTTCTGGCTCGGCTGCGTCCTGGGCATCGTGCCGTGGCTGGCGATCGGCTTCTACCTGGTGTCGCCGGGCAGCGCCGCGGACGCCCCCGGGTTCGTCTACGGCATCTTCGTGTCGCTGTTCCTGTTCTTCAACAGCTTCGCGCTGGTGCAGTGGCTGCAGTACCGCGAGGTCGGCCGCTGGTCGGACTACCTGGTGGGGGAGCGGTCCTACATCGTGCTCAGCCTCGTGGCCAAGTCGGCCCTGGCATGGCAGGTGTTCGCTGGCACCCTGGCCGGCTGAGCGGCTGGCAGGCCCCGGCCGCGGCCCGCCTCCCCGTCATCACGTTGGGCGACCCGGTCGACGTCGGGGTGGGGCCGCCGGGATCAGCTTGCTGGCCACCAGGCGGGCGCGGTCGACCACCACCTCCTCACCGGATCGACGACGGACCGTGAACGTCATCGCATCGGCGGACACCAACTCGCCGACGACGTCCGTGGGGACCTCGCGTCCGTCGTCGTCGACCAGGTGGCGCACGGTGACGCGGTTGCCCACGTGCTCCGGGGTCACCTCGTCGCGGTAGCGGGTCATGCCGTCGGCCCGGCGGGTGCCACCGTCACGACCACCGTCACGTCGAAGACCTGTTCGAAGAAGGCGGTCCGGCGCTGGACCTCCTCGACCGCGACGTGCAGCTGGTCACCACGCAGACGCAGCCCGACGACGTCGCGGTTGCGGCGCACCTCCACGTCGTCCACGGCCTGGTCGCGCGCCCGGTCGAGGCCGTCGGCCACCTGGACCAGGGCCACCAGTTGGCGGGCCACCTCACGGTCGGTGTCGTCCATTGCCGCGAAGGCTGGGAACTTCGCCGACATCCCCCGGGTGGAGTGGAACCGCGCCATGCAGCACAGCATCGCGGTCTCGCGGGGCGAGAACCCTCGCAGCTCCATGTGCTCGATCAGGTAGGCGCCGTGGTGGTGCTGGCGTCGCAGGGCGAGGGACTGGCCGACGCCGTGGAGGCGGGCGCCGGCCACCAGGAGGTCACGGTCGGCCTCGTCGAGGTCGTGCAGGTCGGTGGTCGCGTCGAACAGCCGGGCGGCGAGCCCGCCGACGTGGTCGAGGTGGGGGTCGTCGGGCAGGAAGGTCTGCTGCATCCGGACGACCTCGCGCTCCCGCAGCTCGGGCAGCGCGGGCGGGACGGCAGCCCGAGCCTGGAGCAGCACGCCCTCGCGCAGTCCCCAGTCGGACACCACGACCTCGTCGATCCCGAGCTCGCGCAGGACCGTGTCCACGATCGTGGCGGCGACGTGGACGTGGTCGGCGCGCTTGGCCTTCATGCCGGGCTCGTCGAGCCGGTCGTCGCGGTCCATCCTGGTCAGGCGTTTCCGCAGGTCCGTGAACTGTGCCCGCTCGAGGTGCAGGAGGTTGAGCGTCGCGGGCAGCCAGCGTCCCGCCCGGGCGGCCGCCACGCGCGCCAGCGCCCGCACGGTGCCCCCGACGGCCACCACCTGGGTGACGTCGTCCAGGGGGAAGTCGTCGATCGCCGGCGCCAGGACCTCGCGCACGTGCTGGCGCAGTCGCGTGACGTCCTTCTTCGACGGCGGGTCGTCGGCCAGCATGCCGGCCAGGCGCGAGACCCCCACGGGGAAGGTCGTCGCGTGGTCGACCGTGTGCCCCGTGCCGACCGCCAGCTCCAGGCTGCCACCCCCGAGGTCGAGCATCAGCCGGGGGGAGGTGGCCGCGCCCAGCGATGCGGCCACGCCGGCGAAGGCCAGTTCCCCCTCCTCGTGGCCGTCGATCACCCGGATCGTGGTGTCGGCCGCGATCTCCATGTGGGCGACGACGCTGGGCCCGTTGTCGGCGTCACGCAGGGCCGAGGTGGCGACGGCCAGTCGCTGCTCGGCCCCCAGCCTGGTGGCCAGCGCCGTGAAGTGGGCGACGACGGCGACCGCGTCGGCCCGCACGTCGTCCGGGATGGACCCGTGCTCGGCGACGACCGCGCCCAGGTGGAGCATCTCGCGCTCGCGTGCGACCGGGACGACCATGCCGGTCTCGTCGACGTCGGCCACGAGCACGTGGAAGGAGTTGGAGCCCAGGTCCAGCACGGACAGGCGCACGGGTGTCCTCGCTCGTCGTGACCGGACGACGAACGTAGCCACGGGCACGTGTGTGGGGCATCGGGAACGACACGGCCGGTGTCGGGGTCGGTGGTGTCGACGCCTTCGGTCGAGGAGGTGGAAGAAGTCTGGATCGGCCGTGGACAAACCTGTCGGGACGGTCTAGGGTCAGCACCACCTCGACCGCTGCCGGTGGGTGCAGGGCACCGGTCGACACAGGAGTGTTCCCCCCAATGGATGTCCTCTCCGTCCGCCGCACGACCACGATCCTCCTCGCCGTCCTGCTCGGCCTCGGCCTGCTCGCGACGGGCGCCACGGCCCAGTCGGCGACCGTCCCCGACGCCGAGGTCACCGGTCCGATCCCCGTCACCTCCGCCGTCGGTGATCCCGCGCACGGCTACCCGTTCCTGGCCACCGACTACGACCTCGCCGGCCATGGCTATGTCGAGGAGGAGTTCTTCCTCTCGGGCCAGGCCACGAGCTACGCCGCGAACGGCGCGACCGACGCGACCGTCATCAGCACCGGGCACGACTACACCACCCGCATCGTGGTCCGGCGTCCGGCCGATCCCGCCGACTTCAACGGCACCGTGATCGCCGAGTGGTACAACGTCAGCAACCAGTGGGACCAGGAGGTCGACTGGTTCCAGACCCACGAGCACCTGGTCCGGTCGGGCTACGCCTGGGTCGGCGTCTCGGCCCAGCGGAACGGGGTCCACTCCGGGACCGGGCTGCGTGCCTGGAGCCCCGAGCGCTACGGCGACCTCGACCTCACCGACGGTGGCGCCGTCACCAACGACACCCTCTCGTGGGACGTCTTCTCGCAGGCCGTGCAGGCCGTGCGTGACCCGGCCGCCACCGCCCCCCTGGGGCAGCTCGACGCCGAGCGCGTCATCGCCACCGGCCACTCCCAGTCGGCCGGACGGCTGTGGAGCTACGTGAACTCCGTGGACCCGCTGGCCGGCGTGGTCGACGCGGTCGTGCTGCACGGTGGCGGCGGCATCATGCGCACCGACATCGACACCCCCGTGTTCAAGATCAACAGCGAGACCGACGTCGCGATCAACCTGCTGGGCGCGGCCCAGCGGCAGCCCGACAGCGACACGCTGGTCACCTGGGAGGTCTCGGGCGCCTCGCACGGGGACTGGAAGCTGATCACCGACTACGGCCGCCTGCGCATCCGCGACATCGGCACGGCGCCCGGCGGCTATCCGGGCACCCCGCAGACCTGCGACAACCCGTCCGGGTCCCGCGTCCCGCAGCACATGGTCCAGTCGACCCTCTACGACCGCGTGGCCGACTGGGTCGCCGACGGGACCCAGCCGCCCTCCGGGCCCTCGATCACCCTCGCCGGTGGCACGGTCGCACGTGACGAGCTCGGCCTCGGGCTCGGTGGGATCCGGTTGGCCCCGCAGGACGTCCCCGTCCGGCTCAATTCCGGGCTGAACAGTGGTCCGGGGTTCTGCTTCCTCGACGGGAGCTCGGTCCCGGTCGACGACGCGACCCTGGCGGACTGGTACCCGGACAGCGACGACTACGTCGACGAGGTCGTGGCCGTGACCGCCAACGCCGTCGCCAACGGCTGGCTGCACGACGACTTCGCGCGTGACCCCGCCTGGTACACCGACGTCGTCGAGCTGGTCGAGGCGCGGACCGCCGACGGCCGACTGGACGACCGGGCGACCGACCGTCTGCTGGACCGGGTGCACCAGGCCGCGGACGCCGCGGACGACGGTGACCTGCGGGCCGCCCGACGCTGGATGCGACAGGCCGACGTGTTCGCCGAGCGCCAGTTGCGGGGCGACGCCGACGCCATCGCGACGGTCAGCCGTGGCACGGCCGCCGTCGTCGGCATCCTCGAGCTCGCGGGCGCCTGATCGTCACGCGGGTCGATGTGCGCCCCGCCCCAGCGGGTGGGAGCGGGGCGCACACTCGACGTGGTTGCCCCTCCGTTCCCCTCTGCTGTTGACGTCGGGCGGTCTCGTGGCTAGTGTTCGGTCGATCGACCGAACGACAGCCAGCGGGGGCAGAGCATGGGGACGGGCGGACCCCGATCGGGGGCGGCGTCGGGGGACACCCGGGCGGCGCTCCTCGACGCGGCGAAGACCTGCCTGCTCGAGCAGGGGTACGGACAGTTGTCGACCCGGTCCGTGACCGATGCCGCCGGGGTGCCGCTCAGCCAGATCCACTACCACTTCGGATCACGCCGCGGGCTGGTGCTGGCGTTGCTGGAGGCCGAGAACGCCCGCCTGCTGGCCCGCCAGTCACAGATGTACGGCAGTGACGCGCCGTTGTGGAAGCGCTGGGAGCAGGCCTGTGACTTCCTGGACGACGACCTCGACTCGGGCTACGTCCGGGTGCTGCAGGAGATGACCGCGGCCGGCTGGTCCGACGACGAGGTGGCTGCGGCCGTCCGCGCGAACCTGGACGGGTGGTTCGCCCTGCTCACGGGCGTGTTCACCGAGCTGGAACAGCGCACCGGCGACGTCGGGCCGTTCGATCCGCAGGAGGCAGCCATCCTCGCCGGTGCCGCCTTCCTCGGCGCCGAGCAGTTGATCCTGCTGGGACTCACCGAGGAGGCCGTGCCCGTCCGTCGCGCACTGCGGCGCGTCGGGGAGATGCTGCGACGGGCGGAGGACCGCGCGGACGGGAGGACACCATGAGGGCACGTGAGCCGGACCGGGTGGGGACACTCGACCACGAGGGGACCACGATCGGTTGGGAGTCGTTCGGGGACGGTCCCTTGACGTGGCTGCTGCTGCCCACGTGGACGATCGTGCACAGCCGCTTCTGGAAACTGCAGGTGCACCACCTCGCCCGCCATGCCCGGGTCGTCACCTACGACGGACCGGGCAACGGCCGGTCCGATCGCTCGGTGGATGCGACCGTCTACGACGTCGAGCGCCAGGCAGCCCTGGTGGGAGCCGTGCTGGACGCCACCGGGACGGATCGGGCGATCCTCGTGTCCCTGTCCATGGGGGCGAACTGGTCGTTGAAGTTCGCCGCCGACCATCCCGAGCGCGTCCTGGGTCAGGTCCTGGTCGGCGCGTCGGTGCCGCTCGCGGAGCAGGCTCCCGACCGCGAGGCGATCGGGGACCACTTCCACGACGAGGTCGACCATCCGCAGGGCTGGGCCAAGTACAACGCCAACCACTGGCGCGACGACCTGCCCGACTTCACGCGGTTCTTCTTCGACCAGTGCTTCACCGAGCCGCACTCGACCAAGCAGCGCGAGGACACCCGGGGATGGGCCGCCGAGACCACCCCCGAGGTGCTCGTGGCCGAGGCCGAGGGCGGGGGGCGCGGGACCGACCGGGACCGCGTGCTGGGGTGGTGCGCGTCGGTCGACCACCCAGTCCTGGTGGTCCACGGCAGTGACGACCGGATCAGCCCGGTGTCGCGGGGGGAGGCCCTGGCGGGCGCCACCGGTGGGGAGCTCGTGGTGCTGGAGGGGTCTGGGCACATCCCGCTGGCCCGCGACCCGGTGCAGGTCAACCTGCTCCTGGACGAGTTCGCCGCACCACTGCGCCCCGCGCCGCCAGCGCGACGCACCTGGACCCGGGGTCGGTCCCGCCGTCCTCGCGCGTTGATGGTGTCGTCGCCGATCGGGCTGGGCCACGCCACCCGCGACCTCGCCACGATCCGCGAGCTGCGCCGCCACCATCCCGACCTGGAGGTCGACTGGCTCGCCCAACACCCGGTCACGACCGTGCTGGAGCGGGCGGGGGAGCGGGTCCACCCGGCCAGTGCCGAGCTCGCGTCGGAGTCGGCCCACGTCACGTCCGAATCCGGCGAGCACGAGCTGCACTGCTTCCAGGCCTGGCGCCGCATGGACGAGATCCTGCTGGCCGACTTCATGGTGTTCCACGACGTCGTCACCGCGACCGACTACGACCTGGTCATCGGCGACGAGGCGTGGGACGTGGACTACTTCCTCCACGAGAACCCGGAGCTCAAGCGCTTCGCCTATGCGTGGTCGACCGACTTCGTCGGCTGGCTGCCGATGCCCGCGGGCGGTGATCGCGAACGATTCCTCACCGCGGACTACAACGCCGAGATGATCGAGCACATCGCCCGGCACCCCCGGATCCGTGACCTCGCGCTGTTCGTCGGCAACCCGGACGACATCGTCGACGACTGCTTCGGCCCGGACCTGCCGAGGATCCGGGACTGGACCGAGGAGCACTACGACTTCCCGGGCTACGTGACGGGCTTCGACCCGGCGGCACTGGGCGACCGCGAGGAGGTCCGCGACGAACTGGGCTACGACCCGGACGAGCAGGTCTGCATCGTGACGGTCGGCGGCTCCGGCATCGGACGCGACCTGCTGGACCGGGTCGTGTCCGCGTTCCCCGCAGCCCGGCGTCGGGTCCCCGGCCTGCGCCTGGTGCTGGTGGCCGGACCACGGATCGACCCGGACTCGTTCCCGGCGCACGAGGGGCTGGAGGTACACGGCTACGTCCACGAGCTGTACCGGCACCTGGCGGTCTGCGACCTGGCGGTCGTGCAGGGCGGCCTGACCACCTGCATGGAGCTGACGGCGTCACGCCGCCCGTTCGTGTACCTGCCGCTGCGCAACCACTTCGAACAGAACCTCCACGTCCACCACCGCCTGCGCAACCACGGCGCCGGTCGCCGGATGGACTTCGCGGCGGCCGATCCGGACCAGCTGGCCGAGGTCATCGCCACCGACGTCGGCCGGGACGTGGCCTACCGCCCGGTCGAGACCGACGGCGCCGCGCGCGCCGCAGCCGCGCTGGCACAACTCCTGTAGGGCCGCGGGGTCACGTGGCGAGACCGGCAAGTGAGCCGTCATCCGGGTTTCGTCGGTGCGACCCTGGCTCAGGTGGGGGGTGGGAGGTACCGGGCGGCGAGGGGGCGGTGGCCGGCCAGCGTCACCCACCACGTGGCGCCCTTCTCCCAGCGCAGGTGGTCGAACCCGGCGTCCAAGGGCGTCTCGGCCACCGCCGACAGGCGGCTGACGAGATCCCCGATGACGTCGCCGTGGCTGCAGATCAGCGCGGCCGCGGGCAACTCGTCGACGAGTTCGAGGACCTGGGCCAACGGGGTCTCCTCGGCGAGCCGCTCGTCGACGACGACGTCCAGGCCGCGTGCCTTGGCCAGCTTCGTGACGGACTGGCGGCACCGCGTGTACGGCGAGGTCACGATCATGTCGATGCGGTGGCCGTCGAGCTGCGTGACGAGCTTCTTGCGTTGCTTCTTGCCCTTCTTGGACAGCGGGCGATCCTCGTCCGGATCGACCGTGCCACGCTTGCCGGCGTGGGCGTGGCGCAGGATCAGCAGGCTGGTGCGATCCTCCAGGGCCGTGGCCAGGGTCGCGCGGTCGGTGCGGTAGGTGAGCCGGCGCTGCGCCTTGTCGATCGGCAGCCAGGCCACCTCGTCGACCTCGCGGTCGGGCTCGCGCGACTCGATGTCGGTCGGGCTCATGGCCCACCAGTGCACCCGCTTGGGTCGGCCCTTGCGGTCGCGGTAGTCGATCGCGCCCAGGTGCGCACCCAGCCGTGCGTGGACCCCGGTCTCCTCGTGCACCTCGCGCAGCGCGGCTGCCGGCAGGTCCTCGCCCCGGTCGAGCTTGCCCTTGGGCAGCGACCAGTCGTCGTAGGACGGCCGGTGGACGACCAGCACCTCGCGGCCCCTGCCCCGCTGGCGCACGACCACGCCACCGGCGGCGAGGACGGGCGAACTGGTCATCGTGGGGGATCCTGTCGAGGGGTCGGTGCCTCGGTGCATCGGTGCGCGCGAGCACACGCTAGCGGAGCCGCCAGGTCGACAGCCTCCGGACGACCACGGGCTCGGGGCGGCCCCGCTCGGCCCCGGCGAGGCCCGACTCAGTCGTCGGCAGCCCGGGTGTGGGCGAGCTCCTGCAACCGCTCCTGGGCGTTGATGCCGTCGACCGTGGGCACCCGGGACCACGAGCCGTCGGGGAACTGCTCCCAGGCCAGGACGTCGTCGGCCAGCACCAGGTCGAGCAGGTCGAGCAGCTGGGTCTTGAGGGCCGCCTCGCGGATCGGGATCAGCGCCTCGATCCGGCGGTTGAGGTTGCGCGGCATCAGGTCGCCGGACCCGATCAGCACGTCGACGTTGTCGCCCGGCACGCCGAAGGCGTAGATGCGGGAGTGCTCGAGGTAGCGCCCGACCAGCGACCGGACCCGGATGTTGTCCGACAGCCCCGGCACCCCGGCCCGCAGGCAGCAGATCCCGCGCACGACCAGGTCAACGGGCGTGCCCGCCTGCGACGCCTCGTAGAGCGCGTCGATCATCTCCGCGTCGACCAGGCTGTTCATCTTCAACACGATCCGGCCACGTTCGGCGCGGGACTCGCGCCGGATCAGGCGCAGGATCTCGGAGCGGAAGGTGGTCGGCGCGGTCACCAGCCGGCGGTAGGACCGCTGGCGCCCGTAGCCGGTCATGACGTTGAACAGCTCGGTGAGGTCCGCCCCGACCGCGGCGTCGTTGGTGAGCAGCCCGACGTCCTCGTAGATCCGGGCGGTCTTGTCGTTGTAGTTGCCCGTGCCCACGTGGGCGTAGCGCACCACCCGCCCGTGTTCCTGCCGCACCACCATGGCGATCTTGGTGTGGGTCTTGAGGCCGGCCACGCCGTAGGTGACGTGGACCCCGACCTCCTCCAGCGTGCGAGCCCACTCGATGTTGCGCTCCTCGTCGAAGCGGGCCTTGAGCTCGACCAGGGCCACCACCTGCTTCCCGGCCTCGGCCGCCTTGATCAGGGCGTTGACGATCGGGGAGTCCGGCGACGTCCGGTACAGGGTCATCTTGATCGCCAGGACATGTGGGTCCCGGGCGGCGGTCTCGACGAAGCGCTGGACGGTGCGCGAGAACGAGTCGTAGGGGTGGTGCACGAGGATGTCGCCGCGGCGGATGCACGAGAAGATGCTGCCGGTCGCGGACTTGCCCAGTGCCGGTGGGACGGCGGTCTTGTAGGGCTTGTACTTGAGGTCGGACCGCTCGAGGTCGTACAGGCTCATCAGCCCGTCCAGCCCCAGCGGGCCACGGATCTTGTCGACCTGCTCGTCGGCGATGTCCATCTCGCGCATCAGCAGGTTGAGGATGTCGCCGGGGATGGACGGCTCGATCTCGAGGCGCACGACACGGCCGAAGCGCCGCCGGGTCAGCTCGGACTCGATCGCCATCATCAGGTCGTCGGCCTCGTCCTCCTCGACCTCCAGGTCGGCGTTGCGGGTGACCCGGAACAGGTGGTGGTCGACGATCTCGTGACCGGGGAACAGCCGGTCGAGGTGGGCGGCGATCACCTGCTCGAGCGGGACGAACCGCTCGCCGTCGGGCATGACGACGAACCGGGGCAGGATCGGCGGGACCTTGACACGGGCGAAGTGGGTGGTGTGGTCGGACGGGTTGCGGACCACGACGGCCAGGTTCAGCGACAGATTGGAGATGTAGGGGAAGGGATGGACCGGGTCGACGGCCAGCGGGGTCAGGACCGGGAAGACCCGTTCCTCGAAGGCCGACACCAGGTAGCGCCGGTCGTCGTCGTCCAGCGAGCTCCAGTCGGAGTAGCGGATGCCCTCGGCGTCCAGCGCCGGGCTGACCTGGTCGTGGAAGATCGTGGTCTGGCGCTCGGCCAGCTCGCCCGCGTAGGCGCGGATCGCGGTGAGCTGCTGGCTGGGGGACATGCCGTCGGGCGGTGGCGTCGAGCGCCCGGCGGCCACCTGGTCCATCAGGCCGGCGACCCGGACCTGGAAGAACTCGTCGAAGTTGGTGGTGAAGATCGCCAGGAACTTCACGCGCTCCAGCAGGGGGAGGTCGTCGCGTTCGGCCAGCGCCAGGACCCGCTCGTTGAACGACAGCCAGGTCAGTTCACGATTGAGGTAGCGCCGGGGCTCGTCGATGTCGGGGTGGTCGGCCAGGACCGCGCGCGACGTGGGCGTGCCCTCGTGACCGTCGCGAACCGTGCGCCCGTGGCGGGTCGGGACCCCCTCGGGCGACGGACGCTCCGACGACCCCGGGGGTGGGTCGGTGACCACGTCGGCGGGGGTCGTGGTGGTGGAGGACTGCTCGGTCATGGGTGACGACCTCGGGGTCCGGGGAACGGGCGCGATCCGGGTGGCATGCGTCGAACGCGGCCACGGCGACCGCCTCGGCCCACACCCTAGAGCCTGTCACCGAGGGCCGGGTGGACGGCCGGCCGGGCCCACCGACGGGACGGGGTGGCGGGGTCGGTGCTGGCCGCGATCCGTGCCGGTCTTCGCTACTGTCGGGACTCCCGTACCGCCACGAGCGCCGGCGGAGCGCCGGACCAGCAGGAGGACGTCCCCACAATGACCTACACGATCGCGGAACCGTGCATCGACGTCAAGGACAAGGCCTGCATCGAGGAGTGCCCCGTCGACTGCATCTACGAGGGGCCACGGATGCTCTACATCCACCCCGAGGAGTGCATCGACTGCGGCGCCTGCGAGCCGGTCTGCCCGGTCGAGGCGATCTTCTACGAGGACGACGTCCCCGACGAGTGGGACGAGTTCACGCCGATCAACGCCGAGTTCTTCGAGGACTCCGTGTCGGGCCTGGGGTCGCCCGGTGGCTACGCGGGTGTCGGCGCGGTCGACGTCGACCATCCCAAGATCGCCGACTGGGAGATGTGACCACGCGACCTCCGGTCGCACCCGGGTCCCGTCGGCTGGTGGCGGGAGTTCACCAGCCGGTATCGTTGCCTCCCAGCACGACCGGGACCACCCGACGCCAGCCGATTCCGGCCCCGATGCCTCCAAGGACCACCCCATGACCTACGTCATCGCCGAACCGTGTGTCGACGTCAAGGACAAGGCCTGCGTCGAGGAATGCCCCGTCGACTGCATCTACGAGGGTGACCGCAGCCTCTACATCCACCCCGGCGAGTGCATCGACTGCGCCGCCTGCGAGCCGGCCTGCCCGGTCGAGGCGATCTTCTACGCCGACGACGTCCCGGACGAGTGGTCGCAGTTCACCGCCTGGAACGCCGAGTTCTTCGACGACGACATGACCGGACTGGGCTCACCCGGCGGTGCGGCCGAGGTCGGCGCCACGGGGGCCGACCACCCCAAGGTCGCCGAGTGGGAGATCGCCTCCCCGGCATGACCGACGGATCCGGGCCCGACGACGAGCCCACCGAGACCACGAGCCCCCGGGACGATCCCGGGGGCTCGCCTGCTGGGGTGGGTCGTGACCCCGGGGGCGATCCGTCGTCCGGGCTCGACGGCCCGCTGGGCGCCTTGGCCGACGCGCCCCCCGGCCAGCGGGACGGTGGCGCCTCCGGCGATGGCGGGACCCCCGACGTGACCGCAGCGGCGGCCGCGGTGCTGCGCGACCGGGCGACGGAGTGGTTCGAGCCCCTGTACCGCGACGCCGCCGGCGATCCGTCCGCCGTGCCGTGGGCCGGCCTCGCCCCGCACCCCCACGTGGTCGGGTGGCTCGACCAACCCGGTCTCGACGTCACCGGCGTCGACGCCGTGGTGGTCGGGTGCGGGCTGGGCGACGACGCCGTGGAGCTCGCCCGGCGCGGCTGTCGGGTGACCGCGTTCGACGTCTCACCGACCGCCGTCACGTGGGCCCGGGAGCGATTCGCCCGGGACCTGGCGGGGATGCCGGGCACGGTGGACTGGCAGGTCGCGGACCTGCTCGACCTGCCGGCCCACCTGGTCGGGGCGTTCGGGCTGGTCGTGGAGGTGCGCACGGTCCAGTCGCTGCCGGCGACGGTGCGTGACCGCGCGATGGTCGGGGTGTCCTCGCTGGCCGGCCCGGGGGGCTGGGTGCTGGTGTCGACCCTGCTGGCGACCTCCGAGGAGGCGGCGAGGTCCTGGCAGGGACCCCCGTGGGCCCAGGCGCCGTCCGAGCTGGCCGCCTACCGGGTCGGTGGGCTCGAACGGGTCGCCCTCGAGCATCCACCGGCCGACCCGTCCCGGCCCGCGATGGAGGTGCGCCTGACGTTGCATCGGGCTGGATCGGCGTCCGACGTGGATTCCGACGTGGATGCCGCCGGGAGGGCCGTTCCGGAGTAGGCTCCGACAGGGGGTGACCATGGCGGACACCTGCACGCACCTCGACGACGTGACCGACGCACGTCCGAGCAGCGACGGCTGCGAGGACTGTCTCGCCATCGGTGCCCGGTGGCTGCACCTGCGCATGTGCCGGGTGTGTGGCCACGTGGGCTGCTGCGACAGCTCGCCGAACCGCCACGCCACCGCCCATCACCACGATGCGGGCCATGCGCTGATCCAGTCCTACGAGCCGGGTGAGGACTGGTGGTACTGCTACGACGACGACCTCGTGTTCACGATGCCCGACGCCACGTCGTATGCCCACCCCTGAGGCCACGCCCGACGGGGGGCCGGCCCGGAGCTCGTTGCGATTCGTGTTCATGGCCGACTGCCAGTTCGGCGCCTACGCCAGCTTCTCGGGTCTGGACGACGACGACGTGGCGGCCTACGCCGCTCGCGGGCTGCAGGTGGAGGCCGTCCCGTCCGTCGAGGGGTTCGCCTGGGACGCGGCCCGCTACCGCCTCGCGGTCGACGCGGCCAACGAGCTGTCGCCGGCGTTCGTGGTCATGGGTGGCGACATGCTCGACGACCCGGACGACGACGCGGCCCGTCGCGAACTGGTGCGACTGACCGAGCGCCTGTCGGCACCGATGCACTGGGTCCCGGGCAACCACGACGTGGCCGTGCCCGACCGGGATCCCAGCCCCGCCAGCCTGGTTGCCTACCGCGAGCACTGGGGCCCCGACCACTACGACCTGGTCCACGGCGACACCACCGTGATCGTGGTGAACTCGTCGGTGTGGATCCATGCCGAGCAGCTCCCGGAGGCCCACGCCCACCACCAGGACCTGCTCGAGCAGCGCCTCGCCCGGGCTCGTGACCGTGGGGGTCCGGTCGTGGTGTGTGGCCACCACCCGCTGTTCACGCGTGACCCCGACGAGCCCGACAGCTACTGGAACGTGCCACGGGCACAGCGGTCCGGGCTGGTCGACCTGTTCGTCGCGCACGGCGTGACCACCTACCTGTGCGGTCACTGGCATCGCAACGGCGGAGGCACCGTCGACGGGCTCGAGGTGGTCGTGACCGGTCCGGTCGGCTACCCGTTGGGGGACGACCCGTCGGGATTCCGGGTCGTCGACGTGCGCGGGGGCGCCGTGCACCACGACTATGTTTCGTTCACGGGGGACGTGGGGGTTGGAGATGGCCAGACCGGCGATCATCGCGGTCGATGACGACCCCCAGGTGCTGGCCGAAGTCCGGGCCGACCTGCGGAGTCACTATCGCGAGCACTACCGGATCGTGGGGGCGAGCAGTGGCGCCCGCGCGCTCGAGGCCGTGGAGGAACTCGTCCTCCGGGGCGAGGAGGTGGCGCTGTTCCTGGTCGACCAGCGAATGCCGGTCATGTCCGGCACGGACTTCCTGCTCGCGTCGGCGGGTCGGTTCCCCGATGCCAAGCGGGTCCTGCTGACGGCGTACGCGGACACCGACACCGCGATCGCGTCGATCAACACGGTCAACCTCGACCACTACCTGCTGAAGCCGTGGGACCCGCCCGAGGAGGCGCTGTACCCCGTGCTCGACGACCTGCTGGACGACTGGCAGGCCAACCGGCCACCCGCCGAGGGTGGCATCCGGGTGCTGGGGATGCGGTGGTCCCCAGCCACCCACGACGTCAAGGACTTCCTCGCCCGCAACCAGGTCCCGTACGTCTTCCTGGACGTGGAGCGTGACCCGCAGGCGACCCGGTTGCTCGAGGCCATGCCGACCGACGAACCCACCCTGCCGGTGGTCGTCCTGCCGGACGGGGACGTCCTGGAGGCCCCAGAGCCACGTGACCTCGCCGGTCGGATCGGGCTGCACGTGCAGGCGTCCGCGCCGTTCTACGACCTGGTCGTGGTCGGCGCCGGCCCGGCTGGCCTCGCGGCGGCGGTCTACGGCGCGACCGAGGGACTGCGGGTCGCGGTCGTCGAGCGCCAGGCCACGGGTGGCCAGGCAGGGAGCAGTTCACGGATCGAGAACTACCTCGGCTTCCCCAAGGGCATCAGTGGCCTGGACCTCGCCCGTCGCGCGACCGCCCAGGCGGTGCGCTTCGGTGCCGAGATCCTGACCGCGGCCGACGTCGTCCAGCTCCGCGTGGAGGGGCCGCGTCGCACGATCGTGCTCGGTGACGGCGCCGAGCTGTCCTCGCACGCGGTGATCATCGCATCGGGCATGACCACCCGCACGCTGGACGTGCCGGGCTTCGAGCGCCTGACGGGCAAGGGCGTCTACTACGGCGCGACCCTGAGCGAGGCGGCCGCGTTCGCCGGCGAGGACGTGTTCGTCGTCGGCGGGGCGAACTCGGCCGGCCAGGGCGCCGTGTGGTTCGCACGCCACGCCCGCACCGTCACGCTGCTCGTGCGGGGGGACTCGCTCGCCCACAAGATGTCGAGCTACCTGGTCGACCAGCTCGCCGAGCTCGGCAACGTCGAGGTGCTCTGCGACACGGAGGTGGTCTCGGTCCACGGTGGGGATCGGCTCGAGCGGGTCGTGCTCCGCGACGGGCGGGCGGGTGCCACGCAGGAGCGTGCCGGGGCGGGCCTGTTCGTCTTCGCCGGCGCCGTGCCGCACACCGGGTTCGTCGCGGACGTGGTGGAGCGCACCGCCCGGGGCTTCATCCTGACCGGCCCCGAGCTGCTGGCCGACGGGACGCGCCCGGCCGGCTGGACCGTCGATCGCGACCCGCTGCCCTTCGAGACCAGCGTCCCGGGCGTGTTCGCGGCCGGTGACGTCCGCGACGGGGCGATCCGGCGGGTCGCGTCCGCGGTCGGCCAGGGCTCGACCTGTGTCACGATGGTGCACCGCTACCTCGGGATGGCCTGATGTCCCCGGCGTTCGACACCCTGCGAGCGCTCAGCCTCTTCGAGGGCATGGACGACACCGAACTCGAGCGGATCTGTGACGACGTCGTCCCGGTCCACCTCGACGTCGGCGAGTTCCTGTTCCACGAGGGGGACTGGGGCGAGCACGCCTACGTCCTGACCCGCGGACGGGTGGAGATCCTCAAGGCCGGCGAGCGTCGCGACATGCTGCTGGCGGTCCGCGAGGACGGTGACGTCATCGGGGAGATGGCCCTCCTCCAGCAGGAGCCGCGCACGGCCTCGGTCCGGGCCCGGACGCCCGTGGACCTGCTGGCCATCCCGCGGCAGGCCCTCGACCAGGTGCTCGAGGCCAGCCCACGCGCGACGCGGGCGATCTACGAGACCTTCGTCCACCGCCTGAAGGCCACCAACGACCAGTTGAAGCAGACCGAGCGCATGGCCCAGCTCGGCACGCTCACGGCCGGCGTCGCGCACGAGCTCAACAACCCGGCGGCAGCGATCGCCCGTGCGGCCCACCGCCTCTCCGACGACGTCGCCGGCCTGCTCGAGCACGTCGCGCGGGGCGCCCCCGAGGGTGCGCCGGACCTCGTGACGCTCGGGGTCGACCCGACCGAGGTCCCGTCCAGTGCCCTGGCACGCAGCGACGCCGAGGAGGAGGTCGAGGACTGGCTGGGCGATCGCGGGGTGCCGGCACCCTGGGAGCTGGCACCCGACCTGGTGGACGCGGGGATCGGGGTGGACGAGTTGGACGGCTGGCAGCTCCCGCCGACCGGCCCGGAGCTGGAGGACCTGCTGCGGCTGGCCGCCGCAGCCGTGGCGACCCGGCGCACCGCCGCCGTCATCGCCACGGCGGCCGGGCGGTTGTCCGGCATCGTCAAGGCGCTCAAGTCCTACGCCTACCTCGACCAGTCACCCGTCCAGGACGTCGACGTGCACCGGGGACTGGAGGACACCCTGGTGCTGCTGGCCCACAAGACCCGCCACGTCACCCTCGTCCGGGACTACGACGACGACCTGCCGACGATCACGGCGTTCGGCACCGAGCTCAACCAGGTGTGGACGAACCTGGTCGACAACGCCTGTGATGCCCTGGCCGGGGTGACCGACCGGGTGCCGAGCCTGACCCTGCGCACCCGGGCCATGGAGCGCGGCCTGGTGGTGGAGGTGGAGGACAACGGCCCCGGCATGCCCGAGCCCGTGCAGGAGCAGGTCTTCGACGCCTTCTTCACCACGAAGCCCCCCGGCGTCGGGACCGGGTTGGGGCTGTACCTCAGCTACCGCCTGGTCCTCGAGCACGAGGGCGAGCTGACCCTGTCGTCCGAGCCGGGCCGGACCGTCTTCCGGGTCGAGCTGCCGATGGACCGCGCCACGACCGACGGTGGCGCGGCCGAGGACTCGACGTCCGCCGGTCGCTCCTGCGCGGACCTGGCGGGGATGGCCTGGGCCGAGCGTCCCACCGGCGAGTGCCCGGACTGCCTGGCGGCCGGCGACCGCTGGCAGCAGCTCCGGTTCTGCAACCGCTGTGGCCGGATCGGCTGTTGTGACGAGTCCCCCAACCGGCACGCCTCACGCCACGCGGAGACCTCCGGCCATCCCGTGATCCGGTCGCTCGAGCCCGGTGAGGACTGGGCCTGGTGCTACGACCACGAACTCGGCCTCCAGCGCTGAGCAGGCCCTCGGGGGCGGGAATGCCGTCGGGACCGTGGGTCGTTCCACCGACGAGTGATCGACGTGCAGGAGTGGACGATGGGCGACCCGGACGCAGTGGTGCAGCAGGTGGAACTGGGACGGGTGTGGCAGACCGTCGACCCGTTCCTGTTCTGCGTGCACCACGACGACGACTACCCCCAGGGTGACGAGGAGTTCGGGCCGTGTGCGCCACTGGTCGGTCGCAACCTCGGCATGGACTTCTCCGGTCGTGACGGGTGGTCGATGTACCACGGATCGCTCGTGCCGGGCTTCCCCCAGCACCCGCACCGCGGGTTCGAGACGATCTCGTTCATGCGGGGCGGCTTCATGGACCACTCCGACTCGCTGGGCGCGGCCGCCCGGTTCGGGCGTGGCGACGTCCAGTGGATGACGGCCGGGTCCGGCATCGTGCACGCCGAGATGTTCCCGCTGCTCAACCACGCGGACCGGAACCCGACCGAGCTGTTCCAGATCTGGATCAACCTGCCCGCCGGCGACAAGATGGTGCCGCCCCACTTCACCATGCTGTGGGACCACGAGATCCCGCGCCACACCTTCCTCGACGACCGTGGTCGCCCGACGACGGTGACGGTCGTGGCCGGTCAGCTCCTGGACGGCCACCCCGCCCCGACCCCGCCACCCCACTCGTGGGCGTCGCGTGCCGACACCGACGTGGCCATCTGGCACCTCGACGTGGCGGGCGACGCCACGTGGACCCTGCCACCGGTCCGCCACCGCGACACCGTCCGCACCCTGTACGTCTTCGGGGACGGATCACTGCGGGTCGGGGGCACCGAGGTCACCGGTGGACACGCGGCCGTGCTGCGAGGCGACCGCCCGGTCGAGGTGGTCGACGACGCCGGGTCCGGGACCGAGGCACTGGTGCTGCAGGGTCGACCGATCGGCGAGCCGGTCGTGCAGTACGGCCCGTTCGTGATGAACGACCGTCGTGGGATCCAGCAGGCCTACGCCGACTACGCCGACACCGGCTTCGGTGGCTGGCCGTGGTCCGACGACGACCCCAACCACGGCCCCGAGGTCCGACGCTTCGCCCGTCACGCGGACGGTCGCGAGGAGGAGCTCGCCGTCGTGTGAGACGCCCGTGGACGGTCGTCACCGCTGTCCCGCTCGGTCACCCGGGCGGGTGACGGGGCTAGGGTCTCGCACACCAGACGCCACCGAACGCATCGGGACCAGCCATGCGCACCGAGATCACCGACGGACCGGCCTTCGCCCAGGCCACGCTCCACCTCGACGCCGGCGAGACCGTCCGGGCCGAGGCCGGGGCCATGGTCGCGATGTCGCCGAGCGTGGACATCGAGACCTCCACGCAGGGTGGGTTCATGAAGGGCCTGCGTCGCTCCCTGGGTGGCGAGTCCTTCTTCATGAACACCTTCACGGCCCGCGAGGCGGGTTCGGTCGTGCGGGTGGCCCCGCCCCTGCCGGGCGACATCGTCAGCTGGTCGATGGACGGCAGCCATGCGGTCTTCCTCCAGTCGGGGTCCTACCTCGCCTCGCCCGAGACGATCGAGGTGGACAGCAAGTGGGGTGGCTCCAAGACGTTCTTCTCCCGGGAGGGGCTGGTGATGCTCAAGTGCACCGGGGTCGGCGACCTCGTCGTGTCCAGCTACGGCGCGATCCAGGCCATCGACCTCGCGGCAGGCGAGCAGTACGTCGTGGACACCGGGCACATGGTCGGCTGGCAGGAGGGCGTCAACTACGAGGTCCGCAAGGTCGGCAACTGGAAGTCGACCGTGCTCAGCGGCGAGGGCCTGGTGGTCACGCTCACCGGCCCGGGCCGGGTCTACACCCAGACCCGCAGCCCCGAGGCCTTCCTGGGCTGGATCATCCCGAAGCTGCCGAAGCAGACCTCCAGCTGACGAGCGCCCTTCGGCTTCCACCGGGCCGATCGACTCCCTCGTCACGGGCGGGCCAGCTACACCCGGATGCGCTCCCACGGGCCCCAGATGGCGAACGTGATGCCGTCGGACGCCTGGATGTTCACGAACAGCGTGTGTCCGTCCGCGGTGAACGTCGTCCCGGCGAACTCCTCGCCGAACCTGGTCACGGTCGGGTCGTCGTTGCGTCGCAGGCGGTTGACGGCGATGTCGAAGATCTGGCCACCGCGGTTGAGGCCACGCAGGTGGTTGTCGGCCGGGCCGTCCTCGCACAGCACGAGCGTGCCCCGGGGGCTGGTGGTCACGTTGTCGGGGAAGTCCAGCACTTCCTCGCCGGTGGACTCGTAGACGAGTTGCAGTGTCTGCCCCCGCGTGTGGTAGGCCCAGACCTGCCCACGCCCGTTGCCGAAGCCGTCCCCGACCGGGCCGAACTGGCCCTCCGGCTCCCCGCCACCCTGGGTCGAGCAGAAGTACACGACGTTGTCGTCGTAGACGCAACCCTCGAGCCGGGAGAACCACGCCGCCCCGCCGGCTCGTCCCTGGTTGCCGACGTACACGATGGCGTCGTTGTTGCTGACCACCGGGTCGAACTCCGGGTCCGGGTCGTCGATGTCGACCCAGTCGACGTCGAAGGTCGCCCGACGTGGCTGGGCTCGTGCCAGGTCGGCGTTCGGACGGCCGACGACCGCGAGCATCTGGAGTCGACCGCCGTCGTCGAGCCTGCCGGTCTCCATCGGGTCGCTCGGGGGGAGGTAGCGGAAGAACCCCGAGGGGAACCCGAAGTTGTCCTCGGTCAGGTACAGGATGCCGTCGACCGGGTCGAACGCGACCGCCTCGTGGGCGAAGCGCCCGGCCTGGCGGATCGGCTGGCGATCGGACTGCCCGCCTGCCGGCACCTCGAAGACGAACCCGTGCGGTTGTTCGAGGTCCTCGTTGGACGTGCCGGTGAAGTCCGGACCGACGTCGGGGCCGTTGACCGTCTCCTCGCAGGTGATCCATGCACCCCAGGGCATGGGGCCCCCGGAGCAGTTCATCTGCGTTCCGTTCAGGCTGGTGTAGGACTCGCGGACCTCGCCCAGCGGCGAGACCAGGGTCGTCGTGGTGCCGCCCAGTGCGGCCCCGTCGTACGGCGTGCCGGGGCCGAAGGCACCACCCGGCGCGTTGCCGTTGACCTCGTGGTTGCGGACCAGCCAGACGTCCCCGTTCGGTCCGGGCAGCGCGGCCATCCCGTCGTGGCGTCCCGGCAGCGAGGTCCCGTCGTCCAGCACGACCTCGGGACCGTCGTTGTCATGGAAGGATTGGTAGGAGAAACCGTCCGGCAGCCACAGCCGGACCCGGCCGTCCCGCAGGTCCTCGACGGGTCCGAGGTCGCGGAAGCTCGGTCCGGGGCCCGCATGGGCCTGTCGTGCGACGAAGCCGGCGAACGGCCCGCCCAGCAGGGCACCGCCGGCAGCGGCCCCCGCGCCCTTCAGGAACGTCCTTCGATCCATCGACCCCATGGCGCACCTCCGTGGCCCGACCGCGAGGGTCGCGGCCGCCGACGCGGAGTCGCATCGACCGGTGGTGGCGCAACTGGATGGCGCACCCGAACCGTGCCCCGAGATCGCCCCGGGTCGTCGATCCCCGCTGGACTCGACCCTAGGAGCCCCGGTGGCCAGCGACAATGGGCAGCTTGGGGGATTCGTTCGATCGGCCGGGTCGGGTCACCCATCAGTCCGGTCGGGAGCGCATGAGGCTGGTTGACTGGGCGACGGGCGCGTCGTCGCGGCGTGTCCGTCGAGCCGACGAGGACGTGGCAATGGCAACCGTCGCAGGCGTGGACATCGGCGGCACCAACATCTCGGTGGCGCTGGTCGACGACGAACACCAGGTGGGGGATCGCCACAAGCGGTCCACGCCGACCGACGGGCCCGACGCGGTCCTGGAGGTCGTGGCCGAACTGTTGGGCGAACTCGACGAGGAACCGGCCGCGGTCGGGGTCGGCATGCCCGGTCCGGTCGACGACGGGGTCGTCAGCCACCCACCGAACCTGCAGAACTGGCCCGAGCCGGTCGACGTCGGAGGACGCCTGTCCGAGGCGGTCGCCATGCCCGTCGCGGTCGGCAACGACGCCAACGTCGGCGTGCTGGGGGAGTGGGTCGCCGGTGCCGGACGGGGCTCGAAGTTCCTCCTGGGCGTGTGGATGGGCACCGGCGTCGGCGGCGGGCTGGTCCTGGACGGCCGGCCCTACACCGGGTCGGTGGGTGGCGCCGGTGAGTTCGGGCACATGATCGTGCACGCCGGTGGTGCCCAGTGCGGATGTGGACGCCGGGGCTGCATCGAGGCCTACGGCGGTCGGGCCAACATGGAGCGCGCGGCGGAGCGCGCTGCCGCGGGGGGCTTCCCCACGACGCTGTTCGAGATCCGGGACGACAAGGGCAAGGACCGGCTCACCTCCAGCGTGTGGGACAGGGCGCTGGACCAGGGGGACAAGCTCGCCGTCCGGTTGTTCAACGAGGCCGTGGAGGCCGTCGCGATCGGCATCGCGTCGGTCATCAACCTGTTGGACGTGGACCGGATCGTGCTGGGTGGGGGCCTCGCCGAGAAGCTCGGGGACGACCTGGCCGAGCAGGTCGAGGAGGCCGCTCGACCCCACGTGTTCCTGCCCTCGGCGAAGCGCCAGATCGTGCTGGCCGAGCTCGAGGACGACGCCGGCATGGTCGGCGCCGCCGCACTCGGCCGGGCGGCGATGCTGCTGGGCTGACATGGGGACGGCCGGGCCCGTGGGCCCGGCCGTCCGTGATCGCGTCGGGTCAGCCCGCCATGACGCCCCCGTCACAGTGGCCCGGCCCGACCAGGCCGTTGTTGTAGTCGTCGAGCAGCGAGGCCAGGCCGGTCCAGGCCTGCTTGCTGCCACCCTTCAGGCCGGCGGCCTGGGCGGGAGTGGTGGTCGAGAACAACGTCTGGGCGCTCGACAGTGCGGCGGTCACCTCGGCAGGTGCACTCGCCCCGTCCAGCACGTTCAGCGTCGCGGCCTGGTACTGGTGCGCCAGGACGTAGTAGACGTTGCCCGCCGGCGGGGTCCAGAAGGTCTGGTGCCAGGTCTTCCCACTCAGGAAGAACGTCGTCTGTTCCTCCATGGGGCCGAGGTTGGCCCAGTCGGCGTCGTAGGGGGCGGGCCCCTGCTGGGAGTGGGTCTTCCAGTAGCCCTGGGTCAGGGTGCAGCTGGACGCGCACAGGACCTCCACGTCGACGGTCACGGTGTCGTCGTGCTCCGTGCCGGTGTCGTTGGTGGTCACCGTGGCGGTGTTGTCGTGGGAGGTGTCGCCGCACGCGACGACCACGTCGTTGTCGGCGGCGGTCCCGAACGACAGCGTGTAGACGAAGGCCTCTGGCGCCCCGTCCGCACAGACCGTCCCGAGGATCCCGACGTTGGTGTCGGTGACGTCCACGCACTCGTCCACCTCTGTGGTGGGCGTGGCCGAGAACGTCACGGGTGCGCTGCCCTGCCCACCGCCGACCGCACCGGTCGTGGTCGCGGTGGCGGTGTTGGTGCGGGACGAGGCGTCCGGGAGCGGCGTGCTGTAGGTGCACTCCAGGGTGGCGCCGGCAGCGACGGCGATCGGGAACGGCCCGCCGCAGTCCACGGCCACCGCCCCGAGGCCGGACACCATGTCGGTGACGCCGGTGACGGACGCTGCCGCCGTCGGGTGCGGGTTGGCGATCGAGATGACCCCGGAGACGGCCCAGTCGCTGTCGACGGAACCGGTCGTCGAGGCGGTGACGGTGTAGCCGACGACGAACGACTGGTTGTCCGAGATCATGACCGAGGTCTGGTCCGCCTCCTTGGTGACGTCCCAGTCCCAGGTCCGGGTGAACGAGGTCACCGCGGTCTTGGTCACCACGACCTCGAGGTCGTAGCAGAACTCCACGTGGCTCAGCCCGTAGAAGGTGCCGTTGCTCGGGTTGACCGGGGCGTGCAGACCCGTGTCGGCGGTGGCCTCCGGAACGTAGGTGTAGCTGTTCGCGTTCGGCCCACCCTTGACGATGACGGCGTCCACGCCGATGTTGGTGGACCAGTCGAAGGTCGTGGCGGTGGCGTTGGTGATCGTCACGACCAGCGAGTCGTCGGACGGCACCACCACGACTGCGTCGTCGCCCAGTTGGTAGGTCCCGTTCGTGGGTGACGTGTCGATCTTGACGCCGAACTCGTAGCCGAGGTCCTGGCAGTCCGGGTTGCCCGGCACGAGGACCGGGTCGACGTGGGTCGCCAGGGCCGGGCCGGCCATGAGCATGGCGACCAGCATGGCGAGGGCCGCGGCGAGCAGGGTGGTGACAGCCAGTCGGCGGGTGCCGTGGCGCGATTGGGTACAGGTGTCCTGTGGCATTGGTGGTTTCCCCCCAGAGAAACGGTCGGTCGTCGAGGACCGGGGTCCGACGCGATGATGCGCCCCGAGACGTCGTGGTCGGACCATGGACGACATCCACCGTGGAACGTAGTCACCACGTCCGACCAGGCATCACCCCCGTGCACTCACCGCGCAACAGGGGTTGCGCACGCCGTGCCGACGGGTCGGGGAGTCTCAGTCCGCCAGGGGGAGGAGCCCGGGTGTGCGGGCGTCGGCCGGGACGGCGTCGGTGGGCCAGCGCTTCCGGGAGACGGTGGACAGCCGGGTCAGGAGGTTCATCGCGACGGGGTCGTCCTCGCCCGGGCGCGCCTCGACCAGTCCGGCGTCGATCACGCCGCGCATCCACTCCTCACCACGTTCGGTGCGGACCAGCGTCAGGGTCCAGTCGTCGTCGGCGCCGATCCCGCCGGTCGCGATGTCGGCGTGCTCGGCCGCGAAGTCCGGACACAGCTTGCAGCCCGGCCGGGTGTGGGGGTGGAACAGCTTCAGCGGCAACTCCTCGTAGGTGCCGTCGCGCAGCCACACCATGTAGCGGCCCTTGATGTTGACCTTCACCACGTCGGCGATGTCGATGCCGTGCTCTGCCAGGACCTGCTTCTGCCCGTCGTAGGTGAACGTCTTGGAGCACAGCAGCCCGATCGTCAACGCGATCTTGCGCTTGTACTTGTTGACCCCGTAGGCCTCGACGGTGCCCCCGATCGACGCCTGGCACGACATCCCCACCAACGCGATGTTCTTGAGCCCGGCTTGCTCGGCGTCGGCCATGGCCAACGGGTTGGCGCTGTAGGTGTAGCGGGATCCTGCCGTCGCCAGCACGCCGTCGCGATCGGTCACCAGCGCCGGCTCGGAGTCGAACGGACCGCGCGTGTCCACGATCGCCGACGTCAGCGCACCGTCGATCATCTCCTGTTCGAGCCCCCAGATCAGCAGCGTCGACACCAGCCCACCGTCCTGGCCCTGCTCGTGCACGGCCGTGTCGGTCGCACGGGTCAGCAGGATCGACCGGACCTGGCCGTACACCTCGTCTCGGTCACGCGGCCGGCCGAACAACACCTCGTCGAGGTCGGACTCCCAGTTGCGGAACCGTGGGCACGCCCGCGTGCAGATGTCGCAGCCGCGATCGCCGATCGTGCACTGGTCGAAGGCGTGGCCCTCGCCGACCTGCACCGGGAAGTAGTCCTCGGTGTAGCCCAGCACGTCGCGCGGACACGCCATCACGCACGCCGCACACCCCGTGCACAGCCCCGTGTCCACCACCTCGTGGTACAGCTCCCGCCAATGCACGTCACCCACGCGTCCCGGCCCTTCCTGTGGCGTGGTGACCGAGCCTAGGACGCCGCCCCGTCGACCGGGCCCGCGCCGCCACGGTCGCTGTTCCCGGCCGTGACCTCCTGGTGGCGTTCGAGGCCGGGTGGGGCGGCACCGAACGCCAGGCTGTTGCGTCTCGACCCGCCGGCGACCTCCTGGTGGCGTTCGAGCCCGGGTGGGGCGGCAGCGAACGCCAGGTGGCTGTCGTTGGACCGACCTACGTGCGGTCGAGCAGGCGGAGGACGGCGGCGTGGATGTCGTCGACGCCCAGCAGGACGTGGTCCGCGGCCGGGCCGAGCGGCACGTAGGAGTCCCGGCTGGCGACGCTGTCCAGGCCTCCGTCCCAGCCGTGGCGGGCCAGGTCGGCGACCACCGCGTCGGCGATCCCGCCACCCGTCGCCCGGGCCTCGTCCGCGACCAGCACCGCCGCACAGTCGGCGACCGCGTCGCGCACCGCGGCCAGCGGCAGTGGGGCGAGCCATCGCAGGTCGATCACCCGGATCCCGGCGCCGTCGCCCAGCCGCCGCGCCGCCTCCAGCGTCATCGGCACGCCGTTGCCCCAGGTGACGACCGCGACGTCGGTCGCCTCCGGGTGGCGGATCCCCAGTTCGCCGGGCAGCAGGACGTGGTCGGGACCCGGCCACGGACTGGTCCACGCACCGTCGTCGGGCGCGTGCAGGTCGCGGCGGTGGTACAGCGCGATCGGCTCGAGGACCACCACCACGTCACCGTCGACCGACGCCATGGCCGCGGCCGCACGCACCATCCCCACGGCGTCGTCGGCACGCGTCGGCACCGCCAGTCGAAGCCCCGGGACGTCGCGCAGCGCCCCGATCGCGTTGTCGTTGTGGAAGTGGCCACCGAAGCCCTTCTGGTAGGCCAGCCCCGCCACCCGCAGCACCATCGGCGTGGCGAACGCACCGTCGGAGAAGAACCGGGTCGACGCCGCCTCGCCCCGGAGCTGGTCCAGGGCGTTGTGGAGGTAGGCCAGGTACTGCACCTCGGGGAACGGCAGCAGCCCGAGCAGCCCGGCGCCCTGGGCGGTGCCCAGGATCGTGGTCTCGTCCAGCAGCGTGTCGAACACCCGGGCCCGTCCCGCCAGGTCCTGCAGCCCCTTGGTGACCCCGTACACCCCACCCTTGACCGCGACGTCCTCGCCGAAGACCAACGTCTCCGGACGCGTCACGAGCTGCTCGCGCAGTGCCCCGTTGAGTCCCTGTGCCAGGGTCAGCTCGCCGGTCGGTGGGCCGTCGTCGCCCGCCGGGGCCACGTGGGCGACCGCGTCGGCACGCACGGCGTCCGGGCGGTGCGGTGCCATCGGCGCCATGACCTCGTCGGCCGAGGCCAGGTGGCGGTGGCGCCCCACGTCCGCCACCAGCTCGTCCAGCCGGGCGCGGGTGGCGGCCACCACCTCCCGGAGCTCCTCCGACGTGGTCAGGCCGAGCCCGCACAGCCGCAACGCGACCGCGACGAGCGGGTCGGTGTCCAGGTCGGTGTCGATGTCGCGCCGTCGTCGGTAGCCCGCCTCGACGTCACTGCCGGCATGCCCACCCAGCCGGACGCACGGCAGCCGCAGGATCGCCGGGCGTCGCTGGGTGCGGACCTGCTCGACCGCCGTTGCCACGACCTCCCAGGCGTGCTCCACCGGCGTCTCGACCTCCCCGACGTCGTGGAACGCCAGCCCCGGCAGGTGCGACAGCGAGTCGGCGATCCACCGCCGCGGCGTCGGCACCGAGATCCCCCGACCGTTGTCCTCCACCACCACCAGGACCGGCACCGGGTTGCCGTGGCGATGGGCCCAGCGTGCGGCGGTCAGCGCCGACAGCGTGGTGGCGTGGTTGGCCGACGCGTCTCCCAGGCTGGTGACGACGATCGCGTCGGCGGGGACCGCCGGGTGCTCCTCGAGCCGGGCCGCCCGGGCGAGCATCGCGGCCATCCCGACCGCCTTGGGCGGGTGTGACCCGATGGTCGACGTCTGGGGCACGATCCACGTCGCCGGGTCACCCCACACCTTGTGACGTCCTCCCGACGCCGGCTCGTCCGCCGCGGCCACGAAGCTGGCCACGGTCGCCGCCAGCACGTCGTGGTCCGGATCGGGGTGGGTCCGCGACTTGGCCATGACCAGCCCGCCGTCGCG
This sequence comes from Salsipaludibacter albus, assembly GCF_019798055.1. Classification (GTDB taxonomy): domain Bacteria; phylum Actinomycetota; class Nitriliruptoria; order Nitriliruptorales; family Nitriliruptoraceae; genus Salsipaludibacter; species Salsipaludibacter albus. Next base: position 10,020 of record NZ_JAHOPH010000020.1, on the reverse strand, counting down.
GTAGTGCAGCAGGCACGGGTCGGTGCGACGCAGCTGGGCCCCGACGACGGCCGTCAGCTCGTGGCCAGCCGAGGCGATGGTGTAGAACCCGTGTCCCCGTGCCTGCAGTCGTCGCGCCGCCACGTCCAACAGGCGCGACCGCACCATGTCGGTGAACAGCGACTGCGCGCGGGCCGGGGTCAGGCTGGTCGGCGCGGCGGCCGCGGTCGGCTCCACCGGTCCTGCCAGCGCGGCATCCAGCCGGGCCAGCGAGGCGTCCAGGACGTCGGCCACGTCAGGTCTCGAGGAAGTCGCGCATGGCCTCGATGTCCGCCTCGAGACCCGAAAGGACGGCGTCCGCCGCCGCGCCACGCAGCCGCTGCTTGGTGCTGGCGTAGGCCCGGGGCGGGAGTTCGGCCAGTTGGCGGGCGGCGTCGAGGCCGGCCTGGCGCACCTGCTCGACGGGGACCAGGGCGTCGGCGTAGCCGACCTCGACGGCGGTCACGGGGTCGACCCGCCGACCCTGCAGGACCAGGTCGTCGAGCCGATCGGCCCGCACGTTGTGGCGGGCCAGCGCGAGTCCGTAGCTGGGCATCGCGAAGTCGATCTGGGTCTCGGTCAGGCCCCAGGCGAACTCGCCCTCGGCCGCGATGGCGTGGTCACAGGCCATCGCCAACATCGTGCCCGCCGCGACCGCGTGGCCGGTCGCCGCGCAGACCGTCGGCCGCGGCTCGGTCCAGACCCGCATCATGGCACGCCCGAAGACGACCAGCAGGTCATGGATGGCATCGGCGTCCGAGGCCGCCATGAACTTCAGGTCCAGCCCGGCCGTGAGGATGCCCTCGCGACCCGTGACCACGAAGGCCCGGACGTCGTCGTCGGCGTCGTCGAAGGCGGCGAGCAACTCGCGGAACCGCTCCGGTCCCAGCGCGTTGTGGGCGCCGTCGTCCAGGGTCAGGACGGCGATGCCGTCATCGGTGGTGGACACCTGCAGGCTCATGGATGCGACCTCGAGTCGACGGCGCGGCGTCCCGGGGCCACGGTGCCCCGGCCGGGTGGCGAGCCTAACTGGCGTCGTACCCTTGCGGCGTCGTCGACCCCAGGACGTGAGTGAGCGAGGAGCCACGTCAGCCCCAGCGTGGTCCGCTCACCACCCGTGAGCGGGGGATCGTCGCTGCCTGGAGCATCGCGCCGATCGGCGTGGCGATGGTCGCCATGTCGCCGTTCGTGCTGGCCGACCGTGCGTCCTTCGCCGACCTGGTCGCGGCCTCGGTCGTGTACGGGGGCCTGGTCGCCCTGGCCACCGGCTTCGTGGCCTACGACCGGCTCCAGGCCCGACAGTGCCCGGCCTGCACCGCGCGCAATCCCCGCGACGGCGTGGCCTGCAGCGCCTGTGGCTACGACCTCGCCCGACGACCGCGCTACCGGTGCAGCGAGAACCACGTCGTGACCCTGGATCCCGGGACCTGCCCGTGCGGCCGCCGCCTGCAGCCGCTCCCCGAACCACGGGGGATCGGGCGCGAGGTCACCGGCATGCTCCGGGTGGGCGGATGGATGCTGGTGTTCCTGCTGGCCGTCGGGCTCGTCCTGCAGTGGCTGAACTGACACGGCGCCCGCTCAGGGGCGGCCGTCGACCTCGTGCGGGACGTGGAGGTCGAGGGTGGGGAGGTGGTCGAGCCCGTCGAGGAGCCGCACGCGCACCCCGGACGTGAGCAGGAACTCCCGGGTGCGGTCCCACCCGTCGTAGCGGCCGCCCGAGGCCACGACCTCCCCGATGCCGGAGTTGGCGATCAGCTTCGCACAGCCGAAGCAGGGTGCACCGGTGCAGTAGAGGGTGGCGTTGGCGCGCTCGGCGGGACCGGAGAACAGCAGGGCGTTGGCCTCGGCGTGGATGGCGATGCACTGGCTGTAGTCGTGGCCCTGTGGCGTGTCCGACCGGGCCCGTGGACAGGCGCCCTCGGTGCAGTGGGGGTGCCCGGACGGGGCACCGTTGTAGCCGGTCGACACGATCCGACGCTCCTGGACGATCACGGCACCGTGCTTGCGTCGCAGGCACGTGGCGCGCGTGGCGGTCGTCCGGGCGAGTTCGAGGAAGTAGGCGTCCCACGTCTGGCGACCCGTGGCATCGACCCCCTCCCCGCCCATGGTGCTCCGTTCGGTCATTGCGGCGGCACCGGCGGGATCATCCCCGGGGGCAGGGCGTCCCGGCCCTGCAGGGGGGACAGTTCGAACTCGGGCTCGCCGATGCGCAGGAACTCGACCGGTTCCTCGTCGCGCAGGTGCTGCTCGACGATCTGCTCGACGTCGTCCACGGTCACGCCGCCGTACCAGACGTCGTCCGGGGCGACGTACACCACCGGGCCGACCATGCACGGTTCGAGACAGAACGAGGCGACGACCTTGACGTCGTCCAGGCCGTGGGCGCCGGAGAACTCGCGGACGAGTTCGAAGACGTCCCCGCCTCCCCGTGGCAGGCACGAGGGGCGTGGATGTTGGGGATCGCGCTGGTTGACGCAGACGAACACGTGCTTGCGGGGCTTGCCGGCTCGAGCCACTCGGACGGATCCTTCGCTGGCGACGTGGCACGACCGTAGCAACCGAGGCGGTCGGCCCACCCGGCGAACGACGGGCGTCCCCGGCAGTGGACTGGTTGGCTGGGAAGACCGTGACCGGCGTTGCCGTTGCCCCCGATGCACCGTTCCCGCGCGTCCGCCCCGCCCCGAGGAGCCATCGTGCCCACGCGACCATCCGCCGTCCCACTCGACGTCCCCGGCGTCGACGCCGACGACGTCTGCCCGGTCCCCGACGGGCCGCTCGCAGGCTCCCGCGACGCACGCGAGCAGCTGATCGACCGGCTCCTCGCCGAGCCGGGCCGGGTTGCGATCGTGGGCCTGTCCGATCGCCCCTGGCGAGCCAGTCACGAGGTCGCGGCGTACCTGCAGTCGCACGGCTGGGAGATCGTGCCGGTCAACCCCGAGGTCGACGAGGTCCTGGGGGTGCCGGCGGTGGACACGATCGCCGAGGCCGGTCCGGTCGACCTCGTGGACGTGTTCCGTCGCGTCGAGCACCTGCCCGGGATCGCGTCCGAGGCCGCTGCCGCCGGCGCGCCCGCGCTGTGGAACCAGTTGGGCCTGCGCAGCCCCGAGGCCGCCGAGATCGCGGCCGAGGCGGGCATGGACTACGTCGAGGACCGCTGCACCAGGGTCGAGCTCATGCGGCGCAGCTGAGGCGGCCGACGGACCACGGGGCCGGGAGGAGTCGGGATGTCGCGGCGCCCGGCACGGCAGTTCGCCCGGTGGCCGCTGGTCCTGGCCGTCCTGACCGGGGCCGTGCTCCTGCTCGAGCGGTGGGCCGGGCTGCCGGTCGAGGACTGGGTCCTGGCCCTGACCCAGATGGTGTTCGCGGTCGCGCTGGCCGGGATCGTGCTCGGTGGCTTCATGGCGTTCATCGTCTGGTGGTTCTTCAGCCGCCACCCTCGGTGAGCGTTCTACCCGGCCGCGACGTCGCCGACCGTGCCGCCCGTGCGAGCCGGCAGGGTCGACGGGTCGAGCGGGAACACGCTGTCGGGGCTGCCGGCCGCCGCCCACACGACGTCGTGGGCAAGCAGGTCACGGTCCACGAGCGTGGGCAGGGGAGCGGGGTGGCCGAACGGGGGCGTCCCCCCGATCGCGAAGCCGGTCGCCGCCCGCACGACGTCGGCGTCGGCCTTGGTCACGCGGTCGGCACCCAGCAGCGTCGCGACCCGGCCGGGGTCGACCCGGTTGCTCCCCGCGGTGAGGACGAGCACCGGCGTGTCGTCGGCCACGAAGACCAGAGACTTCACGATCTGCGCGACGTCGCAGCCGATCGCGGCCGCGGCGTCCGCCGCGGTGCGGGTTCCGGCGGGGTAGCGCCGCACCTGCACCCCCTCGGGGTCGTCGAAGGTGGCCAGGAAGCGGTCCACGGCATCCGGCATGGTGGTCGCTCCGTCGTCGTTGGAGGTCGTCGGCAGACTCGCTGCTACCGCAGGTTCGGGTTGAGGACCCAGATCGCCAGCGTCAGCGCCGTGGCGAACCCGACCCACAGCGCGTAGGGAACCATCAGGGCGACGGCGACGCGGTCGTGGCGTGCCATCAGGGCGATCGTCACCAGCACCAGTCCCAGCAGCACCACGATGATGGCCAGGGCGAGGGTCGCGAACTGCAGGTTGAAGAACGCCGGGGTCCAGGCCGCGTTGAACACCAGTTGCACCGACCACACCGTCAGGGCCGCGGTCCAGCCGGCGTGCTCCCACACGCGCCATGCCGCGACCGCGATCGCGATGTACAGCACGGTCCACACCGGACCGAACAGCCACGACGGCGGCGCCCACGCCGGCAGGTCGAGGCTGGTGTAGAAGCCCTCGACGCCACCTCCCTGCAGCGACACGGCGATCCCCGCGGCGGCGAACGACGCGGCGAGGAACCCGGCCAGGGCGAGCCACCGCCGGGTGGTCGGGACCGCAGGCTCTCCCGGGCTCGTCATGCGGACGCCGTGGGCAGGTCGACCGTGGCGGTGAGCGGCTCCTCGTCGCGCGCCAGGTCGACCGTCACGACCAGCCGAGCCCCCGGTCGCGGGGGCGGGGCGAGGCGGACCTCGCCGTTGGAGAACGCGCGGTCCCCGCGGCCGACCGCGTCCAGCACCCGGGCCGGGGTGCCGTCCACCGTGACCTGCCAGGCGTCGGCGCTCGGGACCCGGCGGGCGAGCGGCCGGGGGGCGTCGACGTCGATCCGGGCGAAGCGCAGGTCGGCGACCTCGTCGTAGACCTCCAGCGACAGCAGCACCAGGCGGTGTCCGGCCGCGGTGCCGACATCGGTGACCAGGGGGTCGACCCGGAGTGGTCGCATCGGTGGCCTGCCCGTCGAGGATCGACGACCGTAGCCGGACGGCATGCGTCCGATCCCCGCTGATCGTCAGGCTCGTGCGGGCCGGGTCCTGGCCGTCCGGCGCCGGCCCGTGTGGGCAGGGTGGCGTCGCAGTTGGCACCCTTGGTGTCATGCTCTACCTCGACCATGCGGCCTCGACGCCGGTGCGCCCCGAGGCCCGCGCTGCGCTCCACGACTGGCTGGACGAGGCGGGCCACGACGGCGTGCTCGGCAACCCCTCGGCGATGCACGCCGCCGGTCGCGCGAACCGGGTCGCGGTCGAGCAGGCGCGTGAGGCCGTCGCCCACGCCGTCGGCGCCGCCCCGGCCGACGTCGTGTTCACCTCGGGGGGCACGGAGGCCGACAACCTCGCCGTCAAGGGCCTGGCCTGGGCCGCCGCCGATGCCGGGCGGCACCACCTCGTGACGACCGCCGTCGAGCACGCGGCGGTCCGCAACGCCGCTCGCTGGCTGGCCGAGCACGGCTTCACCCTGACCGAGGTCGCGCCCGGCCGCGACGGTCGGGTCGACGTCGAGGAGGTGGTGGCCGCCGTCACCGACGACACGGCGGTCGTCAGCGTCATGGCCGCCAACAACGAGGTCGGTTCGTGCAACGACCTCGACACGCTGGCCGCCGAACTGGCCGAACGACCCGCCGTCCTGCACACCGACGCCATCCAGGCGTTCGCCACCCGCCCGGTCCGCCTGGTGGAGGGACTCGACGCCATCTCGCTGTCCGGACACAAGTTCGGCGCACCGCCCGGGGTGGGTGCGGCCGTGCTGCGTCGCGGCGTGCCGGTCCAGTCGCTGCTCCACGGTGGCGGCCAGGACCGGGGCGTGCGCTCGGGCACCTTCGCCGCCGCGCTGGATGCTGCGCTCGGTGCCGGTGTCACCGCCGCGGTCGCCGACCGGGACCGGCTCGTGGAGGCCGCGCGACGCCAGACCGACCACCTGCGCGGAGTCGCCGAGAGCATCGACGGCGTGCACGTCCACGGCGCGTCCGACCCGGCGTGGCGCCTGCCCACCCACCTGCACCTCGGACTGGACGGCGTGCAGGCCGAGCTGTTGACCTTCGGCCTGGACCAGGCGGGCCTGTGCGCGTCCACCGGCTCCGCCTGCTCGTCGGGAGGGGCCGCCACGAGCCACGTGGTGAGCGCGTGCGGGATCGACGACGACGCGGTGCTGCGCCTGTCGGTGGGCTGGACCAGCACCGACGAGGAGGTGGCCCGCGCCGGCGAGGTGCTGGTGGACGTGGTTGCCCGGCTGCGGGCCGGCCAGGGGCTGTTCGACCTGGCGGGCTCGTCGTGAGCCGGGTCCTGGTCGCGATGTCCGGCGGGGTCGACTCCGCGGTCGCGGCCGCGTTGCTGGTCGAGGCTGGCCACGACGTCACCGGTGTGCACCTCAAGCTGGCCGACGTGCCCGACGACCAGCAGGTCCCCGGGCACGGCTGCTGCAGCCTGGACGACGCCTCGGACGCCCGCCGCGCCGCCCAGGTGCTGGACGTGCCGTTCTACGTCTGGGACCTGTCGACGGTGTTCGCCCGGGAGGTCCAGGACCCCTTCGCCCGCGAGTACGCGACCGGACGCACCCCCAACCCGTGTGTCAGCTGCAACGAGAAGGTCAAGTACGCGGCCCTGCTCGACCGGGCCCGGGCCGTCGGCTTCGACGCGCTGGCGACCGGCCACCACGTCCGGCTGCGCACGCCGGACGGGCGCCCGGTCACGCGTCCGGGCGGCCCCGCGCGGCTGCACCGCGCCGTGGACGAGCGCAAGGACCAGTCCTACGTGCTGTGGATGGCCACCCCGGACCAGCTCGCCCGTTCCCTGTTCCCCGTCGGTTGGCTGACCAAGGACGAGGTGCGGACCCGCGCGGAGGTGTTCGGGCTGCGCGTGGCGACCAAGCCGGACAGCCACGACATCTGCTTCGTGCCCGACGGCGACACCGCCGGGTACCTCGGTCGCCACCTCCCGGTGGTGCGTGGCGAGATCGTCGACGTGTCCGGCGAGGTGCTCGGCCAGCACGACGGGATCTGGCACTACACGGTCGGCCAGCGACGCGGGCTGGGCCTGGACCACCACGAGCGTCGGTTCGTCGTCGAGGTGGACGCGACGTCCAACACCGTCGTGGTCGGACCACGCGACGCGCTCGCCGTCGACACGATCGGGGTGGACGAACCGTCGTGGACCACCGGTGCGTGGCCGGACGGTGACGGGCTGACGGTCCAGTTCCGCGCCCACGGCCGCCCTCGGCCCGCCCGGCTCGAACGGCACGGGTCACGCGGCGTCGTCATCCGGCTCGACGAGTCCGTGCACGGGGTGGCGCGGGGCCAGTCGGCGGTCGCCTACGACGGTGGGCGGTGCCTGGGCGGGGGACGGATCACCTCGGTTCGCCGCCAGCCCGTGCCGGTGGGCTGATCTCCCGAGGGGTTGGCGGTCCAGGTCGACGGGACCACGTCGCCGTCCCGGTGGCTCAGGAGGCTCCAGGCCACGATTCCAGCACGCGGGTGGCGTCCTCGAGTCGGCTGACCCCGACCAGGGTCATGGATCCGGGGTCGAAGCCGTCCAGCTCGCCGGCCTGTGGGAGCGGGAAGAACAGGAGGTCCGCGCCATCGTCGCGCGCGGCGCGTGCCTTGGGCTCCAGTCCTCCGATCGGGGTGACCACCCCGTCCCCGCGGATGCCTCCGGTCCCGGCGACGTGCACGCCGTCGAGCTCCAGGCCGCTGGCGGCCGCCCACGTCGTGAGCGCGACCATCAGGCCGTGGGAGGGTCCCAGCGCCAGGTGGTCACGCGCCCACTGGATCGGTGCCACGTCCGGGAGGTTGCCGAACAGCCTGGCCTGGAGGTCGTCGGGCGGCACGTCGGCCACCTCGATGTCACGCCAGGGAAGGGTCCGCCCGGGGTGGGTGCCCGTGGTCCCGTCCGACAACCGGAAGGTCACCGGCAGGCCCGGGCGGCTGGCGGCCACCGCCCAGTCGCCCCGGTCCTCCAGGGTCATGCCGTTGAGTTCGACGAGGACTGCTCGCTCGGGGAGTCGCGGATCGACCGCTTCCGAGACCGTGACGGTGAGTCCCACCGAGACGTCGCGACCGGCGGCCCGCAGCCCGGCGGCGGCGGCCACCGGTTCGACGACGGCTGGCCGTGACGTGGACGCGCCGTCGCGGATGTCCCACGACGATCGGTCGCCGCCGTCGAGCACGTCGACCAGCACCTCCCCGGCCAGTGGGGGACGACCGACGGTCAGCCACGTCCACCTGCCCGGGGGGTCGAGCAGTTCCCCGTCGACCTCCAGTCGGCCGTCGAGGTCCCAGGTCAGGGCCAGCGGGTCGTCACCCATCTGCAGGCGCCACGGCACCGGGACGAGGAGGAGGCCCAGGGCCGCCACCCCCACGACGAACGGGCGCCACCGACGTGGCGCGACACGTGGCCCGTGCCGGGGTCCGGTCCGTTCCCGGGTGGTGGGCCCGATGGCCATCCGGGACTCGCGCACCGCCGTCGAGGATCGGTTCGCCACCTGTGTCCCCCGTCCCGGTGCGAGCTGTCGGACCCGGAGGTCTGGATCGCCGCACACCCCATCCATCCACCCTACTGACGAGGAGGTGGGCCGGGTCAGCCCAGGCGCTCGCCGGCCCGGACCGTGACGTCGAGGTGGTTGCCCGGCGGGGCGAGCGGGCAGGACCAGGAGTCGTCGTGGACGCACGACGGGTGGTAGGCGAAGTTGAAGTCCAGCACGACGTCGTCGCCCTGGTGGCCGAGGTCCGCACCCTTGACCGTGTCGAGCAGGTAGCGGCCACCGCCGTAGGTCTCGTCGCCGTTGGTCGCGTCGCGGAAGGGCAGGAACACGCCGCCGCCGTAGCCGGCCAGCCACAGGACCTCGAGCTCGTGGTCGGTCCCGTCCCGGTGGAAGGTCACCGTCCCGATCGGTCGGAAGGGCGTGGTCCCGTCACCGGAGTGGGCCACGTCCGCGGCCGGCCGGTCGTCGCCGGGGACGAACCTGCCGACCAGTCGCCACGACGGGTCGTGGTCGAAGTAGTCGATGCCGGTGAAGGACGCGCGGTCCGCGACGGGGCTCTGCGGGTGGTCGGCGAACAGCTCGTGGCGGCCGTCGATCCAGGTGCGGTGTGCGACGGCCGGGTCGGCCGTGCTCCGCACCTGTCGGTACAGGTCGGCGACGCGTCGGCGGTAGTCGAGCAGGGTGAGGTCCATGCCGGCGAGCCTACGGGCAGCCGGGGGCCGTCCGGGCCCCACCGAACGACTGGCGAATTGATTCGCTTGCACCCTGGGCCAGCGAGGTGGTAGACTCACCGCATGCTCGGCAGGGAAACCGCCGGGCATTCTGCGTGAACGACGCGGAACGACCCACCTGTCCCCGTCCGTCGGACGACCGTTGCGCCACCTCGCCTGAACCCTTCTGGTTCGACTGCATCCCCGCTCTGGGATGCCTGCGAGGTACTCCATGGCTGCATCATCCTCGGGCAGTGCTGCCCGTTCACTCACCTCCGTGCACCTGCGCGGGGTCTCGTTCGCCCACTCCACGGCCGTGCCCGTGCTCGACGACGTCACGCTGGACGTCGGCCCCGGGCTGCACGCCGTCGTCGGTCCCAACGGCGCCGGCAAGTCCACCCTGCTCGACCTCGTCGACGGCACGCTCACGCCGACGTCCGGGCGAGTCGACCTCGTCCACGACGGTCCGGTGCGGCGAGTCCGCCAGGACGCCACCGACCTGACCGACGTCGTCGGCGACTTCGCTCTGCGCTGGGACGGTGATGCCGTGACGTGGCGGCGGCGCTTCGGCCTGGACGTCGACGACCTCGCCGACTGGTCGACCCGATCGCCCGGTCGACGGATGCAGTGGCATCTCGCCGCGGCGTTGGCATCCGACCCCGACGTGCTCGTGCTGGACGAGCCGACCAACCATCTCGACGCCGGGGCCAGGGACCGGTTCGTCAAGGCAGTTCGGGCCGGCGGCGTGCCCCTGGTGCTGCTCGTCAGCCACGACCGTGCCGTCCTGGACGACCTGGCCGAGGACACCCTCCGGGTCTCCGACGGTGACGTCGTGCGCTGGGCCGGCGGCTGGACCGAGGCCCACGGCCGCTGGGAGGCAGCGGACGCGGCGGCACCCCGCTCGATCCCGCGCTGGCGGGTGCGCACGTCGGCCAGCAG
>NZ_JAHOPH010000002.1 GCF_019798055.1 Salsipaludibacter albus | reverse complement strand
ACAACTCGGAACGGCCCTCGAAGGGCAAGCGCAGCCGGCGATGGCCCGGTGGACACCAAGGGCGCATCAGCAGTCAACCTGCTGATACCCCCCAAGGTTGCCCAGTGAGCGCAGCGAGGAACTCCAACGTGACCGAAGGTCACGCTTCCACAGGCTTGTCCCCAGCTGGGGACGAAGCACAGGCGTGGAACTCCACAGCTGTGGACGCGAGTGTGGACAGCGAGACCCCGTCCGTCAACGACGACGCCCCGGGCACGCGGGGTGCCCGGGGCGTGACGAGTGCGAGCCGGCAGCGCGCCGGCGTCCGCAGCGATCGGGTCACACGTCGGCGGGGTCGTCCCAGAGCGACTCGTCCAGTTCCTGGTCACGCTTGCGCTTGAGGCTGTTGGCGAACGCGACGGCCCCAGCCACCAGGCCCACCACCAGCACCTTGCCGAAGAACCCGCCCGATTTCTCCTCGGGCTCCGGCTCGGACTCGGCCGTGCCGACCTTCTCGGCGACCTTGCCCTTGGCCTCGGCGTAGTTGGCCTTGGCCGCGTCACTGGCCTGGCTGGCCTGGGTCTTGACCGTCTCGGTCGCCGTGCCGATGCTCTCCGAAGCGGACTCGGCCGCGTCGGACAGCTTTGCCTTGGCCTGCTCACTCACCGCCGCGGCGGCCTTGCGCGCCTCGGCGAGCGCCTCGTCGGCCTTGGCGAGCGCTTCCTTGGCGGCCTTCTCGGCCTCCGCGTTGCCCTTGTCCCTGCGTCCCATGTCATCCTCCGAAGTCGGGCTGGACCTCGAGGGTAGTGCGGGGCCGGCTCGACTCCACCGCCGGACGCCCACTGCCGTCCGTGCACACGCCCACACGCGCGCTCACGGGCTGGCATGCTGCGACGGTGCGGGTCGTCCCCGCACCGGGAGCACACCGATGGCACAACCCCGACTGTCCAGCCCCGACAAGGTCCTGTGGCCGGCCTCCGGGCACACCAAGCAGGACCTGTGGGACTACGTCCACACCATGGCCGACCGGCTGGTTCCCCAGTTGCGGCACCGCCCGCTGTCCGTGAAGCGGTTCCCCCGGGGTGTCGGCGAGCAGGGATTCTTCCAGAAGAACCTGCCGGACCACGCCCCCGCGGGGATCCGGCGCTGGCGCCAGTGGGCCGACTCGGCGGACCGGGAGGTCGCCTACGCCCTGGTGGACGACGTGGAGGACCTGGCCTGGTTCGCCCAGCAGAACACGATCGAGTTCCACCCCTCGATCGTCCGCATCGACCGCCCGGACCGGCCCGACCAGCTCGTCCTCGACCTCGACCCGGGCGAACGGGACACGCCGATCGGCCGGACCGCCCGGTGGGTCCACGACGTCCTCGACGAACTCGGCCTGCCGTCACTGGTCAAGACCAGTGGCGGTCGGGGCCTCCACGTCCTGGTCCCGATCGAGCGCCGCCAAGGGGCGGAGGTGCTGCGCCCCCTGACCCTGGCGATCGCCCGGATGGTGGCAGACCGCCACACCGACGACCTCACCGTCGAAATGCGCAAGGCGGGTCGCGACGGCCGCACCCTGCTGGACTGGTCACGGAGCACGCCGGGCGCGACCCTGATCGCGGCCTGGAGTCCACGCGCGCACCCGTTGGCGACCGTCGCGACGCCGCTCGACTGGGCGGAGGTGGGCGACGACCTCGACCCCACACGCTTCACGATCGACACCGCCCCGGACCGCCTCGACCCCTGGGCCGAGCTCGACCATCCGCCGGCGCGACTGGGGCCGGTGCGCACCGCGGTCGAGGACGCCGGCTACCCGCTCGTCGACGCCAGCCCCCGGGCCACCACCGCCGGCTACCTCGACGGTTGAGTCGCGGCGATCCTGCTGCCGGGGTGGGCCCGGTCCGGGTTGCTAGGGTCGCCGTCGACCGAGGGGGTCCAGGCATGACGACGGCGCCGGCGACGACGACCACGACAGGGACACCTGTCGAGCCGTCGACGGCCACGCCTCGCCGCGTGTTCTCCCCGGAGCTGTCCCCCACGGGGCTGCTGGTCGCCGGCATCTTCTACACGTTGTCCCTGTTCCCGTCGTTGCTTCCCCGCACGAGCCTCACCCAGGGGATCATCTCCGGCGTGACGATCGTCATCGGCTACGGCATGGGCGCCGCCGTCCACTGGGCGTGGGACTACGTCGGCCTGCCACGCACCCGTGGGCGCGTCCGCAAGGTCGTCATCTGGACCCTGGTCGGGATCATCGGCTTCATGATCGTGTCGGCCACGTGGCAGCACGTCGGGTGGCAGAACGACGTCCGCGAACTGATGGGGATGGAGCCCACCTCGCCGACCCTGTGGCCGATGCTGGCCGTGACCGCCCTGCTCGTCGCGGCACTGCTGCTGGTGATCGGACGGTCGATCCGGCTGCTGTTCACGACGATCGTCGCCTGGCTGGCCCGCCGCATGACCGGGCGACAGGCCCGGCTGGTCGGCTGGATCGTCATGCTGACGCTGGCCTGGGGCCTGTGGAGCGGTGTGCTCGTCAACGGGTTCTTCACCGCCGCGAACCAGATCTTCGCACCCCGCGACAGCGCGACCGACGAGGGCGTGGTGGCACCCACCTCGTCCCTGCGCTCGGGCAGCCCGGACTCGCTGGTCGCCTGGGACACGCTGGGACGCCAGGGACGCAACTTCGTCGCGGGCGGTCCGACGGTCGCCGAGCTCGACGGCTTCCACGGGGGCGGGGCGGTCGAACCGATCCGGGTGTACGCGGGGCTGAAGTCGGCGGACACCAACGAGGAGCGGGCCGACCTGGTCCTGGCCGAGCTGCAGCGAACCGGTGCCTTCGACCGCTCCACCCTGCTGATCGCCACCACGACGGGCACCGGGTTCCTCGACGCCGACGGTGTGGATCCGCTGGAGTGGGTCACCAACGGGGACACCGCCATCGTCGGGGTCCAGTACTCCTACCTGCCCAGCTGGATCTCGCTGCTCGCGGACCAACAGGAGGTCCGGGACACCTCCCGCGCCGTCTTCGACCGGATCCACGAGCACTGGCGGACCCTGCCGGAGGACGACCGCCCGGACATCTACCTCTACGGCCTGTCGCTGGGCTCGTTCGGGGTCGAGGCGATCCTCGACTCGATCAACATCGTCAACGAGCCGATCGACGGCGTCCTGATGGTGGGACCGCCGTTCGTCAACGAGCTGCACGAACGCCTCGAGCAGTCCCGCGACGAGGGCAGTTCCGCCAGCCTCCCGGTCGTCGACGACGGCCGGACCGTGCGGTTCATGAACCAGTTCAGCGATCCGCTGGACGACGAGGCCGGATCCGCGACCTGGGGCGACACGCGGCTGCTGTACCTCCAGCACGCGTCGGACCCGGTCGTGAACTTCTCGACCAACCTGGCGTTCGACGAGCCCGACTGGCTGGAGCCGGGACCGCGGGGCCCGGAGGTCGCCGACAGCATGGTGTGGACGCCCCTGGTCACCATGTGGCAGGTGCTGGTCGACCTCCCCGCCGCCGGGTCGACCCCGGAGGGCTACGCCCACCTGTACGACAAGCCGTCCAACGCCCGGGCCTGGGCGGCGGTGGTCGAGCCGGACCTCACCCCGGAACGGCTGGCCGACCTCGAGGCACTGCTGGCGACCTTTCCGCCGGACTGACCCCAGGATGGCAGCAGCCGTCGACCACACCCGCTGCGCGCAGACCCGAAGGACACGACCATGGCACTCGGCTGGCAGTGCATCTGCATCGACGCCCACGACCCACGGGCCCAGGGGGCCTGGTGGGCCGAACTGCTCGGGTGGCGCACGACCTTCGCCGACGACGACGAGGTGGTGCTCGAGCCACCCGCAGGCTCGCCCCAGGACGGCGTGTCACCCGACATCCTGTTCCTGCGTGTCCCCGAGGACAAGCAGGTCAAGAACCGCCTGCACCTGGACCTGCGACCCGACGACCGCGACGCGGAGGTCGCCCGCGCGGTCGCGCTGGGTGCGACCCACGTCGACGTGGGCCAGTCCGGCGACGTGACGTGGGTCGTGCTCGCCGACCCGGAGGGCAACGAGTTCTGCATCCTGCGGCCACTGACGGCCGAGGAACTGGCCGAGGACGGCTGATGCCGGCCATCCCGGCGCGACCCGCCGACGACATCGACGACGTGCTGGCCGTCCTCGACGACGTCGTCGTCGGCATCGGGCGCGCGATCCTGCGCCCCGGCTGGCTGACCCCGGTCGCCTGGCTGGTGGGCCTGCGGGAATCGCGCGACGTGCGACACAACCTGGAGGTCCTCGCACGCCTGCCCACCCCCGACCTGGACCGGGTGGAGGCCGTGGTCCAGGGCCACCAGTCGGTCACCGACGCCGACGACGCGTGACGGTCCCCGTCGAGCATCGATGACGCGGCGTCGCGTGCCTACGGGGTGTTGAGGAACTCGCCGCCACAACGCGCGATGGCGTCTGCCGTCAACGAGCCGTCGTCGCCGATCGCCACGAAGATGGTGCCCGGCTGTGCCTCGGCGCCCGGGACCCCCAGGTGCACCTTGACGTGCAGCGGGTGACGCCGGTTCTCCGGGTAGCCGTCCTCCCCGGGCAGCTGGACCTCGTTCTCGCCACCCGAGGGCGCCAGGAGGACGCAGTCGCCGTTCGGCAACACCTTGCCGTGGACATGGGTGGCCGCCGCCGGACCCGCCGACAGGGCGAGCACGGCGAGCGTGGCCCCGGCCGTCATGAGCATGCGTCGAACCATCATCGTCTCCTTCGTCCGTCGTCCTCACGACCCTAGACCTCGCACCTGCCCATGGGATCCCCAACTGCCGGACGGGTGCGTCGCCGCCAGCGCTCGTGCGAACTCTCGCCACGTTTCGGATCGTTCAGCACGGCCCCGCGTGCGCCCCGCGATCGCAGCGGGCGAAGGCCGTGCAGCGAGGCACTTTGTTCGAGGCTCCGGGGACCTTCGTTCGATCGTTGCGTCTAGGCTCCGTCCGATCGGTCCGCTGGACCGATCGCGCCCGCGCGCGCCGCCCGACCACGAAGGTCCGTGAATGGCCCACTCCACGCGCCGCCGGCACACCACCGGCAGCCTCCTCCTGTCCATGGGGCTGATCCTGGCCGTGCTCACCGCACTGCCGGCGTCCGCCCAGGAAGCCCCCCCACCCGGTGACATCAAGAACTTCGAGTTCATCCGCAACCTCGACGAGATGAACAGCATCACGTCCATCAACGTCCTCAACTACGGGGACGGCGACGTGCTGGTCGCGGTCGGGCGCTTCGGCGTCAAGACCTTCGACCTGGCCGACCCGACCGACCCCCAGCTCCTCGACCACCTGCCCAGCGACGACCTGATGCTCGACACCGACTCGTCGGGCACGTTCTGGCAGAGCGAGTCCACCAACGTGGACCAGAAGCGCAAGTACATCTTCCTGTCACGCGACCCGCGTGCGTACAGCGGCAACCAGGACAGCCCCGACAGCGAGAGTGGCGTCTACGTCATCGACGCCCGCGACCCCTCGGCGCTGCGACTCGTGACGTTCCACGACGTGCCGGCAGGCCACACCAGCACCTGCATCAACGACTGCCAGTTCCTGTGGAGTGGTGGACCGGCCGTGCGTGACGACATGCCCGACGACTGGAACGGCCGCCCGATCTGGGTGACCGACATCCGCAACCCCAACAAGCCGTTCACCTACGAGACCCCGATCGACATCGGCCGCAACCAGGGCATCACCGACTATGCCCACGACGTGCAGGTCGACAACGCCGGGATCGCGTGGGTCAGCGGACGTGGTGCCGTGCGGGGCTACCACACCAGTGGACGCCACCACGACCCGGTGCTGGGTCGCAGCCGCGTGGCCACCGCCTGGGACCCGATCCCGTACGCCGGTGGTGGCGGACCGGAGATCTGGAGCCTGGGTGGGCCAGCCGTCATGCACAACAGCGAACGGCCGATCGACGGCCTGCCCGGCACCCGGTCGGGGATCGGCGTCGCCGACTCCGAGCGGCCCGAGCGTCCGTGGCTGAGCGACGGTGCGGACTACGCCGCCCACGGCTACGAGGCCGGTGAGCTGCTCTACGCCACGCACGAGAACTTCGTGGGTGGGTGTGCCCAGCGCGGCCGGTTCTACATCGTGTCGCTGGACGGCAGCTACGGCGGCGAGTCGTGGCGCGCCACCCCGGAGGATCCCTTCCGGCTCGACGTGGTGTCCTCGTGGCACCCGGCCGACACCGAGGAGGGGTTCAACGCCAACACCAACAACTGCTCCGGGCACTACTTCCGGATGGCAGACGGCCTGGTCTACATGTCGTGGTACGGACAGGGCACCCGCGTGCTCGACGTCCGTGACCCGGCCAACCCGGTCCAGGTGGCCTACTTCCGCCCGGACGGGACGTCGAGCTACACCCCGATGCTGTACGAGGACCTGGTCTTCGTGGCCGACTCGGGTCGTGGCATCGACATCCTGCGTCTCGACGACGCTGCCCTGGACGTCGCGGCGTCCGGCGAGCAGGTCGTGGCACCGGCGATGAGCGCGGCTGCAGCCCGAGCCGCGACCGCCGGCTACGAGGCCGACCCGGTCATGGGCTGGGTCTGTCGGATCGCGTCCCGGGACACCTGAACCCGGACGACACCGCTCGACACGTCGGGGCCGCGGACACCACGTCCGCGGCCCCGAGTCATGGTCGTCCATGGCCCGCCCCGGGTGGGGCCGGCCTCAGTCGGCCGTGGCGCCCAGCTCGCGCAGCGCGTCGCGGTCCCGGGGGAGCCGTTCGACGACCATGCCGAGGAGGGTGGCGAGATCGTCCTCCGACACGAGGTCGGCTGGGTCGCCGACGACCTGGCGCGTGATCACGGCCAGGTCCGGCGCCGTCTCGAGGCAGCCGGTGAGCCCTCGGAAGGCCGCGTACTCGGCGCTCTGGTCGGTGATGTCCTGGGTGGCACCGAGCAGGTCGGTGAGGCCGGCGACCTCCACCTCGGCAGGCGTCCACTCCCCGTCGGCGGTCTCGACCCCGTGGCAGTCCTCCGACCCGGTCTCGAACGGCTCGACGTAGTAGGCGTAGTTGGCCACCACCACGACGTGGGCCTCCTCACGCTCCCCGCCGGCGTCCGCATCGGACTCGGCATCCTCGGTCCCGGGCTCGTCGTCGTGGCCCTCCTCGGCCACCAGCGCGGAGCACTCGACGTACACGAAGCCCTCGTCGGACCCGCTGGCCCGGGCGCCGTCCACGACCGTCGGTTCGACCGGCCCGAACTCCCACCCCAGGACCTCGGAGAGTTCCTCGGCGTCGACCGGACACTGGGCAGCCGCCTCCGTCCCGGCAGCGGTCGGCGACGGTGCGGGGTCACCCGTGCAGGCTCCCAGGGACACCAGGGCCACCAGCAGCGCCGGGAGGCCCAACGATCGGGTGGATCGACCCTGGACCACGTCTTTCCTTCCGCATGGACGAACCGGCGAGGGTAGGCGCCGAGAACCCGGAGCCCACCCCCGACCATGGGCCGGTCACGACGGCGACGCCTCCCGCCACGAAGGACGGGAGGCGTCGCCGTACGCCCGATCCGGTCAGGCGGACCGTGCGCGTTGGTCGGTCATCAGACGTCGTCGAGCAGCGCCTGGAGGTCCCGGATCAGCAACGCCCGTACGTCGGGGTCGTCGATCCGCTCGGCCCGGTCGATCGCGCGCTCGAGCGCGCGGCCTTCCTGGACGTCCTTGCCCTTGTCCGCCATGCGCTCGGCGTTGTTGACCTGGTCACGGACGTCCTGGGCCTCCTCCGGCGTGATCACGCCGGCATCGGTGAGCACCTCGAGCAACGTCAGCACGTCGTCGTAGGAGGTCTCGATGGTGAACGACACCGACGACGACGTCGTGTTGCCCGCCACGTCGACCGCGTCCACCTCGAGCGTGTGCCCGCCCAGGTCGAGCTCCCACAGGCTCCACGTGGCGGACCACGTGGCGTCGCCGTCGTGCACGACCTGGCCGTCCAGCGTCACCGTGAGCGTGTCGACGCCGGACGTGGCGTCGTCGGCCGAGACCTCGACGTCGAGCACCTCGGACGAGCCGTAGGTGGCCCCGTCGTCGACCCCGTCGATGTCGGTCGTCGGCTCGGTTGTGTCGACGTCCATCGTGAACGACTGGACCTCGGTGACCTCCGGGTCCCGGACCGCCCGCACGTCGAGCGTGTGCGAACCGTCCTCGGACACCGTCAGCACGCCGTCCTCGTCGGCCACCCACGCTCCGCCGTCGACCGAGAACTCGATCGTGGCGTCATCGGTGGTCGTCGCGGTGACGGTCACGGGCGACACGTACCACCCGTCGTCACCGTCCGGCGTGGCCGGGTCCAGCACGACGTCGAGGAACAGCGGCTCCGGCACGGAGCAGTCCGCCTCGACCCAGCCGGCCGCGGTGGAGATGCCCTCCCACATGTGCTCGCGGAAGAGCTCGTCGGTGGTGAAGCTGGCGTCGGTGTGGCCCAGCGCGGTGTACCAGGAGCGGCCACCGTCGAAGTCGTGGCACCACGACATCGGGTGGTCACCCATCGCGAGGTCGTCACCCACGGCGTAGGTGGACTCGTCGATCGTCATGAGGACGTGGACGTCCCCACGCGGGTTGTCCTGGAACGAGTACCACTCGTCGTCACGGGTCCAGTCCTCGGGGAGGTGGTCCGTCGACGGGTGGTCGCCGTCCTCGATGTTCAGCGTGGCCTGCGGGGTGCCCGGCGGGTGCCCCTCGAAGTAGGCCCCGACCAGGTCGCCGTACCACTCCCAGCCGTACTCGGTGTCGCTGGCAGCGTGGACGCCGGCGTAGCCACCGCCGGCCTGGATGTAGCGCTCGAACGCGGCCTGCTGGTCGTCGTCGAGCACGTCACCGGTCGTCGACACCCACACCACGGCGTCGTAGCGCGCCAGGGTGTCGTCGTTGAACGCGGCTGCGTCCTCGGTGAGGTCGACGGCCACGCCGTCGGCAGCACCGAGCTCCTGGATGGCCTCGCGGGCCACCGGGATCGAGCCGTGCCGGAACGCGGCGGTCTTGGAGAAGACCAGGATCCGCGACACGTCGGGGTCGTGCTCGATCGTGAACGACGCCGTGCCCGTCTCGGACGTGTTGCCGGCGGTGTCCACTGCGCGGTACTCGACGGTGTGGTCGCCCGGCTCGATGACGCTCAGGTCGCCCTCGAGCTCGACGAACTCCGCGCCGTCGAGCGAGTACTCGATGTAGTCGACGGCGCCGATGTCGGTGGCCTCGAAGGTCACCTGCACCGAGCTCGATGCCGTGTCCACGGTCGCGCAGCCACGCGGCAGTCCGGCGTCGCCGCCGTGGACCATGACCGCCTGGGCGTCCTCACGGGCCGTCCAGTCGGCCGACCCGGACACCTGTGCCTCGCCGTCGGTGTCGGAGACGAACCCGGCGTCGGGGTTCTCCGGGTCGTCGACCAGCCAGAGCTCGTTCGGCGGCTCGGACGGCCCGTCCGGGTCGTCCTGGTAGTGGCCGCCCATCGGCATCGTGCCGCAGACCCCCTCGTGGAGGTGGCCCTGGTGGGTGGCGTTGGGGACCAGGCCGGACAGGTCGGCGGTGACCGACGTGCCGTCGGGCCCGACCACCATCGTGGCGGTGCCGGCGGTGTCGAAGCCGGCGGCGGGCGTGAACTCGCCGGTGAACGTGCCGAGCAGGCTCGCCGAGACCTCCGGCGGGACCTCGTCGGCGACGATCTCGATCTCGATCATGACCGGCTCGGAGACGTTGCCACCGACGTCGGTGGCCCGTGCGTACACGGTGTGGGTCCCGATCCCGGTCACCTGGCACTGGCCGAAGCCGCCCAGGTTGCAGAACACGAACGTGGCACCGAACTGGAAGTAGGTCCCCCAGGTCTCGCCGTCGTAGGAGAACTGCCGTGACGCCACGCCGACGTTGTCGGTGGCGTTGATGCGGAACTGCACCGGCCCGATGAAGGTGCCGTCGGGCCCGTTGGGCACGGCCGGGATCGTGGTGATGGTCACCTCCGGCGGGGTCACGTCCGCGACACCGTCACCGAGGAAGCGCAGGATGTCGAGGGTGACGCCGTCGGTGGCCGTCACGTACAGCGTCCCGGTGCCCCCGGGGGGCGTGAACTCGTCGGAGAAGAACGTGTCGATGCCGGACGAGTCGACCGCGACCGTCGCGAACGGCTCGGCGTCGGGGCTGCCCCAGCGCAGGTGCACGTCACCGGTGCCCTCGGAGGTCACCGCGACCGACTCGATGTTGAGCAGGTTGACGCGGTCGTAGGAGATCCAGTCGCCGTCGGCGAACGGACCGACCTTGTTGAACCCGCTGGCCTCGATGTCCTCGACCACGGCCACGCCGCTGGAGTCGTCGGACCACTCGGCTTCCTGGTCCTTCGGGTTGAGCTGGAGTGTCGCCGTCCCGGTCGCGGGCGGGATCTCGCCGTTGCCCTGGTCGGTGTAGGTGACCTCGAGGACGGCGTAGATGTTCTCGCCCTCACCGTGCTCGGGGGCGTCGGCGGGCATGGTCAGCGAGAAGGTGCAGCCGGTCCCGGTGGTGATGGGGTGGGCGTGGCTGTTGTGGCCCAGCCCGAAGGTGTAGGCGACGTTGCCACAGACGGTGTCGTCACCGTCCTCGGGATCGGAGGTCGTGACCTCGAAGGCGATGCCCTGGCCCCAGTCGAAGAACGTGCCGTCGGGCGGTGTCTCGATCGTCACCGTCGGTGCGATGTTGCCGACCGCGATGTTCACGGCGGTCAGCGAGGTGCGACCACCGGGGTCGGTGACCCGCAGCCGGGCCGAGTAGACGCCCAGGTCGGTGTAGGTGTGGCTGGTGGTGACACCGGTGGCGTCGTAGGTCCCGTCGCCGTCGAAGTCCCATTCGTAGGTCAGCTCGTCACCGTCGGGGTCGGACGAGCCGGACCCGTCGAAGGTGACCTCCAGTGGGGCGGTGCTGCCCGAGATCGGGTCGGCGCTCGCCACGGCCTGGGGGGTCTTGTTGCCCTCCACGTAGTCGATGCGGTGCAGCCCGGCGTCGGGGTTGACGCTGCTGAAGCCGTCGCCGTACTCCAGGGTGTAGAGCGATCCCTGGTGGAACTCCAGGTCCATGATGTTGTCATGGATCGGCTGGAACGCGGTCTGCAGCGCGCCGTTGGGCAGGAAGTTCTCGATCTCGGTGACCGGACCGTCGGGCCAGTCCACGGAGAACGCGGCGATGTAGTCCTGCGACCACTCGGCGAAGAAGGACTTGCCGTCCCAGTACTCCGGGAGGGCGCTGACCGGGTTGGACGCGTCGTAGTGGTAGACCGGACCACCCATCGGGGCCTGGCCGTTGCCACTGCCGAAGCTGGTCAGCTCGGGCCACGGCTGGTCGTCGTCGTTGTCGCCGTAGTAGAGGTCGGCGGGCACGGACGGCGGCACGACCGCGAGGCCGGTGTTCCAGGACGAGTTGTTCTCCGCGCCGGCGGCGCAGTCGAACCACGGACCCTGGGTGGCGGTCTCGAAGTCCCATTCGTTGTAGTTGAACTGGTCACCGGTGCAGTAGGGCCAGCCGGCGTTGATCGGCTGGTCGATGCCGGTGGTGTTCCACTCGACGATGCCCATCGGGCCACGGTTGGGGTCGGCGCTTCCGGCATCCGGGCCGTAGTCGCCCCACGACACGCTGTTGGTCTCGGAGTCGACGTCCATCCGGAAGGGGTTGCGGGCACCCATGACGAAGATCTCGGGACGGGTCTGGTCGGCGGTGTCGTCGGCCTCGTCGAACAGGTTGCCGTCGGGGATGCTGTAGGACCCATCGTCCTCCGGGTGGATCCGCAGGATCTTGCCACGCAGGTCGTTGGTGCTGCCCGCCCCACGACGGGCGTCGAACCCGGGGTTCATGCCCGGCGCGTTGTTGTTGGGTGCGTAGCCGTTGGAGCCGGGCGTGGTGGCCGGCGTGTTGTCACCGGTGGAGATGTAGAGGTTGCCGTCGTCGTCGAAGTCGGCGTCACCGGCGACGTGGCAGCACTGCCCACGGTTCGTCTCGACCTTGATGATGACCTGTTCGCTGGACAGGTCGAGCGTGTCGTTGTCGGCGTCCCACTGGAACCGGCTCATCTGGTTGTAGCCGGTCCACTGGTCCCAGTAGGTGATGTCCTCGCCGTCGGGAAGGCTGTTGGGTGCGTTGCCACCTGGCGTCGTGGTCGGGTACGGCCGACCCGCGTTGTTGAGCCCGTCCATGGTCTCCGGGGAGTAGAAGACGTAGATCCACCCGTTCTCCTCGAAGTCCGGGTCGAGGGTCAGGGTCTGCATCCCGTCCTCGCCGTTGAAGTACACGTCGGGCGCGTCGATCGTCTCGACCGTGCCCTGGGAGGGATCCATCAGGCGGATCAGGCCCTCGCGAATCGTGAACAGCACCCGCCCGTCGGGCAGGACGGCCATGTCGACCGGCTCCCCACCCATGTCCCGGGTCAGCGTGAGCTTCTCGTAGTTGTCCCAGTCGAGTGCAGGCTCGGCGACCTGGGCGTCGGCCGGGGTGGCTTGCAGGGCGAGCGCCGAGAGCATGCTCGCGAGCAGGGCGCCGAGGACGGCGGCGATGGACAGGCGACGGTGGATGGTGTGCATCGGGGGAGCCCCTTCGTGGTGGCACGTTCCACGAGGCCTGCACTCCACGTGTGGATCGTCGACAATAGACAACCGGATTGCAATAAAGGGGCGCGTCCGGCCGAATTGGTCCGAGTGATGGCGCGAACACGCGCGAAACCGCGCACATCGCGCGATGGGCGGGCGTTCAGCGCGCACAGGCCTCGGGTCCGCAGAGGGTCAGCGGCCCGTGTCAGCCGACCCAGTCGGCCAGTTCCTCGCCGGTCAGGGTCGACGCGTCGGCGACCAGGTCGGCCGGCGTGCCCTCGAACACGACCCGGCCGCCGTCGCTGCCGGCGCCCGGGCCCAGGTCGACGATCCAGTCCCCGTGCGCCATGACCGCCTGGTGGTGCTCGATCACGATGACCGAGTTGCCGTCGTCGACCAGCCGGTCCAGCAGGCCCAGCAGGTGCTCGACGTCGGCCAGGTGCAGCCCCGAGGTCGGCTCGTCGAGCACGTAGGTCGACGGTTCGCCCGCCATGTGCACGGCCAGCTTCAGCCGCTGGCGCTCGCCACCCGACAGCGTGTTGAGCGGCTGGCCCAGTGACAGGTAGCCCAGGCCGACGTCGGCGAGGCGCTGCAACGTCTCGGTGGCCGACGGCAACCCGGCCTCGTCGAAGAAGGCCAGCGCCTCGTCGACCGGCAGGTCGTACACCTCGGCGATGTCCTTGCCGTGGTAGCGGTGCTCGAGGACGTCGTCGGTGAACCGGCGTCCCCGGCACAGTTCGCACGTCGCGGACACCTCGCCGAGCATCCCGAGGTCGGTGTGCACGACCCCCAGCCCCTTGCACGCCGGGCAGGCGCCGTCGGAGTTGGCCGAGAACAACGACGCCGACACGTCGTTGGCCCGCGCGAACGCGGCCCGGATGGTGTCCAGCACCCCGGTGTAGGTCGCGGCGTTGGAGCGCCGCGACCCCCGGATCGACGACTGGTCGACCACGATCACGTCGTCGCGTTCCGGCATGCAGCCGTGCACCAGCGAGGTCTTGCCCGAGCCCGCCACGCCCGTGACCACGCACACGACGCCCAGGGGCAGGTCCACCGTGACGTCGTCGAGGTTGTGCAGGTTCGCGTTCGCGATGGTGAGGTGGTCCGTCGCCGTCCGGACGTCATTCTTGAGGGTGGTCCGGCGGTCGAGGTGGCGGCCGGTGACGGTGTCGGAGGACCGCAGGCCGTCGACGCCACCCTGGTAGGTGACGGTGCCACCGGACGTGCCGGCGCCCGGACCGAGGTCGACCACGTGGTCGGCGTGCACGATCACCTGCGGGTCGTGCTCGACCACCAGCACGGTGTTGCCCTTGTCGCGCAGGGACCCGAGCAGGTCGACCATGCTGCGGACGTCGTGCGGGTGCAGCCCGGCGGTCGGTTCGTCGAACACGTAGGTGACGTCGGACAGCGGCGAGCCCAGGTGGCGCACCATCTTGACGCGCTGTGCCTCACCTCCCGACAGCGTCGACGCCACCCGGTCGAGGCTGAGGTAGCCCAGGCCGATGTCGACCAGCGACCCGAGCAGGTCGGCGAGGTTGCCCACCACCGGACCGACGGCGGCGTCGTCGACCTCGGCCAGCCAGTCGCGCAGTTCGCTGACCTCCATGGCGGAGCAGTCCGCGATGCCGCGGCCGTGGAGCTGGACCGACCGGGCGGCCTCGGACAGCCGGGTCCCGCCGCAGTCGGGGCACGGCTGGTCGGTGACGGCACGGTCGAGGAACTCCACGATGGCCTTCTGCTTCGGGGTCCGCTCCCCCAGCCAGGTCCGGTGGATCCGCACCGACAGGCCCTCGTAGGTGGTTCCGGAGCCGTCCTCGCGCTCGAGCTTGGTCGCGGGCTTGCTCCACAGGTCGTCCCACTCCTGGTCGGTGTAGTCCTCCACCTTCGTGTCGGGGTCGACCAGTCCGAGTTCGCCGGCGTCGCCGGCGTTCCACAGCGGTGCGAGCACGGCCCCCTCGTTGAGCGACTTGCTGCGGTCCACGACCTGGTCGGGGTCGAGGTCACGGACCTCGCCGCGTCCCTCGCACGTCGGGCACATCCCGCCGGTGCGGCTGAAGGTCACGTGCTCGCGTTTGCGGTCGCCCCGTTCGACGGTGATCGCGCCGCTGGCCCTGACCGTGGGGACGTTGGGCGAGAACGCACTGGGCGGGCCGATGTGGGGCTCGCCCAGCCGACTGAACAGGATGCGCAGGAGGGCGTCGGCGTCGGTGGCGGTGCCGACGGTCGAGCGGATGTCGCCGCCCATCTGCTCCTGGTCGACGGTGATCGCGGCGGTCAGGCCCCGCAGGACGTCGACCTCGGGCCGCGCCACGGTCGGCATGAAGCCCTGCGCGAACGCGCTGTAGGTCTCGTTGATCAGCCGTCGGGACTCCGCCGCGATCGTGCCGAACGCCAGCGACGACTTGCCGGACCCCGACACGCCCGTGAACAACACGAGCTCGTGCTTGGGGATGTCGAGGTCGACCCCGGCAAGGTTGTTCTGGCGCGCACCCCGCACCTCGATGTGGTCGAACGACGTCATCTGGTCTCCTCCTCTGACTTCCACGGACCACGTCGAGTGTGCTGATCACTCCAGCCCCGTGGAGTGAAGAGCACACTCGACGACAGGGTTCGGCGCTTCAAGACTGTTCGATGCGGAGGAAGTTGCCGGCGGGGTCGCGGACGGCGGCGTCACGCACGCCCCAGAACTGGTCGGCGGGCTCCTGGACGACCTCGGCTCCGGGCGCGGCGGCGACCTTGTCGAACGTGGCGTCCAGGTCGTCGGTGCGGAAGTGCAGCGGGGTCAGCTCGCCCTTGGCGAGCAGCTCGGCCACGGCATCGCCGTCGGCCTGCGACCTCCCCGCGTGGGGCTGCGACAGCACGATCTGGATCTCGGGCTGGCTGTCGGTGGCCAGGGTGACCCAGCGCAGCCCCTCGTTCTCGACCTCGTTGGTGACGGCCAGGCCGAGCGTGTCGCGGTAGAAGGCGACGGCGGCGTCGGGGTCGTCGACGATGACGTGCACGGTGCTGATGGCGACGGACATGGCAGGTGGCCTCGGTCGGGGATCGGCGTCGGGTGGCGACCCTACGACGGGGCCGACGACGCTGCTTCTCCAGAACTGATCGCCTGCCTCGCTCCGCTCGCCAGGCTGCGGGGGATCTTGCGGGGACGGGTCAGCACCATCAGGCGGCAGCGCGGCACGACCTCCAGCTCGGCGTGGTCCCGGGCGCGGTAGTCGCTGGGGGTCTCGCCGACCAGCTCGGTGAAGCGGCTCGAGAACGAGCCGAGACTGGTGTAGCCGACGTCGAAGCACGCATCGGTGACGCTCCACCCCATCCGCAACAGCGCTGTCGCCCGCTCGATGCGGCGGGTCAGCAGGTACGAGTACGGCGTCTCGCCATAGGTCTCGCGGAACCGGCGGCTGAAGTGTCCGGTGGACATGAAGGCGCCCTGCGCCAACGCGGGGACGTCCAGTGGCTGGGCGTACTCGCGATCCATCCGGTCGCGGGCCCGTCGCAGGCGTCGCAGTTCGTCGAGGTCCATGCGGCCATGCTGCCCTGCGTCACGCCGGCCTGTCCACACCGGCCCCACGGTCGAGCGGACACGGACGAGGGCCGACCCCTCGGGGTCGACCCTCGCACGTCGGTGGTCCGGGCAGTCGCGCTAGGACATCTCGTCCAGCATGATCCGCATCTCCTCGACCTGCCACGTCTGGGTGGTGAGCATCTCGGTGGCCCACCCGGACAGGACGTCGTCACTGCCGTCGGTGATCACCTCGACCAGCATGTCGATGGCACCCTCGTGGTGGGTGATCATCAGTTCGAGGTACATCCGGTCGAAGTCCGCCCCGGACGAGGCGCTCAACTGGTCGAGCTCCTCGGGGCTGGCCATCCCCATCTGCTCCATCATCATGGGCATGCCGAGCATCATCTCGTAGGCGGACTCGGCGTCGGTGACGTCGAGGCCGTTCCACGTCTGCCAGTTCTGCATCATGCCGATCTCGACGTCCTGTTCGACGCTGATGCGCTCGGCCCACGCGCGGATCTCCTCCGTGCCGGCCTGGCTGGTGGCCATGTCGCCCATCACCGTCGCCTGGAAGTGGTGCGGGATCATCATCTCGACGAACTCCACGTCATCCGCGTCCACCGAGGTGGATGGTGGTGGGTCGGGGTCCGGATCGGGCTCGGGCGACTCGACCGGCGGCGGGGGCTTGTTCTTGCCCTTGCCACCGCCCTTGCCGTCCGGCGGTCCCGCCGACGCGACCGCGGCCACGACGACGACGGCGGCGACGGCGAGTGCGCCGGCGCCCCGGGCGATGTTCTTGGAGAACTTCATGTGGGGGATCCCTTCATCGGTGCCTCATCGGGCAACGACCCGGATCCACGTCCGATGAGGACGTGGATCCCGGTCGGTGCCGGGCCCGGCACGTGGATCGCCGGGCCCGACCAGCGGACTCAGCCGAGCTCGTACTGGGTCTGCGCGTTGAAGTAGTCCTGCTTGATGCGGTTGGCGCTGGGGATGCCGTCCGTACCGGTGATCTTCAGCACGTCCAGCCCCAACGTGATGTCGCTGGAGTAGATGTAGCCGTTGTACCAGTAGGCGGACCAGCTGCCGCCGAGCCCCGGCGGGTCGAGCGGACCACGGTCGAAGTACGCGATCTCGGTGGTGTTGGTCGGGTCGGAGAAGTCCGACACCGACACGCCACCCTGGTACCAGGACTGCACGAACAGGTCACGACCGACGGCCGGGATGATCGAGCCGTTGTGGGCGACGCAGTTCTCGGTGTTCTCCTGCATGCGCGGGATCTTGTAGTAGTCCAGGAACACGAGCTCCCGGTCGTCACCCTCGCCGACGATGTCGAAGATGGCGTTGGCGCCACGTTCCGGACCGACCGCCTCGTTGCAGGTCGCACCGCCACCGCCACCGAGCTCGTCGGTGAAGATCACGCGGCTGGCGTCGTTGTTGAACGTCGCCGAGTGCCAGAACGCGAAGTTGGTGTCGGTGACGCTGTCGATCACGTACGGCGAGGTCGGGTCCGAGATGTCCATGAGGACACCCTCGCCCATGCAGGCGCCACCGGCCAGGTCCAGCTCCGGGTACACGGTGATGTCGTGGCAGCCCGCCGTGCGGGAGATCGCGCCACCGTCGGGGAACAGGTTGACCTTGTCGAGGACGAAGGCCGAGGCCGGGTCGTCCAGCGGGACCTCGATGATCGAGATCGAGTCGTGCGGCGGCTGGCAGTTCGGGAAGGCCGCGTTCGGACCGTACGACGACACGTACAGGTACAGCGTGTCCTCGTCACCGGGGACCAGCGTGTGGGTGTGCGAGCCACAGTCGGTGCGCACGGCCGCGATCTGCTCGGCGTTCTCGACGCCGTCGCTGATGTCGATGACGCGGACGCCCTCCCAGCCGTTGGGGTTGGCCGTCGACGTGCCCGAGCTCTCACAGCTCGAGTCGGTGCGCGCCGAGTCGACCGACATGAACACCAGGTTGCCGTCCGGGCTGACCGTCGGGTCGCCCTGGCCACCGGGACAGCCGAACTGGCTGATCAGGGTCGGCTTCTGCGGGTGCTTGATGTCGTAGAAGTTGATGCCGCCGTAGGTGCCCTGGATGGCGATGTTGCCCCAGAAGGCGATGTCGCTCTGGAAGACGCCGTCGTTGACGCCCTGCCGCGGCACGTTCGCGACGTGCTGGATGTTGCCGCTCATCGCCACCTCACCGGGGGCGAGTGGCTCGTCGACCTGCGCGGCCGAGGGGCCGGCGGTACCGAGGAGCATGAGGACCATCGCGCCGATCAGCGCGGTGGTGATCACGAGTCCACGGGGCAGTCTGTGCCCGTGTGAGATCTGCTGCATGTGGGGGACCTTCCGTCACCAGGGGGGGAAGTGTTGCGGGAGCAAACGACTCTAGGAAGGCGTATTTGGGCAAGTCAATGCACTAATTGCGAAAGACGTCAGAAGTGCGCCAACCAGTCATGGAATGTTGGAGGTGTGTGCGGCCACCGGACATGAGGCATGGACGGTCGGGCCCGGGCGGCGATCCGCCCGTCAGGGCAGGTGGGGGCGGACCTCCTCGCCCCACCAGCGCTGGAACTCCTCGGTCCGCTGCGGGCCGACCTGGACCACCGCCACGTTGTCGTGGCCGGACTCGACCGCCCGGGTGATCGTGTCGATGACGGGTGCGGGGTCGTCGCCGGTCAGCACCAGGTCCTGGACCATGTCGTCGTCCACCAGGTCGGCGACCGCGTCGAACCCGGGGATGTTGGGCAGCTCGGCCATCACCTTCCAGCCCGGGGCCGAGAACGCGAAGTTGTGCGCGTGGTCCAGGGCGACGTCGTGGTCGGGGTCCCACGCCATCGGCACCTGGGTCCAGACCGTGCCGTCCGGGCGGACGTCCCGGAACTGCTCGACCACGTCGGGGTCGGGCCCGTCGGTGATCAGCTCGTCGCCGTGCTCGCGCAGGATCTCGAGCGCTGCCGGGCCGGAGCCGGCCACCCCGATGCGTGGCAGTTCGTCGGGCAGCGTGTGCAGGCGCGCGTCCTCGACGGTGAGGTGCTCGCCACGGAAGGTGGTCCACTCCCCCGTCCACAGGGCCCGGATGATCTGGATGGCCTCGGCCAGCATCTCGTGGCGGACGTCGACCGGGGGCCAGCCACGCCCGACGACGTGCTCGGACAGGTTCTCACCGGCGCCCAGCCCGAGCGTGAAGCGGCCGTCGCTGATCAGGGCGACCGTGGCGGCGGCCTGGGCGATGAGCGCCGGGTGGTAGCGCACGGTCGGACAGGTCACCAGGGTGACGAGGTCGATCGACTCGGTGGCGGCGGCGACCGCGCCCAGCGCGCTCCAGGCGAACGGGCTGTCGGTGTGCCGGCTCAGCCACGGGTGGAAGTGGTCCGACATCCCGAGGAAGTCGAAGCCGCCCTCCTCGGCGGCGCGGGCCTGGTCGAGCATCGCCCGGGGGCCGTTGAGTTCCGAGAAGAGGGTGAAGCCGTAGCGGGCCATCGACGTCGTCCGTTGGTCGCGGGAGGTGGGTCGCCCCGAGGGTCTCGTCCCCCGGTGGCCCGGCGACCCTGTCCGGGCGGCCGGGTCGGCACCCGCATCGGCCCGCGGGGTCAGCGTCCCAGCGCGTCGCGGACGGCGTCGCGGGCCCGGTCGAACACGCCGGCCACCGGCCCGATCGCCGCCGTCGCCACGGGGTCGTTGGGCGTGTTGGGATGGGGTCGCGTCGGCGCCACGGACTCGAGCCGCTCGAAGTGCGTCGCCATGGCGACCAGCTCGTCGTGGTCGAACTGTTCCTCCAGCCGCGGGAACTCCTTCTCCTCCTCGTGGGTGGCGTGGTTCTCGACCGCCGTGTGCAGCTTGCGGAAGGCGGCCAGGAACTCGTCGCTCTCGGGGTCCATGGACTCCATGTCGGCCATCAGTTCCTCGGCCTCCTGCTCCTCGCCGATGACCGAGTCGGCGACCTGGTCTCCGTGGGCAGCCTCCCGGGTCCTGGGGTGGACGATGGCCTGTTCGGCCGCCTCGTGGCGCGCCAGTTCGGACACGATCTCGCGGAACAGCTCCCGGCGCTCGGCCGCAGCCGTCTGCTCCAGGCGTCCGAACAGGTCGCGCACGGTGTCGTGGTCCTTGCGCAGGTGGTCGATGATGGTCTCGGCCATGGGGTCCTCCAGGGGCAGCTCGGTCTCGGACGCGCGGGGCTGACGGCCCAGCGCTGGGTCGGGTGTGCCCCACGATCCCCCGGCGCAAACGAGGGGTGGTGGTTGGTCGGGTCCGTCCACCCGTGATGTAGGGTGAAGATGGAGCACGATCCAGGGTTCGCTGGGTGGTGATCCGACAGCCACGAGCGGCTGTCCGCGTTGATGACCGGACTTCGGACGTTCGCGTGGCCCGGCATGGGCCCGATCCGAAGGCCTGGCCATGGTCGACCCCGACGCACTTCGACGAGCATTCGACGACTACGCCGCGGCACTGCTCCTCCCGTACCGGATAGGGGACGTGCTCTATCGGCTCACCGACCAGGCTGTCGAGGTGCTCGGCGTCGATGGCGCCGGGGTATCGGTCGCCCAGGACGGTCAGGACCTGTCGTTCGTGGCCGCCACCGACGCCAGGGTCGCCACCGTCGAGGCCCAGCAGGAAGCCGGTGCCGAGGGGCCGTGCCACCAGGCCTACCGCACCGGCCGGGCCGTGGTCGTGTGTGACCTCGCCGACGAGACCCGCTGGCCCGACTATTGCACGACCGCGCTGGACCAGGGATGCCGCGCCGTGGCCGGGCTGCCCATGCCCACCCACGTGCGCCGCATCGGGGCGCTCAACCTCTACCAGCACCACCGCCACGACTGGACCCACGACGAACTCGCCACCGGCCAACTGCTGGCCAACATGGCCTCCGGCTACATCCTCAACCACCACGAACTGACGAAGACGCGCACCGTGGTGGACCAGCTGCAAGAGGCGTTGGACAGCCGGATCATCATCGAACAGGCCAAGGGCATCGTGGCTGCTCGCCGATGCATCACGACCAGCGAGGCGTTCCAGCGCCTGCGTCACCAGGCCCGGTCCACGAACACCCGCCTCCACGACCTGTGCCAGCAGGTCGTGGACACCGCCGCCCTCAGGTCCTCGTCACGTTGACGGCGTCCGTGCATGTTTGGCGCCTGCGCCGAGCGGGAATGACCGGTCGACCCCGTGACGTCGGACGCCGTGTCGCGCCTCGGGGCCCAAGGGGCACACCGGGTCGCACGCCGACACGTCGCCGAGGCTGCGGGAGGCACGACCAAGGTGGCGGGATCCCGTGGGAGAACCCCCTCCCGTCCGGTCGGAAGGTGCGAGGGTGGGCGGGACGAGCAGTCTCCGGATCGTGGCCGGGACCGGTGCGGGCGTGCTCGCGGGGGTCGCGCTGGCGTGGGCGAGCAACCGGTGGCTGGCATGGTCCCCGCCCCAGCCGTTCACCCTCGGACCGTCGACGGCGCAGGCGCTGCTGGTGGGTGTCCTCGGGGCGTTGTTCACGCTGGCGGCCTTCGCCTTCTGGATGCGCACCATCGCGGTGAACCTCGTCGCCGGGACGGTCCCGCCCGGCGTCCTCGCCGCCTACCTCGGGGACCGGTTCCAGGCGAACCTGCTGGTGGCGACCGCGTCGGCCGTCGCCTTCGTCTCGACCATCCTGGTCGGCCTGCCGGACGGGTCCGGCGAGGACGTCCAGCTCGCCGGGGTGATCGCCAGCGTCCTGTTGGCGATCGCGTCCCTGGCCACCCTGCTCGTCGCCATGACCCGCAGCCTGGCCGCGGTCGACCCGTCCCGGGTCCTCCGCGCGATCTCGGCCCGTGCGACGGCGCACCTCGACCGGCCGGACGACCGCACCGATGACCCTGCCGCCGCTCCGGACCGCTCACCGGACCAGGTCCTGCTCTCCCCGGCCACGGGATGGGTCGGCGACGTCGACCCGGCCACCATCCTCGGTGTCCTGCCGCCCGGGGCCTGCGCAAGGATCGACGTGTCGGCCGGCGACTTCGTCATGGCGGGCACGCGGGTCGGCCTGCTCTGGGACGGGCACGGATCCGCGGCCTCGCCCGAGGAGGTCATCGGGCACCTGACGATCAGGGCCGACCGTTCGCGGGCCGACGACGTCGTCTTCGCGATCGACCAGATCGTCGACATCGGCAGTCGGGCCCTCCGGGCCCAGGCACGCGACATGACCCTGGCACGGGAGGCGATCGGCCACGTCGGGCTCATCATGTTCACGACCATGGAGCGCCGCGGCGCCGGACCGAACGCGGCACGCGACCAGTCGGGCACCCTCGTCGTGGCAGTCGACCACCTGGCGTGGCCGGACCTCCTGCGACGCGCGTTCGAACCCCTCCGGATCGACGGGGCCCGGTGGCCGGTGGTCGCGCGACAGCTCCTGTCGACCCTGGGCGCCATCCACGAGCGACGGGGCGCCCAGCAGGACGAACCCACGGCCCGGGAGCTGCGGCGGCTCGCCCACGCGACCGTCGACGAGTGCCGGGCCGGTGATGCGATCGAGGCCGACGTCCGGGACCTCGTCACCCATGCCCGCCGGCTCGGGTTGCTCGACGACGAGGCGTGAGCACCAGGGTCCGACGGCACGGCTGCGCAGTCAGCCGGCGAGCGGACCGCTGGCCACCTCGAGCACCGCGCCCGCCAGGAGCCCCAGGACCACGAGCAGGACGGTGGCGACGCCGACCGCGGTGCTCGACCACGGTCCGAGCCGGTGGACGTCGTGGGGGGACGGGCGCAACACCATCGCGGCCACCACGCGGAGGTAGTACGCCAGGGACACGACCGTGTTGACCACGGCAGCCACCACGAGCCAGGTGAGGCCGGCGTCGATGCCGGCGGTGAAGACGGCGAACTTGCCCGCGAACCCGGCCAGCGGAGGAATCCCCACGAGGGACAGCATGGCGACGATCAGCGCGACCGCAAGTCCGGGCTGGCGCCGTGCGACACCCGCGTAGTCGGCCAGCGAGGTCCGTCCCCGCAGGGCCGTGACGACGGCGAACGCGGCGATGTTCGCGACCGCGTAGACCACCAGGAACAGGAGCAGGGCGGGCAATGCCCGGTCGCTGGCCCCCACGGCGGCCACCGCGACCAGGGCGTAGCCGGCCTGGGACACGCTCGACCACCCCAGGAGGCGCCGCACGTCGTCCTGGCCGAGCGCGGCCAGGTTCCCGATCGTCATCGTCAGGACCGCGACCGTCGCCACCACGACGCGCCATCCAGAAGAATCGGGGGGCACGACCGCCAGGAGCCGGGCCAGCGCGACCAGGCCACCGATCTTCGGCACGACCGTCACGAAGGCGGCGGACGGCGCCGGCGCACCCTCGGCGACGTCGGGGACCCACGAGTGGGTCGGCACGGCACCCGCCTTGAAGGCCAGGCCCACGACGAGCATCGCGGTCGCGGGCACGAGCAGCCACGGGTCGACGCCGTCGAGCCTGCTGGCGAGGGCCGGGTACCACGTGCTCCCGGCAGCCGCGAAGGCCAGTGTCACGCCGACCAGCAGGACGAGGTTCGCCAGGCCGCCGACCAGGAAGTACTTCATCCCGGCCTCGACCGACCAGGCCGACCTGCGATGCCAGGCAGCCAGGACGTAGCCCGTGACCGAGGACAGCACGACACCGACGACCAGTTCGTTGAGGTCGGTCGCGGCGGCCATGACCATCGCGCCGAGCGCACCGAGCAGCAGCATCGGGTAGTACTCCCCGTGCCGAGCGTCCGGGGCGAGCCAGCGCGGGACCAGCGGCACCACGAGGGCCGTCGCCGCGAGGATCGCCAGGGAGGCGACATTGGTGACGGCGTCCAATGCCCACAGGCCGTCGAAGGCCAGGACTGGAACCCCACCGAGGAGCCCGACCTGCAGGCCCGCGGCCACGGCGATCGCCACCAGCGCCACCGGGGCGTTGAGCCACTGGCGATCGCGGGGCGCGAACATCGCCACCAGCAGCGTCGCTGCCGCACCGAGCAGCACCGCGATCTGGGGTGCCAGGTGCGACAACTGCATCGACATCGTCACCGGGTCAACCCCCGACCAGGATCGACGCGGCGGCGTTGGCGGTGTCGACCAGGAACCGCGGCGCGACCCCGATCAGGACGACCAGCGCAAGCAGTCCCGCCAGCGTCGTCCGCTCGACCGGGTCGAGGTCGGGCATGGTCGCCAGGTCCTCGGGCAGCTCACCCAGGAACAGCCGCTGCAGCAGCTGCAGGAACAGCGCCGCGGTGATCACGATCCCGAGCAGGCCGATCCCGGCCAGGACCGGCAGCACGGCGAAGGTGCCCACGAAGATCTGGAACTCGCCCACGAACCCGGCCAGGCCCGGCAGCCCGAGGCTGGCGAACGAAGCCAGGATCGTGGCGCCGGCGAGCAGGGGCACGGTGGCCAACAACCCTCCGTAGTGGTCCAGGTCGAAGTCGTGCGTGCGTCGCCAGATCGACCCCGTGAGCAGGAACAGTGCGCCGGTGATCAGCCCGTGGGCGACCATCTGCACCGTCGCGCCGGTCAATGCCAGGCCGCGCGCCGCCTCGTCGCCCGTGAGCACGGACCCGGCCGCGGCCACGCCCAGCACGACGTAGCCCATGTGGTTGACCGACGTGTAGGCGATGCGGCGCTTCAGGTCGCCCTGGCCGAGCGCGACAAGGGCCCCGTACAGGATGCTGATCACCGCCACGATGCCGACCACCACGGCCGCGTCGGCGAAGGTCTCGCGCATCATGGCGTACGGGATGCGGATCAACCCGAAGGTCCCCATCTTCAACAGCACGCCGGCGAGCACGGCCGACGCGGTGGCCGGGGCCTCGACGTGGGCGGCGGGCAGCCAGGTGTGGAACGGCACGACCGGGGTCTTGATCCCCAGTCCCACCAGGACGAGGACCAGCACGACCATGGCGTGGCCGGCCGCGGCCAGGGGCTGGGCGTCGATGATGGCACGCATGTCGAAGGTGATCGGGTCCATCGAGAGTCCCAGCGCGATGATCCCGACCAACAGCGACAACGAGCCGAGGAAGGTGTAGAGGAAGAACTTCAGGGCCGCCCGCTCGGCGTCGTCGTGACCCCAGCGGCTGACCAGGAAGTACATCCCGACGAGGCTGAGGTCGAAGAAGACGTAGAACAGGACCAGGTCGAGCGCGAAGAACAGGCCAAGGGACGCCGATTCCAGGAACAGGAACCACGCGACGTACTGGTGGGCGATCCCCCGCGTCTCGGCGGGGTGGGCGACGGCTGCCGTGAAGACCACGGCGGTGACCCCGGCCACCGCCAGCGCGATGCCGTCCACCCCGACGCGATACCCCACCCCCAGGGTCGGGATCCAGTCCACCTCGGTCACCAGCTGGAACAGCTCTGGCGACGAGCGGTCGAAGGCGGCCCAGGCGGCCACGACGAGCGCGAGCGGGACGATGGTCACGCCGACCCCGACGGCCCGGGCGACGCCGTCGGACCAGCGCCGGCCGAGGACGGCGACGGCGACCGCACCGAGCAGGGGCACGAGGATGGCGGTGGTGAGCATGGCTACCTCCCGAGGATCGCGGCGGCCAGCACCACCACGACCCCGACAGCGACGACGACGTACTGGTGGTGGACGAACCCGGTCTGCAGGCGGCGGACGTCCCGACCGCCCCGTTCGACGACGCGCGCCACGCCCGCGACGACGGCATCGACCGCCCGCTCCCCGTCCCGGCTGAAGACATCGGCCAGCCGGGACACGCCGCCGGCCATGGCGGCCACGACCCGGTCCACCGACCACTCGACCCGTCGGCCGAGCAGGTCCGAGACCCGCGTGGCGGTCCGGGCGACCCCACGAACGCCCGCGTCGACCACCCGGTCGTCGACCTGGGCCAGGGCATGCGCCAGTGCCAGGGTCGGGGTGACGACGACGTGTCGGGTGAGCGTCGGGAGGCCGAGCCAGTCGGCCAACGCCCGGGCCCGCCCGACGGCCGGGACATGGCCCAGTCGGCCGGACCGGTCCCGCGACCACACCACGTAGGCCCCCAGGGCGACCAGGGCGAGCGAGGTGGGCAACTCCCATGCGGCCGGCGTGGGCAGCTCGCCGTCCAGTCCCGCCACCACGGCCTCGTGGACGGAGGGCACCCACAGCACCGACAGTGCCACCGTCCCCATCCCGAGGGCCGCCATGGCCGCCACCTCGACTCCGGTCGGTCGGCGCAGGGGTGCCGGGCGCGGCGAGGGACCGTCGTGCCGCCGACCGCCGAAGGCCAGCAGGTGGTAGCGGGTCGCGTAGGCGGCCGACAGCCCCCCCGCCACGGCGACGGCCAGCCCGATCCACACGGCGTCGTGGGCGGCGGCGGCGAGCACCTCCTCCTTGGTCCAGGCGGCACCGAGCGGGGGGGACGCGGCCAGCGCCAGCGCCGCCACCGCGGCCAACCATGCCGTGGACCGCAGCTGGTTGCCAAGCCGCATCCGGGCCAGGTCGTGGGAGCCGACGGCCTCCCTGGCCACGCCGGCGGACAGGAACAGGTGGGCCTTGAGGAGGGCGTGGGCCGCCAGGTGCAGGAACGCGACGACCGGGTAGCCCGCCCCGACGGCGACGACCATCAACCCGTACTGGGCCGAGGTCGACGCCGCGAGCAACTTCTTGGCATGGCCCTGCAGGAGCGCGACGACCCCACCAGCCAGCGCCGTCACCAGGCCCACGGCGATGGCGACCGGACCGAACCAACCCACCGGCTCGAGGGCCGGTCCGAGACGGACCAACGCATAGGCACCGGCCGCGACCATCGTCGACGAGTGCAGCAGCGCCGACACGGCGGTGGGTCCGGCCATCGCCGAGAACAGCCACGGGGAGAAGGGCACCAGGGCCGACTTGCTGGCCGCGGCGAGCAGGATCCCGGCCGCGACGACACCGAGCGCGGCCCCGTCGAGCAGGCGGATCGCGTCGAAGGCCACCGTGCCGGTCGCCGCGAAGGTGGCGCCTGCCGCCAGCACGATCCCGAGCCCCCCGAACCGCGTGGCGTTGTAGGCATGGGCCGCCGCGGCCGGCGCGGAGGGATCCCGCCACCGGTGCCCGATCAATGCCCACGACGCGATCCCCACCAGTTCCCAGCCGACGACGAGCGTCACCAGGTCGTCGGCGACCACCAGCAGGAGCATGGCCCCGACGAACGCCACCAGCAGTCCGAGCAGCGAACCGAGGCCGTCGACGTCCTCGTGTGCGGCCGCCCAGGCCACGACCGCCGTGGCGACCCCCGACACGAGCAACGCCGCCCAGCCGGGGAGGCCGCCCGCCGCGACGTGCAGCGCCAGTCCGCCGCCCACGTCGTGGGACCCGGAGGACTCCACCACGACAGCGCCCCCGGCCAGGACCAGCGTGACGAACATGACCGCCACTCCCGTCGCGCCGACGACTCGTCGCCGGCGCCCCTCGGGGACCCGTCCACCGGTCGCGGCCATCGCCAGGCCAGCGACCATCGGCACGAGCGGGAGCGACCAGGCGATCATCGTCGCAGCTCCGCGATGCCCTCGGTGGTGTCGGCGCGACGGGCACGGGAGACCGCGACGACCAGCGCGAACCCGATCGCGGCCTCGACCGCCATCACCAGCATCGCCACGACCACGAGGACCTGGCCACGCGGCTCACCTCCCGACGTGAACCGCCACAGTGCGCCGGCGGCGAGCATGACCCCGTTGATGGCCAGTTCGAACCCCATCATGATCATCACGAACGACTGCTGGGACAGCACGCCCCAGGTCCCGATCCCGAGCAGGACGGCGGCGACCAGCAGCACGGTGACGACGGTCATGCGTCCCCCCCGTCGTCGTGGCCGTGTGCGCCGCCGCCGTGGCCATGGTCGTGGTCATGGCCGCCGCCGTCGCCGCCGACGTCGACGCCCGGCCGGGTGGTGTCGTCACCGGGCACGATCGCGGGCGGCACCGAGCCCACGTCGGCCGGGCCGAACCGGCCCGACGCGGCCGACAGCACGACGGCGCCCACCATGGTCGCCACCAACGTGACCCCGACGACCTGCATCACCAGCATCGAGCTGCCCATCAGCTCGTGCCCCAGTGCGCGGATGGTCCCGTCCGGGTCGACGATCGCGACGGTGTCCAGATCGGCGGCGAGGGCGACGGCGCCGAACCCCGCGGTCGACAACACACCCACGACGACGGCGACGCGGGGCTGGTGCACCATCTGCATGGGGTTGAGCCCGGCCGGGTTCATCATGAACGCGACCATGTAGATCGCCATGACGGTCATCTCCACGCCCATCATGAAGAACATCGCCACGCCGAGGTACTCCGCCAGCAGCAGGACCAGGATCGCGCCGACGTTCAGGAACGATGCCAGCAGGCTGAACGTGGCACGCACCATCGAGTCGGTGACGAACACGCGCCACCCGAACCAGGCGGCCGCGACGGCGAACACCCCGAACGCGATGTCGACCCAGGTCCCCGTCATGCCAGCGTCACCACCCCGGCGATCGCCAGGTGCAGGAACGACAGCGGCAGCAGCACCGTCCAGGCGACCCGCACGAACCGCTCGACGGGGACCCGGGCCGTTCGCTGGCCGATCCACACGAGCACCACGACGACTGCCAGCGACTTGACCGCGAGCCAGGCCCATCCGGGGAGCAACGGCCCCGCCGGACCCGCCAGGAACACCACCGCCGTCGCCACGGCGTAGGTGGTCAGCATGGCGCGCCGGGCGAATCCCCAGGCGAGCCGTGCGGGTCCGGAGACCTCGGCGGTCGTCCCACCGGCCAGCTCGCCGGCGTCGGCGACGTCCAGCGGGCCGTGCAGGCTCACTGCCAGTGCCACCACCAGGAACAGCGGCAGCCCGAGCGGCTGGCGCAGCACGTTCCAGGCCCCGTCCTCCTGGGACGCGACGATCCGGCCGAAGCTCATCGACTCGGCCGGCAACGCCGCGGCGATCAGCACGAATATCGACAGCAGCAGGAACGACAACCCGGCGGCCACGAACCGGTACCCAGCCACCAGGGGCAGGGGCGAGTTCGGCGCCCAGCCGTGCAGGAAGACCGCCACCATGGCCAGGACCTCGGCCGAGCCGAGCACCACGATGCCGGTGCGCACGTCCGCCACGGCCCAGACCGTCCCCAGCGGCAGCACGGTCAGGCCGAGCGCGGCCATCCCGACGTAGGCGGCGGGGGCGAGCACCCACAGGAGGGTGTCGGGACGCTCGGTCACCGGCTGCGGCCGGGCCAGCACCAGCGCTGCCCGGCGCCACGGACGTGACCAGGCCGAGCCGAGCGGCGAGCCGGCGACGTGTGCCGTCACCACGGACTCCGTGACCGCGACCGCCATCGCCCCGAGCGCCAGCACCGCGACCACGACGAGGGCCCCGACGACGGGGTGGGCGGCACCGGCGACCTCGATCATGCGGCGACCGCCGGCAGGGCCGTGGCGGCCGCGAGCTGGGGGCGGAGCGACGCCAGTGACAGCAACGCCGCACCCAGCTCCATGCCCAGCAGCTCGTGGGCGAGGGCGTCCAGATCGAGCGTCCCGGTGGGCGGCACCCGGTCCCCGGCCGCGGCCGCTGCTGCCCGGTCGAGCCACGCCCGCCATCGGGCGGTGATGTCACCGGCACGTCCGGACAGGTCGAGCCGCCCGACACCGTCGGTCGCGGTCCGCAGGCCCAGCGGCCGGTCGAGCCGCCGACGCAGGCCCGCGACGTCCCCCGGGGTGACCGGGCCCGTCGCCAGGCGGGCCACCCGGACGGCCATCCCGGCCAGCCCGACCAGTGCGAGCAGTTCGGCCAGCGCGACGAGCTCGGTGATCACCACGCTCGGGCGGTCCTCCCCGTCGGTGCCCATCGACCCCGGGGGCTCGTCGGCGGGCACCGGCTCGACCGCGACCTCCTCCACGACGTCGCCCTGCAGCCCGACGTCGACCACCAGGAGTGGCGGGAGACCGGCGAGGAAGGGCCCGAGCCGCAGCGCGAGTCGATCCAGGGCGAGGCCGTCCCTGCCCTCCACGGGTGGCATCGCCATGGGTCGGCCCCACGGCACGCCGCCCATCATCCCCTCGCCCCCCTGTCCGTGCGGGCCGACCCCCTGCCACGCGACCGGGTTGTCGTCCGGGCCGATCGACGGATCGTCGCGATCGCCGGCCAGCAGGTCGTGCTGCACCGCCACGAGCCCGTCGACCAGCCCGGTCCGCGGGACCGACACGGCATGCGGGATCCCGACCATCGTGCCCTCGACGCCCACCACGACGGTTGCCCGTGGTGCGCGCACCTGGTCGTGGGTGGCGTGCAGCGCGGTGCGCGCCGCCTCGGGCACGTGGCCGGCGACCACCAGCACGGTGGCGTGGCGCGGTGTCGCGACGACCTCGACCCGTCGATCGGCGCGCAACTGGGCGAGCACCGGGTCACCGCCGTGGCCCACCGCGACGTGGACCGGCACCGGCGCGGCGCCTGCCCACCGTGCGAGACGGCCCGGGACCGGACGGGTCACTGCCATGCCAGGCCGCCTTCGCGCCACAGGTACACGACCCCGAGTGACAGCAGGGCCAGGAAGACCGCCATCTCCACCAGTGCCTTCGTCCCGAGCTCGGCGAACACCACGGCCCAGGGGTACATGAACATCATCTCCATCTCGAAGGCGAGCAGGACGAGCGTCATCGGGTAGTAGCGCGCGTGGAAGCGATTCCAGGCATGCGTCTCGGGTTCGTGGCCCCCGAGCCACGGCAGCGTGGCCGACCACGCCACCGCGGTCGGATCCACCGGCCGGCGCCACAGGGCGACGCCAGCCACGGCGGTCGCGGCCACCACGGTGGCCGTGGCCACGGCCAGGAACGCGCCGAGCATGGACTGCGCCATCAGGTGGCCGGACGACGGGTCGGCAGCACGGACAGGTGTTTGGGTTCACACAGGCCCGGGAAGGACCGTTGCCCGGCGGCACGGCCCCGAGCCACCCGGCGCGACGAGCGATCCGGGTGGGCACCCCGCCCTCCGGGCGTTCGTGCGCGGCCGGTCGGGGACGACCAGCTCGTGGAGGAGTCGACATGGACGTCGTGGCCCGCGGCCTGATGGTGGCAGGACTGTTCGTCTATGCCGGCATCCACCTCCTGCAGGGCATCGTCCCGCCCGACTCGGCTCCGGCCTGGCTGCGCCTGGCGTTCGTGCTGAGCGCGTTGGCCGCCGTCGGGCTGGGCGTGGCCCTGGTGGCCCTGCCGCCACGCCGCAGCGGTCGCTGGATGGACCTCGCCGCCCTGCTCGCCCTGGCATCGGGGGTGGCGCTCGCGTTGTCCTTCACGACGGGGCTCGCGGGGGTGTCCGAGTCCGACCTGCGGCTGGCCACGCTGGGCGTGGTCATCGCGGAGCTCGTGATCCTGCACGCCTGGCTGGGCAACCGGCTGGTCGGCCGGGAGTTCGACGAGGTCGAGGACCCGGTCCCCGACCTCCGGACGCCGGGCGAGTGACCGGCGAGTCCCCCACCCGACCCGCCCGTCCGGCCGGGTCGTCTCGCACCACGCCGGGCCACCATGGCCAGCGACCAGGAGCAGCCCCGTGACCAACGATCGTGACCGCCGTCCGGACGACGAGGCCGAGGAGGATCCCCCCGTGACCCGGGACAAGCACGACCCCGCCGCCCGGCCCGACCAGCCGACACCGTCCGACAAGGCCACGCTGGCCGAACGCGACGACGGTGCCCACGCCGAATACGTGGACGCACCGTCGTCCCTGGCCGAGGCACGCGATCGGGACGACGAGGACGCCGGGGGCTGAGCCGACGTCGGCGCTCGGGTCCGTGCCCGCCCGCAACGGCTCGTCATGCCAGGACGCCGGACCGGTCCGCACGCGGCGAGCGCGCCGGTCGACCCGGCCGTGCCAAGCCCCATGCCGCGAGTGCCCCCGACACGGCGACCGCGAGTGACGCCAGGATCCCCGCCCGGTGGCGGTCGAGCGACCACTGGGCGCTGTGGTCACGCGACCGGTCACCGAAGGGCCCGGCGGTGCCTGCGTCCTCGTGGTCGTCCGCCGGCGCGAACAGGTTGTCGGCCCGGCCCGTGTCGTCGAGGTGGTCCGCCCGCTGGGCATCCACGCCCGTCCGCGCGAGGTAGGTGTCCATGGCGGCGGTGGACAGGCGACTGCCGAGGATGGTCTGCACCGTCGACGACCCGACCCAGGCCTCGCGACGACGGGTGCGCGCGACGTGGTGGATCGCGTCTGCCGCGACCTCGGGCCGGAAGATCGGTGGGACTGGCTGGGGATGGGCGTCGAGCTTGCTGCGTCCCCAGGTGAACTGGGGCGTGTCGAGTGCAGGCAACTGCACGATCCCGAGGTGGACCGCACTGCCGCTGCTGGCCAGCTCCGTGCGCACCGAGTCCAGCATCCCGTTGAGTGCGTGCTTGGACGCGCAGTAGGCCGATTGCAGGGGGATGCCCCTGGATCCGAGGGCCGAGCCGACCTGCACGATCGTCCCCTCGTCGCGCGGACGCATCCGGCGGAGGGCCGCCTGCAGGCCCCAGGCTGACCCGAGGAACGTGACCTCGACCACCCGTTGGAACTCC
Organism: Salsipaludibacter albus; assembly: GCF_019798055.1. GTDB lineage: Bacteria > Actinomycetota > Nitriliruptoria > Nitriliruptorales > Nitriliruptoraceae > Salsipaludibacter > Salsipaludibacter albus. The sequence continues at coordinate 186,585 of NZ_JAHOPH010000002.1, read as the reverse complement.
TCCGGCGACAGGTCCCAGAACCGGCCGTAGACCGTGACCATGGCGTTGTTGACCCACACGTCGATGTCACCGAACCGGTCCGTGACCTCGTCGGCGGCTGCCTCGACCGCCGCGGGGTCCGCGACGTCGGTGACCACGGGGTGGGCCTGCCCCCCGGCGTCGCGGACCTCGCGGGAGGCACCCTCCAGGCCGGCCCGTCCACGTGCGAGCAGGCCCACCCGGCACCCGTCGCGGGCGAAGCGGACGGCGACCGCACGCCCCACCCCTGCCGAGGCACCGGTCACGACGACGGTCTCGTGTTCGTGCATGGCATCTCTCCCTCTCGACCACCCGGGGGGTACCCCGCCCCGGACGCTCCGGAAACATCCACCGGGCGTCGACCAGGTCCGGCGTCGTCATGCGGCTCCCCGCCCGTCCGCAGCGGCGAGGTCCAGTGCCGCCTGGACCAGGCCAGCATGGCTGAATGCCTGGGGGAAGTTGCCCAGCAGCGCGCCGTCGTCGGGATCGACCTCCTCGCTCAGCAGTCCCACGTCGTTGGCGTGGTCCAGGATCGCCGTGAACCGCTCATGGGCCCGCTCGACCTCGCCCACGGCGGCCAGCGCCGAGACCAGCCAGAACGAGCAGATCACGAAGGCCCCCTCATCGTGGTCGATCCCGTCGTCGACCCGGTAGCGGTGGACCAACCCCTCGGCCGCCGACAACTCCTCGAGGACCCGGTCGACCGTCGCGGGCAGGATCGACCCGTCCTCGTCCGGGAAGCCCTCGAGCACCGCGACCAGGTTGGCCGCGTCGGCCGCATCGTCGTCGTACGAGCGCGTCAGCGCCCCGCTGTCGGGATCCACCCCGCGCTCCGCCACGTCGTTGCGGACGGCCGCGGCGGCGTCCTCCCACTCCGTGGTGTCCAGGTCCGGTTCCAGGTCAGTCGCCATGGAGGCGGCACGGGCGAGGCCGATCCAGGCGAAGACCTTGGACGACACGAAGTGCCGGGGACGGCCGCGGACCTCCCAGATGCCCTGGTCGGGCTGGTCCCATCGTTCGGTGATGACGTCCGCGACCTCCTTGACGAACGCCCACAGCCCACGGTCCACCTGTCCGCCGTGCCGATGCAGGCGCCACACCGCGTCGACCAGCTCGCCGTGGACGTCCAGTTGGAACTGCTGGGAGGCGGCGTTGCCGATCCGGACGGGAGCCGACCGATAGCCGGCCAGGCCGTCCAGTTCCCACTCGTGCAGGAGCCGTTCGCCACCGACCCCGTACAACGGCTGCAGGTCGTGGGCCCGACCGGCCGTCGTGCGTTGCAACCAGGCCGCGAACGCCTCGCCCTCGTCGACCAGGCCGAGTGCGAACAGGGCATCCAGGATCAGCGCCGTGTCGCGCAGCCACGTGTAGCGGTAGTCCCAGGACCGTCCGCCGGACGGTGCTTCCGGCAGCGATGTGGTCGGGGCGGCCACGATGGCACCTGTCGGCGCGTTGGTGAGTGCTTTCAGGACCAGGGCGCTGCGGACCACGGCGTCGCGATGGGGACCGTCGTAACCGATCCGCGACGACCAGCGTCGCCAGAACCGCCGGGTCCCGTCGAGTCGCTGCTCGATCTCGTCGCGCGAGCGTGGCCGCACCTCCAACTGGTGCGGACGCTGGTACTCGATGCTCAGGAAGCGCACGTCGCCGGTCGTGAGGCGTTCGCGGGCCACGCAGCCGGTGGCGTCGGCCGACTCCAAGGGCAAGTCCGATGTGACGACCAGTGCGTCCGGACCACCGGTCACCGTGACCAGTCCGTCGTCCACAAGGTCGATCCGCGGCCTCGTGAGCCCGTACTCGAAGCGAGGCTGCACGTCGACCTCGAGCTCGACGCGTCCCTCCACGCACCGTGCCCAGCGCACCAGCTGCATGTGCGGCTCGACCTCGCCCGTCGACCCACTGGCCCGCGTGTCGTCCACCACGAAGGCGTCGACGACCTCCAGCACGCCGTCCGGCGCCTCGAACGTCGTGCGGAGCACGTTCGTGTCCGGCTCGTAGGCACGCGTGGTCGTGTGCTCCCCCACGGTCGTGACCAGGCACCGTCCACCTCGTCGGCGATCCAGCAGAGGGGCGAACACCGGCGGGGCGTCGAAGCGCCGGAAGCAGCACCACTCGACCCCGCCGTCGAGCCCGACCAGGGCAGCCGAGTGGCAGTCGCCGACCAGCGCCAGCTCCGCGATGTCCGGGTAGTCGTCCATGTCCGTTCCCGTGTCGACGGCAACACCTCTCCCCGACCGGGCGGGACGAGCGCTGGTCCGCCCCTCCCCGTCACTCCGATGGTGCGAGCTCACGGGCGCCCACGACCTCCGTGAGCAGGGCATGGTCGAGTCGCGAGGCCACGGGCACGACGCTGACCTCACCGCTGCGCTCGAGGATCGCGGCCCGGACCTCGTCCAGGCTGCCGACGCCGTGGCTGCGCAGGCACTGCCGCAGCTCGGTCCGACTCATCCGTGCCCGTCGCAGCCCGGCCGACAGCACCTCTCCGTCGGCCACAACCAGGATCGGCCGGTTCTGCGTGAACCGGTGGACCGCCTCGACGTGGTGGTGCAGCCACCCCAGGCCGGCGTGCAACACGAACATCGTGACCAGCGCCAGTGCCGCCCCCGACAGGTTGGTGACGACCAGCACCCCACGACCGATGATCGCCCCCAGGGCGAACGTGAACGCCAGGTCGTAGCTCGACAGCGACGAGAACTGCCGCTGCCCGAGCAACCGACTGGCCAGGATGGTCAGGGCGTACAGCCCCACGACCGTGACGACGGTCAGGCCGGCCTCGCCCCAGTCCAGCGCCAACGTCAACCAACCCGTCGGGTGCATGTGGACCTCCTCGGAGCGCTCGCACCTCACCGTGCCCGTTCGTGCCCCGGGCTACACATCCGGATCGCCCCGGGCCCACACGTCGTCGCGGCGGGGCGGTCATCGGGACATGTTTGTCGTGTCATCGGCTCGGGAAGCCCCCGAACGGGCCGTCGACCCGCCGGGCAGGCCCAGCCCCAAGCGCCCGAACCGAACCGCGACAAGGAGTCCCGGATGACCACCACCGTCGCCGATGCCCTGCTCCAGCGCCTGCGTGAGTGGGAGGTGGATCGGATGTTCGGCTATCCCGGCGACGGGATCAACGGCATCCACGCGGCGATGCAGCGGGCGGACGGACCGCGCTTCGTGCAGGCTCGGCACGAGGAGTTGGCGGCCTTCATGGCCTCCGGACATGCCCGGTTCACCGGCCAGGTGGGCGTGTGCCTCGCCACGTCGGGCCCGGGGGCGATCCACCTGCTCAACGGGCTGTACGACGCCAAGCTCGATCGCCAGCCGGTCCTGGCGATCGTCGGCGCCCAGGCGACCACGGCCCGCGGTGGCTCCTACCAACAGGAGGTGGACCTGACAAACCTGTACAAGGACGTCGCCGGGGCGTTCCTGGTCGAGGTCACCTCGCCCCAACAGCTGCCGCTGGCGGTCGACCGCGCCATGCGCACGGCCCTGACTCGCCGGACCGTCACCGCGATCGTGGTCCCGATCGACGTCCAGGAGCAGGAGTACGTGGCCCCGAGCCACGCCTTCAAGATGGTCCCGTCGAGCCGCGGGGTCGTCGAGCCCGAGATCAGCCCACCCGACGACGCGCTGGACGCGGCAGCCGAGCTGGTCAACGCGGGGGAACGGGTCGCCGTCCTGGTCGGCCAGGGTGCACGTGGCGCTGCCGCGGAGGTCCGTGAACTGGCCGAGCTGACGGGCGCCGGCGTCGCCAAGGCACTGCTGGGCAAGGACGTGCTGCCCGACGACCTCCCCTGGGTCACGGGCCCGATCGGCCTGCTGGGATCCAAGCCCTCGTGGACGTTGATGGACGAGTGCGACACCTTCCTGTGCATAGGCTCGAACATGCCCTACACGCAGTTCCTGCCCGGACTCGACCAGGCCCGGGCCATCGACATCGACATCGACCCGCACAACATCGGCCTGCGCTACCCCTTCGAGTTCAACCTCGTCGGGGACGCGGCCCTGACCCTGCGACGGCTCCTGCCCCGCATCGAGCGCAAGGTCGATCGGTCCTGGCGCGACAAGCTCGAGGGCGAGGTCGCCCAGTGGTGGGACCTGGTCGAGCGCCGGGCCATGGTCGACGCGGATCCCCTGAACCCCCAGCGGGTCTACTGGGAGTTGTCCTCCCGGCTCCCCGACGACGTCATCATCACGGCCGATTCCGGCTCGGGGACCAACTGGTTCGCCCGCGACCTGCGGCTGCGCGAGGGCATGCGCGCCTCCCTGTCCGGGACGCTGGCGACGATGGGGCCGGCCATGCCCCACGCGGTCGGGGCCAAGTTCGCCCATCCCGGTCGACCGGTCATCGCCACGGTCGGCGACGGGGCGATGCAGATGAACGGGATGAACGTCCTGATCACCATCGCCAAGTACTGGCGGGAGTGGGAGGATCCCCGACTGGTCGTGCTGGTGCTCGACAACCAGGACCTCAACCAGGTGACCTGGGAGATGCGCGCGATGGGCGGCTTCCCCAAGTTGGAGGAGACCCAGGAGGTGCCCCGGGTCGACTTCGTCGCCTTCGCCGAGTCGCTCGGGCTCGCCGGGCACCACCTGGACGACCCCGACGCCGTCGGCCCCACCTGGGACCGGGCCCTGTCGGCCGACCGCCCGACCGTGGTCCAGGCCCGGGTCGACCCCGACGTCCCGCCGATCCCGCCACACGTCGAATCCGACCAGGTCGAGTCGTTGGTCAAGGCGCTGCTCGGCGGTGACCGCGACGCCGCCGGGATCATCAGCACGGGCGCACGCGAACGGGTGCAGGACTTCCTCGTTCGCATGCGGTCCTGACGTGCCCGTCGCGTCCCGGCCACGGATCCGTGACGTCGACGTCGCCCCCTGGACGTTCCCGACCACCACGACACGCGAGCAGGACGGCACCCACACCTGGGACTCGACCACGATGGTGGTCGCCGAGGTCACGGCGGGGGACGTCACCGGCCTGGGCTGGACCTACGGCCCCACGGCCGTGGCCACCCTCGTCCGCGACGAACTCGCGGGGGTGCTGGTCGACGCGGACGCACTGGACGTACGGGCACGCTGGCTCGACATGGTGGCTGCGCTGCGCAACGCCGGCCGTCCCGGGATCGGTGCCCTCGCCGTGTCGGCGCTGGACGTCGCGCTGTGGGACGCGCGTGCACGGCTGCTCGACAGCTCGCTGGTCGACCTGTGGGGTGGTGCGCGCGACGCCGCACCGGTCTACGGGTCGGGTGGTTTCACCAACCACGACGTGGACCACGTCGCCAGGCAGCTGGCCGGCTGGGTCGACCGGGGGATTCCCCGTGTGAAGATGAAGGTCGGCCGCGACCCGGGACGGGACCCGGCACGCGTGGCCGCCGTCCGCGAGGTCATCGGGGACACGCCGGCGCTGATGGTGGACGCCAACGGCGCCCACACGGTCCAGCAGGCCGTGCGGGCGTCGCAGGACTTCGCCGACTCCGGCGTCGTCTGGCACGAGGAGCCGGTCTCGTCGGACGACCGCGACGGACTGGCACGCGTCCGGCGGCGGAGCCCCGCGGGCATGGACGTCGCGGCCGGCGAGTACGGCTGGGACGCCTTCCGCCTCCGGGACCTGCTCGAGGCCGGCGCCGTGGACTGCCTGCAGGCCGACGTCACCCGGTGCGGCGGCTTCACGGGCTGGTTCGACGCGGCAGGGCTCGCCTGGGCCCACCAGCTCGACCTGTCGGCCCACTGTGCCCCGAACCTGGCCGCCCACGCCGGCTGTGCCACCCGCCGGTTCCGCCACCTGGAGTGGTTCCACGACCATGTCCGAATCGAGTCGGTGGTGCTCCGCGGTGGACTCGAGCCGATCGACGGCGCACTGCGCCCCGACCGTGACCGCCCCGGGCACGGCCTCGAGCTGGACCGGTCGGCGGCCGACCAACTCGCCAATGGCAGGCCCCCGCCCCCGGCGCATCCCACGGAGCGAACATGACCGCCCTCGACCCACGAACGACCCTTCCCCTGGACGACGACGACCAGCAGGCACTGGCCTTCGCCCTGCGCAGCGCGATCGAGGGCGAGGTGCGCTTCGACCCGGGCAGTCGCCACCTGTACGCCACCGACGCCTCGAACTTCCGGCAGGTGCCGATCGGCGTGATCACGCCACGCAGCCTCGACGACGTCGTCGCCGTGCACGAGGTGTGCCGCGACCACGGCGCGCCCGTCACGATGCGGGGTGGCGGCACCAGCCTTGCCGGACAGGCCTGCAACACCGCCGTCGTCGTGGACTGCTCTCGCCATCTCGACGCCATCGAGGAGGTCGACGTCGCGGGCCGCACGGCGCTCGTGCAACCCGGGGTGGTGCTGGACGACCTGCTCGACCGGATCGCCCCGCACGACCTGACGTGGGGACCCCGCCCGTCGACCCACAACCGCTGCACCATCGGTGGCATGATCGGCAACGACTCGTGTGGCGCGCAGGCCTTCCGGTACGGCCGCGTCCAGGACAGCGTCGAGGCGCTCGAGGTCGTGCTGGCCGACGGGACGCGGACCTGGGTGGGACCGACGAGCGACGCCGACTTCCGCCGCCTGGCCGCCCGGGACGACGCCCTGGGCCGGGTGTACGGGGAGCTCGACGACCTGCGCCACCGGCATGCCGACGCGATCCGCACGGGCTACCCGGACATCCCGCGACCGATCTCCGGCTACTCGCTGGGAGCGCTGGGCGTCGACGGCGACGCGAACGTGGCCCGGGCGCTGGTCGGCAGCGAGGGGACCTGTGCGACGGTCCTGCGTGCCCGGCTCAGCCTCCACCATGCCCCGGCGGAACGCACGATGCTGGTCCTGGGCCACGACGACGTCCACGCGGCGGCCGACGCGGTCGCCCAGGTCCGCCATGCCGACGGACTGGTCGCCCTGGAGGGGATCGACCAGCACCTGGTGGACAACATGCGCGACAAGGGCGAGCACGCCCGGGCCATCCCCTACCTGCCCGACGGCGGTGGATGGCTGTTGTGCGAGTTCGCGGCCGACACGCCCGAGGAGGCACGCGCGTTCGCCGAGGACCTGCGCCGCAGCGCCGACGGCGGCCCGTCCATGCACCTGTACACCGACCCGGACGACATCGAGGTCGTCTGGGCAGCGCGCGAGGCCGGCCTGGGCGTGACCGCACACTTCCGCGGTGACGACCACTGGCCCGGGTGGGAGGACTCGGCGGTACATCCCGACGACCTGGGGGCCTACACGCGCGAGCTCCGATCCCTGCTGGACGAGCACGGCTACGACGCCTCGTTCTACGGCCACTTCGGGGACGGCTGCCTGCACTGCCGGATCGACTTCGACCTGCGCTCGGCCGCCGGCGTCGCGCAGTACCGCACGTTCCTGGACGAGGCCGCCGACCTGGTGGCGGCCCACGGCGGCTCGCTGTCCGGCGAGCACGGCGACGGGCAACAGCGGGCGCAGTTGCTCGACCGGATGTTCGACGACGAGCTGATGGCGGCCTTCCACACGTTCAAGCACGTGTGGGACCCCGACAACCGGATGAACCCCGGCAAGGTCGTGGACGCCGACGGGGTCGACGAACACCTTCGCCTGGGCGCCGACCACCGACCGTGGCACCCCGACGACCTCGCGTTCGCCTACCCCGACGACGACGGCGACTTCCACCGTGCCGCCCTGCGCTGCGTCGGCGTCGGGACCTGCCGACGTGACGACGGCGCCGGGACCATGTGCCCGTCCTACATGGTCACCCACGAGGAGCAGCACTCGACGCGTGGGCGTGCACGGCTGCTGTTCGAGATGCTGCAACCGGACAGCGACCTGGACGGCTGGCGCGACGACTCGGTGCGCGAGGCGCTGGACCTGTGCCTGTCCTGCAAGGGCTGCCAGACCGACTGCCCGGTGAACGTGGACATGGCCACCTACAAGGCGGAGTTCCTCCACCACCACTACGCCGGGCGGCTCCACCCACGCGTGCACTACGCCCTGGGGCTGATCGACCGGTGGGCCGCTGTGGGTGCCCTGGCACCCGGGCTGGCGAATGCCGCCCTCGGTGCACCGCTGCTGGGCGACCTCGCCAAGGGCGTGGCAGGGGTCACGCGGCGTCGCCCGGCGCCGCGCTTCGCCCACCGCAGCTTCCGATCGTGGTTCGCCGACCGGGAGCCCGCCAATCCCGACGGCCCGCCGGTGATCCTGTTCCCCGACACCTTCGTGGACCGCTTCGAGCCACACGTCGGCCGCGCCACCGTGCGGGTGCTCGAGCGCGCGGGCCACCACGTCCGGGTCCCTCGTCGACGCCTGTGCTGCGGTCGACCGCTCTACGACTACGGCTTCCTCGGACTCGCCCGTCGACGGTTGGAGGCCCTGGTCGCGGAGTTCCGTGACGACGTCGCAGCCGGCATCCCCGTGGTCGGCATGGAGCCGTCGTGCGTGGCGACCTTCCGCGACGAGCTCCCCAAGATGCTCCCGCACGACGACGACGCCCGCCGGCTGACCCAGTCGACCTTCATGCTCGGCGAGTTCCTCGACGAGCAGGGCCACGACTGGCCGTCGCTGGACCGGCGCGCCATCGTGCACGGGCACTGCCACCACAAGGGGGCGTTGGAGATGGCCGGCGAGGCAGCCGCACTCGACGGCCTCGGGCTGGACTGGGAGGAACTGGACGCGGGGTGCTGCGGACTCGCGGGGTCGTTCGGCTTCCAGGCCGGTGAGCACCACGAGGTGTCGGTGGCGGCCGGTGAGCGCAAGCTGCTCCCGGCCGTCCGGGCCGTCCCCGACGACACCCTGGTCGTCGCCAACGGCTTCAGTTGCCGGACCCAGGTCGCCCACCTGCAGGACGGTCCACGTCCCCGCCGTCCCCTCCACCTCGCCGAGGTGCTCGACCTCGCCTCGACGACGGGTCCGGCCGGTCCCACGACGTCGCGACCCGAGGACGCGTCGCCCACCGACGACGATCGTGGCCTGTCCCGCCGGGACCTCGGAGTGCTCGCGGCGATCGGTGCCGCGGCGGGCGCCACGGCGACGTGGCTGGCCGGCCGCGCCTCCGACTGAGTCGGTTCCCGGGGCGGACGCTGGCCACGGGACAGCACCAAGGTGCAGCGACGCCACGTCCCGGCGGCGTCACGAGCCCCGGGCACCGGTCGTCGTGGAGTCGCGGACGTCCCGGTCGCCCGTGCGCTCGCGAAGCAGGCGTCGTCCCACGCCCGTCGTGGTGCCGTGCACGAGGACGCTCGCGGCGACCACGGCCGACCCGTGGACCCACAGGTCCTCCGGACCGCCGAACTCCTCGGCCTCCAACAGGTAGAAGATCGATGCCACGCCCATCGGCCCGAACCAGCCGAGCCAGGTCGCCCCGACGCGATCGATGCCCAGGCGCCGGCGCAACAGGTACACGACCGGCAGACGACGCAGGACCAGGACACCGAGCGCCAGCACGGCCACGACCGGGCGGTCGACCCAGGCGTCGACTGGCAGCATGACGCCGAACAACGCGAACACGGGCAGGGCGAGCAGGCGATCGACGCCCTCCTCCACGCGGTGCTGTGCCACCCGCTCGCCCTCGCCGATGCCGGCGCTGTAGACCACGCCGGCCGCGAAGATGGCCAGGATGCCGTCGAGGCCCAGCAGCTGTGCCAGGCCCAGGACGAACAGCGAGAAGACCAGGGTGAGCAGCGGCACCGTGCTGTCGTCGCCGTACTCGTGGCGTACCAGGGCACGCAGTGCCCGCGCGGCGACCCACCCGAGGGCGGCGCCGACCACCAGCGCGCCGAGTACGCCCACGATCCCCCGCGTGAGCACCACGTCCCACGAGACCACTCCGGCGACCGCGGCGGTGACCACGACCAGCACCAGCGCGAGGCCGTCGTTGACCGCCGACTCCAGGCCGAGCAGTTGCCGCAGGCGATCGGGGACGTCGTCCTCCGCCCGGTGCCCCTCCACGACGCCGGAGGCCAGGACCGGATCGGTGGGGACGAGGCAGGCCCCGAGCAGCAGGCACAGGCCGGCGCCGAGCGGGAGCAGCACGGCGGCCACGCCGGCCGCCACGAGCATCATCACCGGCATGACGACGAGCACCAGCAGGGCGACCCCGCCGGAGCGTCGCCGCATCACGTCGAGTGGGTGCCGCAGCGCCACGGTCATCAGGGTCATCGCCAGCAGGATCCGGGTCGATTCCAGCAGGACCGCGTGGTCCGGGGCGACGAGCAACGTCAGCCCCTCCGGGCCGAGGACGGCCCCCAGGACCACGGCCGCCAATGGCGCGGACACCGGGATCTCGTCGAGGCGGCGAGCCGCGAACGCCACGACCAGCGACAGGCCGGCGACGGCCAACAGCCAGGTCGCGAACATGCCGATCCTGTGGACGACGACGGGTGCGGCCGGGCTTCCCGCGATGGCGCCACGGCAAACGCTGCTGCTCGCCCGGTCCGTCTCCGCCCCGGAGGCGCCATGTTTGCCGTGGGCGCCTGCCGGGGATGATCGGGTGCGTGGCGGTCGCCCCGCGCCACGGCCGGGGCCGTCGCGTCGTGCGCGACGAAGGGTCCGAGGATGCGACAGCGGCCAGTCATGGCGGCCGTCGGAACGGTGGCACTGGCAGTGGTGCTGGCGGGGTGTGCCCGGGGCGGGCTCGCGCCGCGGGGCCCCGAGGCGGAGCGGATCCTCGACGTCACGGAGATCCTGGTCATCGCCGGTGGCGCCGTGGCGCTGCTGGTCGTGGCCACCTGGGTCGTCGCCGTACGACGGCCGGGACGTGGGGACGACCTCGACGCCGGCCGGGACGAGCTCGACCCCGATCCGGTGGAGCGTGGACTGGTGCTGGGCGGCGGGATCGTGCTACCGGGCGTGGTGCTGACCGGATTGTTCGTGCTGGGCGTCTGGACGATGTCGCGGCCACCTCCGACCGGCGACCTGGTCGTGGAGGTCGTGGCCCACCAGTTCTGGTGGGAGGTGACCTACCGGCAGGTGCCCGGGGTCGAGCCCTTCGCGACGGCCAACGAGATCCATGTCCCGACTGACACCGACGTCGACTTCCGGCTCCGCTCGGAGGACGTGATCCACAGCTTCTTCGTGCCGCAGCTGGCAGGCAAGGTCGACATGGTGCCGGGTCGCGTGACCAGCCTGACGCTGTCCGCGGACCAACCCGGCGTGTACGAGGGGGCCTGTGCGGAGTTCTGCGGGATGCAGCACGCCCGCATGCGGATGCGGATCGTCGCCCAGGAGCCGGACGACTTCGCCGCCTGGGCCGACGGCCAGACCCGCCCCGCCCAGGCGCCCGAGGGACCCGAGGAGGTGCGGGGACGGGAGGTGTTCCTCGCCAGGAGCTGCGTGGGATGCCACACCATCCGCGGCGTGGCAGAGGAGGGCGACGTCGGACCGGACCTCACCCACCTGGCGACCCGTGACGAGATCGCCGCGGGGACGTTGCCGCTCGACGAGTCCAACCTGCGGGCCTGGATCGACAACGCCCAGTCCATCAAGGGTGGGGCACGCATGCCACCCCAGGACCTGCCGGACGAGGAACTGGACGCGCTCGTCGCCTACCTGTTGGGGCTGGGATGACCACGACGGCGACCACGACCGAGCGGCTGGCCGCCGCCTGGGGGGACCAGCCGGGGATCCTCGGGTTCTTGTCCTCGGTCGACCACAAGCGCGTGGGGCGTCGCTACCTCGTCACGGCCGCCGTGTTCCTGTTCCTGGGTGGGGTCCAGGCGCTGCTGATGCGCACGCAGCTCATCGGACCCGAGGCCGGGGTGCTCAGCCCCGAGCAGTACAACGAGCTGTTCACGATGCACGGGACCACCATGATGCTGCTGTTCATGGTCCCGGCGGAGTCGGCCTTCGCGAACTACTTCCTGCCGCTGATGATCGGGGCCCGCGACATGGCCTTCCCCCGGCTCAACATGTTCAGCTACTGGGTGTTCCTGTTCGCCGGCCTGTTCATGTACGCGGGCTTCGTCACCGGGGACGTCCCCGACGGCGGCTGGTTCGCCTACAGCCCACTCGTCCTGGACGAGTTCAGCCCCGGCCGTGACATGGACTTCTACGCGATCGGCGTGATCTTCCTGGGCTTGTCGACCACGGCGGGCGCCATCAACTTCCTGGTGACGACGTTCAAGCTGCGGGCACCGGGGATGACCGTCAGCCGGATCCCGGTGTTCGTGTGGGGGATCGTCGCGATCGCGTTCATGATCCTGTTCGCGTTCCCGTCGTTCACCGTGGCACCCCTGATGCTGGAGCTGTCCCGGGCCCTGGACATGCGCTTCTTCGACCCGTCGGCCGGCGGGGACCCGCTGCTGTGGCAGCACCTGTTCTGGTTCTGGGGCCACCCGATCGTCTACATCCAGCTGTTGCCGTCCACCGCCATCGTGTCGACGATCATCCCGGTGTTCACCCGCCGCCGGCTGGTGGGCTACGCCTGGGTGGTCGCGGCCATGCTCGCCACGGCGTTCATCAGCTTCGGACTGTGGGTGCACCACATGTTCGTGGCCGGCCTGCCCCAGCTGACCACGTCGTTCTTCTCGGCGGTGTCCCTGGTCGTCGTGGTCCCGAGCGGCATCCAGTTCTTCGCCTGGCTCGCGACGATCTGGCTCGGCCGCCCTCGGTGGGACAGCCCGATGCTCTGGGCGATGGGCGAGATGCTGCTGTTCCTCATCGGGGGGATCACGGGCGTCATGGTGGCGCTGGTGCCGTTCGACTCGCTCGCCCACGACACCCACTTCGTGGTGGCCCACTTCCACTACCTGCAGGCCGGCGCGGTCGTCTTCGGGCTGTTGGCCGGGCTGTACTACTGGTTCCCCAAGCTGACCGGCCGGCGGACCCACCGGGGCGTCGCCCGACTCGGGTTCTGGACGACCTTCGTCGGCGTGAACCTCACCTTCATGCCGCTCCACTGGGCGGGCCTGTGGGGGATGACCCGCCGGATCGCCACCTACGAGCCGGGGCTGGGCTTCGAGGTGCCCAACCTGCTCGCCACGATCGGGTCCTACGTCTTCGGCCTCGGCCTGCTGGTGGTGCTGGGCGACCTGTTGTGGAGCTGGCGCAACGGACCGGAGGCCGGCCCGAACCCGTGGGGCGCGGGCACCCTGGAGTGGGCCACCAGCTCGCCGCCCCCCGACCACGACTTCGCACGCCTGCCGATCGTGCGGGACCGGTACCCGCTGTGGGCGGGCCGCACGACGCCCGACGACTCGGGGGCACTCGCACTGGCGACCGACGACGACCTCGCCCTGGCACCGCCGGACCTGCACCACGAGGTGGCGCTGACCGCTGGTCCCGAGGGCGATCCGCAGCAGGTCCGCACGATGCCCGGACCGTCGTTCGCCCCGCTGCTGGTGGCGCTGGTGTTGACCCTCCTGTCGATCGCGATGCTGTTGCGGTCAGCGAACCTGGTGCTCACCGCGTGCGGGCTCCTGGTCGTGTCCGTCGGTGCGTGGTTCTGGCCCCGGGAGGGATCGTGATGGGCGACGCCCTGGCAGAGGTGGTCCAGCGGAGCCGGCTCCAGCCCGCGCGCGGCCGGTCCCTGGCCTTCTGGGGCGTGATCCTGCTCGCGGTGACCGAGGGGGTGCTGTTCGCGGTGATCCTGTTCGCGTGGTTCTACACGTGGGCCCGTACCCCCCAGTGGCCACCCGAGGGGATCGCGCTGCCCGAGCTCGGCTTCTCCGCGGTCCGCAGCATGGTGCTGCTGTCCACGAGCGCCTCGGTGTGGGCGTGCGAGCGTGCCCTGCGGCGCGGGGACCGCCGGCGCACGTGGGCCTGGCTGCTCGTGACCCTGGGAGCAGCAGCCTTCTTCCTCGGCACGCACGTGCACGAGTTCGTCGCCGTCACGCCCGACGAGTTCCTCTGGTCCGACAACGCCTACGCCTCGCTGTGGTGGACCATCCTGAACCTGCACGGGGCCCACGTCGCGGTGGGGATGGTCGTGTGGTTGTACGTGCTGGTGCGACTCGGTCGAGGTGCCTACGGACCCGACGACGACGTGGAGGTGTCGACCGCGTCGATCTACTGGCACTTCGTCGATGGGGTGTGGGTCTTCGTGTACGCCTCGCTGTACCTGCTGCCGAACCTGCTCGCGAGGGGGTGACGTGTCCGACACGGCCGAGGACCGTCAGGCGACCGGGACGTCCGGTCCCTGGCTCACGCATGCCCTGTTCGGTGGGATCCTCGCCTGGATGGTGCACCTGGTCGGGATGGCGTGGAGCGTGGGCAGAGCGTGCGCCACCGGCCAACTGTGGCCGTTCCACGTCCTGACCGTCGTGACCTTCGCGCTCGCGGCACACGCCCTCTGGGCGGGTTGGCGGGTCGTGCGCGCCGATGATCCGTCGGCGCGCGTCCGTGCCGCCCACCTCCTCGGGTGGTTCGCGATCGTGCTGAACGTGTTCAACCTGGTGCTCATCGTGGTCGAGTGGGTCCCGGTCATGGTCATCGACCCGTGCCTGGGCGGGGCGCTGACATGACGACCGGCTCGCTCGCCTCGATGGCCATGGGAGTGGCGTCGTCGCCAGTCGCCGACCTCGCCCCCACCCCTGCCACCTGGCTCGCGACGTGGCGACCCGACCTCGGGATCACCGTCGGGTTGCTGGGCCTGGTCGTGCTGTACGCGCGGGTGGTGCGGCGACTGTGGATGCGCCGGCATGGCGCCGGCATCTCCCCCTCCCGCGTCGCCGCCTTCGTCGCGGGGATCGTGGTGCTCGGAGTGGCGGTGCTGTCGCCGCTGGACACCCTCGGCGCGGCGCTGCTGTCCGCCCACATGGTCCAGCACCTGCTGCTGGCACTCCTGGCGGCACCCCTGCTCGTGGCAGGACGGACACATGTCGTAGCGCTGCACTTGGTACCGCTGGCGTGGCGACGTCGGGTGGCGCCCCCCGTCGCACGGACCCTGCGACGCGTGGCCCCGCTCGGGTTGGTCCTGGCGCTCGGACTGCACGTGGGCGTCATGCTGGTGTGGCACCTCCCCGGCCTCTACGCCGCCAGCCTGCAGTCCGGAGCGGTGCATGCGCTCGAGCACGTCAGCCTGCTCGTCGCCGCCGTCCCCTTCTGGATCGCGGTCGGGACCAGCCGGACGACCCCCGTCGCCGCGGCCGGGCTGGCGGCCTTCGTCGCGGCGCTGGCCGCGACCGCCCTCGCGGCCGGCATGACCTTCGCCCCCACCGCGTGGTACGCCGGGCACCTGCCGACGACCACCGCGTGGGGACTGACCCCGCTGCAGGACCAGCAGTTGGCCGCGGCGATCCTGTGGGTCCCGGGGGGGATGGCCTACCTGGCCACCTGCACAGTCGCGGTCGTGCGGTGGCTCCGGGCCGACGAGCGACGTCACGCGCTCGCCCCGGGGGGCGGGACGCCTCGACCGGTCCCGGGTCCCACGCCGGCCGACCCACCCGGCATCGCCGGCCCACCATGAGGACTGCCGGCCACGTCGCCGCGTCCCCGGCCCGGGACCACCGAAGCCGTTCGTGCCACCGCATCACGCGTCGGGGACACGTTCACGGATGCGCTCGACCTGCCCGGCGTGCACGTCATCGGCCTGCAACTGTCGACAGAGGCGACGCGTCACCCACCAGGCGACCAGCGGGAGCACGACCACCATGGCGCGCATCACGTTGATGACCACCGCGATGTCCCAGCCGGTCTGGGCCACGAGCACGTCGTTGGACCCGCCGACGAACAGGGACACGTAGAACGTGACGACCGCAACGCCGAACGCCGTGCGGTGCGGGTGGTCGCGGGGACGTTGGAGGAGGTGGTGCTCCCGGTCGGCCGCGCCCGTCCACCACTGCTCGACGAACGGGTAGGCGTACAGGCCGGCGAAGGTCAGCCCGGGCAGCAGGACGCCGGGCAGGAACACGTTGGGGACCTCGACGCCGAATCCCCGGAACGCGACCGACGGGGTCAGCCGGAGGGCCCCCTCGAGCCAGCCCATGTACCAGTCCGGCTGCGCCCCGGTCGTGACCGCCGCGGGGTCGTACGGCCCGTACAACCACACCGGGTTGACCTGGAACAGGGTTCCCAGGAGGACCATCACGCCCGTGACCAGGAAGAGCAGCCCGACCGACTTCGCCAGGTAGGTGGGCCACAGGCGCTCGCCGACCACGTTGTCCTCGGTCCGGCGCGGACCCGGGAACTGGGTGTGCTTCTGGCGGACGACCAGCAGCAGGTGGCCGGCGATCAGCGCGCCCATGACAGCCGGGAGGATCCACACGTGGCCGATGAACAGGCGGCTGGCGATCTCGGTGCCGGGGTACTCGCCCCCCCACACCAGGAAGGCGAGGTGGTCCCCGACCACGGGGACCGACTGGGTGATGCTGTAGCCGACCCGCAGTCCGGTGCCGGACAGGAGGTCGTCGGGGAGGCTGTAGCCGGCGAACCCTTCCAGGATCGCCAGGCCCAGCAGGGTCACGCCGACCAGCCAGTTGACCTCGCGGGGTCGGCGGAAGGCACCGGTGAAGAAGATCCGCAGGAGGTGCACCACGATGGCGGCGACGAAGACCAGCGCCGCCCAGTGGTGGACCTGGCGCACGAGCAGGCCGGCCGGCACGTCGAAGCTGATGTCGAGCACCGACGCGAAGGCGGGCGTGACCTCCGCGCCGTGCAAGGGGGCGTACGAGCCCTCGTAGGTGATGGGGACGAGCGAGCTGTCGAAGAACATCGCGAGGAACGTGCCGCTGGCCACCAGCACGACGAAGGCGTAGAAGGCGATCTCGCCGAGCAGGAACGACCAGTGCTCGGGAAACACCTTGCCCGCACCCGCCTCGGCCGCCCGCGCCGCACCAAGGCGCTGGTCGAGCCAGCTCGCCAGTCGCGCGATCACGGCCGTGACCACCATCCCGGCCCCACGGCGTCACTGAAGTCCCCGGTGGCCACCAGGAAGCCCTCGTCGTCGACCCCCAGGGGCAGCTGGGGCAGCGGGCGGGCCGCCGGCCCCATCAGCGGACGGGCACCCTCGACCACGTCGAACGACGACTGGTGGCACGGGCAGAACAGTTGCTGCTCGATCGCCTCGTACAACCCCACGGGGCAGCCGGCATGCGTGCAGACCTTGGAGTAGGCGACGTGACCGGCGGCGGTGGCGGACACCTCGGCCGGGGCCCGGACGGTCACGTCGTCGGCGAGCCGGATCAGTACCGCCTGGGCGTCGGCGTCGCCGACGTGGTCGCGTGGGAACACCGTCAGCAGGCCACCCACCTGGAGCTCGTCGACGGCCACCGCCCGCCCCTCGCGGGTGACCAACCGCTGTGCCCCGGCACCGGCCCACGCCGTGTGGCGCAGGGCATCGCCGGGGCTGGGACCCAGCGACAGCGTGGGGACCAGCGCAGCAAGGCCGGTGGCCGACAGGGCGGTCGCCAGGGCGCCACCGAGCAAGCCTCGACGGCCGACCATGGCACCTCGGTCGCGCAGGCTCGCACCCGCCGCACGCTCGTCGGCGGCGGGGGGCCCGACCGGCGGTCGCTCCTCGACGTCCCCCCCGCCGGGCATCAGTCCGTGCCCCCAGGCGACGAGTCCGCCGCCGACCCCGAGGAATGCGACGGCGAGCCCGAGCCCGACCCAGTGTTGGCCGAGGTCGAGCGCGTAGGCCACCACGGACCCGATCCCGCCGAGCGTCGCGCCGGCGAAGGCCACGAGCACGGTCCTCCGCACCCTCCGCACGGCCGCTCCGTCTCCGGATCCGGATTCAGCCACGGTGGTCCTCCGATCCAGAGCCCGGGGCTGGGGTGCGCGCCCCGATCCACCGGACCAGCAGCAGCAGTGCCACCAGGCCCACGACCCACGCGACCATCCCTTCCGCGACCGGCCCGATGAACCACAGGGGGTGGCCGAGGGGAGTCCTGGGCCGATCGAGGTACTCGACGTACGCGGTGACGTCCGTGGCCTGGCGCTCGTCCAGCGTCGCCTCGTCGAACACCGGCATCGTGCCCGGTCCCGTCCGCATCGCCTCGACCACCTCGACGGGGGTGGCATCGACCAACGAGACCGCCACCTGGCCACTGGTGAGCGCACCGCCCCGGCCCGACCAGGTGTGGCAGGCGGCACAGTTCAGTTGGAACAGGCTGGCCCCTGCCGAGCGGTCGGCGGTCGAGAGGTCGACGTGCGGCACCTCGGGGCCAGACAGGATCCGGCCGGCGTGCGCCACCAGGGCATCGACCTCCTCCGGCGTGTACACGACCGGGCCACGGGGGACCTGTCGCTCGCGCGCCGGGGGGTCGTCACGGCCGACGGCGTCGGCCGGCAGGGGCATGCGTCCACTGGTGATCGCCAGGGACACGCCGGCAGCGCCCTGGCCGGTGAGGTCCGGTGCCCACCGTGTCCCCTGTCCAGCGACCCCGTGGCAACTCGCACAGTCCCGCTGCCACAGGAACTCGCCGGCCCGCGCCGAGGTGCCGGCCTCCTGGCGCGCGCCGGCCGGACGACCCAGCATCCCCCACGCCCCCACGACGGTCGCGGCGAAGAGCACCCAGCACACCAGTGCCCGCGCCCACCGCCCGCCACGATCGCGGATGTGGGGCTGCCGCACTGGTCGATCCTCGCATCGCGTCTCGGGCACGCACCGACCGCCGTCCGGCAGGCGACGCGTCGGGGGATACCCGCATCCCGCGGGAGCCAAACCCCCGGCCCACCGTCGGATCCTGTGCAGGAACCGTCGCCCGTGCGACACGCGACCGTCGTCAGTCCACGGTGAGTTCTCGCGGCAGGTCCCCGATGACCGTGCGCACCCGTTGCAGTGACCGGTCATCGAGGTCGTCGACCACCACGCGCCGGACGCCCGGGCCCGGCGTGTTCGCGGCCTCCCAGGCGGGGGCCATGACCGGGGTGGAGACGAGTCCCACGGCCGCACCCAGTCCGAGCCCACCCGTCACCCACCACCAGGACACGCTCGCACCGATCCCGGCCAGGAGCAGGAGCAGGAGCACGGCCGCAACCAGGCCGACGAACGCCCCCACGGCCCCACGTCGGGCCAGTCGCGCCATGACACGGGCGTCGGTCCTGCGGTCCCGCTCCCGGGAGGGTGGCTGCGCACGGCCCGGGTCGTCGACCAGGATGTCGCTGCCGTCGATGCCGGCGAGGGACAGCCGTTCCACCAGTTCACGTGCGGCATCCCGATCATCCACGAGCGCCGTCAGTCGGTGACGGCGGCCGCGCGGATCGGACTGGCGCTCGCGCCGATCATGGGGCGGGACGTCCACGTTGCCTCCGGGTAGGAGCGTTCCACCATCAGGGATACCCATGACCGCCGCGCGCAAACCCGTCGCCGAGCTGACGTCGAGGCATTCAGGGGTTCGGGTCGGGGTTCGTCGCGTCGGTCGGCGACACCGTGGTGACGGCGTGGCCACGGGCAAGCATCGCCGCCGTGGCCAGCAGGTCGGTGGCTCGTGCGACGACCTGGCGGTCGACGCCGTCGTGGTCGATGCAGCTGTCGCGGGCGGCTGCCAACACCTCGGGCTCGTCACCGATGAAGTCACGCACACGTGCGAGGGCCACGTCGGGATCGACCTCGCGATACACCAACGACAGGGCCTCGGCCACCGCCAGGGCCACCGTGCAGCGGTCGGGGTCGCTCATCGCCGGAGCGCGACGTTCGTGGAATCCGTGGTCCGGGTGCTGACCGTCGTGGCCTGGCACCGGTCGTGGAAGGTGTCGACCACCCCGTCGAGCAGCCGTGCGACCTGGGACCGGGGCAGGCGGGCGAGCCGTTCGACGACCTCGCCGTAGGTGGACGAGGGACGGTCCGCCCGTACGGCGTACAGCAGTCGTGCGACCTGCCCGATCGTGACGCCTGCCGGCAGCTTCAACAGTGCGGTGACGCTGTCCGGTGCCGGCTGCGGGTCGTCCCACAGGGCGTACAACACCTCGCCGACCGACCAGCACTCGACGGCCGACGACTCGGCATCGCCGTCGTAGGCCGGCCATGGGACAGCGACGTGCATGGCCGGACGATCCCGACGGACCAGCATCCATTCGACCAGCGCCTGCCTCAGGCCGGGGAGGATGCTCATGGCATCTCCTCCGCGCCGCGTGCCAGATCATCTGCCTGGGCATGGCCAGGCGACACCGGGCACGTGGGGGTCGGTCCCTGCTGCCGATCCATTGGTGCTCCTCCCGATCGCGACGACTCGACCGGCTCGGCCTGCCATGGCCGGTCGCGTGCACCTCGGGGTCCGGGAGGGCATTCCCCGGGGTCTGGGAGGAAGCCCGTCAAGGATCTCCGACGCGGCATTGCCTGTCAAGACCCCCATGGCGCCTCGACGACCCGCCGCAGCACGCCAGCCGCCCACCCAGGAGGTCTGGGCGCCCCGGATCACGAGGCCCCGTCCGCGTGGATCACGGACGGCCACCCCCCACAGACCCGATCCCCGACGGTCATGGAGGTAGCCTTTTCCCCGAATGAGGCAGGTGTTGTCGTTCCGAGGGTGGGTCCGATGGCTGTTGCACCGAGCCCCGACGAGGTCTATCAGCGTGCGGTCGCCGAGGGGCGCCGGCGTCTGGACATGCCCGTCATCGAGCAGGTCACCACCGCGTTCATCGCCGGCGTGACGATCGTGTTCGGGATCGTCGCCCTGGGCGTGGTCGAGAGCCTGATCGCTCCGGAACTGGGCGAGGGTGTCGGTGCCGTGGCGGGTGCGGTGGCATTCGCGATCGGCCTGGTGTTCCTCATCGTGGGGCGAACCGAGTTGTTCACCGAGAACTTCTTCGACCCCGTGGCCGCGGCCATGGAGCCTGACAGCGAACGGAGCCCGTCGCGGTTGGGGCTGTTGTGGTCCACGACGCTGGTGTTCAATCTGGTCGGTGGCAGCGTGCTGCTTGCCGTCATGACCGTGGACGGTGCCCTGCCGCACGGCCCGTCCGACGTGCTGATCCGGATCGCGGAGAAGATCGGCACCAGGGCCTGGGCGGCCACCCTGGCCCGGGCGGTGCTCGCGGGGGCCTTGATCACCCTGTTGTCCTACCTGCTCGCGGCGAGCAACAGCGTCGCGTCGCGGATCCTCGTGGCGTTCATGGTCGGGAGCTTCCTGGCACTCGGCCCCTTCGACCACGTCATCGTGTCCGCCCTCCACCTGCTGTTCGGAATTTGGCTGGGCGGCGCCGTTGGCTACGGCGCGCTGGGAATCAACGTTGGCCTGGCGGCCCTCGGCAACCTGGTCGGGGGGCTGTTCCTGATCACGTTCACGCACGCGGCGCAGGTCTGGAGCGAACGCCGGCATTGATCGGCCGCACCACGACGGTTGGCTCAGGGGGCAGTGCGGGCACGCAGTGGGCGCACCGCGGGGCCGGTGATGACCTGGCCGTCCGGGGCGAAGCGGGAGCCGTGGCACGGACAGTCCCAGGAGGTCTCGGCGTCGTTCCAGGCCACGAGGCATCCGAGGTGTGTGCAGGTCGCGTCGACCACGTGCAGGACCCCGTCGCGGGTACGGCACATGGCAACGTGGCGACCGCGCGTTCGGACCACCCTGCCCTGTCCGGACGGCAGGTCGTCGGGAGCTGGGGCGTCGTCCGCCCCGAGCCTGTCGCCGACGAAGCGCCGTGCCACGTGCAGGTTGTCCTTGGCGAGGGTGGGGATCGTCGATGCGGAGGGCAGGCGGTTGGCGTCGAACACGCCGGCCCAGGGATTGTCACGCTCCAGGATGGCGTCCGTCATGATCCTGGCCGCGACCGGGCCGTTGGACAGGCCCCACTTCTTGAAGCCCGTGGCGACCTGGATGCGGTCGGTGAAGCTGAGTCGGCCCACGTAGGGAACCCCGTCCACCGGGAGGTAGTCCTGGGAGGACCACCGGTGCGTCACGGACCGCACGGCGAAGTGCGTACGGGCGAACTCCTCCAGGGCCACGTGGTTGTCCGCCAGGTCGGCGCCATGTCCGGTCTCGTGGGCCTGTCCGACGACCACGAGCCAGACGCCGTCGTTGCCGTGGTAGTGACGCAACGACCGCGTCGGGGAGTCTGCGGAGATGTACATGGGCTCCGGGGGTTCCTCGTCCAACTGCACGGCGATCGCGTAGGAGCGCGTCGGCCGCGTCCTGGCGAACTCGAAGCCCTGGTCCGCGATCGGCAGCAGCGTTGCGATGACGGCGTGTCGGGCACGCACCGTGGCCCGACGTGTTCGCACCTCCACGTGGTCGCCCCGCTCGGCGACTCGCACGACCCGGCTGTGCTCGTGGACGCTCGACCCGTCACCCGCGACCGCCCGGGCAAGGCCATGCACCAGCCGCGTCGGGTGCACCTGCAGTTGGTCGTCGAAGCGGACGGCGCCGGCGACCTCGAAGGGCAGTCCGACGTCGTCGACGAAGGATGCTGGCAGTCCCAGGCGTGCAGCAACGGCGACCTCGGCCTGCAGGTCCGGCACCCGTGCCTGCTCGCGGGTGTACACGAAGCTCGGCAGGCGGGAGGGCCACGCCTGGGCACCGTGCTGGTCGGCCAGGTCCAGGAGCATCGAGATGCTGGCCTGGTTCGCCTCTGCGTAGAGTCGGGCCGCGTGCGTCCCGATCTCCTCCACGGCACTGGCGTAGAACAACTGGTGCTGGGACGTCACCTTGCCCGTCGTGCCACCGGTGGTGCCCGAGGCGATGGTGTCTGCCTCGAGCAGCGCGACGGTCAGTCCTGCGTCCTTGCACATGAGCGCGGTCGTGGTGCCGGTGATCCCACCGCCGACCACGGCCACGTCGACCGTCGTGTCGGCGGCCAGCGGAGGATGGGAACTGGCGTCCGCGTCGACCGTCCACAGCGATCGCGGTGTGCTTGACAGGTCATCCATGGCGTCTCTCCCAGCAGCCCGGCTCACGAAGAGGATGGTCCCTGCGGGGGCCGGACTGGTGTGACCGCGCTGGAACACGGGATGGTCGCCGACGAGGCTACGGTTCGAGCCGTGCGAGCACGCTGTCCGGGTGGTGGCCCCACCCGGATCCTCACTCGGCGCTGGCGACGGTGTCGGCCTTGACCGCGCCGGGTGCCCCGGCGGGTCAGAGGCTGAGGCCATCACCGCCGGTGAGCCGACTGAGCAGGTCGGAGGGGTTGATGCCGAACTTGTCGAGCAGGTCCTGGTGCTGCTGGCTGTCGGTGTCGACCTGTTGCGGCAGTTCCTGCTGGGCCTGGTCGACCTTGCTGGAGTCGCCCGGCTCGGCGGGGCTGCGCAGCAGGGCGATGATCTGGTCCTTGTTGATCTTCATGGGGTCTCCTGTCGGGTGGTGCCCGTCGCGGGCGCGGCCGGGGTGGTACGGGTGGTGAGGACACTGCGGGTGTCAGTCGGCGGCGACGGTGTCGGCCTTGACTGCGCCGCGCTGGCCGAGCGGTTCGGGAGGTCCGGTGGTGGTGTCCTGCGCCGTCTGGGCTTCGAGTTCGGCGTTGATCTCGGCGCCCAGCAGCACGCAGAAGGCGGACAGGAACAGCCACAGGTCGAGCACGATCACCCCGGCCAGCGCACCGTAGGTCTGGTTGTAGCTGCCGAAGTTGCTGACGTAGAGCGAGAATCCGACCGATCCCAGTGCCCAGAGCACGGTGGCCACGACCGCGCCGGGGGTGACCCAGCCGAGCTTCGGGTCCTCACGGTGTGGCGCGATCCGGTAGACGACGGCCACGCCCGCCATCATGAGGACGACGACGAGCAGCCAGCGGGCGACCTGGGCCAGCACGGTGCCCACGGTGCCCAGTCCGAGCGCCTCGATCACCGGTGGCACGACGCCGATCAGGGTCACCAGCACGACCAGGAACAGGATCGCCCCGAGGGTGAGCAGGATGGCAAGGCCACGGCGCCTGGGAAAGCTGCGGGGCTCCTCGTCGTAGGCGATGTTCACGCCCTTGATCAACCCGTCCATCCCTCCCGAGGCGCTCCACAGCACGCCGGCGAGCGCTGCCACCAGGCCGAGGGACAGCCCGCTGACCTGCGTGGCGGACTCGATGGGGCGCTGGATGACCGAGGCGACGTCGTTGGACAGCTGCGAGGTCAGCTGGTCGAGCTGGCTGGTGACGGTGGCCGGGTCGGCGACCAGGCCGTAGACCATCAGCAGCGCGATGAGCGTCGGGATGAGCGCGAGCCAGGCGTAGAACGCCACGCCTGCCGCGACCACCGGGACGTTGTCGGCCTTGATCTCGGCCACGACCCGACTCGCAACGGCCTTCCACCCCGACGACGGGACGTCGCCGGGGCTGTCGGCGTGGCGTCCGCCGCCCTCGTTGGACCGATCGGCCATCACGGGTCCCCTGTCCGGTCGCGGGCCGTCTCCCCCGCACCGCGTGCCTCACCCGTGACGCGCTGCTGGCTCGAGCGGGCCTCGTCACGCAGCCCGTCGGCCTCCGACGACGCAGTGTCCTTGACCTGGTCGAGCCCTTCCCGGGCCTGGGCCTCGACGGGTTCGCGCACCTCTTCGACGGCGTCCTCGACCTGGTTGCGCAGGCGCTGCAGGTCCACCCGGTCGACGCCGTCCTCGACCAGCCGGCGCTCCTGCTCGGACTCCGGGAGCGCAGCCGCGACCAGGGCCCCGAGTCCGAAGGCCACCATTCCGGCCGCCAACGGGTTGCCACGTGTGGCTCGCCGAGCGGCGTCCGGTGCCTGGCGCGCCTGGTGGGCTGCCCCGCTGGCGACGTCGCCGGGGCTGCGGGAGGAACCAGCGGCGTGGGAGGTGCGGTCGTCGACGGTCCCCATCACCGTCCCACGCAGGCGTCGCCAGTTCGAGCGCAGGCGGGCACGGCCACGCGCGGCGACCCGGGACGGCGCCACGCGGTCCTCCAGCTGGCCGAGGGTGTCGTCCATCCGGCCGCGGGTCATGCGGATCTCCTCGCGGATGCGTTCGGGGTCGTCGGCCTGGGCGGCCGCACGGACGCGACGTTCCTCGTCCAGGTGCGCCTGTTCGTTGGCCAGCCTCGGGTCGATGGTGGAGGGGTCGGGCGTGTCGTTGCTCATGGCGTCTCCTTCGGGGCGTTCCGGGCCCAGTCGAGGTCGTTGCGGATGCTGGCGGTGGTCTCCGGCAGGCCCGGATGGAGCTGGTCGGCCCCCTTCTTCGCCCGGCCGAACAGGACCCCGGCCACGGCGGCACACACCACGCCGACGATGGCGAAGGCGATCCCGACCGGCAGGACCTCGGCCAGGCCCCAGGCTGCGGCCAGCGACACCAGCACCAGGGCGAGCACGCCGGCGAGTCCGGCCGCTCCGAACTGCATCCCGGCCCGCGCGGCCGTCCGGGCCTCCTGCCTGGCCTCGGCCTTGGCGAGCTCGAGCTCCTGGCGCAACAACGTGGAGAACTGGTCGCTGAGCCGGCCGAGCAGGTCCGCCACGCCGAGCCCCTCGCCGCGCACGGCGTGGCCATTCCCGGTCGACGAGCCAGCGGGGCGCTCCGACGGATCGGCACTCATGGCCGACCCTCGATCGCCTCGCCCCGGCGTTGCTGCGAACCCGACTCCTTGGTGCTCCGCGATGGGTCCCCGTCCAGCCCGTCGATCCAGTCCGGTTCCCGTGATCCGCCCGCGCGGCGCTCGCCATCCGTGTGCCGGGAGGTCGGCGGCGTCCCGCTGGAGGCGACCACGGGCTCCCGGAGCGGTCCACGAGACGCCCCCGCACCAGGAGTTGCGTCAGGTGCTCCCTGCTCGGGACGCTCGGGAAGGTGGACGTCGGCTGCCCGGACGCTGCGGCCGACCCGTCCCGCCACGACGCCGGCGAACAACGCCCCGACGAGGAACTGCCCGGGCTTGCGACGGGCGAAGTCGCTCATGTCGCCCAGCAGCCCGTCGATGCCGCGGTCGTCGAGTCGATCGGCCCAACCGGCGACCACCTCGGCCGCGGACTCGGCGTAGTCGCCCATCGCGCCCGCCTCGTCCGGGTTGCCGCGGGCCAGCGCCTGCAACTGTTCGCTGCTGCGACGCAGGCCCTGCCCGGCCTGGTCGACCTGCTCGTCGGCCCGCTCGCGCACCTGTGCGATGGCCGTGTCGGCGATGCCACGGACCTGCGCCCGTGTCT
This sequence comes from Salsipaludibacter albus, assembly GCF_019798055.1. Classification (GTDB taxonomy): domain Bacteria; phylum Actinomycetota; class Nitriliruptoria; order Nitriliruptorales; family Nitriliruptoraceae; genus Salsipaludibacter; species Salsipaludibacter albus. The sequence goes on along the minus strand of NZ_JAHOPH010000002.1, from coordinate 160,676 downwards.
CGCCTGCCACCGACTTCATGCCGTCCGAGGCCCGGCCGCCGAGCCGGGACGCCTCCGACGACGCCGTGCCGGCGACCCGCGACGCCTGGTCGCGACCGACGTCGCCGGTTTCTGGGTCGCGGGTCGAGCCATGGTCACCGGTCGGACCAGGTCTGCGGGGAACTGCTGGATCCTGGGTCATGGGGGGTTCCTTGGTCGTGGCTGTCGGTCCTGCCCTGCCGGACGGTTCGTCCTGCGTCGTCCGACCGGTTGGTTCGTCCGAAGCCTGACCCCGGGGAGGCCTCCCCAAACCCGGCCGTTCGGGGGAGGCGGCCACCCCCACGTTCGGTCGTGACGGCAGCGCGTCCGTCTGCCATGCTGTGGTGCGGGCCGATGACTCGCCGCCACGAGCGGCCAGAGAGAACATGCAATGACCATCAGGATCTTCGTGGTCGAGGACCACCACGTGATGCGCACCACCCTTCGCCACTACCTCGGCCTGCAGGACGACCTGGTGGTGTGTGGGGCGGCCTCCTCGGCCGAGCAGGCCATGGAGCGACTCGAGGACGCCGATCCCGACGTCGTGCTGGTCGACGTCTCCCTGCCCGGCCGGAGCGGTCTCGACCTCGTGGACGACGTCCGATCGCGCTGGCCGCTCCCCTGCCTGGTCCTGTCCGGACACGGGGAACGGTCCTACGTCCAGCGCGCGCTGGACCGGGGAGCAGCGGGTTACGTGCTCAAGGGTCGGCCCGAGGAGGTGCCCGAAGCCCTCCGCCGGGTCGTGGCCGGCGGCTCCCACGTCGCCGCGTCACTGCGGGGGATGGTCACCCTGCCGGAAGCCTGATCACTGCCGTCACGCCCTCCCCTGGTGCCGCCTGCAGTTGCAGTTCGCCCCCGTGCAGGCGGAGCCGTTCCCGGGCGCTGTGGAGACCGGAACCTGCCTCGTCCTCGGTGTCGAGCCTGGCAGGATCGAAACCCAACCCGTGGTCGGCAACGGTGACCTGGACCTCGTCGTCGACGCGCTCGGCGGTGACGACGGCGCTGTCGACCTGGGCGTGCTTCGCCACGTTGAACAGCAACTCGCGCACGACCTGGAACACCAGCCGGCGCATCCGGTCCGCCTCGGCGCCATCGGGACCGATGTCGGCCTCCTCGAGCTCGTCACGGACCTCGACCTCGAGGCCGTGGAGGTCCCGCATGTGCGTCTGGAGCCACTGGAGGGCGTCGACCAGGCTGTCACCGCGAAGGACCGGCGGGTCGAGGTCCACCGTCAGCTGGCGGGTCAACGTGATGGCCTCGTCGAGGTACGCCAACGCCTGTTCCACCGCCGTCTCGTCGACATCGCCGCTGGCAGCCTGCTGCCGGGCCACGGTGATCTGCATCTGGATGCCGTACAGGAGTTGCTGGAGGTCGTCGTGCAGCAGTCCCGACAGTCGCGTGCGTTCCTGCTGCTCGGCCGAGGACAAGGACTCGGACAGCAGTTGTGCCTGCCGGGTGCGGGTCGCGACACGCCGCTCGAGCTCCTCCGTCAGTCGACGCAGGTCCTCCTCGGCCCGGCGCCGGTCGGTCACGTCACGCAGCAACACGGCGACCCGGAGGTCCTCGTGCTCGGCCGTGGGGAAGGCGTAGATGTCGAACCAGCGCTCCGGGAACCGGCCGGCCCTGCCCTCGAAGCGCACGGGCTGGCGGGTCACCGCGACCCGGCAGCACCGCTCCAGCCACTCCTGCCCGTCCTGCGGGTCGAGGTCGGCCCGGCTGGACCCGACGGCGTCCCGGAACCCGGTCTGTTCCTCGAATGCCGGGTTGGTCTCGATGAACCGATGGTCGACGAACTGCTCGTCGTCGACGACCACCTCGAGCACGCAGAACCCCTCGTCCATCGTCTCGAACAGCGTCCGGTAGCGCTTCTCGCTCTGGCGGAGGGTCTCGGCGACGGCGTCCGTGTCGGCCTTCGCATCCAGCAGGTCCTGCTCCGCCTGCCTTCGGCCACTGATGTCCACGAAGGTCACGACCACGCCCTCGATCCGGTCGTCGTTGCTGCGGTAGGGCGAGACCCTTGTCAGGTACCAGCGACCGGAGACGTCGGGGATCTCGCGCTCGACGGGGACCAGGCTGCCAAGGACCGCCTCGGCGTCGGCGCTCAGGTCCGGATAGTCGAGTTGGTGCGCGAGATCCGTCACCGGCCGGCCCCGGTCGGCGGGCCGGACGCTGAACAGGTCGGCCACGCGCGGGGTGTACCGGAGGATGCGCAGTCTGCGGTCCAGGAACAGGGTGGCGATGTCGGTGGCCCTGAACAGGTTCTTCAGGTCGCTGGACAACTGGGACAGCTCTTCGACCTTGTGCCGATTCTCCTCGTTGACCGTCTGCAACTCCTCGTTGACGCTCTGCAACTCCTCACGCCCGGTCTCCAGCTCCTCGAGGGTGGAGCGCAGTTCCTCGTTGGACGACTGCAGCTCCTCGTTGGACGCTCGCAGTTCCTGCTGGCTGGTCTCGTACTGCTCGACCAGGGACTGCAGCCGCCGCTTGCTGACCTCGACCTCGGAGCGCAACAACTGCAGCTCGGCGTCCTCGCCGTCGTTGCGTGTGGTGCCGGTGGTCGGCTCGTCAGCACCGGGCACGTCCATGAACAGCACCAGCACGAAACCTTCCAGCCCCGGTTCGACCGCGGCCCGGACGTCCAGCCGCACCCAGCCGGAATCACCGTTGAACGCCACGAGGCGAGCTGGCGTCTGGACAGGCGTGGTGTCGCGACGAGCATCATGCAGGGCTGACCGCAATTCGGCGCGCAACTCGGGGCGGACCAGGTTCACCACGTTGGAGGTCGGGCTCCCGCCGGGATGCAGCAGGTAGCGACCGGCACGTTCGGAGAGGTGCACGATCCGGTCGTCAGCGGCCACCAGCAGGCTGGGTGGCGCATGTCGCTCGACGACGCGCTGGTGGAGCGCACCCGGCGCGATCGGTGGCGAGGTGCGAGCCTCGCGGCCTTCGACGGGGAGGCCGGGCACGTATCCGGGGAGCAACGGGAACACCGGGAGCCGCGGCTCGGGCGCCGGGCTGTCCCGTCGACGGTAGACCCGTGAGTCCCCGTCCAGGGTCGTGAACAACTCTTGGGACTCGATTGTCTCGGAGGTGCCCAGGACCAACACACCGTCCTGGTTGAGGGCGTAGTGGAACAGGTCGAGGACGTCGTGCTGGATGCCTCGTTCGAGGTAGATCAGGAGGTTGCGACAGGACACCAGGTCCAGCCGCGAGAACGGGGGGTCCGTCAGCAGGTCGTGTGGCGAGAACACGACGACGTCCCGGACGGCCTTGCGGATCCGATACCCCCCGTCCTCCTTGTCGAAGTACCGTGCGAGGCGGCCCGACCCCGTGTCGCCGGCGATGTTCCCCGGATAGAAGCCGGCACGGGCGGTCGCGAGCGAGGCCTCGTGGAGGTCGGTGGCGAACACCTGGACCCGTGGGGGCGCCTCGAGCCGGCCGGCGGCCTCCAGCAGCAGGATCGCCAGCGAATAGGCCTCCTCACCGGTCGCGCACCCGACGCTCCAGGCACGCACAGTGTCGCCCGGCCCCTTGTCGACGAACAGTCCCGGGACGGCGTCGTCCTCCAGGACCCGGAACACCGTCTCGTCGCGGAAGAAGCTCGTCACCGTGACCAGCAGGTCCTCGGCCAGCGCGCGCACCTCGTGCGGCTCGTCGCCCAGCAGCGACACGTAGTCGGCCAGCACGTCCGCGCGGCGCATCTGCATGCGGCGCCTGATGCGGCGCAGGATCGTGCTCGTCCTGTACCGGGTGAAGTCCCGGTCGGTCACCGTACGAACCTGCGCGAGGATGCGGTGCAGGTCGTGTTCGGCCCGGGAGTCGAGGACGTCTTCGGCATCGGCCGGGGGCACGGGCAGTCGGGGCCTGGTCCGTACGAACTCGAGGATGCGACCCGGGATCTCGTCCAGTTCGAGGACGAGGTCGACCGTCGCCGCGGCGATGGCGGACTGGGGCATCCCCCCGTATTCGGCCCCGGCCGGATCCTGGACGATCGTCAGGCCACCCTGCTCCCGGATGTCCCGCAGGCCCAGTGTCCCGTCGGAGCCCGTCCCGGTCAGGATCACGCCGATGGCGTCCCCGTCGTGGGTGCGCGCCAGGGTGCGGAAGAAGTGGTCGATGGGGGCGCGCTCCGCCCGCTGCTCCTCGAGCTCGCTGAGGCGCAGGTGTGTGTCGATGCTGTTGAGGTTGGCGTTGGGCGGGATGACGTAGGCGTGGTCGGGCTCCAGCCGCGTGGTGGCCGAGACCTGCTCGAAGGGCACGGGTGCGTGGGGCTGGAGCAGTTCGGCGAGGCGGCTCTCGTGTTCGGGCGACAGGTGCACCACGACCACCCACGCGACACCGCTGTCGGCGTCGACTCGTTCGAAGAACGACCGGAGCGCGGCCAGGCCACCGGCGGAGGCGCCGATCCCCACGATGGTGACGGGCTCGGGGGGTGCGTCATCGCCATGTCCGTCGGGTCCACCGGCCGAGGCCTCCGCGTCGGGGGCGACGGTGTCATCGACCACGACCAGGCCCTCCCACTCGGCTGGACCGCCCCGTTGCCGGGGCCCGGGGCCCACGATAGGCCACGCCCGCCCCAGCCCTCACGCCGAAGGTGGCTGGCGGGACTCCACGATCGCGTGCGCGACGTCGTGGAGCTTCGCCTGGTTGTCCCGGGCGTGGCGCCGCAACAAGTCGAAGGCCTCCTCGACGTCAATGCCATGCTCGGAGGCGATGTAGGCCTTGGCCTGCTCGATGATGATCCTGCTGGTGAGTGCGTTCTGCAGTTGCTGGGCGAGCGTCTGCGCTTCCTCGGCCTTGGTGCGCAGGTCATCGAGGTCGACGTGACTGGCGGCCAGGTTGGCCATCCGGGTCTGGAGTTCACCCAGCGCGAAGGGCTTGGTCAGGTAGTCGTCGGCGCCATCCTGGAGCAGGCGGACCCGGAGTTGCTCGTCGGTGCGCCCGGTCAGCACGATCAGGGGGATCCGATCGACGCCGTCGAGTTCCTGCAGGGCGTGCACCAGCGCCTCGCCGTTCACCCCCGGCAGCATGATGTCACAGATGACCAGGTCGGGACGCTGCTCGCGAACGGCCTCGAGCGCCTGCTCGGCGCTGCCCACGGCCACCACGCGCCATTCCGACGACAGCGTGTCCTCGAGGAAGCGGCGCAGGGCATCGTCGTCCTCGACCACCAGGACGAGCAGGCCGTACTCCGGACCCACCGGGTCGGGGACCGACGCGACACCGTCGACCACCGAGGCGGGCCGTTCCGCCGGCGGGGGGATCTCGCCCTGGGCGGTCGGGAGGACGATCTCCACCGCGGGGGCCTCCTTCCCCGCGACGACCTGGCGGACGTCTGCCCCACTCCTGACCAGCAGCTCTGACGCCACCTCGGCCGTGGGGTCGTCGACCCACGGCGACGATGGCGCCTGGCCATCGTCCTCGCGGAGCGCTCCCGCAACGACCCGGAGTTCCACGTGGCCTCGAGGAGTCGACTGCCCGACGAGGCGGACAAGCGCGCCCGGGGCGGCCCGACGAGCTGCCTGGCGGACGAGTGTGGCCAGCGCCCACTCCAACACCTCTCGGTGGATCAGCACCCCGGCACCGGTCGCCACCTCCGCCAGGACCCGGACGTCGTGGTGATCCCGCGCGTCGGCCTCGATCCGGCGCACCGCTGCCTCGACGACGTCGTCGACGGCCACGGGCTCGCTGGCGGGTCCGGCCGGCCATCGAGAGGCCTCGACCAGCTGCAGGACCCCGTCGCGAAGGTCGACGATCGCATCGGCCAGGCCTCGGACCAGTTCGCGGTCCACGTCACCCAGGTCGTCAGTGCTGTCCAGGAGTTGCGTCGTCGCCGCCGCGATGCTCAGCGGCGTGCGGACGAGGTGGCCCAGGCGGCCGACGACCCACTCCCGGACGTCCGCGCAGTCCTCGTCGTCGTGCGGCGGTGACGTCCCTCCCCCGCGTGCGACCGTGGACCTCTCATCGGGCACGATCGTCTCCAGGCGAAGTCGGCGGACGGACTGCACCCACCAGTAAAGTCGGCTGAGCGCTGCCGCGACACCCCCGGAACGACCCCGTGTCCCACGTCCCGAAGGCCACCGCCGTTCGACGGGTCGCCGCTCGACCGACCTTCAGGCCGGCCGGGACATGACCCTCCCGAAGGCCCGCAGTCCGGCCAGCACCGCGCCCACCCCACGGCGGACGTCCGCGTCGTGCAGGCGTCGGACCAACTCCAGCCAGGTGGGCGGCTCGGCCGTCGTGAGGGCGTCGTCGGCGGCAGCCCGCCCGGCACGCGTGGCCCGCACGAGTCGACGTGCGGCGTCCGGATCGGGGACCTCCAGCAGGCCCGCCAGGGCCGCCATGGCGGTGGCGTCGTCCGGGTCGATCCGCCCGGTGACCTGCGCGGCGAGCTCCGGATGGGCCCGGATCGCCCCGGTGAGGGCACGCAACAGGCCGGACTCGTCCAGCGCTGCGACGAAGTCGTCGACCTGGCGCTGCGCCGTCCGGTGGTCGACGTGGGCGGGGGTGTGCGACAGGGGGCGAGCCATTGGGGGCCTCTCAGCGTCCGGGGAACGTGTAGTCGTCGCGTGCCCACTTGCGCCGGACCTCCACGCCGTCCTGCGGGGTGGGACTGCCGTAGCGATGGTGGCCACGCGGCAGCGGGCTGCCGGTGGGGTCCTCGGGCGGGCCACCCCGGCGCTCACGGTCGGCCCCGTGCCGGCCAGGGGCGGGATGTGAGACCTCGTGGTCGGCGCGGCGGATCGCCACCGCCAGCTCCTTGTAGGCAGGCGTCTGCGAGTCCGGGTCGACCACGTTGGACGTCATGTCGTTGACCCGGGCATCGTTCGACGTCACCGGCACGTACAGCTGGCCGTCGGCCACCTGTTCCGACAGCAGCACGCGGGTGGTGATCTCGCCGCGCTCGTTGGACAGGGTCACCCAGTCGCCGGACCTGAGGCCACCGTGGTCCTCCGCGGTGCGCCGGCTCATCTCGACGTAGGTGTCGGGCACGCGGTCGGCCAGCCCGGCCGAGCGCATCGTCAGGTTGCCCTCGTGGAAGTGCTCGAGGACCCGACCGTTGTTGCAGTGCAGGGCGTGCTGGTCGTCGGGCTGGTCGGACGGCTCACGGAAGTCCAGCGGGTACAGGCGGGCCCGGTCGGTCCCGTCCAGGGTGAAGGCGTCGGTGTACAGCAACGGCTGGTCGGTCCCGTCGGCGTCGACCGGCCACTGCAGGGAGTCGTAGCCGGTGAGGCGGTCGTAGGAGACCCCCGCGAACATCGGGGTCAGCTCGGCAATCTCGTCCATCACCTGCGACGGGTGGGTGTAGCCCCAGTGGCGGCCCATCCGGTCGGCGAGTTCGGTCAGGATCAACCAGTCCGGCCGGGCGTCGCCGACGGGGGGCATCACCTCGTACAGCCGCTGGATCCGCCGCTCGGTGTTGGTGAACGTCCCGTCCTTCTCCAGGGACGCGGCGGCGGGCAGCACGACGTCGGCGTACTCGGCCGTGGTCGAGAAGAACAGCTCGTGGACGACCAGGAAGTCGACCTTCTCCAGCGCCTCCTGCACGTAGTGCGCGTTGGCGTCGACCAGCGCGATCTCCTCGCCGATGACGTAGAGCGCGTGCAGGTCGCCGTCGTGGATCGCCTCGACCATGCCGTGGTTGTCCAGCCCCTTCTGCCGCGCCAGGTCGTCGCGATCCCACGCATCGGCGAACTTCGCCGCGACCTGCTCGTCGTCGACGTCCTGGTAGCCGGGGTAGAAGCTGTTGATGCTGCCGAAGTCGCTGCAGCCCTGGACGTTGTTGTGCCCGCGCAGCGGGTAGGCGCCGGTGCCGGGGCGTCCGAAGTTGCCGGTCAGCAGGAGGAGGTTGGCCATCGCGGTCGAGGTGTCCGACCCCATGTGGTGCTGGGTGACGCCCATCGCCCACAGGATGCAGGCGCGCTCGGCCGCCGCGAACAGCCGGGCGGTGGAGCGGATGGTGTCGGCGTCGATGCCGGTGCGTCGCTCGGCGTACTCGGGGGTGAACGGCTCGAGCGAGGCGCGGTAGTCGTCCAGCCCGTCGACCCGCTCGGCCAGGAAGGTGTCGTCGGCGAGGTCCTCGTCCAGGATCACGCGGGCCATGGCCGACAGCCACACGAGGTCGGTGCCGGGCTCGGGGCGCAGGAACACGTCGGCCCGCTGGGCGAGCTCGTGCTCGCGCAGGTCGGCCACGACCAACGTCTGGCCGTTGCGCTTCTGCGCCCGGCGCAGGCGAGCCGCGATGACCGGATGGCTGTCAGAGGTGTTGCTGCCCACCGTCATGACCAGCGTGGCCCGTTCCATGTCACTGATCGAGCCGGAGTCGCCGCCGTAGCCGACGGTGCGCCACAGCCCCATGGTCGCCGGGGCCTGGCAGTAGCGGGAGCAGTTGTCGACGTTGTGCGTGCCCAGCACCTGGCGGGCGAGCTTCTGCGCGAGGTAGGACTCCTCGTTGGTGGCCTTGGACGACCCGATCACCGCGGTCGCGTCCGGGCCGTGCTGGTCGACGATCTCGCCGAGCCGACGCGCCACCAGGTCCAGCGCCTCCTCCCACGACGCCTCGCGGAACCGCTCGCCGTCCCGGATGAGCGGGGTCGTCAACCGGTCGTCGGCGTTGACGAAGTCCCACCCGAACTTCCCCTTGACGCAGGTGGAGATGGCGTTGGCGGGCCCCTCCTCACGTGGCTCGACCTTGAGGATCTCCCGGCCACGGGTGTAGACGTCGAAGGAGCACCCGACGCCGCAGTAGGTGCACACGGTCTTGGTGACCTCCGTGTCGGCCATGCGGGCGGACGCCTCCGCCCGGGACAGCTCGAACAGCGGCAGCAGCCCCGTCTCGGACTCGGCCGCCTTGACCAGGTCGATGGCGGGTTCGCGGAACGACTGCGGGAGCCCGGTGAACAGCCCGGCCCGGCCGACCATGCTCTTCTCCATCAGCGCGTTGCACGGGCACACCGTCACGCAGTGGCCGCACGACACGCACGACGACTCGCCGATCGGGGCGCCGCCGTCCCACAGCACGCGGGGCTCGTCGGCCTCCCAGTCGATCGACAGGGTCTCGGTCACCTGGACGTTCTGGCAGGCCTCCACGCACCGGCCACACAGGATGCACTGGTCCGGGTCGTACTGGTAGAAGGGGTTGCTGTCGTCCACGGCGTACGGCGTCGCTTCGTACTCGTCGCGCTGCCGGCGGACCCCGGCGCCCTCGACGCCGTGCTTGAGCACGCAGTCCCCGTTGTTGTTGTCGCAGATCGTGCAGTACAGCTCGTGGGTGCGGATCAGCCGCTGGCCGGCCTCCTCGCGCGCGGCCCGGGCCCGCGCCGTGTCGACCTGCACCTCCAGGCCCGCCTCGACCGGGACGGCACAGCTGCGCTCGAGGCGGCCGTCGCGCTCCACCAGGCACGTGTCACACGTCTCGATCGGCCCGAGGGACGGCTCGAGGCACACGGCGGGCACGGCGTGGTCGGTGGCGGCCAGGGCGGTCGCGAGTGGCTGGCCCATCGGCAGGTACAGCGTGTGGCCGTCCACCCTGACGGCCACCGGCTCCTGTTCGGGTGCGGCAGCATCCTCGGACAACGGCCGGAACGGCGACGCGGGCACGACGACTCCTGTGGCGACTTCAGCGACCCCCGTGGACCTTCCCACTCCGTTCCGTGGCCAAACATCCTCCTCCGGGCCAGACATCCTCCCGCCACGTTTGTGCGCCGGCGGGACGGGGTATCCCCGTGCGGAGCCGCCGTCGTGGGAGGACGAATGTCCGTGGGACACCCGCAACCCGACATCTCCGTGGCACACCAGCAGTCCGAGGTGGGGTGGACCGGGGGGTCGGGCGAGGTGCTGCACCTGCACGTCCCCGCAGACAGGGCAGCGCCCGAGGTCGTCGGGACCCGGTGTGCGGCGGCCGCGACCCCGACGATCGACGACGCCGCCCGCCTCCACGACCTCCGGCTGGTCGTGGAGGAGTTGACCGGCGTGCTGGTCGACCACGCGGCCGACGGCGCGCGCCTCGGGGTGCAGGTGCGACGGGACCCCTCGCAGGTGAACATCGAGGTCTCGGTGGCCCACGACGGGTCCTCGGACGCCTCCCGCGTGTCCGACGTCGCCGACACGGTGGTGTCGGCCGTGGCCCAGGACTGGGCCGTGACCCAGACCGCCCGCACGGTCACGGCCCAGCTCGTCCTGTCGAGTCAGCCCGCCTGATGGCCGTGGGCCCGTCATCGACCCGCCCGTGGCCAGACCCCCCGCCCGGTCGAGGACGTCGGGCGTCCCCGGAGTTGCCCGAGCGTCCCCGCAACGTCTTCGTCGTCGGGCTCGACGGCTTCCATCGCGACCTGCTGGCGACCATGCGCGGCGCCGACGAGATCGCGTTCCACGCCCTGTTCGACGCCGACGAGATCGCGAACTGGACCGGTGGGCCCATGGCCGGACTACTCGATCGCGCCCACGACGTGCTCGACCGGTTCGACGAGCCGGTGGACGGCATCATCGGGCACTGGGACTTCCCGACCAGCACCATCCTGCCGATCCTGCGCGATCACTGCGACCTCCCCGGGCCCTCCCTGGAGGCCGTGCTGAAGTGCGAGCACAAGTACTGGAGCAGGCTGGAACAGGCCCGGGTGGTCCCGGAGCACGTCCCCGACTTCACCGTCTTCGACCCGTTCGACCACGACGCCCGTGACCAGGTCGACCTGGACTACCCGTTCTGGGTGAAGCCGATCAAGTCGCACTCGTCGTACCTCGGGTTCCACGTCGCCGACGACCGCGACTTCGCCGACGCCGTCGAGCGGCTGCGAGACGGGATCCACGAGGTCGCGCGACCGTTCGACGTGGTGCTCGAGCACGCGGACCTGCCGGCCGAGGTGGCGGACGTCGGCGGCCACCACTGCCTCGCGGAGGCCGTCATCTCCGCCCCGCGACAGTGCACACTGGAGGGGTACCGGTGGCGCGGGACCACGACGATCTACGGCACGATCGACACCGGTCGTGCCGGCGCCCACGGTTCCTCGCTCGTCGAGTACGGCTACCCGTCCGCCCTGGACGAGGCCACGACCCGCAGGATGCACGCGATCGCCGACCGCACCATGGCGGCGCTGGGCTACGACCGCGCGCCCTTCAACATCGAGTTCTTCCACGACCCCGACACCGACGCGTTGCACGTGCTCGAGGTCAACCCGCGGATCTCGAAGTCCCACTCGCCCCTGTTCCTGCTCGTCGACGGGGCGTCCCACCACCAGGTCGCCGTCCGCCTCGCCCTGGGTCAGGACCCCGACTTCCCGTCCGGCGAGGGCGAGTTCCCCTTCGCCAGCAAGTTCATGCTGCGCCACCACGGTGGCGACGCCCGGGTCGTCCATTCGCCCACCCCGGACGAACTCTCCCGCGTGCAGGAACAGTTCCCGGAACTGCGCCTGCACGTCCACGTCGAGCCCGGGATGGCACTGTCGGACCTGCCGATGCAGGACTCCTACAGTTACCGGATGGCCGACCTGTTCCTCGGTGGCGACGACCCGGAGCAGGTCCGCGAGCGCTTCGAGCGCTGCCGCGAGCAGGTCCCGATCGAGCTGGCGCCGATCTCCCACGAGTCGTGACCGCCCCCGGGGTCGTGCCCCCGGGCGCCAGGCGACACCGCCGCCCGACACCCGCGAGAGGAAGCCACGGATGCACGTCGCCGACCTCCCACACGCCGTCCGGACCCTCGACCCCTGCTGGATCCCCATGACCGACGGGACCCGCCTGGCCGCCACGGTGTGGCTGCCCGAGGGCGCCGGGCACGAACCCGTCCCGGCCATCCTCGAGTACATCCCCTACCGGCGGGGCGACTTCACCGCCGCCCGGGACGCCCGCAACCACCCGTACTTCGCCGGCCATGGCTACGCCAGCGTGCGCGTCGACATGCGGGGCAGCGGGGACTCCGAGGGCGTGCTGCGCGACGAGTACCTGCCACAGGAACAGCTCGACGGCCTCGACGTCCTGGCATGGATGGCCGCACAGCCGTGGTGTGACGGCCGGATCGGCATGATCGGGATCTCGTGGGGCGGGTTCAACGGCCTGCAGATCGCCGCCCACCAGCCCGACCACCTCCGGGCCGTGGTGTCCGTCGCCTCGACCGACGACCGCTACGCCGACGACGTGCACCACATGGGTGGCTGCCTCCTGGGCGACAACCTCAGCTGGGCGTCGGTCATGTTCGCCTACAACAGCCTGCCGCCCGACCCCCGCGTGGTGGGCGACTCCTGGCGGGACACGTGGCTCGAACGGCTCGAGGCCAACGAGCCATGGCTCGCGACCTGGCTGCGCCACCAGCGGCGCGACGCCTACTGGCGCCACGGATCGATCAGCGACGACTACGCCAGCGTGCAGTGCCCGGTGATGCTGGTCAGCGGCTGGGCCGATGGCTACTCCAACGCCGTGTTCCGGATGCTGGCCAACCTCGACGTCCCCCGCCGCGGGCTGGTCGGGCCATGGAGCCACCGGTACCCCCACATGGGCATCCCCGGACCGGCCATCGGGTTCCTGCAGGAGTGCGTGCGCTGGTGGGACCGGTGGCTCAAGGGCATCGACAACGGCGTCGACGACGAGCCCATGCTGCGCGCGTGGATGCAGGACAGCGTCCCGCCGACCGCGAGCTACCGACACCGCCCCGGCCGGTGGGTCGCCGAGCCTTCCTGGCCCTCGGACCGGATCACGATGGTCCGACGACCGCTGGGCAACGGCCGGCTCGAACCCCGGGACCGGGTCGAGGAGGACGACGTCGCGCTGACGATCCAGTCACCCCTGGGCGTCGGGTCGTTCGCCGGCAAGTGGTGCAGCTACGGCGCCGCGCCGGACCTGGCCCACGACCAGCGCCAGGAGGACGGTGGTGCGCTCGTGTTCGACAGCGACCCCCTGGCCGAACCCGTCGAGGTCCTGGGCGCGCCGACGGTCCGGCTGCGACTGGCCGCCGACCAGCCGACCGCGATGGTGGCGGTGCGGCTGTCGGACGTGGCACCGGACGGTGCAGCCACGCGGGTGACCTACGGCCTGCTCAACCTCACGCATCGCGACGGTGGTCGACATCCGCAGCACCTCGAGCCGGGACGTGTCGTCACGGTCGACGTCCGCCTCAACGAGATCGCCCAACGGTTCCCGGCGGGCCACCGGCTGCGGGTGGCCGTGTCGACCTCCTACTGGCCCCTGGCGTGGACGCCGCCAGCCCCGGTGCGCCTCACCGTCCACACGTCGGGCAGCCACCTCGTCCTGCCCGAGCGACCGCCGCGTGACGACGACGTGGCGCTGCGCGACCTCGGCGAGCCCGAGGGCGCGCCACCACTGGACACCACCGTGCTGGCCCCGGAGGAACGCGAGTGGCTCGTGTCTCGCAACCTCGCGACCGACGTCTCGACGCTCACCGTGGTCGACGACCGGGGCACCACCCGGATCGACGACCACGGCCTGACGATGCGCGGCGAGACTCGCGAGTGGTACAGCCACCGTGGCAACGACGTCCTGTCGGTCCGTGGTGAGACCCGATCCGAGCGTGAGCTCACGCGACCCGGATGGCGGGTGCGGACGGTCACCCGGACCGTCATGACCTCGGACGCCACGAGCTTCCGGGTCCAGGCCGACCTGGACGCCTGGGAGGACGACCGCCGGGTGCACTGTCGCACCTGGGACACCCGGATCCCACGCGACTTCGTGTGAGCCGATGGGCTCGGGTCAGGGGGTCCGGGCGCGGACGTCGGTGAGCACGACCCCGCCCGGGGGAAGGGTCGGCAGGTGGCCGCGCGGCAGCACCGGCGCGAAGTCGGGGCGCCAGGTGAAGTCGTCGGCGAGCAGGCCGGCCGCACCCTCCAGCAGCCTGATCGTCAGCTGCTCGCCGACGCAGCGGTGACCGGCGACGTCGTCACCCCCACCCTGCGGCACGAGCTCGTTCGCCCCGACGGGACGATCGACGAAGCGGGCCGGCTCGAAGCGCGCGGGGTCGTCCCAGGCGTCCGGGTCGTGGTTGGTCCCGTACAGGTCGAGCAGGACGCGGGTGTCGTCCGGCACCGTGGTGTCCCCGAACGGGACCTCCATCCGGGTCCGGGCGGCCACGAAGGGGAAGAACGGCAGGTGGCGACGGACCTCCTGCACCACGGGGAGGCGCCAGGCGGGGTCGCCACGGAGCTGGTCGAGCACGTGCGGGTGACGTGCCAGTGCCACGGCCAGCAGGCCGACGTACCAGTTCACGGCCACCGTCGGCCGCATGAGGTTGAGCAGCTCGACGGCCGCGACGTCGGGCGGGAGGAGCCGGCCGTCGAGGTCACGGTGGAGGCTGACGGTCGTGAGCGGGTCGTCAAGACGGTCGCCATCCTGTGCCCGAGTGCGCTCGACCAAGTCGGACAGCAGCATCTCCACTCGCCGCCGCGCCACCATTGCACGGACTCGTCCGGGTCCCAGTGCCGCGGCCCCGGTGACCATGACCTGCATGTCGCGGAACCGTTGTCCGACGTCTGGCTCGGGCAGCGGCACGCCACAGAAGTCGTGCACGGCGACCGTCAGCGCCAGTCCGGCCTCCCGGTGCAGGTCGACGGGTCCCGTGGCCCGGTCCAGTCGCTGGCGCAGCGCTCCGACGACGTCGTCGCGCAGGGCGTCGAGGGCCGCTGGCGTGAGGTGTCGCCGCAGCATCTGGCGACGGTGCCGGTGCTCCGCGTCGTCGAGTCCCTGCACCCCGCCAATGCCGAACAGGACCGACCGCACCGGGCGCGGCACGGCGCCGGCACGACGGAAGCGTTCCTCGTCGTAGAAAAGCCGGGCCGCCTCCACGCCCTGCATGCACACCACCGGGATCCCGCCGAGCCGGGTGGCGAAGACGCGCGACCCCGTCGCACGACAGCCGCGCGTCACGAACTCGTAGCCCTCGGCCAGGAGTCTCGGCAGGGCGTCGATGCCACCGTGTCGTGGCGGGGTCGATCGCTGGATGGCAGCAGTCACCGTGGATCCTCTCGTGGGCAGCACGTGGACTCGTCCCCGACCGATGCGGGGCGACGGCCTGGTGCTTCCCCCCGTGCCGCCGGGACAAACGCGGCCGCGTTTCGCAGAGCGGGCGAACGGGAAGCCCGTGGACGGGTGGACGGTCGCTGGCCGCAGTCCGACCGTCCACCCGACCTGTGAACGACCCGACCACGAGGAGCACCCATGAAGGCCCTGACCTGGCACGGCACCCGTGACGTCCGCGTCGAGGATGTGCCCGATCCGACGATCCAGGAACCGACCGACGCGATCGTCCGGATCACCTCCACCGCCATCTGTGGGTCCGACCTCCACCTGTACGAGGTGCTGGGGCCCTTCCTGGAGGAGGGCGACGTCCTCGGCCACGAGCCCATGGGCATCGTGGAGGAGGTCGGCGACCGGGCGGCGGAGCACGTCCAGCCCGGTGACCGGGTCGTCATCCCATTCAACATCTCGTGCGGTGAGTGCTGGATGTGCGAGCGGGGCCTGTACGCCCAGTGCGAGACCACCCAGACCCACGCCGAGGACAAGGGCGCACGCCTGTTCGGGTACACGAAGCTGTACGGGTCGGTGCCCGGCGGACAGGCCGAGTACCTGCGGGTCCCGATGGCGCACTTCGGGCCGGTCAAGGTGCCCGAGCAGCACGACGACGACCGCTGGCTGTACCTGTCCGACATCCTGCCGACCGCCTGGCAGGCGTTCCAGTTCGCCGACGTGCCCAAGGGCGGCTCGGTGGCCGTGTTCGGCCTGGGCCCCGTGGGCCAGTTCTGCACCCGCATCGCCCGCCACCACGGCATCGAGAACGTGATCGGGATCGACCTCGTGCCCGAGCGCCTCGAGATGGCCCGCCGGCACGGCATCGACGTGCTCGACACCACCGAGCACGACGACATCGCGTCGGTGGTGCGGGACCGCACGGGCGGGCGCGGCCCGGACGGGGTGATCGACGCCGTCGGCATGGAGGCGCACGGGTCGCCGTTCGCCCAGGCGGCCCAGAAGGCCACCGGGCTGCTGCCCGACTCGGCCGCCGAGGCCGCCACCGAGCAGGTCGGCGTCGACCGGCTGGCCGCGCTGACCGACGCGATCCACACGGTCCGACGTGGTGGGACCCTGTCGATCATCGGGGTGTACGGCGGTGCCGCCGATCCCCTGCCCATGATGGAGCTGTTCGACAAGGGGGTGCAGATGCGCATGGGCCAGGCCCACGTCAAGCGCTGGGTCCCCGACATCCTCGAGGTGCTGCGGGACGACGAGGACCACCTCGGCACCGCCGACATGGCCTCGCACCACCTGCCGCTGGACGAGGCGCCCCGCGGCTACGAGATCTTCCAGGACAAGGACGAGGGAGCCACGAAGGTCGTGCTGCACCCGTGAGCGGCCTCGACCTGGACGGCGCGACCGCGGTCGTGACCGGTGCGAGCAGCGGACTGGGCCGCGCGACGGCCCTTGCCCTGGCCGACCACGGAACCGCCGTCGTGGTGGCGGCGCGCGACGCCGAGGCACTCGACGAGGTGGTCGCCGACTGCCGCCGTCGGGGGGTCGCCGCACTCGCGGTCCCCACCGACGTCACGTCCGAACCGGACGTCGAGGCGCTCGGCGCCCGCGCCCAGGACGAGTTCGGCGGCTACGACCTGTGGGTCAACGCCGCGGCGGTGATGGCCTACGGCGCCGTCGAGGACGTGCCGACGGAGACGTGGCGTCGCGTCGTCGAAACGAACCTGTTCGGCTACCTGCACGGTTGCCGGGTCGCCCTGGCGCACTTCCGCGAGCGTGGTCACGGCGTCGTGGTCAACGTCGGCTCGGTCTACGGCCGCATCACCTCGCCCTTCGTCAGCCCGTACGTCAGCAGCAAGTTCGCCATCGTGGGGCTCACGCGGAGCCTGCGCCAGGAGATCAGGCACCTGGCCGACGTGCACGTGTGCCAGGTGCTCCCCGAGGCCGTGGACACGCCCATCTACCGGCACGCCGCCAACCACACCGGCCGCGAGGTGACCGCCCTGCCCGCGACGATGGCACCCGAACGCGTCGTGCGAACGATCCTGCGCCAGGCACGACGCCCGCGCCGGGAACGGGTCGTGGGGCTGTTGGGCAGGGTGCTCATGGTGGGCGAGCGACTCGCGCCGGCCCTGTACGAGTGGGCCGCGCCGATCGCCATGGAACGGCTCGCGCTGCGATCCGAGGATGCGCCCGAAAGCACCGGCAACGTGTTCGCACCGATGCCGGAGCACAACCGGGTCGACGGCGGGTTCCGCGCCCAGCGTCGGACCCTCCGACGGGTGGCCGCGGCGGGGCTGGCCACCGTCGCGGTGACCCCGGTCGCTGCATGGTGGTGGCGACGGCGGCGCCGGGTTTGACCGGACGCGCCAGTGGGAACGCCGGGTCGGCCGGTCGCCCCGGCGACCCCACCACGAACGTCGGAGCCACGATGACCCAGGAGCAACCAGACCACGCCGGCACCGGCGGTGAGCCCCACCAGGTCGCGGGCGACGGCCGACCCGTGCTGACGACCCAGCAGGGCACGCCCGTCGCGGACGACCAGAACTCGCTGACGGTGGGGGCGCGGGGTCCGACCGCGATCGAGGACCAGCACTTCCGCGAGAAGATCTTCCACTTCGACCACGAGCGCATCCCGGAGCGGGTCGTGCACGCCCGCGGGTTCGGCGCGCACGGGCACTTCGAGACCTACGAGTCCCTGTCGGACCTGACCCGCGCCGACCTGTTCCAGCGCCCCGGGGAGCGCACCGAGGTCTTCGTCCGGTTCTCGACGGTCGCGGGCAACAAGGGCTCGATGGACCTGGCGCGCGACGTGCGCGGGTTCGCCACGAAGTTCTACACCAAGGAGGGAAACTGGGACCTCGTGGGCAACAACATCCCGGTGTTCTTCATCCAGGACGCCATCAAGTTCCCGGACGTGATCCACGCGGTCAAGCCCGAACCGGATCGCGGCTTCCCCCAGGCACAGTCGGCCCATGACAACTTCTGGGACTTCGTGTCGCTGACCCCCGAGACGGTCCACATGCTGTTGTGGATCATGTCCGATCGGGCGATCCCTCGGTCGTTCCGCTTCATGGAGGGCTTCGGGGTCCACACGTTCCGGCTGGTCGACCACGACGGCGCCTCCAGCTTCGTGAAGTTCCACTGGAAGCCGCTGGCCGGCCTGCAGTCGGTGCTGTGGGAAGAAGCACTCAAGATCAACGGTGCCGACCCGGACTTCCACCGCCGGGACCTGTGGGACGCCATCCGGGAGGGCGACCCGCCGTCGTGGGAGCTCGGGCTGCAGGTCTTCGACGAGGACTTCGCAGAGCAGTTCCCGTTCGACGTCCTCGACGCCACCAAACTGGTCCCCGAGGAGGACGTCCCGGTGCGGCGCGTCGGTCGGCTCGTCCTGGACCGGGTGGTCGACAACTTCTTCGCCGAGACCGAGCAGGTGGCCTTCCACACCGGCAACGTCGTCGATGGCATCGACTTCACCGACGACCCGTTGCTGCAGGGACGCAACTTCTCCTACCTCGACACCCAGCTGAAGCGGCTCGGGGGACCGAACTTCACCCACATCCCCGTCAACGCCCCCAAGTGCCCGGTGCACCTGTTCCAGCAGGACGGCCACATGGCGATGCGCAACCCGACGGGTCGGGCCAACTACGAACCCAACTCCTGGGAGGGCGAGGAAGCGGGGCCGCGCGAGGACCCCGAGCGTGGCTTCACCTCCTATCCCGAGCACGTCGAGGGCCCGAAGGTGCGCCAGCGTTCGGAGACCTTCGCGGACCACTACAGCCAGGCGAGGCAGTTCTGGATCAGCCAGACCGCGGTGGAGCAGGACCACATCGTGGGGGCGTTCACGTTCGAACTCGGCAAGTGTGACGAGGCCCGCATCCGCGAGCGGATGGTCTCGCACCTTCGCCACGTCCACGAGGACCTCGCGACGGGCGTCGCCGACGGGCTCGGCATGTCTGCGCTCCCGGACCCGGCGGACGCCGCACGCGCCCCGCGTGACGACCTCGCCGCGTCCCCGGCGTTGAGCATCCTGGCGAACGGGCCTGACTCGTTCGCGGGTCGGCGCCTGGGGATCCTGGTCACCGACGGGGTCGACCACGACCTCCTGCACGCTCTCCGGAGCGCGTTCACCGACGAGGGCGCGACGGTCATGGTCGTCGCGCCGTCGGTGCAGGGGGTGACCGACAGCGACGGCGACGAGGTCGACGTGGACGAGGCCGTGCAGGGCGGGCCCTCGGTGTTGTTCGACGCGGTCGCGCTGCTGCCCTCGGGTGACGGCGCGGCCGCCCTGGCCGACCAGCCCCCCGCGCGCCAGTTCGTCGCGGACGCCGTCGCCCACCACAAGTACGTCGGGGTCGGGCCGGACGCCACCGCGCTCCTGGGCGCCGCAGGCGTGGCCGTGGAAGACCATGACGCGCTGATGCCGCTCGGCCCCGGCGACGTCGAGGACTTCCTGGCCGCCACCCGCAACCTGCGTGCGTGGCCGTCCGACTGAACCTCGAGCCACACGAACGGGAGAACCGATGGCAGGGACACGGATCATCGACGGCATTACCGCAGGGCTGCTCGGGGGCCTGGCGATGGACATGCTGTGGTATGCCCGCCACCGCGCCGATGGCGGGACGTCGAGCTTCCGGGAGTTCGAGTTCGGCGGCGACCCCGACGACGTCGACGAGGCGGGCCCACCGGCGCAGCTGGCGGCGATGGTGGCCGAGTCAGTCGGGACCCAGGTGCCGGACGAGCGGGCGGATCTCGCGAGCAACGCGGTGCACTGGGCGACGGCGGTCGGGTACGGCCTGCTCGGCGCAGCAGCGCCCGGCCCCCGCTCGGTCCCGGGACGCGGCACCGTGATCGGACTGGGCTCGTTCGCCGCCAGCTACGCGGTCCTGGGGGCGCTCGGACTCTACGACCCGATCTGGGAGTACGACCGCGAGACCCTGGCGCAGGACGCCACCGCCCACCTGGTCTACGGGCTGGCCGCGGCGGGCGCCCTCGCGCTCCTCGACGGCCGCCGCGGCGGCGCCTGACGCGGCCACCCGACCCCGGCCCGTCCGGCCGCTCCGCGGACCGGCGGTCGGACGTCAGTCGGGACCGGTGACGGGCGACGATCCGGGGGCACCAGGCGGGCCCGTGCCCGCCGCCAGGGTCGACAACCGGAAGACCAGTTCGTCGCCTTCCGTCTCCAGCACGTGAGCCCGAGTCAAGGTGTCCAGGAGGATGGATGACAACGCGGACAGGGACGGCGCGGATCCGGGCCGGGCCACCGCCACTCGGCCCTCGACGACCACGGTCGTGGCGTCCACCCACACGCGCAGGCGCAGGCGCGCGAGCGGCGCGGCGACGACTGCCAGCACGTGGGCGAACTCCTCGACCGTGAGGCGGACGTCGTCATGGACGTGCGGATCGCTCGTGTTGGTGACGGCCACGGCCGCCGCACGTCCGGCCAGGGCGGCCCGTTCGGGCTCGGCAGGCAGGTCGAGCGTGAGGTCGGCGGGACGCGCGGGAAGCGGCACGGCTGGCTCGGGAGGGCGAGGCACGGGGCGGTCGGTCGACGGTTGGTGCGAGTCGCCGCCAGCGTTCCCGCGGCGCCGATCCTCAAACGGGTCACGTGGAGTCGGGCCTGCTGAGCTGCTCCCCGACGCCCGGGCGGGGTCGGACCGTTCCGTCCTCATCGCTGCTCCCAGGCTGGCGGAGCACAGGGTAGGCACTGCGCGGTCGGACGACGTCAGGCATCCCGACGAGGAGCGGGACCCGGTCAGGCGGCGGACTCACGCAGGTCCCGGATGCCGGCCCGCAAGAGCCGTGAGACATGCATCTGGCTGATGCCGACCCGGTCGGCGATCTCCTGCTGGGTCAGGCCGGCGTAGTAGCGGAGCACGAAGATCCGGCGCTCGCGCTCGGGCAGTTGGCCGAGGAGTCGCTCGACCTCTGCGCGATCGCAGGCAGTCTCGGCGGACGCGACCGAGCCGTCCGGCACGTCCGGTCGCCGTCGGGCCTCGAGCGACGACGGCTGGTAGCAGCTGCCGAGGTCCATGGCCTCGATCACGTCACGAACAGGCTCGTCGATGTCCTCCGCGATCTCGGACGGTGGTGGCGTGCACGCCTGCTCCTGCTCGAGCCTGCGGCGCGACCGCTCGACCTCGCGGCGCAGTTGCTGGAGGCGGCGCGGCACCCGGATGGTCCAGCCGCGATCCCGGAAGTGGCGCTTGACCTCGCCGAGGATGGTGGGCACCGCGAACGAGGAGAACGCCGTGCCGTGGTCGGGATCGAAGCGGTCGATCGCCTTGATGAGCCCCACCACGGCGACCTGGCGCAGGTCCTCGGGATCCATCCCGCGGGACGCGTAGCGGTGCGCCATGGCGTGGGCGAGGCCCAGGTGCCGCATCACGAGTTCGTCCCGGATCGCCGGGTCGCGGGTCTCCTGCCACGTCCGGAACGCATCCAGGTCGTCCAGGGACGAGGACTCGAGCCGCGTTGCGCCAACGGTGGCGCGATCGGACACCGGACGAGCCGGGTGAGGGGTGCGGGTACCGGGGCGGGGGGTCGACACCACGATGTTCCTTCCAGACGAGCGCGGGGGCCGCGCGACCGGATCTGCCACCGGCCCGCGGGGAGGCGTTCCCGGGGTCTGGGAGGAACCCCACCAACATGGCGCAGGGGCGTGCAACCTGTCAAGGGACCGAACGGTCGGGTCCTCCCCTCGCGACGCCCGCGATCTCGGGGCGGGGACTCGGGGCGACCGGCAGGGATGCAGCAGGCAGTTGCCGGTTAGCCTTGCCCACCCGAGCATCCGCAGGAGGGCCGGTGGGGTCGGACCAGGCGCAGGCGCACGAACTGGGGCGTGGCGCGGCCCGCGCCGGCGCGGGTGCGTTGCTGCTGGGGCTCCCCCTGGTGATGACCATGGAGATGTGGGAACTCGGTGTCGTGTTGCCGCCCCTGCGGCTGGCGGGCCTGGTCCTGCTGTCGCTGCCGGTCCTCGTGGTGCTGGTGCGCTACCTGGGGTTCCGGGACGGGAAGGGACTCGGACTGGCCGACCACGTCGCGGACGCGCTGGTCGCGTTCGGGATCGGCGTCGCGACGTCCCTCGCGGCGATGCTGGTGGTGGGCGTGCTGGACGGTGGCCGTACGGTCCGCGAGCTCGCTGGCCTGGTCGCGATCCAGTCGGTTCCGGCCAGCATGGGTGCCGCGATCGCACGCAGCCACTTCGTGGCGGGAACCGGTGGCGACCAGCGTCAGCTGGGTGGCTACCGCTACGAACTGCTCCTGATGGCGGTCGGCTGTGCGCTCCTGGCCTTCAGCGTGGCGCCCACGGCCGAGGTCGTGCTGTTGGCCGGACGGGTGGGGGCCCTGCAGGGAGCACTGGTCGCCGTCGCCTCCATGGCCGGCCTCCACGCGATCGTCTACTCCCTGGGCTTCCGTGGACAGCATCGTTCCGACGCACCGTTCTGGTCGGTCTTCCTCGGGTACACGGTCGTCGGATACGTGATCACCCTGGCGGTCTGCCTCGCGCTGCTGTGGACCTTCGGCCAGACCGACGGGGCCGGCGTCCGGCTGGTCCTGGTGGAGGCCGTGGTCCTCGCGGTCCCGGGATCGTTCGGTGCCGGCGCCGCCCGGCTCGTCCTGTGAGCGACGACCTCGACGGCGACGACCAGTCGGGCCGTGACCCCGTGTCCTTCGGCTCCTCGACGCCGCCGGCCGAGTGGGCCATGGCCGGGGTCGGCGCCCTCCTGGCGATCGTGCTCGTCACCGTGCTGGTGGTCGTCGGGCTGACCACCCGCCGGGAGCCCCCGGGCTTCGAGCTCCGGGTCACCGAGGTCAGCGTCGTGGACGCCGACACGTCCCTGGTCCGCGTGGACGTGTCGAACGTGGGGGGTGCACCCGCCGAGGCCGTGCTGGTCGAGGGCCACCGGACGGACGACCCGGGCCCGCCGTCGCGGGCCGAGGTCGACCACCTGTCCGCCGGATCGATGGCCTCCGTCGGGTTGTTCTTCACGGGCCCACGTCCCGAGCCGGACGACCTCGACCTGCGGGTGGTCGGGTTCCGCCACCCCTGAGCCCGTCCGGCGCCCCCCTGCGTCCAAGCGCCCGTGCTACGGCAGGTACTCGTCGGCCACGACCATCCCCACCCACGTACACGGTGGTGTTTGTCGCATCGCCGATCGGGGCAGGACGTCGGTGTGACCCCACGGGGGGTGGGTGAACTCCTCGCTCCTCCCCGCGATGGCCGAGGTGAGGATCGCAGGTCGTGAACGTCGCCCTCCTCCTGACGGGACTGGCGCTGCTGGTGGTGACCGTGCTGGACGTCGGCGCGACGGCGCTGGCATTCGACGTCGGCCGGAGTTCGGCGTCGAACCGGTTGGTGGGACTGGGCTGGAAGACAGCACGACGCGTCCTGCGAGGTCGTCACGCTGCCCTGGCACTGGTCGGTCCGATCCTCCTCGCGCTGCTGGCACTGTGGTGGATCATGATGGTGTGGGCCGGGTGGTCCCTGGTGTTCCTCGCCGGGGGCGACGCGCTGGTCTCCAGCGAGACCGGCGCACGGGCCTCGGGTTGGGACGCGGTGTACTTCGCGGGCTACACGATCACCACGCTCGGTGTCGGCCACCTCGAGACCGTCGGCGACGGATGGAAGATCGCGGAGGTGCTCGCCTCGATGAGCGGGTTCGTCCTGGCCAGCCTCGGGATCTCCTTCGTGATCTCGGTGGTGAACGCGGTCGTCGACAAGCGCAGCCTCGCCGCCGACCTGCACGCCCTCGGGGCGACCCCGATCGACGTCGCGCGCAACGCCGACGGGCTTCCGCCGGCCGTGGCGCGGACCGTGCTCGAGGAGGCCAGTTCACGCGTCCACCACCTCGCACAACAGCACCTGGCCTATCCGGTCCTGCACTACTTCCACAGCAGCGACCGCCGGACGGCACTGGCCCCCAGCCTCGCCGTGGTGGACGAGGGGATCGAGCTCCTCCGCAGCCAGACGACCGACTGGCCCGACCCATGGACCTGGGCCAGGTGGGACCACGCCAGGACCGTGTTCCTGGGCACGCTCCAGGGAACCTTCGTCGTGCCTGCCGAGGAACCACCCCGCATGCCCGGCCCCGCCACGGACACCCATGGCGACGACCACGCCGGGGGCGATCCCACCACCACGCACGGACGTCGCCGTGCACTGCTCGTCGCCTTCACGAGCCAGCACGGCTGGGACTGGGAGTCGGACGTGCTCGGCGACGACTGAGCACCGTCCGTGGTCGGTCAGCCGATGGCCTGCTCGACTTGCATCGGCACGGACAGCTCCTGGCCCAGTTGTCCCGGCGGGGCCTGGTTTGGCCCAGGTCATCGCAGTGTCCGTTGCCGGCGACGACAACGGCCCGGGTCCCCGAGACTCGGGGACCCGGACCGCATGGCTCGGCCGGAGCAGGCTCAGCTGCCCGACCCGAGTCGCTGGCGCAGCAGGTCCTTGCCCTGCTCGGCGCCCTTGCGGCTGTCGGCGCGGGCCCGGCGGAACAGGTCCGCGAGCTCCTCGTCGCCGTTGTCCTCGGCGTCCGCGACGTACTGCTCCAGGCGCAACGCGTTGTCGAGGCAGGCCTGGGTGAACCACAGCAGGTCGTAGTGGGCGTCCTTGGTCCCGGTGGACTGGCCGTGCTCGGTGGTGTCGGTGGCCGACATCATGACTCCTTCGGCATCGGGGAGGGGCAGAGTCGGTCTGCCGTCCGGGGCGGACCGGCGACGCCGGTCCCACCGTCAGCTCGGGTCTTCCCGCAGCCGGGCGGGCGCAAACCCCGACGGGAACCCGGAACCCCGTCCGACCGGTGGGGGTTCGGCCCGACGGGCGGTCGGGGTTTGGCACCACGGGCGGCCGGGTAGTCCCCGCTCCCGCCACGACGAACCGGACCGTGGTGGTGACCTGCAGCGGGCGAGGAACGACATTGGCGACAGACCAACCACGGTCAGGGGCACAGACCGTCCACGGGGACGGCCGGTCGTCCGACCATCGGGCCGGGGACGCCACCGACGGGCCGTCCCGGCTCCACCATGCCGGGGTCGTCCTGGTGGTCGGGGCCATGCGGACGGGCACCACCCTCGTCGCGAGGCTGCTGGACTCCCACTCCGAGGTCGACTACCTCGGGTTCGAACTGGCCGAGGACTGGTCGGCGTGGACCGGCCTTCCCTGGGGAGCGCCGGGCGCCGACGACGTCGCCTGTCCGCCACTCCACGCCATGGCGGCCTCCCCCTCGATGGCGCGTCGGACACGGGCCGGGCTGACGCGCATGCGGCGGGACCGCGACGTCCCACGTCGGAACCTGGTCGTCGTCAAGAGTCCCCACTTCTGGCACCGACTCCCCTTCATGCTCGCGCTGCTGCCCGGCGCCCGGGTGGTCCGGACCCGCCGCGGGATGCTGCCCACCGTTGCGAGCCTGGGTCGCCTGTGGGATCGGGCACTGCGCGACCACGGCCGCCTCCACCACCTGCCGGAGGCGCCCGACGCGTGCTGGGACTTCGTCCCGGCCGATCGCGCCGACGAGTTCGACCCCGCCCGGACGTTCCCGGGTGGCGACGTGCGGGTGCTGGCGGAGTTCCACGGTCGGGTCGAGGACCACCTGGACGAGTTCGAGCGCGCTCGTCCCGGCACCGTGGTGGCCACGGTCGAGCACGAGCGGCTGGTCCGTGCGCCGGGCGAGACCACCTCGATGCTCCAGCGGTCGCTGGGACTGCCCGTCCGGCGACTCCGGCCGCCGGAGCCGCTGGATCCCGCCCGCTGCGAGGAGTGGCGATGGCTGCTGGACGACGACGACCTGCGGACCCTCGGCGTGGACCCGGACCCGTCCGGGGCGGTGGCACCGTGACCGCCCGCCCCATGCACACCCAGCGAGGGTCCGCCGCGGTGAGGGTGGACGACGCCCCGACCGGCCAGGCCCACGCCGGCACTCGGCCGCCGCTGCGCGTGGCGTGTGTGCCGGCGACACATCGCTACGTCCGGGCGCTACGCCACCCCGGCGTGGTCCAGGTGACCGACCCCAGCGGCGACGACCACCGCACACCGCTGTTCCTCGACCCGGCATGGCTCCGGGAGCACACCGGTTCCTTCGACGTCCTCCACGTCCACTTCGGGTTCGAGTACTACGCGGTCGAACAGCTCGAGGCGGTCTGCGACGTCCTCGACACCGCGGCGATCCCGCTGGTCTACACCTGCCACGACCTGCGCAACCCCAACCACCCCACCCCCGAGCTCCACGATGCCGGGCTGGAGACCCTGCTGCGGCGAGCGGCCGCCGTCATCACCCTGACCCCGTGGGCGGCCGAGCAGATCTTGGACCTGCACGCCCGGTCGGCCACGGTCCTGCCCCACCCGCACGTCGTGCCACTGGAAGTGATGGCGCGACGGACTCGGGTCGTGCACCGCGACGCCGTCGTCGGGCTCCACCTCAAGAGCCTGCGGGCCAACATGCGACCGCACGAGGCCCTGGACGGACTCCTCGCAGCGGTGGGCGACGGCATCCGCGGCCGGGTGGACGTCCACTGTGACGTGCTCGACCCGGCCAGCCAGAACCACGACGCCGCGCTCGTCGAGCGGTTGCTGGCGCTGGTGTCGCGAGCCGACAGTCGGATCGAGCTCCACGTCCACCACTACTTCGGCGAGGACGAGTTGTGGGCCTACCTCGCCCAGGTCGACGTGTTCGTGCTCCCGTACGCCTTCGGGACCCACTCGGGCCTGCTCGAAGCGTGTCGAGACCTCGGCACCGCCGTGGTCGCCCCCGACGTGGGCGGCTACCGCGACCAGGGCGCCCACCAGCTGTTCCCGGCCAGCGAGGACGCAGGGCTGGACGTCGGGGGACTCGCGGCGGCGATCCGTCGTGCGGTGGTCGCCGGACGGCCCGCTCCCGTGCCGGTCGAGGTGCGGCGGGAACAGCGGCGCTGGGTGGCCGACGCCCACCACCGGCTGTACCGGGCGGCCCTCGGCCACCACTGACCCATCGGGGCCCCCGCGCACGGACGGTTTGGCGCGCCGTGAGGGGGGTATCACCATGCTGCACGGCGCCGTCTCCGGCCCCGTGGTCGCTTCATCGCGAGGAACCAGCATGCACATCGGCATCATCGCCTCTGCGCGCCATCCCATCCGGGAGCCCTTCGCCGGTGGGCTCGAGATGCACACCCACGCCATGGCGACCGGCCTGCGCGGTCGGGGCCACGAGGTCACCGTGTTCGCGGCAGCGGAGTCGGACCCGGCACTCGGGGTCGAGGCCCTGTGCCCCCGGGCCAGCCAGCTGGACCTGAGCGAGGCCGCCAGCATCGACCCCTCCATGCTGACGGACCGGTTCATGGCGGAGCACCACGCCTACCTGCACCTGATGCTGCGTCTCCCCGAGCGCGACTTCGACCTGGTCCAGAACAGTTCCCTGCACTACCTGCCGGTGGCCATGGCCAACGGGCTGGCGGCACCGCTCGTGACCACGCTGCACACGCCCCCGACCCCCTGGATCGAGAGCGCCGTCGACGCCGCGACGGACGTGTCCAACGTGACGTTCGTCTCGGTGTCGGAGCACAATGCCCGCGCCTGGACGCAGGTCCCCGTCCACCGGATCATCCGCAACGGCGTCGACCCGACGGCATGGCCGTTCCGCCCCGACGGCGACCCCGACTGCGCGTCGTGGACCGGGCGGATCGTCCCCGAGAAGGGCCCCCACCTGGCGATCGACGCGGCCCACGCGGCCGGGCTGCGCATCCACTTGGCCGGGCCCCCGGACCCGACCTACCTGCACGACCACGTCCTCCCACGGCTGCGACCCGGTGACGCCTACCTGGGCCACCTGCCCCAGGCCGACCTCGCGGAGGTCGTCGGGGCCGCGGGCGTGCACCTGGCCACGCCGTGCTGGGACGAGCCGTTCGGACTGGTCGTCCCCGAGGCGCTGGCCTGCGGCACGCCGGTGGCCGCCTTCGACCGGGGGGCGACCGGCGAGATCCTGACACGGCGGTGTGGGCGGCTCGCCCCGCCCGGAGACGTGGCGGCGCTCGCCGGTGCCGCCCTCCAGGCCCGTGAGCTGGCCCGGGTCGACTGCCGGCGTCGCGTCGAGGAGCACTTCAGCCTCGACGCGATGGTGGATGGCTACGAGCGCCTGTACGAAGGCATGCTCTCGTGACCCGACGCCTGGCCTTCTACGTCCACCACCACGGGCACGGGCACTCGGCCCGGACCCGCGCCGTGCTCGACGCGCTGGAGGCGGACGTGACCGTGCTCACCAGTGCCGCCTCCGCCCACGACACGTTCGCGCGCCACGCCGACCTGGTGTTCCTGCCGCGGGACGACGGCCCATCGGAGCTGGACGCGCAACCGCCCCTGCCCGACCACGTGCACTACGCCCCGGCGGGCGTGCCGGGACTGCGTCGCAGGATGGCCCGGATCGCGCAGGTCCTCGCGGACACCGCGCCGGCACTGCTGGTGGTGGACGTGTCCTCGGAGGTCGCCCAGCTCGCCCGGCTCATGGGTGTCCCGACCGTGGTCGTGCGCCAACACGGTGCCCGTTGGGACGCCGGCCACCGCGCGGCCTACGACGGTGCAGTCGCCCTGCTGGCGCCGTTCGGGCCGGAGTTGGAGGAGCCCGACGTCCCCGAGCGTGTCCGGCGCCGGACCTGGTACGCCGGCGGACTGGGTCGCACCTTGCCCGGGACGTCGGACCCGGACGACCGATCGCGCCGGTCCCGCACCACGCGTGCGACGGCGCGTCATCGCCTGGGCTGGGACGCGGCGACCACCGGGGTGGCATTGCTGCTCGGGCGAGGCGGGGGCCAGCCACACGCCGACGACGTCGAGGCCGCGGCCCGCGCCACGCCCGACCACCGGTGGCTCGTGGTGGGCGACCTCCCCGGCGCCGCGCCCCTGTTGTCGACCACGGGTTGGGTCGACGACCCCCTCCCCTGGCTGGACGCGGCCGACGTCGTCGTGGGGTCCGCAGGTCACAACACGATCATGGAGGCGTCGCTGGTGGCCCGGTCGTTCGTGTGCATCCCCCAGCGGCGCCCCTTCGACGAACAGTTTCGGAAGGCGGCCCGACTGCGTGACCTGGACGTGGCCGAGGTGCTCGACGGCTGGCCGGAACCGGCGGCCTGGCCGGGGATCGTGCAGCGGGCACGACGGCGCCCGACGACGCGGCTCGCCGCGGTGGCCGACCCGGCGGCCGCGACCCGCACGGCGCGGTGGCTCGAGGACCTCGCGGACCGGTACACGCCATGAGCCGACCCCGGGTCCTGTCGTATCCCCCGCGCCACGACTACGTCGACCAGCTCCACGGCGAGGTCGCCATGCTCGTCCACCGTGACGAGCCGTGGCCACGCCTGCCGCACTTCCACGACCCCGGATGGCTGGACCGCCACGCCGACGACTGGGACCTGGCCCACTTCCACTTCGGCTGGGAGCAGTACCCGGCCGGGACCTTCGAACGGGTGCTCGAGGCTCACCTCGCCCACGGCACGCCGGTGGTCTGGACCGCACACGACCTGCGCAACCCCCACACCCGCGACGAGGCACACGACGCCGCCCACCTCGACCTGCTGGCCCAGCACGCCACGCGGGTCGTCACCCTGACCCCGGGGGCGGCGACCCGGATCGCGGAGCGGTGGGGACGGGTCGCGGTGGTCGTGCCGCACCCACCGATCCTCCCGGTGGGCCGGATCGCGAGATGGCGACGTCGCCGCGAGCGGTCCTCCAACGGCGATCGACCGCTGCGGTTGTTCCTGCTCGCGAAGTCGTTGCGCTCCAACCTGGACTGGCGCACCCCGCTGGAGGTCGTGGGCACCTGGAACCCGCACGAGCCGCCCGTCCGGCTGGACATGCACCTGCACGCCGAGGCCCCGGACCGGGTGGCGGTCGAGCGCGCCGCGAACCGGGACCACGTCCACCTGACCGTCGGTCCCCGCCTGGACCATCGGGCCCTGTGCCGGCGGATCGCGGCGGCCGACGTGCTGGTGCTGCCCTACGCGTGGGGAACGCACTCGGGCCTGCTGGAACTGGCGACCGACCTGGGGGTGGCGGTGGTGGCGACCGACGTCGGCCACTACGGCGACCAGGCGCCCTGCCGGCTCGTGCCAGTGCGGGACGGCCGCGTCGACCCGGAACGTCTCCGTGCAGTGCTGTGCGCGATCGCCCTCGACGGGCCCGCACCCGCCGTGCCCATCGCCGAGCGGATCGCCGCTCGGGAGGGCTTCCTCGCGGCCCACGCCGCGGTCTACGCCGCCGCGGTGCACGATGCTCGTCAGCGAGGCACGGCGGTGTCCTGACGTGCGCTCGCCAGGTCGCCCTCGTCGGGCGCACGCACGACCTGCAGTCGTCCCCGTTGCGGATCCCAGTCGACCAGGCCACGCGCGGCGAACGCCCGCAGCCAGCCCTCCATGGGCCAGCGCCCCCAACGATCGTGGAAGCGGTGGGCGTTGACCACGATCGACGCGAGGTGCTGGACCGGCGGGTCGAAGGTTGGGTGGTACTGGTGGTGCGCACGAGCGCCGCCCAACCAGGCGAACGGCACGCCGGCGCGGTGGGCCCGCAGGGCGAAGTCGGTGTCCTCGGCCCCGTACCCGACGTAGCCGACGTCGAACCCGTCGAGGTGATCCAGGAGGGTCGAGCGTCGCACCCCGAAGGACAACGACCAGAACAGGTGCCAGTCGTCCGTGGTCCGCAGCACGTCCGCCGCCGGGGGCCGGGGCCGGGAGGGGTGGGCGCGCCCCGGGTCGTCCCGGAGGCCGGCGACGTCGACGTCACCCGGGGGGAGGTAGCGGACCTCGCCCATCACGATCCCGTCGAACCGACCCAGCGCCCGTGCGTAGGCGCCGACCAGTCCCGGCGACGGGATGCAGTCCACGTCCAGCATGACCAGGGCCTCGGTGTCCGCGGCCCGGGCGGCGACGTTGCGGGCCCGGGCAAGCGGGAGTTCGTGTCGGCTGGTCGGGACCCGGACGAACCGGGTCTCCCACGGCGTCGCCGGCACGTGTGGACGGGGATCCTCGCCACCCATCACCGCCACGACGTGGGCGGCGGGGGCACGGTGGGACGCGCGGAGCCCGTGGACCTGGTTGACCAGGTGCGACGTGCGGTCGCGCGTGAGGGTGCAGACCGTGACCCCCTCGTCGATCGTCGCGTCCGCGGTCATGCGCGTCCCGGCGAGTGAGCCGTCTCCGGCTGGGTCGGCCACGGTTCGGGCGTCATGAGCCGTCCACCGCCGCCCGGACGCAGGGGCGGCGTGGCCATCCCGGCGCGGTCCGCGAACCCCGCGACCAGGTCGTCGAGCGCCCCGGTCGCCGAACGGGCGGGATGCCACCCCAACTCGACGCGTGCCCTGGCGCAGTCCATCACCGGCACCGCCTGGGCGAGGTCGACCCAGCCGGGCGACGTCGGCTGCAGGTGCAGTCGGAAGGTGGCTGCCGCGGCCGCCCGGAGCACGCCGGGCGGGACGGTGACGGTCGTGGCGTGCAGGGACCTGGCCAGCTCGGCTCCACGGAGCACCGGGTCGGCGGCGACGTTGAACGCACCCCGGGCGGTTCCGAGGGCGGCACGGACGTAGGCGTCCGCGGCGTCGGACGCATGCACCGCCTGGAAGGCCAGCTCGGGGTTCGCCGGCACGATCGGGACCATCCTCGCCACCAGCGGGGACGGCAGGAGCGGGCCGAGGAAGTACCGCGCGATCTCGGAGGCCGCCCCCTCCTGGAACACCAGGCCCGTGCGGATCCGGACCACGCGCAGGGCGGGATGGCCTTGCTCGAACCGGTCGAGCCAGCCCTCGACCTGGGCCTTCTGCTGCGAGTAGAGCGAACCCGGCACGCCGGTGGCCGGCCAGTCCTCGGCGACGG
Organism: Salsipaludibacter albus; assembly: GCF_019798055.1. GTDB lineage: Bacteria > Actinomycetota > Nitriliruptoria > Nitriliruptorales > Nitriliruptoraceae > Salsipaludibacter > Salsipaludibacter albus. The sequence goes on along the minus strand of NZ_JAHOPH010000002.1, from coordinate 128,870 downwards.
GGTCGTCCTTCGGACCGGGCGCGTACGCCCCGACCGACGACGCGTGGACGAACGCCTCGACCCCGACCCGGGCGGCGGACTCGGCCACCCGCCTGGTGCCGGAGACGTTGGCGGCGTGCAGGGCCGGGACGTCGCGTACCGGTTGGATCAGCCACGCCAGGTGGACCACGGCGTCGGCCCCGGCGAGGAGCGGATCGAGTGGGTCCGAGGCGACGTCGGCCTGCCGCCACTCGACGGCGCCCGGTTGCCAGTCGGGGCACCGTCGCGCCACCCCGACGACGTCGACGTCGCCACGCGCGACCAGCGCCGCCACGACCGCACTGCCCACGTTGCCCGTTGCGCCCGTCACCACGACCCGCATCATTGATCCTCGTCAGGTGGACTCCCTTCCTTCCCCACATGCCCAGTGCCCAAACCCTGCCGAACCCCCAGAATCCGGGAGATCCGTCCGTCCCGCCCCACCCCGCAGGTGTAGGGTGGGGACGAGGCGCAGGACCGACCCGCAAGAAGCCGAACGGCCCCGCCTCGACAGCCAACTTGGCTGTCCACGTCGATGACCGGACCCCCGGGCGTTGAGGTGGCCCGACACGGGCTCACACCACCCGAGGCTCCAACCATGATCGACCAGCAGGCACTGCGACGTGCGTTCGAGGACTACGCCTCGGCGTTGCTCACCCGATACCAGATCGGTGACGTGCTCTACCGTTTGACCGACCAGGTCGTGGACGTCCTGGGGGTCGACGGCGCCGGCGTGTCGATCGCCCAGGACGGCGAGGACCTGTCGTTCGTCGCGGCCACCGACGCCGACGTCGCGGTCATCGAGGCCCAGCAGGAGTCCGGGGGCGAGGGTCCCTGCCACGAGGCGTACCACACGGGCGAGGCCGTGACCGTGCACGATCTGGCCGACGAGAGTCGATGGCCGGAGTACCGCGAGACCGCCATGGACCAGGGCTGCCGGGCCGTGGCCGGCCTGCCGATGCCCACCCACGTCCGCCGGATCGGCGCCCTCAACCTCTACCAGCACGATCCGCATGACTGGACCGACGACGAGATCTCCACCGGGCAACTGCTGGCGAACATGGCCTCGGGCTACATCCTCAACCACGACGCCCTGGCCCAGTCCAGCACCCTGGTCGACCAGCTCCAGGGCGCCCTCGACAGTCGGGTCATCATCGAGCAGGCCAAGGGGATCGTCGCCGCGCGTCGGGGGGTGACCACGGCAGCGGCCTTCCAGCTGCTCCGGGACCGGGCGCGTTCGACCAACGTCCGGCTCCACGACCTGTGCCAGGAGGTCGTCGACACCGCCGACCGTGGGCCGACCGCCTGACGCATCCCGGGGGACTTCATCCGGTCGGGGTGACGCCACGTCGCCCGCCAATGGGCATGATCCCGTCGTCGACGAGTGTGAGGACGCGACATGGGCGACATTCCCGTGCAGGGTGACCACGACGGGGTCATCGACGACGGCTGGAGCGAGTGGGCGGTCGGATGGGCGGGGTTCGCCGGTGTCCTGTTGGTGATCCAGGGCACGTGGTGGATCCTGTCCGGGCTGGTGGCCCTGTTCAGCGACGAGGCCGTCGTGGCGACCCAGGAGTACCTGTTCCAGTTCGACCCGACGACGTGGGGATGGATCCACCTCGTCCTGGGCACGGTGATCGGCGCCGCCGGCCTCGGGGTGTTCGTCGGCCTCGTCTGGGCACGCACCGTCGGGGTGGTCATGGCGTCCCTCGCCGCCCTGGTCGCCTTCACCTGGATGCCGTTGTCTCCCCTGTGGGCGACGGTGTTCCTGGCCGCGTCGGTGGCGGTGATCTGGGCACTGACGGCCCACGGCCGGGACATCGCGCAGGTCTGAGCCGCCGCCCGTCACAGGCCGCCGACGCCCTCCCGCACGCCAGCGCGGGACGTCGGACCACGGGCGGCGACGTCAGGTCCACGCCTAGGGTCGGCGACCAATCCCCCCGGTGACGAGACGACCATGGCGGACGATTCGCCCACCCTCGTGGGGGCCCACGACGGGCGATCGACAGGGGTCACGATGCAACGCCGGCTGCCACGGTGGTCCGAAGTGCGCCCATTGGCGGGCATGCGACCGCCCGCGCTGACGACCGAGGCGAAGGTGGCTGCAGCCGCCTCGATCCGCGACCTCCGGTTGCTCGCCCGGCGCCGGACGCCACGGCCGGTGTTCGACTACGTGGACGGGGCGGCCGAGACCGAGACCAGCCTGCGACGCGCACGCAGGGCGTTCCGTGACGTGGAGTTCCAGCCCGCCGTGCTCAGGGACGTCGCCGACGTCTCGCTCGAGCGGCAGGTGCTGGGCGTGCCGACGTCGATGCCGGTCATCCTCGCCCCGACCGGGTTCACCCGGATGATGCACACCGCCGGGGAGACCGCCGTCGCCCGCGCCGCCGCGGCCCACGACGTCGTCTACACCCTGTCGACGATGGGGACGACGACACCCGAGGGGGTCGCCCGGGCGGCGCCCGACCTGCGACGATGGTTCCAGCTGTACGTGTGGCAGGACCGCGACGCGACCGAGGCACTGGTGGAGCGCGCGCGGACAGCCGGGTACGAGGCGCTCATGCTCACGGTCGACACGGCCGTCGGTGGCGCCCGTCTGCGGGACGTTCGCAACGGACTGACCATCCCGCCCCGGCTGACCCCGACGAGCCTGCTGAACATGGCCCTGCACCCACGCTGGTGGGGCGACCTGCTGACGACGGAGCCACTGGAGTTCGCGACCCTGTCCAGCTTCGACGGCACCGTCGCCGAGCTGATCGACGCGATGTTCGACCCCACCGTGACCTTCGACGCGATCAGCTGGCTGCGCGAGCGGTGGGACGGGCCGCTCGTCATCAAGGGCATCCAGACACCCGACGACGCACGCGAGGTCGTCGAGCGGGGCGCCGATGCCCTGGTGCTGTCCAACCACGGTGGTCGCCAGCTCGATCGGGCGCCGACACCCATGCTGCAGGTCACCGACGTCACGGCGGCCGTCGGCGACCGGGCGGAAATCTACCTCGACGGTGGCGTGCTCGACGGCGCGGACGTCGTCGCCGCGATCGCGGCCGGCGCCCGAGCCGTCCTGGTCGGACGGGCCTACCTCTACGGGCTCATGGCGGGCGGCGAGGCCGGGATCCGCCGGGTGCTCGAGCTGCTGCGCACGGACATGACCCGGACGCTGCAGCTGATGGGCGTCACCGACGTCGACGACCTCACCCCGGCACACGTGCGCCTGCCCGGGCCACCGTGACCACCAGGCGGGTCACTCCGCGAAGGCCTCCCGCAGTGCCTGCTCGTCCTCCACGCTGAGGTTGGTGCTCAGCAGCTCGGCGTGCGACAGGTCGACCTGCTCGTGGATCTTGTCGACCACGGCACCGCTCGACAGCAGGAACAGGGCCGACGTCCCGGGCGTGACCTTGTCGCGGACGCCGTCGATGAAGTCGTCGTCGATGCCGAAGTCGGTCAGCGACCCGCTCAGTGCACCCATCGCCGCCCCGAAGGCCATGCCGAACAACGGGACGAAGAAGATCAGGCCGAAGAGCAGGCCCCAGAAGGCGCCGCCGGCGGCCCCGGCGCCCGTGGTGGACACGCCCTGCTTCGTCTTGGGCTTCTTGGCACCCTCGGGCCAGGTCACCACCGCAGCGTCGTGCACCGAGATCAGCTCCTGCTTCTGCAGTGCGAGGACCTGGTCACGCGCCTGCTCCGCCTCGTCGGCGTCGTCGAACTTCCACACGGTCAAGGCTGCCATCGGCATGCTCCTGTACTCGATCGTTCCTCGGGCCCGCCACGGGAACTCGCAGCAGGTGACGACAGGGTTCCGCCGCGGGCCACCACCGTCATCACCCGGTCCGCATGAGTCGTCGTGCAGGACCATCGAGGTGACCCGCGTCGACTGCCGCGGTCAGGTCCGTGCGGCCCGGTCATCGTCGGGCAGCAGCAGCCAGGCCCCCACCAGGAAGCACAGCGCCCCGGCGACGGTCGCACTGTTCACGAGGGCCAGGTTGAGCGCCTGCCCCGTGGTCGGCAGCGTCAGCGCCGCCACCGCGGACACCATGAAGAACACCGACCCGAGCGCGTTGAGCGCCGCCATCCACCAGTCCGGGTCATCGGGACGTCGGCACCATCGTGGACCGCAGACCGCCGTCCAGGCCAGCGCGCTCGCCACGAGGAAGGCGACGGATCCGTACACGTCGGGGGCCCACACCAGCCGGTTCACCTCTGCCACGTCCAGGTTGTCTCGCAGCGCGTCCCCGGTGCTGAGGTTGAACAGCAAGGTGCCGAGGAGCTGGACGACGCCCGCCCACACGGCCAGGCCTGTCGCGCCTCCTGAACCGCCACCACCGGACTCGGGGCCGACCCGACGTCGATCGGCGACCGCCTCGGCGAACTGACCAGCAGCGGCCATGGTGAACGCGATCGACCCCACGAAGAAGGTCAGCCCCACGGTCGAGGCCGACACCAGCATTCCGTAGACGGGGAAGGACCCGATCGCGAACAACAGCGATCCCACCATGAACAGCACGGCGACCCGCCAGGTGCCGCGGCCGGGATCCCACCCGAGACGTCGACGCCATCTCACGCCGGCACCCCCCAGGCCGTCACGTGTGGCTGAAGGGGGCCGGCTCCGGTGGGTGCGACGGTGGGTCGGCCTGCAGGTGGGCCACCGCATCGTCGAGGTCCTCGAGCAGCCCGTTGGCCAGGTCCATGCTCAACCCTTCCCGGACCACGATGCGCAGCACCGCCACCTCCTCGGCATCGGGGGGCATCGTGTACGCAGGGACCTGCCACCCCCCGGCACGGAGCCGTTCCGACACGTGGAACACCGTGAAGGGCTGGTCGTCGGCCATCCGGAACGACAGGACCGGAATGGCACTGCCGTCGCTGATCACCTCGAACGCCGGCATGGCCGCGATGTGGCTCGACAGGTGCATGGCCACGTCGCGCAGCGCCTCCATGATGCGGGTGTAGCCCTCGCGACCCAGTCGGACGAAGTTGTAGTACTGGCCGACCACCTGGTTGCCCGGACGGGAGAAGTTCAGCGTGAACGTCGGCATGTCCCCGCCCAGGTAGTTGACGTGGAACACGAGGTCCTCGGGCAGGTCGTCGGCCGAGCGCCAGATCGCGAAGCCGATGCCGGGATAGGTCAGGCCGTACTTGTGGCCCGACACGTTGATCGACTTGACCTGCGGCAGGCGGAAGTCCCAGGCGAGGTCGGGATGGATGAACGGCGCCACGAAGCCGCCACTTGCGGCATCGACGTGGATCGGCACGTCCAGGTCGTGCTCGTCGTTGAAGGCCACGACCCGGTCGTGGATCTCCTCGATGGGCTCGAACTCGCCGGTGAACGTCGTGCCCAGGATCGGGATGACCCCGATCGTGTCGGCATCCACCCGCGCCATGACCTCGTCGGGGTCCACGACGAACCGGTCGGTGGTCACCGGCACGTACCGGGGCTCGACGTCCCAGTAGCGGCAGAACTTCTCCCACACGACCTGCACGTTGGAGCCCATCACCATGTTCGGCCGATCCGTGGGCGCTCCGGCGGCCTCGCGGGCCTTGCGCCAGCGCCACTTCATCGCCAGGCCGGCCAGCATGACGGCCTCGGACGAACCGATGGTCGACACCCCGATCGCATCCCCGTCGGCTGGCGCATGGAACAGGTTCGCGACGATGTTGACACAGCGACGCTCGATCTCGGCGGTCTGCGGGTACTCGTCCTTGTCGATCATGTTCTTGTCGAACGTCTCGGCCATGAGGCGGTCGGCCTCGGGCTCCATCCACGTCGTCACGAACGTGGCCATGTTCAGCCGGGAGCTGCCGTCCAGGAGCAGCTCGTCGTGGATCAGGCGATACACCGCCGTCGGCGAGTTCTCCCCGTCAGGCAGCTCGTGACGTGGGATGGGTGCCTGGTTGAGTCGACCGGCATAGGCCGGGGCGAGGTCGTCGTCGTCGGAGGTGTGGGCGTGGATCATGGCACGGTCCCTGCTCGGCATGGGGCACCCTCACGGACGAGCGGCGCCGCCGCGACCCTAGGGCCCGACGCCGCGGCGAGCATCCCCCGGATCGGATGAGCACGCTGGCCGACGCGACCAGGGGACGGTTCATCCGATGGGGGTGATTCCGGCGACGACGACCACCCGTACCGTCCCGGTACCTGGGCCCAACCACGCAGGGCGGACTCCGTCGTCCCTCGCCCACGGGACTCCCCCACGACCGTCGAGACCAAGGACACGTCCCATGCGCATCACCGCCCCGACCACCCACCGCGCGGCCGCAGTCGTCCTCGCCGGCGCACTGGCCTTCGGGTCCGCGGCCTGCAGCGATGACGACTCGACCCCGACGACCGACATCGACGACGCCCAGTCCAACGTCGACGACGCCATGTCCGAGATCGACGACGCCCAGTCCAACGTCGACGACGCCCGATCCGAGGTCGACGGCGCCGTGTCCGACGTCCAGTCCGAACTGTCCGACGTCCAGTCCGAGCTGTCCGAGGACGGCTGATCGGACGACGAACCACCACTCGCGAACCCTCGACCCTGGAGCACCAGCATGGCCCTCGACAACCTGGTCCTGTACGTAGCCACCTACACCGACGAGTCCGACGCACGGACCGACTACGACGCGTTGCACGACGCCCAGCGCAGCACCGACCTCATGGTGCTCTCGGCAGTCGTCCTCAGCCGCGACGACGATGGTGAGGTCACCGTCGACCAACACGGCACGGGCGAGGTGGCGACGGGCACCGTCAGTGGCGGACTGGTCGGCCTGGCCGTCGGCCTGTTCGCGCCACCGCTGCTGCTGGCGACCGCAGCCGGCGCCGGCATCGGTGCGGGCATCGGGGCCCTGATGAAGCGCCACCACGAGAACGAGCTCAGCGTCGACCTGCAGGACTCCCTGCCTCCCGGGTCGTCGGCGGTCGTCGTCGTGCTGGAGGACACGTACCTGGACCGGGTGGACAAGGCCTTGGCGAAGTCGGCCAAGAAGGTGGACCGGGCGATCGACGCCGGCGACTACGACCGCCTCGCCAAGGAGTTGGAGGACGCGGGACACCGCATCGACGACGCGGTCCAGTCCTGACCGCCTAACCGTCCAGCAGGCCGATCCGGACGGCCCGCCCGACCGCGTCACTCCGGGACGTCACGCCCAGCTTGCGGTAGATCGAGATCGCCTGCGTCTTGACGGTGTTGGGTGACAGGAACAGGGAGTCGCCGATCTCCCGGAAGCTGAAGTGAGTCCGCAGGAGTGGGAGCAGGCGAAGCTCGGCGGTCGTCAGGCTCGACGAACCCAGCAGTCCCATGGGCAGGTCCGCCAGCTGGTCGCGGAGGCCCGTCACCTCGGACTCGAGTCGACCCAGTCCCGGACGCAGGCGGACGATGTCGTCCATCTCCCGGAGCAGGGTCCGCGCACCGGCCGTGTCCGACAGGGCCAGGGCCGCCGCGGCCAGTTCCAGGCGCGTCTGCACGGCCAGGTGCGGGACGGCGTGGTTGAGCCGTGGACGCACCGACTGGGCACGCGTGGCCAGGCGTCGTGTCCGGTCGAGGTCCCCGTCACGGGCCGCCATCCGGGCAGCCGCGGCGAACACGATCCCGCTGGTGGTGTGCTCCTCGAGGGCCCGGCCCTCCACGATCTCCAGGGCCTCGCCGACCATGGCCCGGGCTCCCGCGACGTCGTCGTCGGCCAGGGCCAGCAGCCCCCGCTCGGCCAGCGACACCGACAACGCCGGTGCCGCCCCCAGGTCCCGTGTCACGGCGATGGCGTGGGCAAGGGCCTCCTCGGCGTCGTCGGGTGCCCCCCGGACCGCATGGACGAGCCCGAGCACGGCCAGGGTGGTTCCTCGCCACCCATGCCCCGACGGCACCATTGCATGGGCTCGTCGGGCGTCCTCGAGCGCCGACTCCAGGCCGTCCCGACAGACGGTCGCACGCAGCAACGCGACCAGCCCGTCGATGACTTCGTCGTCGCCGTCATGGTCCAACGGCCGGGCCCGCGAGGCGGCCCGCATGCGACGCTCCGCGACCGTGGCGTCGCCGAGCAACGCGGCCGTCCAGCCACCGGCCACGGCCACCATGGGGTGGTGATCGAGGAAGTCCCCACTGTCGAACCAGTCGAACCAGCGCTCCATCGTCGTGAGGCGGCCCGAGCGATACAGGTACAGGCCGCGGTCGCCCACCAGGTCGGCGACCCGGTCACGGTCACCCGCCACCATCGCGTACTCGACCGCCTCGTCGGCCATGCCCTGTGCCTCGTACCAGTCCGCGGCGCGACCCGCGAGCTGCGCGACCAGGTCCGGTTCGCGCTGGTCCAGTTCCGTGCGGAGCAGGTCGCGGAACAGTTGGTGGTACCGGAACCAGGTCCGCTCCTCGTCCAGCGGCACCACCAGCAGGTTGGACTCGGTCAGTTCGCGCAGGCGGTCCCCGGACCCGAACGTGCGCAGCACGGCGTCGCAGGACGACCCCGACATCCGCTCCAGGACCGATGACCGGACCAGGAACCGAACGGTGTCCGCGTCCAGGGTCGACAGCAGTTCGGCGTGCACGTACTCCGCGACGGCTCGCTCGTGCCCCGGCTCGTCGGCCAGGACCGGAACGTCGGATCCCCGGGAGCCAGCACGCGCCGCCAGGTACAGCGCGACCGGCCAGCCCTCGGTCGACGCGACGGCTCGCACGGCCTGGTCCTCCCCGAGCTCGACCCCGGTTCCGGCCGCCAGCTCGACCGCCTCACCCGGGTCCATCGCCAGTTCGTCCGTTCCGAGCTCGACGAGGCGACCCTCGGCCCGCAGCCGCGGCACCGCGAGGCCGACCTCGTGGCGACTGCCGACGGCGACACGGCCCGAAGGCGTGGCCTGGCGCAGCAGCGTGTCGACCACGTCGAGGCAGGCCGGGTTGGCCAGCACGTGCAGGTCGTCGAGGACGAGCAGTGTGGGATCGGGGCCGTCGACCAGTGCCGTGACGATCGCACGGGTGACCTGGGCGACGGGTGGGAACGCGGTGTCCAGCTGCTCGAGCACGCCGGGGTCGAGTGGGCCGATCTCCGCGACCGCCATCGCGAGGGAGGCCAGCAGGACCGTCAGGTCGTTGTCCTCGCCGTCGAGCGTGAGCCACGCCGTGCCACAGGGCACCCGGTCCGCGACCTGGTGCAGGACCGTGCTCTTGCCGTAGCCCGCACCGGCGACCACGGTCAACACGGACCAGGACGACGAGTGGTCGAGCTGGTCGAGGGCCGCCGAGCGCGTGACGATGCCCGGTCGCAGGACCGGTGGACGCAGTTTCGAGGCCGACAGCCGAAGTGGTCCAGCCGCCAGCGTCGTCGCGATCGCGTGCTGGTCCACCCTGGTCCCTGGAGTCGATCGCCACGGACGCGTTCCCACGTCCGGAGCTCGGCGACGACTCTAGGTGACCTTCCCGGACCGCACCAGCGCGCCGGGTCGCTACTGCAGCGACATCGCGATCCGGAGACGTTCGTCGGGGTCGATGTAGTGGTCGTGGTCGTCCTGGCCGACGTCGAGCTGCACCCAGTGCAGGGTGCCGGTGAAACGGCTGGTCGCGGTGGTGTAGTCGGGGCTGACGGTCGTGCCGGACTCGTAGCCGATGTCGGTCGTCTCGTCGGCCGAGAAGACCATCGGGTGGGTCTGGTCGACCCGCCCCGCGCCGACCTGCTCGCCGTCGTGGTAGAGGGTGACGTCACCGCCCTTCGCGAGACCGCCCCCGTCGTAGGCGAACTCCATGCGGACCTGGTGGTTGCCGACCGGGACGGGCGTGTCTGCAGTCGTCCGGTAGGTGTGGATGCCGAGCACGTTGTAGGTGAACGCGAGGTGGCCGTCCTTGCAGTACACCGTCCAGCCACCGAACTTCCCGCCCTGGGCGATGATCACCCCGTTGGCCCCGCCCTCGGGGACGTCGACCTCGGCGGTGATCGAGAACGACCGGTTCTTGATGTTGACCACGCTGTTCTCCGACAGGCGCCCCATGCCGGGGAAGAACTGCTGCGAGTCACCCTGCACCAGGGTGGGTCGGCCAGCCACCTCGGGGTTGAGCCGTTCGGCGGTGCGGTCGTCCAGGGGCAGCACGTTGTACTTGGTGGCCTCGATCAGCCACAGCCGTTGCAGCCTGGCCAGCCGGTCCGGGTCGTCGGCCGCCAGGTCTCGGGCCTGGCTGTAGTCGTCCGGTGCGTACAACTCCCAGATGTCGTCGTCGAACGCCGGGACGTTCCCACTGACCATCTCCCATGGGGTGCGGTGCTTGGTGACCGCGGTCCAGCCCCGGTGGTAGATCCCGCGGTTGCCGAACATCTCGAAGTACTGCAGGTCGTGACGTTCGGGCTGGTCGGGCTCGTCGAACGTGTACAGCATGGACGTCCCCTCGATGGGGGCCTGCTGGACGCCGTTGACGGAGGTCGGCTGGGGCAGGCCGGCCGCCTCCAGGATCGTCGGGGCGATGTCGATCACGTGGGTGAACTGGTCACGCAGGCCACCGGCGTCGTCGATCTCGGCGGGCCAGTGCACGATCGTGCCGTTGCGGGTCCCGCCCCAGTGCGACGCGACCTGCTTGGTCCACTGCAGGGGCGAGTTCATCGCCCAGGCCCACCCGACCGAGTAGTGGTTGTAGGAGTCCGGTGAGCCGAACTCGTCCATGACCGAGCGCATGAACTCCGGTGTCTCGAGTGCGGCCATGCCGTTGAAGTTGGCCATCTCGTTGAACGCGCCGTTCATGGTGCCCTCGGCCGAGGCACCGTTGTCCCCGACGATGTAGTAGACCAGCGTGTCGTCGAGGACCTCGAGGTCCTCCAGCGTGTCCACGAGCCGGCCGACGTGGTGGTCGGTGTGCTCCAGGAAGCCGGCGTAAACCTCCATCTGGCGCGCCAGCACCGGCTTGAGCTCGTCCGGCATGTCGTCCCACGCCGTGATCTCGTCGTGCCGCGCAGTCAACTCGGTGTCGGCGGGGACGACCCCCAGTTCCTTCTGGCGTGCCAGCGTCCGCTCACGCAACACGTCCCAGCCCTCGTCGAACTGGCCCGCGTACCTGTCGGCCCACTCCCTGGGGACGTGGTGGGGGGCGTGGGTCGCACCCGGCGCGAAGTACACGAAGAACGGCTTGTCGGGCATCAGCGCCTTCTGCTGGCGCATCCAGGCGACCGCCCGGTCCGCCAGGTCCTCGGTCAGGTGGTAGCCCTCCTCCGGGGTCGTCGGCGGTTCCACCGGGGTCGTGCCGTCGTACAGCGCCGGGTCGTACTGGTTGTTCTCGCCGCCGATGAACCCGTAGAAGGTCTCGAACCCGCCGCCGCCCGACGGCCAGGCGTCGAACGGCCCCAGCGGCGACGCCTGCCACACCGGGACCTCGTGGCACTTCCCGAACTGGGCCGTCGAGTACCCGTTGAGCTTCAGGGACATGGCCAGCGGCGCCTTCGTGTTGGGCCGCAGCGAGCTGTTGCCGGGCGCCGACGTCGCCGTCTCGGTGATCGAGCCCATCCCGACCGAGTGGTGGTTGCGCCCCGTCAGCAGGGCCTGCCGCGTCGGCGCACACAGTGCCGTCGTGTGGAACCGGTTGTAGCGCAGGCCACCGGCCGCCAGCCGCTCCGCGGTCGGGGTGTTGCACGGTCCACCGAACGCACTCGACGCCCCGAACCCGACGTCGTCGAGCAACACCACCAGCACGTTCGGCGCTCCCGCCGGCGGACGCAGTGGCTCGATCGGCGGGTAGGACGTGTCCGGGTCCTTCGCGTCGTACGTCGTCAACCCCGTGGGCGGCTGGTCGGGGATCGGCAGGGTCGCGCGGGCGTGGCGATCGGGCGTGGTCACGACGTGCTCCTCGGGAAGGTCGGTCCGGTTCCGGCGGCGTCCGTCGCATCGGACGCGATCCGACGCGTGACGCCATCCGCGACCCTGCCCGCGAGGCGTGCGACCCGCATCATCCGGATCAGGTGAACGAGGGTCGTTTCACCTCGCCGGGATGATGACGCCCCGACCCGGGCGCAGCACCGTGGTCACGGAACCCAGCCGACCACGGAGGAAGCCATGCGCAGGCGACGCCAGCACCGCAGGGATGCCCGCACGTCGGGCCGGGAGGTCTACCAGCTGCGCGAACGGCTCGTGGCCATCGGGGACGACTACTGGATCGAGACCCAGTCCGGTCGGCGGGCGTTCAAGGTCGACGGCAAGGTGTTGCGACTGCGGGACACCTTCGTGATCGAGGGACCGGACGGGTCCTGGCGGGTGCGGATGAAGCATCGGCCGGTCCGGGTCCGGGACACGTGGCACATCGAGCGCCCCGGTGGTCCGGACGCGACGCTGCACAAGGCCATGGTCGGGCCCCTCCGGGACCGGTGGGTCCTGGAGGCCGACGACATCGGCACGTGGAAGATCCAGGGCAACCTCGTCGAGCACGAGTACCGCATCGACTCCGATGACGGTCCGGTGGCCGAGACGTCCAAGCGCTGGGTCCGGGCACGCGACACCTACGGCGTCGAGGTCGACCCCGAGGCGGACGCCGCGCTGGTCCTGGCGGTGACGGTGGCCATCGACCAGGCGGCCCACGACTGAGGCGAGCGGACGGGTCCCGAGGCCGAGCGGGCGGTCCCCGCCGAACCTCATCCGATGCAGATGATTGCCGGCCCCCGAACGAGACCTACGGTCGGAAGGCGTCCCGGAGCCCCGGGGCGGCCGAGATCCATTGGCGGGGAGGTCCGGCCGTGGACGACGAACTGGGTCGCCGCCTGCTCGCCCTGTCGCTGCACGACGATCGGGCGATGGCCGAGCTGGCCGACGCCGAGCCGTCGGCGACGGCCTCGGCACCGGCCGCCCGTCGCGCGCTGCTGGTCCAGGTGGGGGCACTGGTCTGCCTCAATGCCGAGACGTCGACGTTCCAGGTGTATGTCGAGCAGGCCCTGGCGGCGGGGATCGCTCCCGACGAACTGCTCGGGGTCCTGGCGGCGCTCGCTCCATTGGCCGGAACGCCGCGACTGGCGGCCGGCGCTGCCTCGCTGGCGCGGGCACTGGGCTACGACCTGGACGGTGCCCTCGAGCGCCTCGACGACGGCGACTGGTCCGACCCGGACCGCACCCAGACGTCATCCGGTCTGGACGATGCCCCCTCGGCGACACGTCCGTAGCGTCACCGAGGACGTTGGACCCACCACGGCGAAGGAGCCGAGATGTCCGCACCAACACCCCACGGCCCCGTGGACTTCCTGCTCGTGGAGTTCCCCACGGACCAGCCCATCCCGGCCGTTGCCGACGAACTGCTGGCACTGGTCGAACAGGGCACGATCCGACTCTGGGACCTGCTCGTGGCACGCAAGGACGCCGACGGCCTCGTCACCGTCATCGACCTGCAGGACGTGACCGCGGACGGACCGGCGAGCCTGGCCGTCTTCGCCGGTGCCCGGTCCGGCCTGATCGGCGACGACGACCTCGACGACGCCGGCGCGATCATGGAACCCGGCACCACGGCCGCCCTGCTCGTCTACGAGAACGCCTGGGCCGTGCCGTTCGTGACCGCGGCCATGGCCGCCGGCGGCCAGGCCGTGGCAAGCATGCGGATCCCCGCCACCGACATCACCGAGGCGCTCGACGAGCTCGAGGCCACCCAGCCGGTCGCCTGACCAGAGAGGAAGACCCATGCCCAGACTCCTGCGAGGAATGGCCCGGACCGCGGTCGTGGCCGGCACGGCGACGGCCGTCAGCGGCCGCGTCCAGCGCCGCCAGGCCGAGCGCTACGCCACCCGCGACGCCAACATCTACGCCGAGCGCGAGCAGGCCTACCACGAGGCCGAGGCCCAGCAGGTGCAGGCGGCCCCCGCGCCCGCTCCGGCGCCGACCGCTGCCGCTGGGCAGGACGACATGCTGAACCAGCTCGAACGACTCGGCAAGCTGCACGAGCAGGGCGTCCTGACCGACGACGAGTTCGCCACCCAGAAGTCCAGGATCCTCGCGGGCTGACGCATGCACCCCGACCGCTCGAGGATCTCGTGGCAGACATGACCAGCCGGGTCGACGGGCTCGAGGCCCGAGACGCCGTCGACCGCGCCGACAGCTCCGCGACGCCGCGGTGGGTGACCACCACGGCGATCGTGGTCGCCACGATCCTGGCGATCGTGAGTGTGATGACGACGTGGGTGAGGACCCAGGCGTTGGACACCGACCAGTGGGTGTCGGCCAGCAGCGACCTGCTTGCCGAGCCGGTGGTCCAGCAGGCGCTGGCGACCTATCTCACCGACGAGTTGTTCGCCCAGGCCGACGTGACCCAGGAGCTGGCTGACGCGCTTCCCGACCAGCTGTCGGGGCTCGCGGGCCCGCTCACCGCTGCCCTGCGGCCGCCGGCCACCGATGCCGTCGAGCAGTTGGTGGGGTCACCCCGGTTCGCCCAGGCCTGGGCACGCGCGAACCGCGTCGCCCACCAGACACTGGTCGGCGTGCTGCGCGGCGATTCCACCGAGGTCGTGTCCACGTCGGGGGGCGCGATCACGCTGGACCTGGGCGACGCGTTGGTGGCGATCGGCGGCGACCTCGGCGTGTCGGACTCGACCCTCGAACGGATCCCGCCCGATGCGGGCCAGGTCGTGGTCTTCCAGTCCGACCAGCTCGCATCCGTGCAACAGACCGTGCGGGTGCTCGACGCCCTGTCCTGGTTCCTGTTCGTCGTCGTGGTGGGGCTCTACGCGCTGGCAGTGGTCCTGGCGCGTGGTCGACGCCGGGAATCGCTGCGCGAGGTCGGGGTGGGCCTGGTGGTCGCCGGCGTGACGGTGATCCTGCTCCGGGCCATCGCGATCCGAGAGGGCGTGGACGTCCTGGTCACCGACGCGGGCAACCGGGAGCTGGCCGGCCTGGTCGGGAAGGTCGGCACCGAGTTGTTGCAGCAGATGGCCGTGGCCGGGATCCTCTACGGCGTCCTGTTCCTGGTCTTCGCCTGGATGCTCGGGCCGCACCGCTGGGCGCTGCGGGTCCGCCGGGGCCTGGCGCGGTGGTCCGACTCGACGGCAGCGATCGCCGCCGGGGCCGTCGTCGCGTTCCTGGTCCTCGTGTGGCTGAGTCCCGGCGGAGCACTCGACCGTTGGACCACGGTCCTTGTGCTGGCAGGACTGGCCATCGGTGCCGTGGTCATGCTGCGGGCCCAGCTCGGGCGCGACCTCCTCCGACCGGACCAGCCGTTCGACGACCCGGCGCCGGCGGGGGACTGACCGGTCGTCGGGCCACGGCTCAGCCTCCGGTCCGCACGATCGCGATGACCTGGTCGCCGGGACCCACGGTCGTGACCAGGTCCGGGGACGGGTCGAGCAGCAGGGCATCGTCGGTGCGTCGGCGCAGCCCCACCGCGACGGCGTCGCCCGCGAGGCAGGCCCGAGCCAGGTCCGCGATCGTCACCGATCCGTCCAGCCCGAGCTCGTCCACCGGCACGAGGTCGATCGTCGGTCCCACGTCGGCGGCCAGCGTCAACAGGACCTCTCGGCGGAGCGGCTCCTCGACCAACTGGGCCAGGAGCTGACCGGTGCGGGCCGGGCTGGCGATCCAGTCCTCGGCTCCGAGGCGACCGACCAGCCGGTTGCTGTCGGCATCCAGCAGCTCGACGAGGAAGCGCGGTTCGTCACGCCCGGATCCGCGGGTCCGTTGGAGTGCCCTGAGGGCCAGCAGGGTCTGGGCGTCGGCCTCCGACGCCGGACCGGCCGAGTGGTCGGCGAGGACCAGGACGGTCGTCGCTCCGGCCAGCAGGTCCGGCCGGCCGACGACGCTGGCCAGGGGCGACTCGGCCATGGTGACGACGACCTGGTCGTCCGGGAGGTCGCCGACCACCACGTCGCCGGCGCCCACTCGGTTCGCGTCGACCACCACCTCGACGCTCGAGCCCGGCGACACGGTCCGACCCCAGGTCGACAGCAAGCGCGTCCCGAAGTCGTTCCACCCGAGGACGACCAGCCGTTCGCGGCGTGGACGCCATCGGATCGACCCGTTTCCTGGTCCGACGGGGCCGGGGCGGGCGGGCTCGTCCCGCAGGACCGATCCGGTCCGATCGGTGTGTGCGAGCACGACGAGCCGATCGCCGTCGCCCAGGCGGGCTCCGGGCTCGGGGAGCAACTCGACCCCGGAGTCCGTGCCGATGATCCCGATCGGGCGGCCGAGCCCGTAGCGCACGGTCACCTCCGCGAAGGTGAGTCCCACCAGGTCCGGATGCTCCCAGACGTGGATGTCGCAGCCCCCGACCTTCAGCAGCGCGTCCACCACCCGACCCAGGCCCGACGCCCGCAGCGCGAAGGCCGTCGTGCGGGCGACTGCCTGGTGGGCGACAAGGGGGTGGACATTCGGACCGCAGGCCAACCCGAGGTGTCCAGCCGTGTCCGCTCGTTCGACCTCGACCGTGACGGGCACGGGGCTGTCCGGGCCGAGGACGTCCTGCACGCCGAGCACGGTCTCGACCGCGCGGGCGTCGCCTCCGGCCGGATCGGCGAGCACGACAACGCCACGAGCATGGTCGGGACGTGCGATCCGCAGGTCGGCTGCGCTGGTCGGGTCGCCCGACCGGTAGACCACGCGACTGCCACGCAGGTCACCGGCGGCCGCCCGCACCTGCCGGTCCAGCTCGGCCGGGTCCTCCTGGGCGAGCACGACGATGGCGTCGCCGCCGGCCCGGCCGGACTGGGTCAACAGGAGCTGCTGGACCACCACCGGCAGTCGGTCGGACCGCCCCAGGACGACGAGGTGGTCGGACTGGATCACCACACTGCGGCCTCGACGCATCCCCTCGATGCGTTGCTCCACCGCCGCCGCGATGATCCCGATCAGGGTGCCGGCCACCAGCAGTCCGAAGACCGTCACCAGCAGCGCGAGCAGACGCGGTCCCCAGCCCACGTCGCTCGCCATCGTCCCGGGGTCCATGACCCGCAGCAGGCTCTGCCAGAAGTCCTCGAGCCAGCCACTCCGACCACCATCGGTGAAGGTGACCCCGAAGATGGCCAGCAGCAGCGAGCTGGTCAGGACGGCGGCCAACGTGACCAGCCCCAGCCAGACGAGCGTGACCCACGTCCCGCGCGCCAGCAGGTTGTCGAAGTGGTACCGCACCCGGTGGCGGAGTGACCCCGTCCCAGGGCCACGGGCCGCACCATCCGGAGTCCGGTCACCACTCATGCCCGCTCCGTCATGGCTTCGGTGAATCGACGTCACACGTCGTCACACGTCGACTGGCCTCCTGCCCACACTAGGGCGCGCCGAGCACCCCTCCTTCACCCGGACCGGATGATGTGGGTCCCGCGCGCACGTGGTCGGCTCCTGGAAGGTCCCGGCCTCCCGTCCGGCGATCACGGCCGTGGCCCCACGATCCGAGGACCGCGCATGAGCACGGACACGCCACCGACCCGGGCGGACGACCCCCACACGCTCATCCGACGTCGGAACTACGTCGTGATGCTCCTGGTGGGCGCGGTCCTGGGCCTCCCGGTCGCCGTCGTCGCGTACGGGTTCCTGGGCGTCGTCGGCGCTGTGCAGGACTACCTCTTCACCACCTTGCCCGGGCAACTGGGATTCACGGAGCCCCCGTCCTGGTGGTCCATCCCCCTGCTGGTGCTCGGCGGGCTGGGCGTGGCAGCCACGATCCGCCGGCTGCCCGGAACCGGGGGCCACAAGCCGGCCGAGGGATTCAAGACCGGCGGCCCGGTGCGCCCGGCCGACCTGCCGGGCATCGCCCTGGCGGCCTTCCTCACGCTCGCCCTGGGGGTCGTGCTGGGTCCCGAAGCGCCGCTGATCGCCATCGGCAGCGGCCTCGGTGTGCTGGCGATGCGACTGCTCGACCGGGGCGCACCAGACATGGCCGTGATGGTCGTCAGCGGCGCCGGGAGCTTCGCTGCCATCGCCACCCTCCTGGGATCGCCGCTGAGCGGGGCCTTCCTGCTGATGGAGGCAGTCGGGCTGGGAGGTGCCATGCTGGGCGTGGTGCTCGTGCCGGGCCTCTTGGCGGCGGCGATCGGCGCGCTGGTCTTCGTCGGGCTCGACCAGTGGAGTGGGCTGGGCACGTTCTCGCTGGGCGTGGCGGACCTGCCGGCGGCCGGCAGTCCCACGGGTGTCCAGTTCCTGTGGGCGATCGGGATCGGACTGGCGGCCGCGTTGCTCGGTGCGGCGATCACGCGGGCGTCGCTGCACCTGCAGGGGGTGGTCGAGCGTGGCCCGGGCCTGCGCACGCCGCTGGTGGGCCTGGCGATCGGGGGCCTCGTGCTGGTCTTCGTGGAGACGACGGGCCAGGGTGCGAGCTGGGTGCTGTTCTCGGGCCAGGAGCAACTCGGGCCGTTGATCTCCGGGGCGGGCGACTGGACGGTCGGCGCCCTCCTCCTGCTGCTGGCGTGCAAGGGGCTGGCGTACACGTTGGCGCTCAGCAGCTTCCGGGGCGGTCCGGTGTTCCCGGCCATGTTCCTGGGCGCGGCTGGCGGTGTCGTGCTGTCCCACCTGCCGGGCCTGCCGTTGGTCGCCGCGGTCGGCATGGGGATCGGGGCGATGACGGTCGCCATGCTCGGCCTGCCGTTGGTCTCGGTCCTGCTGGCGGCCCTGGTGCTCCAGGCCGACGGGCTGCAACTGGTCCCGGTCATCATCGTCGCGGTCGTGACGTCCTGGGTCGTGTCCGCCCGGCTGCGCCCCGATCCGGACGACGACACGGAACCCCAGCCGGAGGCCCCTCCCGACGCGTCGGGCGCCCACCCATGAGCACCACGAGGCCGACATGGTGACCCGGGCGGACGACCGACCGGCACCGCGCAACGAGGCGCGCGGGCTCGGACGCGTCGGACACCTGGTCGGAGCGGTCAGCAACCGCGTGCTCGGCGAGCTCGACCCCGACATCGTGGTTGCCCAGTTGGACGTCGACAGCGTGCTGGCACGCGTCGACCTCGACGCCGTCCTCGCCCGCGTCGACCTCGACGCGGTGCTGGCCCGGGTCGATGTCGACGCGCTGCTGGAACGGATCGATGTCGACGCGGTGCTGGCCCGGGTCGATGCCGACGCGGTGCTGGATCGCGTGGACATGGACCGCCTGCTGGACCGGGTCGCGATCGATCGGCTGCTCGACCGCGTCGATGCGAACGGGCTGCTCGACCGCGTGGACGTCGACCGCCTGCTGGAGCGTGCGGACGTCGACGGCCTGGTCCAGCGAGTCGACGTGCAGCGGCTGGCCGCCCGGCTGGACCTCGACCCCGTGCTGGCGAGCGTGGATCTCGATGCCGTCCTTGCCCGGGTCGACGTCGACGTCGTGTTGGCCCGCATCGACCTCGAACGGGTGCTGGCCCGCGTCGACCTGGACCTCCTGGTCGCCCGGATCGACCTGGACGCGATCGTGGACCGGCTGGACGTGGCGGAGCTCGTCCAGCGTGCCGGCATCCCGGACCTCGTCGCCGACAGCACGGGTCAGCTGGCCGGGTCGGCACTGGACCTCGCCCGCCGCCAACTCGTCGCCGTCGACGTCGGGACCTGGCGGATCGCCCAACGGCTCGGCCGTCGCGACCCTGCCAGCCTGCCGGCCGGACCCGCCACCCTGGTCGAGGACGAGGCCGCGGCCGTCGAGCTGCCCGACCCGGACAGGTCCCGGGTGCGCGCCCGCGCCGAGGTGAGCGGCTTCTACGCCGGCCCCATCAGCCGGCTGCTCGCCTTCGGCGCCGACCTCGCCCTGGCCACCACCCTGTTCACCGTCGGCACGGCCGCCATGGCCTGGCTGGCGGACACGGTCGTCGGGATCGACCTGATCCCCGGGGACGGCTCGACCAGCACCTGGTGGGTGCTGGCGAGCCTCGCCTGGTTGTTCCTCTACTGGAGCACGACCACGATCGTCGCGGGCCGCACGCCGGCCATGCTCCTCGCCGGACTGCGCGTGACGGCGCGCGACGGCACGCCGCTGCCCCCGAGCCGAGCGCTGGTGCGCACGCTGGCGATCCCGCTGAGCGTGCCGGGTTTCCTCGGGGGGGCCTGGATGATGGTGGACCACGAGCGCCGGGCGCTGCACGACCTCGTGGCCGGGTCCACGGTCGTCTACGACTGGGGTGGTCGTCCAGCCGAGATGCCGACCCCCCTTGCCCACTGGATCGACCAACGCGACCAGCCTCCCGGACCGGACGTGGCCACGCCGCCTGAGACATCCTCCCGTGCCGCCACCTAGGATCCGCCGCAGCACGTGGGGCGGAGGGCGGCGATGGGCAGGGTGGATCTGCAGGTCACGCCGAGCGTGACGTCGGGCCGCCGCGAGGTGGTGGCCGGCTCGGTGGGCAACCTGGTGGAGTGGTACGAGTTCGCCCTGTTCGGGGCGTTCGCGACCCCGATCGCCGCGACCTTCTTCCCGGAAGCGGATGCGGCCCGGTCGTTGCTGACCGTGTTCGGGGTCTTCGGGCTGGCATTCGTCATGCGTCCGTTCGGTGCCCTGCTGTTCGGACACCTGGGTGACCGGGTCGGTCGTCGTCACGTGCTCGTGGCGACCCTGGGGCTCATGGCCGTGGCCACTGCGGGGATCGGACTGGTCCCGTCCCACGCGCGCGTGGGCGTGGTCGCCCCGGTCCTGGTGATCGTGCTCCGGTCCGTCCAGGGCGTCGCCATCGGCGGCGAGTTCGGGGGGTCGGCGTCGCTGGTCGTCGAAGGCGTCGAGCCCCGGCACCGCGGCTGGTACGGCGGCTGGCACTGGGCGACGACCGGGGCCGGGCTGGCGATCGGGATCGCCGCGGGGGCACTGGTGGGGATGATCCCTGCGTCGTCGCCCGCAGCGGCCTGGGCCTGGCGAGTTCCCTTCCTGGTGGCGCTGCCACTGGGCGTCGTCGGCCTGGTCGTGCGAACACGCGTCGACGACTCCGCGGCCTTCCGGGACCTGCGAGCGACCGGCCGCCTCGCACGCCGGCCGTTGCGTGACGCGCTCGAGCAGTCGCGACCACAACTGGCGGTCGGGTTCACGACGGTGGCGGCCGCCGCGGTCACGTTCAACCTGTTCTCGGTCTTCCTGCCCAACCACCTGGTCCTCCACGGGTGGATGGACCTGCCGACCGCACTGGGAGTGGCGTTCGTCACCCCCCTGCTGGGATCGGCCACGGCGCCGTGGTTCGGCCGCCTGTCCGATCGCGTCGGCCGACGCGTCGTGGTCCTGGCAGGACTGGTCGGCCTGGTGGCCGCGATCCCGCTGGGCCTCTGGCTGGCGACCTCCGGCAGCCTCGCATGGACCCTGTTCGGCTTCGCCGTGGTCGGGGTACCGCTGGGGTGCCTGTCGCTGACCGCCTTCCTCGCCGAACTGTTCCCCACCCCCGTGCGACACAGTGGCATCTCGCTGAGCTACGGCCTGGCGACGGCCATCCTCGGGGGGACTGCGCCGGTCGTCGCGTCCGTCCTGTCCGGGCAGGACGGCGGACTGGTCCTGCCCGGTCTCTACGGGCTGGCGACGGTGGGCGTGGCCGTCGTCGTCGTGTGGCGGGTTTCATCCGGTCCGGGTGACTCCACGGACCGGCTCCGGACCTAGGGTTCGGGCATGGGCGACGAGGCTGCCCACTACCGGGCGTCGGCCCGCAGGTTCGGGGCCTCGGCGAGGAGCAGGACCATGACGGACATCGACACCCCGGCGGAGCGCACGGCCCGCGGCAAGGGCGTGCGAGCGGAGGTCCCGCGGTCGGCGCACGCCGGCTGGGAGCCGCCCGCGGGCCGTGCCGACCCCGTCGACCTGCTCGCGTCCCAGGACGCGACCCGCGTCCCGGAGTTGGTGCCACTGCGCCATGAACGCATGCTCGCGTCGCCGTTCACGTTCTTCCGCGGCGCCGCACTGCTGATGGCCAACGACCTCGCGGACCGGCCCCGGACGGGCCTCGACGTGCAGTTGTGCGGCGACGCCCACCTGTCCAACTTCGGCGTGTACGCCGCGCCGGACCGCCGGCTGATCTTCAGCCTCAACGACTTCGACGAGACGCTGCCGGGCCCCTTCGAATGGGACGTCCAGCGGCTGGCGACGAGCTTCGCCGTCGCGGGGCGGGACAGCGGTTTCCGACGCAAGCACCGCGACAGGATCGTGCGGACCGCGGTGCAGTCGTACCGCGAGGCCATGCGGGAGTTCGCCGACCAGCACGTGATGGACGTGTGGTACGCCCGCCTGGACGTCGACGAGATCGAGCGGCGCCATCGTGGCGAGGCCAGCAAGCGACAGCGCAAGACCTTCGACAAGGTCGTGTCGAAGGCGCGGACGAAGAACAGCCTGCGGGCCGCCGACAAGCTGACCCACGACGTGGACGGCGTGCTGCGCTTCCGCAGCGATCCTCCCCTGGTGGTGCCGATCGAGGAGTTGGTGCCCGACCGTGACGCCCGCGACGTCAGCGCCGCGGTCGGGGCCGCCCTCGACACCTATCGGGCGTCGCTGCCCAACGACCGCCAGCAGTTGCTGGGTCGCTTCCGCTACGTGCACCTGGCTCGCAAGGTGGTCGGCGTGGGCAGCGTCGGCACGCGCGCCTGGGTGGTGCTGCTGCAGGGTCGCGACACCAGCGACCCGCTGCTGCTGCAGGTCAAGGAGGCCCAGCAGTCGGTCCTCGAGACCGCGCTGGGACCAAGCAGCCACGACAACCACGGCGAACGCGTCGTCGCCGGGCAGCGCCTCCTGCAGGCCGCCGGCGACATCCTGCTCGGCTGGACGCGCACCGAGGGCATCGACGGGACCGAGCGGGACTTCTACGTCCGCCAGTTGTGGGACAACAAGGGGTCCGCGAGGATCGACCGGATGGACGACGACGGCATGCAGCTGTACGCGCGGATCTGCGGCTGGACCCTGGCCCATGCACATGCTCGCTCGGGGGACCCCATGGCCATCGCCGGCTACCTCGGCAGCGGCACGTCCTTCGACACGGCCATCGCGTCGTTCGCCGCCGACTACGCCGACCAGAACGAGCGCGACTACGCGGCCGTCCGGGCCGCCGTGGACCAGGGCCGGCTGAGCAGCGAGCCGCCGGCTGCCTAGATCGCCCGCGACGTCCGGACCGCGCTCGCGAGGGATCGGCTGCAGACACCGATCCCCGCCTCGGCAACGGCGTCCCGTCGAGTGTCGGATCCGTGCCCACCAGCGGGCAGGAATCCCCCAATCGACGGGGCTGCCGCGTCGGTCACTCGGCTTCGGCCTTCTCGAAGGCCAGTTCGAGCGCCCCGTCCGAGTCCGTGATGCCGTCGGTGACGACCTTTTCGTCGGCGTTGGCCAACAGGGCCTCCACGTCGGCGCCCTTGGGGTTGACCGCCACGACGACCAGGCCGTACTGGCCGTCTTCGAGGACGTCGTTCATCCGCCGGACCACGTCCTTGGGGATGTTGTCCCAGAAGTGGCCGACCAATCCCCCGGCGCCAGCCCACACCGCTCCCGTGGCGACCAACGGCCCGAGGAACACGATGCCCAGCGGCGCGGAGATCACGGCCAGGGCACTGCCGAGCAGGCCGGCGCCCCACGCCGCGTGCTTTGCGCTGGTGTTGTGTCGATCGACGTGGAGCTTGCCCTCGTCGTCCTTGGCGACGACGGCCACGGCGAGGTGGTCGATCTGTCCTTGTCGCTTGATGCCGCGGAGTGCGTCGTAGTCCTGTTCCGCACCTGCCGCGTCTGGATACGTCGCCACTGCGACGGTCGTGGGCTTGCCGGCCATGGTGGTCCCTGTCGTTGTCGGATGTCGGTGGGGGAAACGCTACGAACGACCGTCAGCACGGTCATCATCCATTTCGGAGCAACCCGGCAGCCCCGCACCTGCCCGGGCCAGCTCAGGCGGTGGGCGCCGCGCGTCGGACATGCTCCTCGACGTCGTTGACGGTGTCGAACACCGCGTCGGTGCCGAGCAGGTCGAGCGTCCCGAAGCGACCGATCTCGGCCTGCACGTCCGGGGTGAGGTTGCACACGACCAACCGGACGTCGCGCTCGGCGAGCTGGTCGTGGACCTGCCGGATGGTCTCGGCGGCCGTGTAGTCGACATCGGCGATGGCGCTGGCCTCGAGGCACACCCACTGGGGTGGGTCGTCGGTGTCGACCAGCGCGGTGACCTCCTCGGCGAACTGGTTGGCGTTGGCGTAGTAGAGGCTGTGGCCGAAGCGGTACACGATCAGCCCCGGGATCAGCTCGGCCCGGCTGTCCAGCTCGGCCACGTGCACGTGGCCGTCTTCGCCGGTCTCCAGCAGCGTGTCGTGGGGCTTGTAGCTGAGCCGCATGTGGATCACGATGGACAGGAAGATCGCGAGCAGGATCCCGGGCAGCACCCCGACGAACACCACGGCCGCCGCCGTGACCGTCGCCACCCAGAACTCGTCCCGCCGCACCGCCAGGATCCGCCGCATCCCGGCCAGGTCGACGAGGTCGAGGCCGATCAGGAACACCACCGCCGCCAGGACCGCGTTCGGCAGGTACTGCAGCGGTCCCGTCAGGAACAGCAGCACCACCACGACGACCACGCCCATGGACAGGTTGGCGACCTGGGTGCGACCACCGGCCGTGTCGACCATCTGGGTCTTGGTCGGGCTGCCATTGACCACGAAGGTCCCGGTCACGCCCGCGGCGACGTTGGCCATCCCGAGCCCGACGAGGTCGGTGTCCTCGTCGACCGTCTCGTCGTACTTGGCGGCATAGGCCCGCGAGGTCGCCGCACTCTGGGCCAGGATCACGACGAACAGCGAGACCGACACCCCGGCCAGGGGTCCGACGTCGGACCAGGCCACCGTCGGCAGGGTCAGGCTGGGCAGCCCGCCCGGCACCGTCCCGAGGGTGGAGATCCCGTTGTCGGCGAAGTCCCAGGCCGCGCTGGCGACGATCGCGCCGACCACGGCGAGCAACGGCCACGGGATCTTCGTGGACAGCAACCGCCCACCCTTCACCACCACGATGATCGCGACCGACAGCGCCACCGTCGGCCAGCTCGCGGAAGCGAGGTCGGTCGCGACGTTCCACAGCTGTTCCAGTGGCCCCGAGCCCACCTTCTCCAGGCCGAACATGTCCGGCACCTGCCCGAGCGCCACCTGGATGCCGACCCCGGTCAGGAACCCGATGAGGACGGTCCGCGACAGGAAGTCGGCGATGAACCCCAGCCGCGCGAACCTCGCCACGAACAGGAACAGGCCCGTGATCAGCGCCGCCACGCCGGCCATTGCGACGTAGTCGGACGATCCGGAGGTCGCCATGCCGCCGATCCCGGCGGCCAGGATGGCGGCGGTCGCCGAGTCCGCCCCCACGACCAGGTGGCGCGACGAGCCCAACAACGCGAACACGAACACGGGCAGGACGATCGAGTACAGCCCGGTGATGACCGGCATGCCGGCGATCGTCGCGTAGCCCATGACCTCCGGGATGGCCAGGGCTGCCAGGGTGATCCCGGCGACGACGTCGCGAGGGACCTGGGAAGCATCCAGGGGCCGCAGGCCCTCGAGCACCGCGAACGACCGTGACTTCGTCATCTGGGAGTCCTTTGGCTGCTGTCGCCCGCTACGACGCGGGCTCGATGTCGCCGGGCCGCCACGACTTGTCGAACCACGACTGCAGTGGTCCGTACAGCCGCAGGATCGGGTACCACGCCTTGCCCGCGACCGTCTGGATCCAGTTGTCGGTGTGGCCCGACTCGGGTGGAGTCGGCGAGAAGTGGAGGACGACCGAGCCGTCCGGTTCGCGGACCAGGTCGTCACGCGCGTCGTTCTTGCTGGGGAAGGGCTGGCCGGTCTGGAGCTCGGAGCGGGTCTGGGGGTCGTAGACCACGACCGACCAGAAGTCCGCGGCCGGGACGTCGGGCGGGATCTCCAGCGTGTAGTGGCCCGACCCGTCGAGAGGCTGGCCGTCCCGGTCACGGGTGACCACCGCGTACTGCGAGCCGGCGCCGACCATCTCCAGTGCCATCGCCGGCGTGTTGACGGTGGCCTGGTAGAAGAACAGCACCCGGGAGTCCAGGTCCCGACCGCCGACACCGCCGTCGAGCAGCCACTGGTAGTCGCCACCCGGGAACACCGTCTGCCAGCGACGATCGTCGTAGATGAAGCTGGCCCGGTCGCGGGTGTCGAACACGATGGCACGGGCCGTGGCGTTGCCGACCGCGGCACCCTCGGCGAGGATGGCCGCCATGCGGTCGTCCGGCTCGAACGGCTGGTCCTTGCGTATGCCGATGCTGGCCGCCAGACCCCGGAGCTCGGGGTCGAGGAAGTCGACCGGCTCGCGCGCGAGCACGTCGGCGACCTCGTCGTAGAAGCTGGCGTCGTTGGCGTGGACGGTGTTGAAGGGCATCTCCGACGTGCTGATGAACTCCATGGCCGGCGGGTCGTCCGCTGCGTGGAGCGGATAGATGCGCAGGCCGCTGCGGAACATCTCGGCCGCCGCGTCGGGCTTGCCGTCGACCAGGAACCCCCGCAGGATGACCACGTTGGTCGACGACGGCGACCTGGCGACGAAGTAGCCGTCCGGCAGGTCGCCGTCGAAGTCGTCGGGCACGACCAGGTACTTGCCACCCTGCCCACGGTCCGGCCCCGGGGCACCCAGGTCGACCACGAACCGGAAGAACGCGTCGTCGACGGTGCCGGGTCCACACCCGGGCGGGACCTCGATGACGGTCGGCCCGTCCGTGCCGAGGTCGAGCATGCCCCCGCAGTACACCGTGTCGGTGTTGCCCGTGAGGAACAGCGGCGTCGAGTCCATCAGGCGGTCCATGAGCATCAGGCGATGGCACGCATCGACCCCGATCGACGCGAGTCCGCGTCGCAACCCCTCGACCGAGGCCGCCGGGATGAAGTTCAGGAACGCCTCGACGGCTCGGGCGAAGTCGAGGTGGTCGTAGACGGTCCGGCTGGTCTCCGGCGTCGGGATCCCGTCGAAGAACTCCAGGGCACCGATCCTGGTGTCCACCCGGTCCGGCGTCATGATCGACGCGGGGACCTCGGTGTTGTAGCCGGGCGGGACAGCCGTCATCGCGTGCTCCTCCTCGCCAGCCAGCGAAACGCCTGGGCTGGTGCCTGTCGTCGACGATGGCTCCATTCCAGCCGCTCGCGTCCAAGGCGACATCATCCGGTCGGGATGACCACCGACACCGGCGGCGAGGAGTGGTCGTGGCCCACGGCGGGGGGTCGGAGGCGTTCGCACGCTCGGACCGCGACCTGTCGTCGGCGCTCAACGACGACGAGGACCATCCGCTCCTGGACGAGTCCCACGACGCCCTGTCGGAGCTGGCGGGAGTTCTTCCCCGTCCTCCGCCGACCGCGGCTCACGCCGTGCGCGGACCGAGCTCGTCGTGGATGGTCGCGAGGGCGAAGTCCGCCGCCGCGGCGCCGGTCATGGCGCTCCCCCGGGCGATGGCGTCGTCGAACACGTCGGGGGGAAGCTCGTCGTCCAGGGCCTCGTCGTGGTCGGCGAGGGCCGCGGCATCGTCGCCGTAGGCCGGAGGTGCGCCGGGTGCGTTGCGCACGGCTCCCAGGAGCACCGCGGCGGCCTCGGGACGTGCGACGTCGCGCAGGAGCCCGACCAGGGTGCGCAGCCCGATCCACAGGTGGGTCCAGTCTCCCGCGCGGCGCAGCCGTCGCACGACCCCGTCGAAGGTCGCGAGTCCGTCGCGAGGGTCGCCGTCGCGTGCTGCCAGGGAACCCAGCGACACGTCCGCGACACCGAGGACCATGTGGTTGTCGACGGTCTCGGCCAGTTCGATCGCGGTTCGCAACGCGCGCCGTGCCGCCGCCGGGTCCGAGCCGTGCAACGCCTCGCCCAGGGCGTACTGGACCAGGGCGCGCATCGTGGGGTTGCCGTGCGCCCGGGCCCGCGACATGACGTGGTCGAGACGGAGCGACGCGTCGTCGGGTCGGCCTGCGTACGTCAGGGCGAGCGCGGGGACGTAGGCGGGCACGAGGTCGTAGGGGTCGATGGGCAGCGAGGCCGCGCGGTCGGCAGCGGCGAGGCAGGCCTCGAGGTCGCCACGCCACAGTGCGACGTGCATCCGCACCTCCAGTGCGACCAGGCCACGTGGGTCGTCGACATCCTCCGTGGCGTCCAGGCCGAACGCTGCCAACCGGTCGGCCTCGTCGAGTTCGCCGCGGAGTCCGGCACCCCACCCGCCCACGCCGGCGACGACGGGCAGCAGCGGGTGGTCGACGGCACCGGGCAGGTCGATCGCCTCGGTCGCCCAACCGAACACCTCCGGGCGCAGGCGCCACAGGGCGTACCGGAACAGCGCGACCACCAGGCGCATCGCGACGTCGACGTCGCCCGTCCGGATCGCATGGTGGTGGGCCGCTCGCAGGTCGTCGAACTCCCGGTCGATGCGCGCCACGGCGGCGGCCTCGTCACGGCCGCGAACGGCCCGGTCGGCGTCCTCGGCCAGCGCGAGGTGGTGGGCCGCGTGGGAGCCGGCGATCTCGTCGTGCTCGTCGCGGACATGGAGGTGCTCGGTGGCACGGGCTCGCACCGACTCCAGCAGGTGGTAGCACGAACGGGGCGCGGTCGACACGAGCGCGACCAGGCTGTGGTCGACCAGTCGCGACAGCAGGTCCAGGACCTCGTCGCGGCCGACCTCGCCACCGGCGGCGACGGCCTCGGCCGCCGACAGGGTGAACGAGCCGGCGAACACCGACAGGCGTGCCAGCACCGCCTGCTCCACGCTCGACAGGTCGGCGAACGACCACTCGATGGTGGCGCGGAGCCGCCGGTGCCGTGGGTCGTCGCGCCGGTCGTCGACCAGCAGGTCCAGGCGGTCGTCGAGCCGGTCGACGAGGTCGTCCGGCCCCAGGGAGCGCAGCCTGGACGCGGCCAGCTCGATCGCCAGCGGGATGCCGTCGAGGCGTCGGCACAGCTCGGTCGCCAGTTGGGGCCGCTCGTCCACCAGCGCCAGTCCCGGGCGCACCGCTGCCGCGCGGTCCTGCAGCAGCTCCAGGGCCGGTGCGAGCGGTGCCGCTGTCGACGCCGACGTCGTGACCCGGAGCGGTTCGACGGGACGGACTCGTTCGCCGGCCAGGCCCAGGGGAACGCGGCTCGTGACCAGCAGGGTGATCGCGGCGCAGCGGTCGAGGAGGTGCGCGGCCAGGGCCGAGACGCCGTCGCGGACGTGTTCGGCGTTGTCGAGCACGACCAGCCCGCTGGCGTCGCCGAGCAGGCTCGCGACCGGGTCGTCCTGCGTGCCGGTGAGCCTGGCCCCGACCACGCCGGCCACCGCCGCCTCCACGTCGGGGGCGGTGTCGACCGTGGCCAGGTCGCACCACCACACCTGTGCGGGGTCCCACGGGCCAGCGCGGGCCACCGCCACGGCCAGGCGGGTCTTGCCGACTCCTCCCGGTCCCACGAGCGTGACCAGCCGATTCGTGCGCAGGGTGTCGTGAACGGCGTCGAGTTCGTCGTCGCGTCCGACCAGGCGGTTGGCGAAGGTGGGCACGCGCGACCGGTCCGGGTGACGTGCGTCGATCGACGGTTCCACCTCGTCGACGGCCGCGTCGTCGGCGTCGAGCTCGTGGCGCAGGATCTTCGTCTGGAGGTCGTCGATCGCGGGTGGAAGCGGCAGGCCGAGGTCGCGGTCGAGCCGCCGCCGGAAGTCGCGCGCCACCTCCAGGGCGTCGGCGGTTCGGCCACTGCGGACCAGCGCACGCATCAGGAGATCGTGCGGACGCTCGCGCAGGGGATGGCGGTCCACGAACGCGTGCAGGTCGGCCACCACCTCGGCCGGGGCGGCGAGCCGGAGCCGCACCGCGAAACGGTCCTCGGCCGCCGATCGTCGCAGCTCGTCCAGCCGCTGCGCCTCGCTGCGGGCGAACGGTTCGTCGGCGACGTCCACCCATGCCGGTCCACGCCACAACGCCTCGGCCCGGTCGAGGCACGACAGCCGCCGCGACGGCGACAGCCCCGTCTCGCGGCTCTCCGCCACCAAGGACACGAACCGCTCCGTGTCGAGCTCTTCGTCCCGGAGACGCAGCCGGTAGCCGGGTTCGGCGGTCTCGAGCCGGTCGGCCGCGTCACCCAGCTCGCGCCGGAGACGATAGACCTGCGTTCGCAGGGCCCGTCGGGGTCTCGACGGTGGCCGCCCCTGCCACACGACCTCCACCAGGCGGTCGATCGACACGGGCCGACCCGACCCCAGGACCAGCGCAGCGGCCAGCCGACGACGTCTCCGGCCCGCCAGCTCGAGCAGCTCGCCGTCGACGGCGATCCGGAAGGGTCCGAGCGCACCGACGCGCATCCGCGACACCTCCCCGGAGTCCAGACTACGGACGCACCGCCGGCCGGCCCGCCACGCAGTCCGGGATCCCGCCGTGACGCGGACGTGATCACCGGCCCCCACCGTGGTGCTCGTCCGCACTGACCACGACCCAAGAGGATCCATGATGGACCTGTTCGCCATCCACCGCCGGCGCCTGTGCGACCCGACCGAACTCGCGGAGGTCGACCGCCGGTCACAGGCCGAACTCGACCGTCGCAGCGACGAGGTTCGCAAGATCCGCAGCTACGTCCTCGACGACGAGGACGGCACGGTGGGCACCATCTGCCTGTACGAGGCGACCGGCACCGACGCCATCCATGCCCATGCCCGCGCCGCCGACCTCCCGGTCACCACCATCGACCGGATCAGCACCATCGACGTCCACCGGCCCGACCCGGCCACGCTCACGTCCTGAGCCTGGACCATTGGGGACACCCCCAGTTGACAGGCATCGACCCGGGCCCACGTGGCCCGGGTCGATCGCGTCCGAAGGTTCAGCCCAGCTTCGCCTTGGCATGGTTGCTGAACTGTCGCATGGGCGCCTTCGGCCCGATCTCGAGGAAGGCGACGGGTTCGTCGGTCACAGCCGTGTGGCCGGCGGGCCAGTGGTAGACCTCGCCCTCACCGGTCACCTCCTCCGTGCCGTCAGCGTGCACCAGCGTGATCGAGCCCTCGAGCACGATCCCCCAGTGGTCGCTGGGGCACCGGTCGCCGGGCAGGCCCTCCAGGACGGGGCCCATGTCCGTGCCCGCCGGCAACTGGGCGTAGCGAACCGCCATGTCGCCCCACTCGGCGTAGCGCGTCACCAGTTCGCCCTGGTCGAGTTCGACGGGCAGGTCGTTGAGATGGGTACTCATCGTTGTCTCCTGTGGTCGGGTCGGCGCGACGCGGGCCTGCGTGCGCTCATCCTTCAGGCGTGACAGACCGTGTCACGACCGTGAGGATCGACGTGCCGGTTGGTGTTCGGTCCCTACGGTGGGGGCACGGGAGCAATCGCATGGGTGACTCGTCGGAATCCGCCCTCGCGCTCGGGCGAGGGGCGGTCGATCGTGGTGACTGGCAGACCGCCCTGGACCACCTGGCCCACGCGAGCGTCGACGTCACGGATCGTCCGGAGGTCCTGCGGCTGCAGGGCGTGGCGCGCTACGGGGCGGGGGACCTGGAGGGTGCGATCGGCGCCTTCGAGGACCTCCACGCGCTGCATCGTGACCGCGGTGAGGCGGTCGATGCCGCCCGGGCGGCCGGCACCGTCGCGATGTACCTGATGATGGACACCGGCCTGATGGCCCCGGTCCGGGCATGGCTCACACGCGCCGACCGGCTCCTGGCCGACGTCCAGGACCAGCCCGACGCCGCCCGGGATGGCGAGGGATCGGTGCACGCGCTCGTCGCGATGGTCCGGACCTACGAGCGGTTCCTGTGCGGGGACCGCGTCGCGGCCGGCGAGTGGGCGACCCGGGCCGTCGAGCTGGGGACGGCCCACGACGTCGCACCCGCCGTGGCGCTCGGCCGGGTCGCCGGAGCGCGCCTGTCGATCCTCGACGGCGAGGTGGAGGATGGGCTCGCAGACCTGGACGACGTGGCGGCGATGCTGCTGACGGGAAGGTTCGACTCGCTGACGACCGGCATGGTGTGGTGCGAGCTCATCTGTGCGGTCCGGGGCCTGGCCCTGCACGACCGAGCCGAGCAGTGGACCGCCGCCATGGAGCGGTGGGGCCGGGACGCGGCCTTCGGGGGGATCAACGGACGCTGCCGCGTGCACCGTGCCGAGCTGCTGCGGCTGCGCGGGTCGTGCGACGTGGCCGAGCGCGAGGCGACCCTGGCGTGCGAGGAGCTTCGACCCTGGATGCGACGCGAGTTCGGGTGGCCCCTGACGGAACTCGGCACCATCCGCATGCGACGTGGTGACCTCGACGGTGCGCAGCAGGCGTTCGAAGCCGCCCACGCGAAGGCCTGGGACCCCCAACCCGGCCTGGCCCTGGTCTGCCTGGCCCGCGGGGACACCGCGACAGCGACCGCCATGGTCGCCAACGCGCTCGACCAGCCCGCGAACCTGCCGTTCAAGGAACAGCCCCCGTTCGGACAGCTGGGCCGAGCACCGCTGCTCGCCGCGCAGGTCGAGATCGCCGCCACGGCCGACGACCTGGCCACGGCTCGGACGGCGGCCGTGGAACTGGATCGCATCGCCGACGTGTTCACCAGCCCGGCCCTGCAGGCCTCGGCCCGGCTGGCCGCCGGGCGAGTCGCGCTTCTGGACGGCGACCCCGACGTGGCCGTGCGTGACCTCAAGCACGCCGTGGCGACCTGGGGCGAGGTCGGCGCACCGTACGAGGCAGCCGTGGCCCGGACCGTGCTCGGTGACGCCCACGACCGCGCTGGCAACGGCCCCTGCGCTCGGCTCGAGTGGCGCTGCGCCCGCAGCGAGTTCGCGCGAGTCGGCAGCGGCCTGTGGCTCGACCGCGTCGAGCGACGACTGGACGAGTCGGCCTCGGCCCGCTCGTCGGACCGGGCCACGGCGCACGAGCCGCACCGGGACGTCGACGGGCCGGTCTTCCGGTGCGACGGCGACGTCCGCACGATCACGTTCGACGACGACACCGTGCTGGTCCGTGACCTCAAGGGCATGCGCTACCTCGCGCACCTGCTGGCGGAGCCCGGCCGCGAGTTCCACGTCCTGGACCTGGTCACGGCCGAGGAGGGCGGCGACACGGCCGAGGTCACCACGGACGACGTCGACGCCGTCACCCGCGGCGGCGACGCCGGTCCGGTGCTGGACGACCAGGCGCGAGCCGCCTACCGCCGGCGACTCGCCGAGATCGACCGGGACATCGAGGAGGCGGAGGCGATGAACGACCCCGAGCGGCGCGCGCTGGCACGGGCGGACCGGGAGTACCTGGTGCGCGAACTCGCCCGCGCCACGGGCATCGGCGGCCGGAGCCGTCGCGCCAAGTCGACGTCCGAGCGGGCCAGGTCGAGTGTCACCCGGACGCTGCGCTACTCCATCGATCGCATCAGCGAGCACCACCCCGCGCTCGGGGACCATCTCGAACAGACCATCGAGACCGGCACGTACTGCGCCTACCGCCCCGATCCGCGTGTCCCCACCTCCTGGGTCGTGTGACCGCCGGACGGCGCCGACCGCGCACCACCCGTCTGGCGGAACCCCTGGAGGTCCAGATCGCCGTCGACCTCGACGTCTGCGATCGGCGGGAACCGGCACACGACGGCGAACGGCGTCGGCGTCTCCGACGGGACGCGGGTGACCACGCCATCGCCATCCACCAGGAACGCCTCGCCGTCGACGATGACCAGCTCACCTCCGACGTGCTGCACCGTGCCGATGCCGAGGTCGCCGTGCTCCAGCAGCTCGCCGATGGTGGCGTCCCCGCCCAGGTGGCCCTCCATCAGCGCGCGCAACGTGCCGGCCTGGAACGCCGTGTGCTCCCTCGCGGCGTCGTGCGCGAACCCGCGGCGCGTCAGTGCCCGCAGGTGGAGCGCGCCGACCAGCCGGTCATCGATGATGTCGCGCATGAGTGGTCCCCGTGGTCAGCCGTCCGGGCGGTCGGTCGCCCCCGGCGGGCGATCCCGGGAGGACGGCCATGGGGTTGCGGGCAGGTGGCAACGACGGGCGAGACGGACCCTACGACCGATCGCCGCCCCGTTGTTGCACACCTGTCCCAGATGCCCTGCCGCCTCCCGGCGATCGAGCATGGCCACCTGGGGCGCTCGGTCCGCCATGCTCGCGAGCACCCGCACCCTGACGCGGGGCGTCGTCGCCTACCGTCGATGCCGACCCGACCTCGGAGGAACGCCCATGGACCGTGTCGTCGTGACGGGTGGCAGTGGCAAGGCCGGCGAGGCGGTGGTGGCCGACCTCACGGCGGCCGGACACGAAGTCCTCTCGGTGGACCTGGTCGCCTCCCTGAACCCCGACGAGCCCACGCTGGCAGTGGACCTGGCCGACCTGGGCCAGACGATCGAGGCACTCCACGGCGCGGACGCGGTCGTGCACCTCGCGGCCATCCCGGCACCTGGCATCCGCACCGACGCCGAGACCTTCACCAACAACCTCCTGTCGACCTACAACGTGTTCAGCGCCGCCACGAGGCTGGGCCTGCAGCGGATCGTGTGGGCGTCGTCGGAGACCCTGATCGGGCTGCCCTTCGATGACGAACCTCCCCGCTACGCCCCGATCGACGAGGACCATCCGCTCCTGCCCGAATCGCACTACGCCCTGTCGAAGCTCGCCGGCGAGGCCATCGCGACCCAGTTCCACCGCTGGTCGGGCACCGCCATCGTCGCCCTGCGCATCTCCAACATCATGCGGCCCGACGACTACGCCCACTTCCCGACCTTCTGGGACGACCCCGAGATCCGCCGCTGGAACCTGTGGGGCTACGTCGACGCGCGCGACGTCGCCCAGGCCGCCCGGCTCGCACTGACCGCCGACGTCGACGGCACGCCGAGCTACCTCGTCGCCGCGGCCGACACCTGCATGACGACGCCCAGTGCCGACCTGCTGGCACAGGTCTACCCCGACGTCGAGGTCCGCGGCGACGTGTCCGGCCACACCACCCTGCTCGCCATCGACCGGGCCCGCGCCGAGCTGGGCTACGAGCCCGCCCACTCCTGGCGCGACCACGTCCGGACCTGACCCGCTGCGCGCCGGACACGGAGCGTGAACTAGGTTGGGTCAGGGCGCGCCGGTGTGGGCGCGCGGGGGAGGCCGGGGACGGTGTCCGATCCGATGCAGGTCCCGATGCCGGCGAGCATCGAACTGGTGGAACGCGACCACGAGCTGGAGGTGCTCAGGTCGCTGGTCCGGGACGCGGCGACGGGACGCGGCGCGGTCGTGGCCATCTCCGGCGAGGCGGGCATCGGCAAGTCCAGCCTGGTCGCGGCGTGGTGTCGCGACCTGGGCCCCGACACGCGACTGCTCACGGGGTGGTGCGACGACTTCCTGACGAAGCGGACGCTGGGCCCCCTGCGCGACATCGCCCGGCGGACCGGCGGGCCCCTGGCCGAGGCCGTCGCCGGGACGAACACGGGCACGATCCTCGATGCCGTCCTGGCCGAGTTGGAGAACCCCCTGTACCCGACGGTGCTGGTCGTCGAGGACGTGCACTGGGCCGACGACGCCACGTTGGACGTCCTGCGCTACGTCGGCCGCCGCATCGCGCCGCTCCCCGCCGTGCTCGCCATGACCTACCGCGACGTCGACCTGGACACCGACCACCCACTGCACGGTGTCCTGGCGGCGCTGCCGGCGACGACCCATCGTCTGGCCCTGCAGCCCCTCTCGCCGTGGGCCGTACGCGAACTCACCGGAGCCGACGACCGTGAGGCCGAGGAGGTGGTCCGCCTGACCCGCGGCAACCCCTACTTCGTGGGCGAGGTGGTCCGCCACGGCACCGAGGACCTCCCGACCAACGTCGCCGACTTCGTCCTCGCACGGGTCCAGTCCCTGCCCGGACCGGCACGGGAGGTCGTCGAACTGCTCGCGGTGATCCCGGCCGGCGCCGACCACGACCTGGTCGGGCGACTCGGCATCGCGTCGGACGACCTGGCCGTCGCCGAGGCCCGCGGGATCCTCGCCGTCGACGAGCACGACGTGCGGTTCCGCCACGAGCTGACACGCCTGGCAGTGCTCGGCGCCCTGCCCGCGTCGACCCGCATCGCCCACCACCAGGCGGTGCTGGCACAGGTGCTCGACACCGACGACGATGCAGCGGTCCTGCACCACGCCGTCGAGGCGGGTCGCGGAGACGTCGTGGTCGCCCTGGGTCCGCGAGCGGCCCGGGAGGCGTTCCGACTGGGCGCGCACCGCGAGGCGGTCGCCCACCAGGCCAACGTGCTCGCCCGGGGTGACCAACTGGAGGCTGCGGACCTGGCCGACCTGCTCGAGCAGCATGCCTGGACCCTCTACACGCTGCATCGTTTCGACGAGGCCGTCGATGCGGCTGCACGGGCCGTGACCCTGCGGAGGGACCTCGACCAGCCCGTTGCCCTGGCCCACGCCCTGACCACACGCGGCCGGATGCACTTCATGGCCAACGACCCGACCGCCTCCATCGACAGCGCCGAGGAGGCCGTCGGCCTGCTGGAGCAGCACGGCACGGACGAACAGCGCATCGAGGGACTCGTGGCGCGGGCCGAGACGTATGCGCTGATCGAGGACCCACCGGAACTGGCGCGCCAGCTTGCCGAGGAGGCCGTGGTGGCCACGGAGGGCATGGCGCGACCGGACCTGCGCTCGCTGGCACTCAACTACCGAGCCATCTCGCAGTGTGCCGCGGGGGGGCAGCCCGACATCCGGGACTTCCACGAGGCGATCCGCCTGGCCCTCGAGGGTGGCCACCTCGAACTGGCGGCACGGGCGTGGGTCAACCTGTCGTTCGAACTGATGCTGAGCCGGGAGCCCACGGAGCACGCACTCCCCGTCCTGGATGAAGCGCTGGACTTCCTCGAGGACCACGACTTCGCCTCACATGCCTTCGACATCCGCGCGCGAAAGGCGACCGTGCGGTTCCTGCTCGGTGACTGGGACGATGCCGAGCGCGAGTTGCGGGACCTGCGAGCGACCACGGACCAGCACGGCCTGATCGACCTCATCGCGCTGGAGACCCTCGCCCGCCTCGCCGTCCGGCGTGGTGACCCCGACGCCGACGAACTGCTGTGCACCGCCTGGGGTTTGGCGCGCCGCTCCGGCGCGGCCCCGTACCTCGGACTGATCGGCGTCATCCGCGTGGAGCAGTCCTGGATCGACGGGGATGCCGAGGCGGCCGCCGCCCGGCTCGACGCCCTGCCCTTGGGACGCCTCCGGCCACGCCTGCGAGCAGAGGCCCTGCGCTACGCCAGGATGGCCGGGGTCGAGGTGTCGATTCCGCCCGACGTCGCCGAGCCGTGGGCTGCCGGACTCCGCGGCGACTGGCAGCAGGCCGCCCAGGCGTGGGAGGAGGACGCGCGCCCGTACGAGCGCGCCCTCGAGCTGCTCGCCAGCGGAGAGGCGGCGCCGATGCAGGAGGCCGTGCGCGTGCTGGACGACCTCGGCGCCGAGGCCGTGGCCGCCGCGGCGCGACGACGACTCCGGGAACACGGCATCCGGGGGATCCCCCGGGGGCCGCGCCGGGCCACGCGTGAGCACCCGTCCGGCCTGACCCCGCGCCAGGCCGAGGTACTCGACCTGCTGGCCGAGGGACTGACCAACAACGAGATCGCGGACCGCCTCGTGCTGTCGGTGCGCACCGTCGACCACCATGTCGCGGCCATCCTGCAGAAACTCGACGTCGCCTCACGCCACGAGGCCGTCGAGCAGGCCGGCCTGCTCGATCCGGGGTGGCGCTGACCATCGACGGGACCAACGTGGGCAGGCCCTCGGGGCGACCTGGGCACGTGCCACCCATGGAGTTTCGGCGGCGGGCCACCACGATGGGCCGACGAGATCCCCCACGGAGGCAGCGAGATGACCTTGCTGGACGGACTGGACGTGTTGGGCGTGGCCACCCTGGCCACCGGCAACGTGGGCCTGTGGACCTTCCGGGTCGCCCTGGCCTCGGCCGGCAAGCGAATCGCTGCCGCGACCGTGGCGGGGGTCGAGGCGCTGCTGTTCGTACTCGTCTTCGGAACCGTGCTGCAGGCACTGGACGACCCACTGCGGGTGGGTGCCTACGCCGTCGGGGTCGGGATCGGCACGCTGTTCGGCATCGTGGCGGACGAACGTCTCGCCGGTGGCCAGAGCCGGGTGCGGCTCGTGCTCGACGGCGATGCCACGGACGCTCGGCACCGGCTGCACGACCTGGGCTGGCCCGTCACGACCACGCCGGCGATCGGGGTGCGTGGGGACGTCACCGTCCTCGACGTGGTGGTGGACGATCGTGTGCTGCCACACATCGCCGTCGACCTGGAACGCGAGGCCCCCGACGGCTTCCTCACCGTCGAGCGCCTGCGCCGGGTCCGGGCCGTACCGTTCCCGACCGCCATGCATGCCGTCGGGACGCCGCGGCGGCTGCGGCAGGGCACGAATCGTTGACGGGGGACGGTCCACCAACCAACTCCCTTCGGCTCGGCGGTGGTGTCACCGGATCCGTGTGCGGCGAGGCGGCGCCCTTCAGGGCCGGGGGCCCCTTTGCTTTCGTCGTCGCGCGCCTTCCCCAACATCGCGCTTGTGTTCCGAACGCGTCGCCGAGGGGAGCCGACAGGCGGCAGGCGCGATGGAAGGACGAGCACCCCTCCCGTGCCCGGTGATGTTGGAGTGCGCGGTGGCGTGGGCTGGGGTACGGGTCCTGGACAGTGCAGGTCGAGCCGGAGTGCGGGCACACCGGTCACCGCGCATCAGAGGGCGGTCGTCCGGGAGAGGTGGTCGTCGGACACCCCGGTCACCCGGTACCTCCCCACCCGCCCTCGGTGACCGCGAAGTGCATCCACGGGTCGTCGGAGGCGACCTGGACGGCGATTGGCACGACCGGGGTGTGGAACCTGGCCGTGACCGATCCGCGGTCGTAGGTGGTGGTGCATCGGTCGCTGTCGACGTCGCAGTCGCCCTCGAAGCCGGCGAAGTCCGCGATCGGGTCTGCGGTGGCGGTGACCACGAACTCGTGGCCGTCTCGCACCCAGGTGTGGCACTCCGTGACGTCGACGCACGCGATCTCTCCGTCGGGTCGCGTGACGGTCACGGATCGCCCGCACGTCCACGACTGCGGGTGAGATCGAGCGCCTCCACGTCGCGGTCGGAAAAAGAGCCACCGCGGTCGCGCGATGTTGGCTCGCCACCATCGTCAGTGACATCTGGCTCGTCGCCGTGGGCGGTGGCGCCCTGGGCGCAGCGATGTGGTGCGGCAACACCGAGTTCGGGCCCCTGCACGGCGGTGCCGGCAGCGGAGGTGGCGGCCGCTTCGGTGGCGGAGGTGGCGGCGAGCGCAACGGTGGCAGGTCCTACGCCCGTGGAGCCTCCGACTGGGTGCAGGTCCCCCGGAAGTACGCTTCGACGCCATCCGTGACCATCGCGTGGCCGACGGACGCATCCCACGGCTGAGCGCTCCCAGCCGTGCGACCCAGTCCGCCAGCCAACGGTACGCCGGGACCCCCACGAGCACGGTGTTCCCGCGTCGCCACGTGGCGGACGCGTCCCGGTCGGGACGACCCGCCACCAAGGTCGCCTGCGGATGAACGAGCCGCCGGCCTCATCCAGGCCGGCGGCGAACAGATCAAATTCTTCAAAGAACATGGCAGCTGGGCGTCCGCCGGATTCGTCCTCGACTCCTACGCCCACCTCGTCCCAGGCATGCAACGCCAAGCCGCAGAACGCTTCGCTGCCGACCTCTTCGACTCTTCAGCCGACGATCAAGAGAGCCCAGAATGACTACACACACAGTCCCGCCCGAGCATGTCCGCCAGACGTCACCACGAGAAAATGTGCACTGGTTGTGCACTGACGGACCAGAAAACGCAAAGCCCCCGATTCCCAAACTGCAAGAATCGGGAGCTTCAGCCGCTGTCTCGGTGTGGGCCCGGATGGACTTGAACCATCGGCCTCACCCTTATCAGGGGTGCGCTCTAACCAAGCTGAGCTACGGGCCCGAGAGGTGCGGTCGGCGAGGGTAGCGGTGGGTCGGCCACGCGGCCAACCGAACGCCGGTCAGGAACCGTCGTCCGAGGTCGCCTTCGGGTGATTGCCGAACATCAACTCGGGCTCGTCATCCACGTCGTCCGACGAGCGAGACCCGGACGACCCTCGGCGCGATGCGTCGGCGCGGGCACGCGCCCGCTGGCGCTCTGCGGCCGCTTCCTGGGGTGACATCTCCTGGCGCCGGCCACCGCGGGACGACGAACCCTGCGACCCCCCGTCGGAGCGCGACGACGTGGCCCGCGACGTCCCCGACGACTCGCTGCTCGAGACGAAGCGACCGTCGTCGGCCCGGGGAGGCAGGGCACCATCCGACCCCGACCGGCCGTCGCCCGACCCCGACCGGCCGTCGCTCGACCCCGACCGGCCGTCCGACGAGCCACCGCCCCGCCCCGACGAACGCTCGTCGCGTGGCATGGTGAGCTGGTCGAGGGACTCGCGGTGGGCCTTGGCACGCTCGGCACGCTCGGCGGCCTCCGGCTCGGTCACGTCGGCCAGCGTCGTGGTCGCCCGCCGGCCGGCATCGCCCAGCTTCGTCCCGGTCTCCTTGACCGCGGCACCGCTGCGCTCGGCGGCACCCTTGACCGCCGCACCGGCCGCACCGGCCACCGCCGTCGCACGCTCGAAGATGCCCGGCCCACGCGGCTCGGGCGGCGTCGCGGGCGCCGAACGGGGGGCGGCTTCCACCGGGCCCCGGGGCGGCTGCGGTCGTGCATCGACCAGCGGGACCTCGGTCTGCGGCCGCGCGGTCGCCGATGCCATCGTCGGGTGGGGATCGACGGCCGGAGCACCCGTGTTGGCCGCCGCACGTGGCGGCCCGGTCTGTTGTCGGCCGCGGCCGTGGTCGGTCCGCAGCTCGGGCGAGACCTCCACCCCGCCGGCGCTGCGCACCTGGCCGGAGTGGTCCAGCATCGACACCTCGATGCCACCCGTCAGGTCGGCAATGAGGTTGTAGAGGAACGCGAGGAACACCATCACGCCGGTCGCCACCACGACCGACAGCCCGGCCAGCATCAACCCGGTCCGCATGATCTGGACACCGTCGACGGCGCACGACTCGAACCCCAGCAGCCCCTGGGCCTGCTCACAGACCCGTTCGACCAGCATCAGGCGTCGCACGACCGACCACACGACGACCCCGGTCACGACCAGGATCGCCGCGCCGGCGATGTTGACCACCAGGCCAAGCTTGAGGACCGACCACGGGTCGACCCGCTTGACGGTCATCCGGCGACGAATCATTCCCCATACTCCAGTCAAGGAGCCAGTCTACGGGAGCCGCGTCCCGAGCCCCCGGTGGTCGGACTGGCCGCTGGTCCCGCCCCGCACGGACCCTGCCCGGCGTCCGACGGGCATGCCCACCACGCTCGCACCAACCCCGGACAACGGGCCCGAGGGTCAGCCCGCCGACGTGCGCTCCTGGTCGGCGGCCTGGCGTCGCATCTCGCGCGCCGCCGTGCGGACCGACTCGACCGTGCGCGTGACGGCCGTGGTGTGCTCGGCGTTGAGCCGCTCGCGGAAGGCATCCGCGTCCGCCCCCTGCCAGAACGCCGCGTCGGCCTCCTCCAGCAGACGCTGCAGGTGACCCTCCATCGCGGCGGCCTCGTCCTCCATCCGGGCCGCGACCCGGCGCATCTGCGCGGGATCGCCTCCTCGCTGGACCACGGCGGCCTCCTGGCGTGTCAGGACCGCCCCGAAGGGTAGCCGCACTCGCGCGTGTCAGGCCCACCCACAGGGGACGTGGACCAACGAAAGCGTTCGACGATTGCCCGGCGGCCCCACCCGCCTAGGCTGTCCGGATCGAGGCACCGGCCACACGGGGCACCCGGACGGGGTCGACCCGAGTCGAAGGCAGCACGTTGGGCAGGATCATCGTCGTCGATGACACCGCCGTGACCCGGCAGGGCCTCGCCGCGATCCTCGGCCAGGCCGGCCACGACGTGCGACCCGTCGCCGACCACGCGTCGCTGCAGCCGTTCCTGTCCCCCGACCACGTCGACGTCGTCGTCTGCGACCTCTACCTCGACGGCCCCGACGCCCCTCCGTCGTGGGAGACCCTCGCCGCCCTCGCGGAGGCCGAGGTCCCCACGATCGTCTACTCGACCTGGGCGCTGGACACCGACATCCTCGCCAGCCTCGGCCACGGGGTCCGGGCGTTCCTGCAGAAGGGCGCCTCCACGGACCCGCTCGAACAGGCGGTCGCCCACGTCCTGGAGACCCCGGACTCCGACCTGCCGATGCTGACCCCCGAGCTGGCCGGCGCCCTGCGACGCCAGGAGGAGTTCGGGCTGACCGAGGCCGAGGTCGACGTGCTGCGCCACCTCAGCCTCCACCTCACCAACGCCGAGGTGGCCGAGGCCCGCTTCACCAGCGTCGACACCGTCAAGACCCAGGTCACCAGCATCCGTCGCAAGCTCGGCGCCGCCACCCGGGGCGACGCCGTCCGCCAGGCCCGCGAACATGGCCTGATCGGCTCCTGGTACGTCCGTGGCTGACCCGACCCCGCCCGACGGGGCGCCCGGGCTGGCGGCGCTGCGGGCGACCGTGCACACCCACCTGGTCCCGACCCTGGTCGACGCCCGCCGACGGCTGGACGCCGGGGACGTCGACGCGGCCGGCGACGCAGTCGACCGGGCGCACGACCTGGCCCGCGGACTGCTGCGTGATCCCCCGGACGACGACGGCGTCGCGGACGTCCACCGGGTGCTGGCCGACGCGGCCGAGGAGGCCCGCAGGCGCCACGCCGGGCGGCTGACCGTGCAGGTCGGCGCGAGGTCCGGCGACGCGTCCGTGGACCCGCCGGTGGCCGCCGCCGTCGTGGCACTGGTCGACGAGGCCGCCGCGAACACCGCCGCACACCGGGTCGACGGGCTGCTCGAGCTGCACGCCGACACCGACGACACCGAGGTCACCGTGGTGGCGCGGTCCACCGGCAGGCTGCACCATGGCGAGGACGGGTCCGACCACCGGCCCGACGCGACCGGCGATGGGATGGGCCTGCACCTGCTTCGTGGCCAGGTGACCGACGCCGGCGGCGACCTGCAGGTGCTGCACGACCGGGCCGCCACGACCCTGGTCGCGACCCTGCCGCGCCCGACCCCCGACGGGAGGTGACGTCGATGTTCGAGCTGCGCTTCGTGCTGGGCCACGACGACGCCACCACCGACCTGCTGGCGTCGTTCGACGACCGCACCACCGTGGGCGACCTGGTCGACCGCCTCGTCGATCGGTACCCGGTCACGTGGGGTGGTGCCGCGACGCTCGAACGGCTCAGCCGCACCCGCGCCACGCTGGCCCGCGACCTGCCACTGGCCCAGGCCGACCTGCAGTCCGGTGACGCGGTCCGGCTCGCCCCCGATTCCGGACTGCGCGACCCCGGCCGGCGTCGGCTGGTCGGCCGGGCCCGCGTCGTCACCACCGACAGTGCCCCGCGCTGGGTCGAGATCCCCGCCGGCGAGACCATCATCGGTCGCTCGGTTGACGTCGACGTCGCGATCGACGACGACCTGCTGTCCCGGCGCCACGCCAAGCTCGTCGCGTCCGACGTCATCGAGGTGGTGGACCTCGGGTCGACCAACGGCACCGCCGTCAACGGGGTGGCGGTGGTCGCCCCGCGCCGGTTGCGCAACGGCGACGAGATCCGCATCGGCGACACCACCCTGTTCGTCGAGCAGGCCGAGGCCGCACTGGGGGACGTGCTGGGTCCGTCGGTGGAGTTCAACCGGCCACCCCGCATCCAGCGACCCCTGCCCCAGGCCCGCATCGAACTGCCCGCCCCACCCGAAAAGCCCGGCAAGCAACGCCTCCCCATGGCGGCCGCATTGGCCCCCCTCGCCATGGGCGGGATCATGTGGGCGTTCGGGATGGGCATCCTCACGATGGTCTTCTTCGCGCTCAGCCCCCTGATGGTCATGGGGTCGTTCTGGGACGCCAAGCGCAGCGGCCGGGCCGACTACGCGGAACGCCTGGAGGTCTTCGAGGAGGACCGCGACCGCGCCGTCGCAGCGATCGAGTCGGCCCAGGACACCGAGGTCGAGGCCCGGTTCGCGGCCTCGCCCGCGGTCAACCAGCTCGACGACCACGTCCGCGACCTGTCCCCGCGCCTGTGGGAGCGCGAGCCCGGCGACCCCGACTTCCTCCAGGTCCGCCTCGGGCTGGCCCCCCAGCCCGCCCGGATCGACATCGCGCTGCCGACCAGCGGTGGCCGCGAGCTGCGCGAGGAACTGGCCGCAATCCCCCGTCGCTACGCCGACCTGCCCCCGGTCCCGGTCGCCGTCGGGCTGGCCCGGACCGGCTCGATCGGCGTGTCCGGTCCCGACCCGTTCGCGTCCCACGCCGCCCGCTCGATCGTCGCCCAGGTGACGGCGCTGCACTCCCCCTCCGAGGTGGTGGTGTGCGCCCTGCTGTCGGAGCCACGCCGGGCCGACTGGGAGTGGCTGACCTGGCTCCCCCACACCCGGGCGCCGCTCAGCCCGATCGGGGTCAACCACCTCGCCGCCACCGTCGACGACGCGCTCGCGCTGCTCAAGGACCTCGGCACCACCATCGAGCAGCGCATCGGCGACGACCGCGACAGCCGCGACGTCGTCACGACGCCGCACGTCGTGGTGGTGGTCGACGACGACCTGCCCCTGGAGCGGGCCCGGCTGACCGGGTTGCTGG
Organism: Salsipaludibacter albus; assembly: GCF_019798055.1. GTDB lineage: Bacteria > Actinomycetota > Nitriliruptoria > Nitriliruptorales > Nitriliruptoraceae > Salsipaludibacter > Salsipaludibacter albus. Next base: position 84,448 of record NZ_JAHOPH010000002.1, on the reverse strand, counting down.
AGGTCGGACCCCGGGCCGGGATCCACGTCGTGTGGGTGGCGTCGTCGGGCCGGCGGATCCCCAAGACCTGTGGCGCGGTCGTCAACATCGCGCCGGGTGGCGCCAACGCCCGCATCGCCGAGGTCGACGAGGCCCGCACGTTCGACGACGTCCCGGTCGAGTTGTTCGACCGCGCCGCCGCCCAACGGCTGGCCCGCGACCTCGCGCCGATCGTGGACGTGTCGTCCCGCCAGTCCCGGGACGTCGGGCTGCCGGGCCGCGCCTCGCTGGTCGACCTGCTCGGTGGGCCCGACCTGCTGGACCGCCCCGGCGTCGTCCGGGCGCGGTGGGGCGAGTCCCAGCCCGGGGGTGGGCTGCGGGGAGCGGTCGGTGCCGGTGCCGGCGGGGTGTTCTCGATCGACCTGCGCCACGACGGCCCGCACGGCCTGGTCGCGGGCACGACCGGCGCCGGCAAGTCCGAGTTCCTCCAGAGCCTGCTGGTCGCACTGGCCGCGACCCACAGTCCCGACAAGGTCAACTTCCTGCTGGTGGACTACAAGGGCGGTGCGGCGTTCAAGGACGTCACCCACCTGCCCCACACGGTCGGGCTGGTGACCGACCTCACCCAGGCACTGGTGCGTCGCGCCCTGACGTCGCTGCGGGCCGAGCTGCACCGGCGCGAGCACCTCCTCAACGAGGCCAACGCCAAGGACCAGCTCCAGATGGAGAAGGAGCGCCACCCCCTCACCCCACCCAGCCTGGTGATCGTGGTGGACGAGTTCGCCGCGCTGGCCACCGAGGTGCCGGAGTTCGTCGACGGCGTGGTCGACGTCGCCCAGCGGGGGCGCAGCCTCGGCCTGCACCTGCTGCTCGCGACCCAGCGTCCCGCCGGGGTCATCACGCCCAACATCCGCGCCAACACCAACCTCAAGGTGGCGTTGCGGGTCGCGTCCGAGGACGAGTCGACCGACGTGCTGGACTCACCGGTCGCCGCCACCATCGACCGCTCCACCCCCGGCCGCGGCGTCGCCCGGCTCGGGCCGAGCGAGCTGATCTCGTTCCAGGCCGGCTACGTCGGTGGGCACACCGGCGCCGAGGACACCGAGCGAGTCGAGTTGGAGGTCGCCTCGGTCGGCTTCGGCACGGTCCGCCCATGGCCCGACCCCACCCGGGCCACCGACACCGACACCGGACCGACCGACCTCGAACGGCTGGTCACGACCATCACGACCGCCTTCCGCGACACGGGCTCCCCCGTCCCCCGCCGGCCCTGGCTGGACCCGCTGGCCGAGCACTACGACCTCCTGAGGTTGCCCCGCACGGGACGCGACGACCGCCTGCCGATCGGGGTCCGCGACGACCCGGCCAGCCAGTCGCAGCAGGTCGCCGCGTTCCACCCCGACCGGGACGGCTCGATGCTGGTCTACGGCGTCGGCGGCTCCGGCAAGACCGCCGCGCTGCGCACCATCGCCACGGCCGCGTGCCTGACCGACGACGACCACCCGGTCGGCATCCTGGGCATCGACGCGGCCGGACGCGGGCTCGAGATGCTCAGCCCCCTGCCGCAGGTCGGCAGCCTGGTGACCGGCGACGACCACGAGCGCGTGACCCGGATGCTGGGCGACCTGGCCGAGCTGGTCGAGGAGCGTGGCGAGCGCTTCATGCGTCACCAGGCCGCCTCCCTGGCCGAGTACCGCCGCAACAGTGGCGAGGCGATGCAGCGCATCCTGGTGCTGGTGGACGGCTTCGAGACCTTCGTGCAGGCCTGGGAGCGCATCGACCGGGGCCAGTGGCTCGACCTGCTGCTGCGCCTGGTCGGCGACGGTCGCGGGGTCGGGGTCCACTTCGTGCTGACCGGGACGCGTCGCAACTCGTTCCCGATGATGCTGACCTCGACCGTGGGCCGGCGGCTGGTCCTGCGCCTGGCGACGCTCGACGAGTATCTCAACCTGGGCGTGGACGCCGACCTGGTCGACGGTGACGAGCCGGCGGGCCGAGCCGTCGACGGCGAGCACGTCGTGCAGGTCGCGCTGGCGGGCGACGACCTGACCACCGCCGGCCAGGCGACCACCCTGCGTCGGCTGGGGGCCACGCTCCAACGTCGGGGCGCCCGGCCCGGGCCCGAGGTGCGGGTGCTCGGCGACACGGTCGCGCTGGCCGAGGTTGCGACCAACGGCACGGGCAGGCTGGGCATCGGGCTGACCGACCGGCTCGAGCCCTTCACCCTCGACCCGTCCGACGACCTGCTGATCACCGGGCCGGCACGGTCCGGCAAGACCACCACCGTCGCGACGCTGGCGACCAGCGCCAGCCGGGCCGGGGTGCCGGTCGTGGTGTTCGCGGGCAAGCGACCGGTGCCCGGGCTGCCCCGCGGGGTCGCCCAACACGTCGGCGCCGACGACGTGGAGGTGGCGGTGCGCGCCCTGGCGGCCCGACCCGAGCCGATCCTGGTGCTGGTCGACGACGTCCACGAACTGTTCGAGGGCCCCGCAGAGTTGCCGCTGCACGAACTGATGCGCGAGCCCCACGTGACCCTGGTCGCGACCTGCGAGGTGTCGCTGGCCCGCTCGGCGTGGTCCGACGTCATGTCGACGCTCAAGCGCGGTCGCCGGATCCTGCTGCTCCAGCCCGACAGCGACATGGATGCCAGCCTCGCCAACGCCGACCTGCCCCGGACCCGTCAGGCCTGGCCGGTCGGGCGCGCCATCCACTCCGACGGCGGCACGCTCACCCTGGTCCAGGTCGCCCACTGACACGAGCCGACCGCCGGACGGGACGCCCGTCCGGCGGTCGACAACGTTGCGTGGCTCTGCTCAGGCGCCCGATGTCTGGCGCTGCTGCTGCTCCTGCTTCTTGACCCGCTGCGCCTCCTGCTCGAGCCGCTGGGCCGCGTTCTTGAGCTGGCTGTGGTGGCTGCGCCACTCGCTGCGGAAGCGGTCGGCGTCCCGGCCCTGCCACCAGGCGCTCTCGACCTGCGAGGTGATCTGCTGGGCCATGCTCTCGATCTGGCCCGAGACCTCGTTGAACTTGCGCGACAGCGCGGCGAGCTGCTCGACGTCTGCACCCAACTGTGCCATGGTCCTGCTCCTCGTGTGGTTGGTGGGGGGGCGGGTCGGCCGCCTCCGGCTGGCGAACCCGGCTGCTCCGAGCTCCTGGATGGAACGGTACGGCGGGCTCCGGACGGGTCCATCACCCGTAGCGGGGGATTGTCCCGCCACCTCCCGCGCGCCCGCCACCTCCTCGCGATGTGACTTCACGATCGCGATGTGACCTGGACGCGTCCTCGCGTCGAGATCACATCGGGAAGCGCGACTCACATCGGGTGGGGCATCGATCCGAGGGAGGGTCGGCGACGCAGGGGTCGGGGCGGAACGTCGGTCGACCGGGGCGTCGGAGCGACGGGAACGGGTCAGCGGGCGGGGCCGTCGTAGGTCAAGGTCCGTTGGTCCAGGCGCACGACTGCGCCCGGCTCGATGCGCACGGGGACGTCGGGGTCGACCCGGCGGAACTGCTCGTCCGGTCCCGAGGCCACCCAGGTGCCATTGGTCGAGTCGCAGTCCCGCACGAGCACGTCCCAGCCACGCAGGACCACCTCGACGTGGGTCCGAGAGATCTTCTCGCCCTCGATCTGGGCCGCAGTCGCGGTGTCGTCGGCCGACGGGCGACGACCGATCCGGTAGTTGCGGTCCAGCGGCAGCATCTTGCCGTCGTCGAGTCGCAGCACGCCCAGCTGGGGTCGACGGACCGTCGTGACGTCGGCATCTCCGGCCATGCCCACGCCGCACACCCGACAGGACGTCGATCCGGCCGGGGTCAGGTGGCCCTGGGGGCAGGTGCTGGCCTCGACCAGCGCCGGCCCGCCCAGCACCGTCGTCGGGGTGTCGAGTCGTGCGGTTCCGCCGTCCGTCTCGGCGTCCTCGCTCGTCGCGTCGGCGGGCGGCGCGGGTGGCGCGGTGCCCGACGCGGCGGCGGCGGACTGGTCGCCCACGACGGCCGACCGAATGGCCTCCAGGGAGTCGAGGTCCTGGGTCCCCACGGCCGGTGGGAGGTCGAGGTCGTCCGATGACGGTTCCCGGGACGGCGACACGTCCGAGGCCGACGAAGGTGACGACTCCGGGCGCGACGACGCAGGCGGCGGGGAGGGCTCGGGGTCCAGGGACGGAGAGGGGGCGTCGGTGTCCGGCCGAGACGCGGGCTCCGGGTCGACGGCCGGGACCGGGGCGGAGCCGGACACGACCTGTCCCGCGTGGCCGGTGACGACCTCGGGCTCGTGCGTGCTCGCCGGCTCCGGGGCCGCATCGGCATGCCCCGCGGACGGCCCCGTCGCAGGCCCCCTGGCAGGCCCCGTGGTCCCGACCAGCTCCAGGGCGAAGCCGGCGGCGGGGACGACCCCGGCGACCAGGTCGCTGGGCGGGTCGCCCTCGGGCGGGTCGACCGTGACCACCACGCGGTCGGCGGCACGCCGCAGGGTGTGCTCGACCCAGGTGCGTGACCCGGCGCCGGACAACAGCGGCACCGCCGGATGGTCGGTCTGGACCGCGAGGTCACCGAACACGACCAGCGACAGCACCGACGACCACGCCAGGCAGGCGAACGGGGGCACCGCGAACTCGTGCTCGACCACGGCCGTGGTCACGGCGTCGACGGCGCCACCGGCCGGGGCGTCCGCGAAGGCCGCCAGCAGCGCGTCCGCACCATCGTCCCACGCCGGGACGAACAGCACCGCGTCGTCGCTGCGGGCGAGTCGTCCCTCGCCGGGCGCGACCTGCAGCCCGGCCACCCGGATCCCGGTCCCGTCGCGCTCGCTCATGATCCGTCCTCCGTCGCGTCCAGCGCCAGCTCGACGACCAGCGCGGTGGCATTGTCCCGCCCACCGGCCGACTCGGCGGCCGCGACCAGCGCGTCGGCCGCCGCCTGGGGGCTGTCCCGTCCCACCAGCCCGGCCACCGTGGCACGGTCCAGCTGCCCGTGGATGCCGTCGCTGACCAGAGCGAGCCGGTCGTCGTGGCGCAGCTCGACCTCGGTGACGTCGGCCCGCAACCGGGCCGGCTCGACCCCCAGGAACGAGGTCAGGCCACTGACCCGGACGCCACGCCGCCGCTGTCGGTCGGCGTTCACGCCGACCGCGAGCAGGTCGCTGGCCAGGGTGTGGTCGGCGGTCACCGCGTCGACCGTGCCGCCGCGCCAGCGATAGACCCGCGAATCCCCCACGGAGGCGATCGTGGCACCTCGGCCCCGCACCCGCACCGCGACCATCGTGGTCCCGGCACCGGGTGTCCCGGCCTGGTCCGCAGCCGCCCGGACCCGGTCGTTGACGACCGCGACCTGCTCGGCCCAGGGTGCCTCCGCATCACCGGCGAGGAAGGCGCGGACCGCGGTGCGCGAGGCGAGTGCACCGCCCTCGTGGCCGCCCATCCCGTCGGCCACGACGAACCGTCGGCCGTCCTGGCCCCACGCGTCCTCGTTGACGTCGCGGACCCGACCGGTCGCGCTGGCGACACCCCAGTCGGCCACGACCAGCTCCAGCCCGGCGGCGAGGTCGGCCAGCGCGGCCTGGCCGTCGGTCGGAATGGTGTCGTCGTCGTCCAGTCGCGTGGGGCTCACAACAGCACTACCAGCAGGATGATCGCCGCGACCACCACGATGGCGACGGCAGGCACCAGGAAGGCCGGCCACGACCGCGTGCTCCCGGTCGCGAGCGCTCCGCCGGTCCGGGTGGGTGGGCGCCATCGCTCGTCGTCGTCGACCATGGCGGGCGCGGCCCCCGCCGGTGCGACCACCGGGTGCTTGGTCCCGGACTCGACGGTGTGGTCGTCCGTCGGCTCGGGCGCAGCCGGCTCGGTGGGCGCAGGCGGCTCTGAGGCGGTGGGCGCCGGAGCGGTCGGCTCGGAGGTGGTCGGGGCCGGCGAGGTCTGCGCGGGAGGCGTCGCCGGCCGGTCCGGGGTGGGGCGGATCCACGGGTCGTCGCCCGTCCGCTCCCGCGCCGGGTCGGAGGTCGTCGGCGGCAGGTCGTCGGCCGGGACCGTCAGGTCGTCGTCGATCGGGGCGGGGTCCGGCGCCGGGTCGGCGGCAACGGTCCGGTCGTCGGCCAGGTCGTCCACCGGCTCCGGAGGCATCTCGTCGACCTCCGCCAGCAGGGCGTCGAGGTCGTCGGCCGCCACGGTCCGGTCGTCGTCCAGGGGGTCAGCGGGCCGGTCCCGGGCGTCGTCGGGCTCCCGGGACGGGTCACGGCGGTGGTCGCCGTCGGTCATCACGTGTCCTTCCGGCGCAGTGGCGCCACGCTCAGTCTGGCGCGCCAACGCTCCCACGTCGACCGGTCCCGGTCCAGCTCGCGGCTGGCCTCGTCGCTCAGCGTCCAGGCACCGGCCGCGGTCTCGTCGTCGGGCGGCAGCGGGTGGAAGGCACCCCGGTCCACCCGGTCGGCGAGGTCGACCATCACGCCACGCGCCGACGGGAAGCGGTCGGCCACGGCGAACGCGACCTCGCGGGGAGACGCCGTGGGCGTCGCCCGCAGCCCGCGCTCGTCGAAGCGGTCGCGCAGCTCCTCCCACGCCCCGGACAGCCGGGTCGCGGCGTCCGGCGCGTGCTCGCGGCGGCGCCGTCGGCGGGCCTTCAGTGCCAGCACGACAGCCATGAACAGCCCGAGCGCCAGCAGCGGCATCCCGATGCCCACGCCGGCGACGAGGATCGGCAGGTTCGGTCCGGTGGCCGCCTCGTCCTCGTCGTCCTCCTCGGGCTCCTCGGACTCCTCCTCGACCGGCGGCTGCTCGGGTCGCTCCACCTGTGGCGGTGGGGGCGGAGGCGGCGGGGGGTTCGGGATCGCCACGTCCTCGACCGTCTGGGTGGCCTCGGACGCCTCGGGAGCGGACTCGTCGGTCGGGGTGACGTCCACCGGCACCCATCCGAACCCGTCCGCCCGGACCTCGACCCATGCCGACAGGTCGCCGGCGCGGATCTCCGTGGGGCGGTCGTCGAAGCGCTCGGCGGGCACGTCGTAGCCGACCACCACGCGGACGCCGACCCCGGCGAGTCGCCCCAGCACGGCAGCCGACGCGGCGTACTGCTCCTCGAACCCGACGATCCGTTCGGGGTCCTCGAGGAACCGCGACAGGTGGAAGAAGCTGTGGCCCGGCGGGGTCTCCGGCGACAGGTCGTAGTAGCCGTCCTCCAGCAGCAGGTCCCGGATCGCCGCGACCTGCTCCCAGCCCGGGTCGAGCCCCTCGACCAGGTCGCCGGCCAGGGTCCGCAGCACGGGTGGCACCGCCGCCAGGTCGGACCCGGCCTCCTCGAGGGCGACGTCGACGCCGGCCATGGCCTCGTCGTCCACCTCGACCCGGGGCACGGCGGTGACGGTCCAAGTGGCGCCGTCGGGGACCCGCTGGGGCAGCACGACGTTGCCGGTCACCTCGTTGTAGCGCACGTCGAGCTCGTCGGGGCTGGTGAGTCGGCGTGGCCAGCCGGGGGTGGGGAGCCAGTTGTCCCGGAGGTCGACGGCCTGCACGGTCGCCTCGACCGGGTCCACGGACAGGTCCACCTCGCCGTCGTCGACGGCCGGGAACTGGGTGTCGACCGGGCGGTACTGCCCCGCCCCGCTGTCGGCCGACTCGGCCACCGTCCACACGCGCCCGTCGTAGCTGCCCATGACCGCCACCGGCCAGCGCCGCACGGGCTCGTCGGTCGTCACACGCAGCACGACCTCCTCGGCGCGGTCGCCCTCCAGCTCGCCCTTGACCTGGGCGAGCGGGGACGGGAGGTTGAGCGGGTTGAACGGTGGCTCGAGTCGCTCGCGCAGCTCGAAGCGGGGGTTGGCGTCGGCCCCCGGCAGGCGGGGTCCGAGCACCGGCGCCAGGGCGACGACCAGCACCAGCAACGCGACCGCGGCGACCAGGCCGCGACCCCGCCACCGGTGGCTCGACCCCGTCGTCAGGTCGGACCGGGTCGTGCGCTGCTGGGCCTGCTGCACCAGCCCCAGCACCAGGGTCAACAGGACCGCCGCCACCCCCTGGGTGATCGCGATCGCGCGGTTCTCGATCGAGAACAGCACCGACACGCCGAGCATCACCAGCGGTCCGAGCGCCGGCAGCCCGGGCGTGGTCGTGCCACGCAGGATCTCGCCACCGGTCAGCATCCCCAGCCACGCCAGCGTGTAGGGCAGCACCAGGAAGGTCGGGGTCACGTCGGCCGGCGCGAACGAGGTCAGCAGCTCGGCCCAGCCGTCGACCAGGCCGTGCAGGAACGTGCTGACCGCCGCCGGCGTGGGGCTGCCACCGATCGCCACGACACCGACCAGCAGGAACATCACCAGCGACAGGGCGATCGACTCGCCGACCAGCAACCGGCGCCACTGGGCGAAGACGGTGACCGCACCCGCGGCCACCACGGCCACGATCGGTGCCCACAGGAACGACCAGCCGGCCAGGACGCTGCCGAAGCCGATCGCCGGGACCAGCGACAACGCGGCCAGGAGGGCGACGACGACCGCCAGCCCGGTGAGGTGGAGTGGCATCCGACCCCTCATCGGACCATCCGGTTCCAGGCGGCGACCAGTTCGTCCAGCGCCGCGACCTCGAGCACCTTGGCGCCCGGCACGGCCAACGGCTCCGGGGCGTCCACCCGCACCAGCACGACCCGGCCCAGCCGGCGAGCGCTGCGCACCGATGCCAGGAGGTCGTCGCGGGCCACGCCCGGGCCGACCACCAACGCCGTGGCCGACACCTGCAGCTCGGTGCGTCGCAGGTGCCCGACGGCGTCGGCCAGGCTGGCACCCTCCCCCGCCCGGACCTCGGTCAGGCGGTCGAGCAGGTCCTCGCTCGTCCCGGCGTGTCGGGCACCCAGGATCGTGTCGGTCCCGTGGAGGGTCGACACCGGCTGGCGGTGGACCATCGAGGAGACCGACAGCGACGCGGCGATCCGCACCCCCAGCTCGTAGCGGTCCGGGTCCTCCCAGTCGGCCCGACGGTCGTGCAGCACCACGCCCAGGTGGGGTCGCCGGTTGTCGACGTAGTGACGCACCATCACCTCGCCCGCGCGCGCCGTCGACAGCCAGTGGATGTGGCGGTAGTCGTCGCCGACCTGGTACTCGCGCAGGGCGTGGAACGCCACGTCGCCGGCCGGGGAGGCGTCCGACGTCGGTCCCTCGAGGTCCTTGGCGAAGCCCACCGGCAGGGACGCCACGACCCGGTGCCGTGGATGCACCCACAGGACGTCCTGGCGGGTCTGGACGACCTCGCGTCGCATCAACCCCAGCGGGTCGGCCTTGACGATCATCGCCGGCCCGATCACGTGGCGGCCGCGTCGGTCGGTGGGCAGGTTGTAGACCGACTCCATCGACTCGCCGGGCTTGAGCGCGCCCACCTCGACCTCGAGGCGTTGGTCGTCGACGGTGTCCTCGACCGTGCGGGGCGACAGGGGACGCGACGTGGTGTTGGTGACGGTCAGCACGGCCAGGGCGGGCTCGCCCTCCATCACCCGGACCGGTTCCAGGTCACGGGAGACCTCCAGGCGCAGCCGACCCACCACGAACGGGACGGCCACCAGGACCGCCAGCAGGCAGCCGGCGGCGACGATGAGTGCCTCGACCCAGCCCAGCCGCCAGCCCAGGATCCAGAACCCCACCCCCGCCACGAGCACGACCAGGCCCGTCCCGGTGAGCGGGACGAACCGTCGGAGTGGGGCGAGGCGGGACACGCCTACGCGGCGCGCCGGGCAGCGGGGGCCTCGACCTGGGCCAGGACCCGGTCCACCAGGTCGTCGGTGCGGACCGACCGCAGCTCGGCCTCGGGCGTGAGCAGGAGCCGGTGGCCCATCACGGCGTGGGCGACCGCCTTGACGTCGTCGATGTTGACGTAGATGCGGGCCTGGGTCGCGGCCAGCGACGACGCGGCCCGCATGATCGCCAGGGCGCCACGGGTCGACACGCCCAGTCGGAGCTCGGACAGCTCGCGGGTCGCGGCGCACAGTCGCACGACGTAGGACCGCATGGCGTCATCGAGGTGGATGCCGTTGACCACCGCGATCATCTGGCGGGCCTGCTCGGTGCTGATCACGGCGTTGAGCGAGTCGGGGCGCACCCCCGCGGCCGCGTCGCGCAGGACGTCGACCTCGTGGTCGTGGTCCGGGTAGCCCAGCGCCATGCGCATCAGGAAGCGGTCCAGCTGGGCCTCGGGCAGCCGGTAGGTGCCCTCCTGCTCGATCGGGTTCTGGGTCGCGACGACGCCGAAGGGTCGGGGCACGTCGTGGGTGGTGTCGCCGATCGTGACCTGGCGCTCCTCCATCACCTGCAGCAGTGCCGACTGGGTCTTGGGCGAGGCGCGGTTGATCTCGTCGGCCAGGACCACGTTGGCGAAGACCGGGCCCCGATGGACGTCGAAGCTGCCCCGTGACTGGTTGTAGACCAGGCCGCCGGTGACGTCGGCCGGGAGCAGGTCGGGCGTGAACTGCACCCGCGACCAGTCGCCGCCGAAGGAGTTGGCGATGGACTTGGCCAGCACGGTCTTGCCGGTGCCGGGGACGTCCTCGAGCAGGACGTGGCCCTCGGCGAACAGTGCGACCAGCACCATCCCGACCTCGTCCCGCTTGCCCTTGATCACCGAGGTGACGTTGCCGAGCACCCGGGTGAAGGCGTCGGCGAAGCGGTCTGCCTGTTCCTGCGTCGTGGTCATGGGTTCGGGGCCGTTCGGTGTCTGGTGGTGTGGACCGAGCCGGCGTGTTCGGGCGCCGGTCGGGAGCGGGGGCGTGCTAGCCCTGTGGCCAGTCGGACCAGGCCGACCACTGGATCACGGTGCTGCTGCCGCTGGCGGTGATGCCGATCCGGACCTCGCGGTCCCACGGGTCGCCCTGCATGAAGCAGTGGGCGTCCTTGGGGCCGAACGAGCCGGAGCCGTTCGTGCGCATGGACGACCCGTCGTGCATCGAGCTCCACGGGCCGCCGGTGTAGGTCAGCGCGCCGGTGTTCTCGTTGCGGAACTGGCAGTAGTAGTTGTAGGTCCGGTTGGCCGCCCACCCCGACATGCTGACCCGGGCGTAGTGGCACAGGTTGGAGGTGCAGTCCGCGTCCCAGCCCGAGTCGGCGCCACGGGTGATGGTGATCGTCCGCGGTGGCGGAGGCGGCGCCTGGGTCGTGCCGGCCTGCCACGGACTCCAGTCCGGGTTGCAGCCGTACTCGTTGCAGGCACGCACCTGGACCCGACGGGTGACGTTGTCACCCAGGTTGCGCCAGGTGTAGGTCCGCGACGACGTCGTCACGTTGGCGGCGCCGTCCCGCTGGACGCGGTACTCGTCCACGCCGCCGCCGTTGCCCGACGGCGCGCCCCAGTTCCAGGTCAGCTGGCCACGGGTGGACTCGTTGACCGACAGCGAACCGATCCGGCTGGGGTAGCCCCTGGCGGCGACGCTGGTGGAGGACACCTCGCCCGGCCCGACCGCGTTGACGACCCGCACGCGGAAGGTGTAGGTGGTGCCCGGGTTGAGTCCGGTGACGGTGTGGGCACGCGTGCCGGCCCCACCCACGCCCTGCCACGGTCCGGCGTTCACCCGCACCTCGTAGCGGTCGATGCCCGCACCGTTGGCGTCGGCCGCGTTCCAGGTCAGCCGGACGTGGCCGTTCTCGCCCGTCACCGGCGCGCCGGAGAAGCCGGGCGGGGCGAACGGCGCACCGGCCGGGGTGGCGGCCGACGACCAGTCCGACCAGCCGCCACTGCCCTGCTCGTTGCCGGCGCGGACCCGGAACCGGTAGGTCGTGCCGTTGGTCAGCCCGGACCAGTTCAGCGAGGTCGCCGAGGCGCCGGCCGTCCGGACCGTGGAGGCCTGGTCGTGCTGCACGTCGTAGCCGGTGATGCCACAACCGTTCGCCCCCGGTGCGCTCCAGCTCACGTCGACCTGGCGGTCCCCCCGGCTCGCGCCCGGTGCGCCCGGCCGGTCCGGCACGTCGCAGGCCTTGGCGGGGGCCGACCACGCCGACCAGCCGTCGGAGGTGGCCTCGGCCCGGTTGATGGCGCGGACCCGGAACTGGAACTCCTTGCCGTTGGGCAGGTCGCCCCAGCGGTAGGAGGTCGTCGAGGCACCCGACACCGACGCCTCGGAGGTGGATCCCCCGCCGGCGTCCCGCCGCTGGACCTGGTAGCGCTGGATGGTGTCGCCACCGTCGTAGGGTCGGTTCCAGCTGATCTGGAGGTAGTTGGGACCGTTGCTGACGTCGCCGACCTCGGGTGCGTCCGGGGTGGTCAGCGGGTGCTCGGTGGCCGACCAGCTCGACCAGGCCGACTCGCCGGCGGCGTTGATCGCCCGGACCCGGAACTGGTGGTTGGTCCCGTTGGACAGCCCCTCCCAGGTGTAGGCGGTCCGGGAACCGCCCGGCGGGATCTCGCGGGAGCCGGTCGTGCCGCCGCCGATCTCGAGCTCGTAGCGCAGGATCGCCGTCCCGTCGTTGGCCGGGGCGGTCCAGTCGACGTCCAGCGCCTCGTCGGCGAAGTCGACCTGCGGGGCGGCCGGGCGACCCGGTACCTCGTTGGGGATGACGGCGGGTGACCAGTCGGACCACGGGCTGGGCCCGGCCTCGTTGGTGGCACGGATCCGGAAGCGGTAGGAGGTGCCGTTGTCGAGCGCGGTCCACTGGTGGGTCGTCGACGTTCCCAGCGCCTGCGATCCACCCTGGTCGTGCTCGAGCTCGTAGCCGTCGATGGGCGAGCCGTTTGCCGCCGGGGCCGACCAGTTGATCGTCGCCTCGCGCGAGTCGGCGACCACCCGTGGCGTGGCCGGCTTGCCGGGGAAGCCGATGACGTCGACCCGGGCCTGTGCGGTGTCCTGGCGTGCCTCGGTCCGTTGCTCGTCCCCGATGGTGTAGGTGACGACCGCCGTGCCGAAGAAGTCGTTGTCGGGTCGGAACACGACCTGGTCGCCGCGGACGTCGGCGGTCCCGTCCGGGGACGAGGCGGACACGACCCGCAGGCCGTCACCGATGTCGTTGGCCAGCACGGGCACGGACACCTCGACGCCCTGGGTCGTGCGCGCCCGGTCCCCGGTGGCGACGGGCGGGGGCAGGGTCGAGGCCGTCAGCGGGACCGTGACGCGTCCGGCTCCGGTGTTGCCGGCCTCGTCGGTGGCGGTGACCACGAAGGTCCCGGTCTGGCCGGTGGCGGTGATCTCGGGATCGATCACGACCCGGTCACCCGAGCGCGACAACGACATCGGGCCGCCCTGCTCGGACAGTTCGAAGGTGTGCTCGTCCTCGGTGTCCGGGTCGGTGACCAGGCCGGCGAGGTCCAGCGTGGTGGTGCGTCCGACCTCGGCCGTCACCTCGCGATCGGCGACCTCGGGGGGGCGGTTGGCCTCCGGCTCCACCGTGACCAGCACGCTGCCGGCGACCTGGTGGCCGTTGTCGTCGTCGACGGTGAAGGCGAACCCGGCCTCGCCGTCGAAGCCGGGGTTGGGCACGAACCGGACCTCCAGCGTCGTGGCGTCGGCCGAGGTGATCTCGGGGGTGCCGCCGCGGACCTGGTCGCAGCACACGAACAGGAGGCGGTCGCCGTCCGGGTCGCTGGCCTGGCCGGTGACGTCGACCTCCACGGGGGTCTCGAAGGCGGTCTCGACCTGGCGAGACTCGACCACCGGGGCCCGGTTGTCCACCACGATCACCGTCACCGCGGCCGACGCCGTCAGGTCGTCGGCGTCGGTGACCTCGTAGACGTAGCTGCGGGTCGTGTCCCCCGGCGTGATCGAGACGCGCCCGTCGGGGCGGACCCGCACGGCCGGATCGTCGGAGGAGACGTCGAGGTCGGCCGGGTCACCGTCGGGGTCGAGGTCGTTGGCGAGCACCTCGACGACCACTGCCTCACCGGCCGTGGTCGGGCCGGCCTGGTCGTCGTTGGCGACCGGTGGCACGGGCTCGGCCTCGGCCAGCACGGTGACGTGCACCGTGCCGTCGACCGTGTGGCCGGCGCCGTCGTCGATCGAGTAGCGGAAGGCGAGGTCGCGGTCCTGGCCGTCCTCGGGGACGTCCGGCGGGGTGTAGAGCACGCCCGTGCCACCGGGCGCGATCGCGACCTCCCCGAGCCGCACGTCGGACGTGTCGGTCACCACGAGGCGGTCGCCGTCGGGGTCGAGGTCGTTGACGAGGACGTCCAGCAGCCCACGCTGCGTGCCGGCGACCACCTCGACCGTGTCGGGCACCGCGATCGGGGGCCGGTTCTCGTCCGGCAGCATCACCCCGACCAGGACCTGGCCGGTGACCCGCGCCCCGCGGGCGTCGACCAGTGCGTAGTCGAACCGGTCGGTCCCGGTGAAGTCGCCCAGGGGCGTGTACTCCAGCGTGCCGTCCTCCAGCACCCGGGCGCTGCCGCCGACCGGCTGGGAGGCGATGGACTCGACTTGGAGCGCGTCGCCGTCCGGGTCCGAGTCGTTGCCGAGCACGTCGACGACGACCGGGGTGCGTTCGAGCGTGGTGGTGATGTCGGGCACCGCGACCGGGGGCCGGTTGCGGTCGCCGGGCTGGACCACCTGCACCTCGACCGTGGTCGAGGCACGGTTGCCGGCATCGTCGGTGATCTCGTAGCCGAAGGTGAAGCCCAGCCGGGCCGACCCCGGCAGGGTGACGATGACGGACTGCCCGGCACCGCCGACCGCCAGGGTCGCGTCGTCGCGCTCGGTGATCGTGACGACCTCCAACGACCCGCCCTCGGGGTCGAAGTCGTTGCGCAGGACCGGCACGGCGACCGACTGGCCGGGCTGGACCTCGACGACGTCGGGCTTGGCGACGGGTCGCTGGTCCTCGCCGGTGGCCTCGGACACGGTGACCACGACCGTGGCCAGGACGGGGTCGTTGACCCCGTCCGAGACCTCGTAGGTGAACACCTCGCGTGGCGAGGCAGTCGGCAGGGCGGTGACCCGGAACCCGATCCCCTCGATGCGTTCCACGACCAGGCCCGGGGACCCGGTCCAGCCGGTGATCGCGATGACGTCGCCGTCCGGGTCGCCGTCGTTGCGCAGTGCCTGGACCACCCGGGTCGCGCCCGCCGGGATCACGGCGTCGTCGCGGACCGCCACGGGCGGGCGGTTCTCCTCCTCCTCGCGGACCAGCACCCGGATCTGGGCCTCGTCGGAGAAGGCGCCGTCGGACACCTGGTAGCGGAACACGTAGTCGCCGGCGACCGGTGCCTCGATCAGGAACACCCCGTCCGGTGACAGGGAGGTGTAGACCTCGTCGCCACCGGACGGGGTCGACACGGACGTGGGCGGACCCGACACGGTGATGCGGTCCCCGTCCGGGTCGGCGTCGTTGTCGAGGAGGTTGAACACGATCGGCTTGCCGACCGTCGTCGTGCCGGAGTCGTTGCGCGCGTCGGGTGGGCGGTTGGCCTCCTCGACGGTGCGGACGTCGACCCGGACCCGGCCGCTCGCGGTGGCCCCGAAGGAGTCCGCGACCGTGTAGCCCAGCTCGAGCTCACCGGCCGCGGCCTCGTCGGGCGTCACGGTGACCTCGCCGTCCGGGGCGGACACCACGGTGGCACCCTCGCCCTCGATCTCGAGCAGGACGAGGCTGTCGCCCTCGGGGTCGGTGTCGTTGTCCAGGACGTTGACCGACGCGGCCGCCCCGGGCGCCGCCGCCACGAAGTCCGTCTCGGGCGTTGGTGGCTGGTTGTCGGCCTCGTCGTCGGGCACGACCTCCAGCGTCGAGGTGGTGCCGTCGGTGCCGCCGCGACCGTCGGAGATGGCGTACTCGAAGGTGACCACCCCGGTGAAGTCGACCGGTGGCGTGACCTGGACGTAGCGCTGGTCCGCGGTGACCTCGACCAGGGCGGTGTCGTCCCGCGTGCCCGCCGAGGTCACCAGCAGGACGTCGCCGTCCGGGTCGGTGTCGTTGGCCAGCACGTTGACCACGATCGGGTCGCCCTGGCGTCCGACCACCTCGTCGGGGTTGGCGGTCGGGGGCTCGTTGCGTCCGTCGTCGTCCAGCTTGTCGGCCGTGCCGACCTCGTCGGCCTCGTTGTCCTGGCGCTGCCGGGTGGACTCGCCCTCCTCGGGGTCCTCCTCGGTCTCCTCCTCGTCCTGCTCGAGCGCGTCGCCGACGTCGTCGACCTCCTCGAGGTCGCCCTGCTCGTCGACCACCCAGGCCTGGCCCGTGTCGACGGCGTTGATCCACACCCAGCCGTTGACGAGCCGCATGGTCAGCGGGCCGCCACCGTGGCCGGAGATCGGGGTCTCGGCCACGTCCTCGCCACACTGTCGGGCGAAGGTCGCCGGCTGCTGCACCAGGGCGAACACGCACCCCCCGTGCACGATCGGGGCCACGGGGTCCTGCCCGTCCAGCGCCACGGCCGTCTCGACCTCGCCGCTGGCACGGTCGACCACCACGGTCGCACCGTCGGCCCGGGTCCCGACCACCATCGGCGCGGCCGGGCCGGGCTGCTGCCAGGTGACGCCCTCCAGTGCGGCCGGGTCGGACTCGACCAGTGACGCCGTCCCCCCGGGCGCAGACACGGCGAGTCGGCCCCCCGCGTCCACGGCCACGAGGTCGTCACCCAGGGCGGTCACCCCGACGAGCTCGGCCTCCAGGGGCAGGTCGACCTCCTCCTGGCGTCCGTCGGGGAACAGCCAGTGGCCGACACCGTCCGCGTCAGCAGCCACGACGACGTCGGTGGGCGTCACCACGGCCTGCCCGGGGGCGGTCGAGGCGATGGTGGCGTCGACGTCGGCGAGGTCGGTGTCCAGCGCCGTGAACTCCGACACGGGCATCTGCCAGACCTGCAGCGGCTCGATGGTCGCGATGGTCACGCCACCGTCGACCGCGGCGACGTCGGCCGGGAAGCCGACCGGGGCCGTCGCGGTCGCGGCGTAGGTGCGGCCGTCCACGACCGAGATCGACTGGTTGGAGGTGTTGTGCACCAGGACCGTGTCGGCGGACTGGTCGACCCAGAAGTCCGAGCCCGCGTCGGCCGCCCGGACGGCGCCGGTGACCTCGCGGGTGGCACGGTTGACGTGGCCCACGGCCGAGGCCCGGCGGTCCAGCAGCCATGCGCCGCCGTCGTTGGTCTCCTCGGTCGACGCCGGCCGTCCGTCGGCCTGGATCGCGGTGAAGGCGATCGAGCTCGCCGCGACGACGGCCACCGTGAGGCTGGCGACGCCCCGGAGCCGACGTGCGGACAGGGCCATGGGGGGACTCTCGTGTTCGTGACGGGGCGCTCGCGACCGAGCGGGGCGGCTCCCCGACAGGGGACCAGATCACACCGGAGGCTACCTCACCCATCACGGGTGATGGCGAGCGCGATCGGCCCGAACGGGCGCTCCACGGACGTTCCACGCAGCGTGGCGCGAGCCGGAGAACTGAGGGGAATCTCGTGGTCTTCAGGTATCGTTCGACGGCACCGGATCGCGTCCGTCCCGTCCCGAACACGAGGTTTCCGCATGGCCGCCGTGCGCCTTCCGGGATTCACCGACTTCGAACTCCTCGGCGAGGGTGGCTTCGCGACCGTCTACCGGGCGCGCCAGGCCGACTTCGACCGTGACGTCGCGGTGAAGGTCCTCAACGTCGGGCTGGACGCCCGCCAGCGCGCCGCGTTCGAGCGCGAGTGCCGTGCCATGGGCGTCGTGTCCCAGCACCCCCACATCGTCACGGTCTACTCGGCCGGCTGGACCCAGGCCAGCGAGCCGTGCATCGTCATGGAGCTGTTCGACCGGGGCACGACCGCCGACCTGCTGCGCGCGGACGGAGCCGTCGACCATGCCGAGGTGCTCGACATCGGCGTGAAGATGTGCGGCGCCCTGCAGACGGCCCACGACCGCGGCGTCCTGCACCGCGACATCAAGCCGCAGAACATCTTCCTGTCGGCGTTCGGCGAGCCGGCGCTGGGCGACTTCGGGATCTCGGCGTTCGCCGGTGACGGCACCGGCGAGGGGGCCGGCGTGGGGGGCTTCTCGATCCACTACGCCGCACCCGAGGTCATCGAGCGACGCCACGCCGACCACCTGTCGGACGTCTACTCGCTGGGCGCGACGCTCTACACCCTGCTGGCCGGTCGTCGACCGTTCGCCACGCCCGGTCGCAGTCAGTCCACCCGCGACGTCGCGTTGCGGGTCCTGCGCGAGACGCCACCGCGCCTGGCCGGCGTCCCGGGTCCGGTCGCCGAGCTGGTGATGACCACGCTGTCCAAGCGTCCCGAGGAACGGCCCGCGTCGGCCGCCTCGCTCGGGCGTGAGCTGCAGGCCCTGCAGGAGTCGCTCGGCCTGACCCGGACCCGGTTCACGGTGTCGGGCGACGCCCCGACCCCGTCGCCCGCCGGCGCCGGACCCGACCTCGAGGAGCCGACCGCCACGGTCGCGCGGCCGTCCCAGCGCACCCGCGCCAGCGACGAGCCGGAGCGCTCGCCGGTCTCGCGTCGGCGCCTGGCGATCAGCGTGGCGGCGGGCGTCGTGACGATCGGCGGGATCGGCCTGCTGGCGTGGTCGGCGGCCCGGACCCCGCCGAGCGACCCGGTGCCGACGGCACTCGCGACCGACGACGCCGTGGTCGACGACGACTTCTTCGACCTGGTGGCGACCCCGACCGCCGTCCGGCTCGAGCAGCTCGACGACGGCCGGGTCCAGGTCCGCTGGCAGGGCCCCGAGGACGCCACCTTCGAGGTGCAGCGGGTCGACGGGGCCGCCGGTGACGAGGCCGCCATGACGGCGGAGGCCTCACCACTGGTCCTGGACGACGTCGTCGGTCAGCGGCCCTGCGTCGTCGTGCGGGCCCTGGGCGCCAACGGCCGCCTGTCCGAGGACAGCCCCCCCGCCTGCCTGGGTGAGGCCGCGCCCTCGCCCGCGCCGAGCCCCACCCCCTGAGGAGCCAGCCGAACACCGAACACGCCCGGACACCGCGCGGCACCATGGACGGTCCACCGCCCGACCGCACCCCGAGGACCACGGCATGTCCAGGACCCGCCCCGAGACCTGGTGGCACGACGCGGTCGTCTACCAGGTCTATCCCCGCAGCTTCGCCGACGGGACCGGTGACGGCATCGGCGACCTGGCCGGCATGGCCGACCGACTCGATCACCTCGCCTGGCTGGGCGTCGACGTCGTGTGGCTGTCGCCCGTGTACCCGTCGCCCCAGGACGACAACGGCTACGACATCGCCGACTACCGGGACATCGACCCGCTCTACGGCGACCTCGACGGGTTCGACCACCTGGTCGACGAGCTGCATGCCCGCGACATGCGACTGGTCATGGACCTGGTCGTCAACCACACCTCCGACGAGCACGACTGGTTCGTGGACTCGCGGTCCGGGCCCGACTCCGCACGCCGTGACTGGTACTGGTGGCGCCCCCCGCGCCCCGGCCACGAACCCGGGAGCCCCGGCGCAGAGCCCACCAACTGGGGCAGCTTCTTCTCCGGGTCCGCCTGGGAGTTCGACGAGTCGTCGGGCGAGTACTACCTGCACCTGTTCTCGCGCAAGCAGCCGGACCTGAACTGGGAGAACCCGGCGGTGCGGACGGCGGTGCACGAGATGATGAACTGGTGGCTGGACCGCGGGGTCGACGGGTTCCGCATGGACGTCATCAACCTGATCTCCAAGGACCCCGAGCTGCCCGACGGTCCGGTCATGGGCGGGTCCCCGTACGGCGACGGCTCGGCCCACTACGTGTGCGGGCCCCGGATCCACGAGTTCCTCCAGGAGATGCACCGGGAGGTGTTCGCCGACCGGACCGACCGGCTCCTGACCGTCGGCGAGATGCCGGGTGTCACGGTCGAGCAGGCCCGGGACTTCACCGACCCCGCCCGGGCCGAGGTCGACATGGTGTTCCAGTTCGAGCACGTCGCGCTGGACCAGGCGGCCAGCAAGTGGGACCACCGCCCGCTGTCACTGGTGGAGTTCAAGACGACCATGAACCGGTGGCAGGTCGGGCTGGCCGACGTCGGCTGGAACAGCCTCTACCTCGAGAACCACGACCAGCCCCGCAGCGTGTCGCGCTTCGGCGACGACGGCCAGTGGCGCGCCCGCTCGGCGACGATGCTGGCCACCGTCGTGCACCTGCACCACGGCACGCCCTACGTCTACCAGGGCCAGGAGATCGGGATGGCCAACTTCCCGTTCACCGATGCGGACCAGTTCCGCGACATCGAGTCGGTCAACCACCACGCGGCCGCGCTGGCCGCGGGCGCCGACCGTGACGACCTGCTCGCCGCCATGGCGCCGATGAGCCGCGACAACGCCCGGACCCCGATGCAGTGGGACGCGACGGAGCATGCGGGGTTCACGACCGGCCAGCCGTGGATCGCGGTCAACCCGGACCACGTCGACTGGAACGTGGCCGCCCAGCGCGACGACCCGACGTCGGTGCTGCACCACTACCGGGCACTGATCGCCCTGCGCCACGACCACGACGTGGTCGCGATCGGCGACTTCACGATGCTGGCGCCCGAGGACCCGCACGTCTACGCGTTCCTGCGTCGCCACGACGACGTCGAGCTGCTCGTGCTGGGCAACTTCACCGACGCCGACCGGACGGTGGACCTGGGCGAGGCCGCGGGCGACTGGGCCGGCACGGAGGTGCTGCTGGGCAACGTGTCCGGCGACCCGCCCGACGACCCCGCCGCGCTGCGCCCGTGGGAGGCACGCGTGCACCGTCGCGAGGTCAGCCCCGGCTGAGGCCGGCCCACAATCGGTCCCACGCCAGCGCCGACGTCGTCGGCTCGAGCCGGGTCCCGTCCTGGTGGAACAGGCCGGCACGGTCGGCGTCGAGCACGGTCACCTCCGCCTCGACGGCCCCGGACGGACCGGGGAACTGCAACGACCACCAGCGCAGTCGTGCGGGGTCGACGCTGGGAGGCAGGTGCGTGGCGAGGGCGGAGCCGGGGTAGTCGAGCACCGCCGTCGGGACGTCGGTCGGATCGTCGACCGTGAAGGGCGGGGACGCCGGCACGGGACGCCACTGGAGGCCCACCGACTCGACCACCAGGTGGACCAACGCGTCGAGGTGGGACGACACCAGGCCGTCGCCAGTCCGCGCCGGGTCGCCCCCGTCCCCGTCCAGCAGCAGGGCGACCCCGTCGCCCGCGTGCAGGTCGAGGCGGGTCAGCCCGTCCGGCGCGGCCAGCAGGCACCGCGCGACGACTCGCGTGCCGGCCAGCGCACCGACCAGCTCGTCCGCGCCGACCAGCTCGGCCAGCTCGTCGGCGAGCCGGTCGGGTGACCCGCGTCGTGCCTGGTCCAGGGCGTCACGCGACAGCTGCACGGCGGTGGCCATCAGCCGTCCTCCAGCGACCCGCTCGGCACGCCGGTGACTTGGACGCCGTCGAGCAGGGCCAGCAGGTCGTCGTGTCGCTCGGGCAGGACGGCGGTCGGGACGGTCACGGCCGCGACCAGGCTGCGGCCGGGCGCCCCGACGACCCGGGTGCAGGTCGTCGTGGACCGGTCCTCGTCCAGCCATGCATGGCGCGCCACGAACCCGTCGCCTCGTTCGTCCACGTCGACCAGGACCGCGCCCGGGGCACTGCGAGCCGCGTCCCACCACGCCTCCACGGTCAGCCGGACCGGCGCCTCGCGCAGTACCAGGACCGGCCCGTCGGGGTCCGACGAGCCGAAGGCGGCGGCCTCGGGCCCGGTCTCGGCCAGCCGCCAGTCCCCCGGCAGGGCGAGCTCGACCCCGCCACTGCTGGCCAGCGTGACGGTCCTCATGTCCACCACCGATCCAGGTGCGTCCGCACCGTGGCCGGCTCACGGACGGGGGCGGGCAGGCCGGTCGAGCGCGCGTCGGCGTCGGCCGGTGCCACGTCGGGCACGGTCACGGGTCCGCCCGCGACCGGCACGGCGCCACCGGTGGTGAGCTCGTCGAGGCGTGGCCCGGAGGATCCGGCCAGGACCCGACGCACCGCACTGCTGGTGGGGGCGATCGCCGTGACGCCACGACGGGCGACCTCGTCGGGTGCCCCGCCGTGGTCGGCCAGTCCCCCGCCCGGGTCGGTGCCGGCGACCCCGGCCGGAACGCCGCCGGCCGAGCCGGAACCCTGCATGCCGCCGGACGTCGACCGCTGGTCGGCGGCCTCGCGACGCAGGTCGGCGGCCATCGACCGCAGGTCGTCGACCACGAGGTCGAGGTGGCGGGACTGCTCGCGACGCCAGGTGGTCCGGAACCGGTCGGCGTCCGCCCCGACCCACGGCACCCGGGACAGCATCGCGGTCAGCGAGGACCGGCTGCCCGCCAGCTCGGACGCGCGCCGTTCGAACCGCCCGGCCAGCGTCTCGAGCTGGTCGGGATCGGCGCCGAGCACGTCGCCCACGCTTCCTCCTGATCGGCCCGGCCAGCACGGTCCGCGGCCACCTGGAGCAAGTATGGCGCATCGACCGGGCCGGACCATCACCCCTGCCGGGGGATGGACGGTCGTCGCCGGCGCCGCCCACGGGTCGCCCGGGGTCCTTCTTGCGCTGGTCTTGCACCGGTCGAGGATGGTGTGGTGGTGACGTCCACGACGACGGGGGAACCCACGATGACACCATCCACGACTCGTTCCACGACGACCGGCCGCGCGCTGGTCGCCGTGCTCGCTGCCACGCTGCTGCTGGCCGGAACGGTGACGACGGCCAGCGCCACGCCGCAGGGCCACACCGCCGAGGACCACCTGGCAGGGCGCTTCTACGGCAACTTCGACGTCGATGTCCTGCTGTTCACCGGCGCGGAGGTCACCAACATCTGCACCGGGGCGGCCGAGCCGATCGTGCTGGCACGGGTGTTCGACCGACAGGACGGCAGCGTCGACCTCAAGGTGAACTCGGGCGACATGCCGATCTTCCTGTACCGGTCCCCGCTGGGCGCCCCGGAGTTCATCGACGCGACCTGCACGGCGCTCTTCGACGGCGACCCGGCGACGACGCCGGTCCCACCGTTCGCTACCGGGAGCGCAAACTTCTCCGAGCGCATCACGGTCCACCCCGACGGGTACCAGGAGCACGCCAACGGGGTCAACGGCATGGCCACGAGCCCGGACGGGACCACGTGGAAGGTGCGCACCTGGGCCGACTTCGCGATCGACGATGGCGTGCTGGTCGGCGACCCGGCCGAGTTCCAGGGGCTGGCCATCACCCGCATGAGGCGCTGAGCGGGGCGGTCGCCGACCGGCCCGGGGTCACCGCAGGGGTGGCCCCGGGCCGGCCGGGGGTCAGTTCGCGTCCGGTTCGCCCGGGACCTCGCCAGGGACCTCGTCCGGGTCCGCCTCGTCCACGTCCGCCTCGTCGACGGTGGCGTCGGCCGGCTCGGCAACGATGTCGCCGTCCGGGTCCGCGTCGGTGTCGAGGTCCGGGTCGTCCTCCGGGTCGTCGGAGTCGACGACCAGTGCGAGGCCCACGACCGCGTGGTTGCCGGTGTCCATCAGGCGGACGCCCGAGGTCGACCGACCCAGCGGCCGGACGTCCAGCACGTCCATGCGGATCAGCGTGCCGGAGTCGCTGACCAGGAGGATCTCGGCGTCCTCCCACGGCACGATCTTCGCCCCGGCGAGCCACTCGTCGTCGTCCAGGCGATGGGTGATCAGTCCCTGGCCACCCCGGCCCTGGCGCGAGTACTCGGCGATCTTGGTCCGCTTGCCCTTGCCCTTGCGGGTCACGGTCAGCAGGTACCGGTCGGTGGCGTCGGTCACGGGCGCCATGCCCAGCACGGCGTCCTCGTTGCTCACCAGCCGCATGCCACGCACGCCGGTCGCCGTCCGGCCCATGGACCGGACGTCGGACTCGTGGAAGCGGATCGCCTTGCCGGCACGCGACACCAGCATCACGTCGTCGTCGCCGGTGGTCACGGCCACGCTGATCAGTTCGTCGTCGTCGCGCAGGTTGATCGCGATCAGGACGCTGTAGGCCGAGTCGAAGTCGTCCAGCGGCGTGCGCTTGACCGTGCCGTTGCGGGTCGCGAACGTCACGAAGCGCTCGTCGTCGAACTCCGTCAGCGACATCACCGCCGCGACGGTCTCGTCCGGCTCGAACGCCAGGCCGGGGACGTTGGCGACGTAGACGCCCTTGGCGTCCCGTGCCTTCTCCGGGATCTGGTAGCCCTTGATCCGGTACATCCGGCCCTGGTTGGTGAAGAACAACAGGTGGTCGTGGGTCGAGGTGGTCAGCAGCGTCGAGATGATGTCGTCACCACGGGTGGCCTGGCCACGCACGCCCTTGCCGCCACGGCGCTGGACCTTGAACGCCTCGACCGGGGTGCGCTTGATGTAGCCCCCCTCGGTCAGCGTCACGACGACGTCCGAGACCGGGATCAGGTCCTCGACGGTCATCTCGCCGTCGTAGGGGATCACCCGGGAGCGGCGATCGTCGGCGAAGCGCTCCCGGACGTCGGCCAGCTCCTCCTTGATGATCGCCTTGACCCGCTCGGGGTCCCCGAGGATGTCGGTCAGGTCGGCGATGAGCTCCTGCAGGTCGGCGTACTCGTCGGTGATCCGCTGGCGCTCGAGCGCGGCCAGGCGCCGCAGCTGCATGTCGAGGATCGCCTGCGCCTGGATGTCGGACAGCGCGTAGCGCTCGATCAGGCCGAGCTTCGCGGCGTCGGCCGACTCCGACGAGCGGATCAGGTCGATGATCTCGTCGATGTGGTCCAGCGCCGTGAGCAGTCCCTCGAGGACGTGCGCCCGGGCGCGGGCCTTGCGCAGCCGGTAGGCGGTGCGCCGTTCGACGACGTCGACCTGGTGGTCGATGTAGTGGCGCAGGGCCTGGTCCAGGGTGAGCGTCTTGGGCACCCCGTCGACCAGGGCGAGCAGGTTGACCCCGAAGGTGTCCTGCAACTGGGTGTGCTTGTAGAGCTGGTTGAGGACCACCTGCGGGTTGGCGTCACGCTTCAGGTCGATCACCATCCGCATGCCCTGGCGCGACGACTCGTCGCGCAGGTCGGCGATCCCGGTGATCACCCGGTCGTTGACCAGCTTGGCGATCTTGATGAGGAGGTTGGCCTTGTTGACCATGTACGGGATCTCGGTGACGACGATCCGGGTGCGGTCACGCGAGCCCTCACCCTCCTCGATGGTGGCCACGGCCCGCACCTTCACCGAGCCACGCCCGGTGGTGTAGGCGTCGTAGGCACCGGCCTGGCCCAGGATCAGCCCGCCGGTCGGGAAGTCGGGTGCCGGGACGTACTCCATCAGGTCGACCGCGGTCAGGGTCGGGTCGTCCAGCAGCGCGTTGGTCGCGTCGACCAGCTCGTGGAGGTTGTGCGGCGGGATGTTGGTGGCCATGCCGACCGCGATGCCGGTGGCACCGTTGGCGAGCAGGTTCGGGAACCGGCCCGGCAGCACGACCGGCTGCTCCTCGTAGCCGTCGTAGTTGGGCTCGAAGTCGACCGTGTCCTCGTCGATGTCGCGCAGCAGCTCCATCGCCAGGCGGGACAGGCGCGACTCGGTGTAGCGCATCGCCGCCGGCGGGTCGCCGTCCACCGAACCGAAGTTGCCGTGGCCGTCGATCAGCTCGTAGCGGATCGAGAAGTCCTGGCCCATCCGGACCAGGGCGTCGTAGATCGCCGAGTCGCCGTGCGGGTGGTACTTCTTCATCACGTCGCCGACGGCCGACGCGCACTTGCGGTACGGGGAGGTGGGGCCCAGCCCGGTCTCCTCCATCGAGTACAGGATCCGGCGGTGGACCGGCTTGAGCCCGTCCCGCACGTCCGGCAGCGCACGTCCCACGATCACGCTCATGGCGTAGTCGAGGTAGGACGCCCGCATCTCGTCCTCGATGACGACCGTGGACACCCGGGCGGCCAGCGGCTCGCCGCGCTCGTCCAGGGGGGTGCCGTCCTCGGCCCGCGGGATCGGGTCGGCAGCGGTCACCTCGACGGTGCCACCGTCACCGGTGACGTCGGCGGGGGTGGCGTCCACGGGGTCGGGGACGGCGCCGTCGCCGGACGGTCCGGGCGTCCCGTCGGTCGTGGGATCGGGCTCGTCGGCCACGCGTCGTCCAGTCGTCGTCGGTCAGTCGGGGAGGCGGCCCACGGAGGTGGATCGGGGCACCGTCGTCGGGTGCATCGTCGCGATCGGGTCGGTGCTGCGTGCGCGATGCGTCGCGTCCGACGGCGGGGGCCGGGGAGGGGACGAGCGAGATCCTCACGAACACGCGTTTCACACGTCGAAAACGCCATCCACGCCACGGCTGCGCCTGTCCCCCAGTGTACTCGAACGGGGGTCTGCGATCACCGACGCGGCGACGACCCCGGCTCAGCGCTGGACGGCACGCAGAAGGTGCCAGGACGCGGCACCCCAGGTCGCCAGCAGGCCCGGCCCCACGACCGGGTCGACCGTCGGCGTCCCGATCGTGAACCCGCCGAGGTACGGGGCGTCGAACAGGTCGAACGGCGGGGTCACGAGCGGACGGGTCGGGTCGCCGGCCACCTCCATGCCCATGGAGAAGTACCGGCGAGCGCGCAGCACCGTCCGCGCCGGGACGACCTCGGCCGGACCGTGCACCTCGATCACCCGGTCACGCCGACGGGCCAGCCCGCGTCGGGGCTGGACCAGCGTCAACGTGGGGTCCCCGTCGAAGCTGACCGCCACCCCCTGCTGCAGGAGGTCGAGCAGCGGACGATCGGCGTGGGCATGCCCGGAGGGGCAGACGATCTCGACCAGCGGCGAGTCCGCGACCCGGGCCCGGACCCGGTCGTCGGCCACCTCCAGCTCCAGCGGACCCCACGGAGCACGTCGGTACAGCGTCACGACCTCGCCGATGGGGACGTCTCCGGTCATCGGTCGTCCTCCCGGGCTGCCGTGTCGGACCGTGGCGGCGGATCTGCACGACGTCCCGTCACGACGTCGCCGAGCAACTCGGTGGCCCGGGCGACGGTCACCGGCTCGAGGGTGACCGGGACGTCCTCGTCGCCCGACCGAGGCGGGTGGTCGACCACCCACACGCCGTCGGTGCCGGTGTCGACGACCGTCACGACCGTGTCGGCGTCGTGCTCACCCCAGCTGCCCGTGGCGCGCCAGGCCAGGCGCCAGGCGTCGGCCAGCCGGTCCAGCGCCGCGGGCACCGGACGGCCGTCACCGGGTCGCAGCAACGCGTCGAGGTCGTGGGCGGTGGTGGTGAGCGGGCTACGGCCCTCGGGCTCGGCGCGAGCCTGCAGGTTGGTCCACTGCAGGAGCAGTGCGGGCACGAGCCGCAGCTGGGTCGCGGTGACGACGACGTTGCCCTGCGCGTCCGGCTCCGACAGGGTCGCCCGCCCACCGGCGCCCCAGGCGACGAACAGCGGCTTCATCACCGTGCCGTCGAAGCGCTCGACCACGGTGGCGCGGACCGGGGCGACTGCCAGCGTCGCCATGGCCGCGACGAGGGGCTCGACGGTGCCGTCGGGGTCCACCAGGCCGGCGTCGACCAGGTCCTCGGGGACGGCCGACGCGGTGCCGGTCGCCAACTGGGCCAGGTCGACCAGTCGCTCGTTCGGCACGGTCAGGCGCGCGTCGCCACGCTCCAGGGTGATCACCGTGGGTCCTGTCCTTCGGGGGTCCCGGCGTGTCCGGGGCCCGGGGCTCGGGGGGCGGGGTCAGTCGAACAGGCCACCGAGGCCGCCGACGATAGCCCCGCCGGCATCGGCCAGGCCGCCGCCGACGTCCCCGACCAGGTCCGTCCCGGCGTCCCAGGCGTCGGACGCGACGTCGGACCCCCAGTCCACGACGTCGGACGCGATGTCGGTGCCCGCGTCCCACGCGTCCGAGGCGAAGTCGGTGATCTCGTCCCAGTGGTCGACGACCTCGGCGCCCGCCCACACCAGGCCGGTGCCGACGGCGATGGCCCCGGTCACCGGGTTGGGGGCGACCAGGAAGGCCGTCGTCGAGGCACTGAAGGCGGTCGAGGCGACGTCGGCGACGTAGCCGGCTCCCTCGCGCTCGAAGGCGTCGATCGGGTTGCCCTGCTGGTACAGGTCCACGATCCCGGCGCCGGTGCCGACCACGCCTCCCACGATCCCGACACGGGTGGTCAGCAGCCGGCCGGCGGGGCCGTCCAGCCACGTCGCCGCCGTGCCGAGCACGCCCGGGGCCGTGCCGAGCAGGGGCAGCAGGTGGCGGCCCACCATGCCGGTCTGGAAGATCGGCGGGATCCCGCGGGCCATGCGGGTCATCTTCCCGAACGCGAGGGCCAGGGGGACGAGCGGGAAGTGGTCGCCGAACCCGAAGATGTTGAAGAACTCGGCACCGAAGAACTGCCCGACGACCTCGCCCGGCCACCCGGTCGATCCCGGCTCGCTGCCCGCCGGGCCGGGTCCCGGAGCACCACCCGTGCCACCGCCTCCCGCCAGCGAGTCCGAGGCCTGGCGCTGCTGGCCGGCCTGCGAGACCAGGTGCTCGGACTGCGCCCGCAGGAGGTCGGCGGCGACCAGGACCTGCTGGCGTCCTTGGCCGGACCACCATCGTCGGAACTCGTCGGCGTGGGGTCCCCGCCACCAGGCCGAGCGGACCGCGCCGTCCACCTGGCTGACCTGGGTGCGGCACTGGTCGGCCCGCGACGACATCGCCCGGGCCAACGCCTCGAGCTGGTCGACATCGGCGCCCAGCTGTGCCATGCCCGTCCTCCACTCCGACTGGAAGGGACGCTACGAGATGTCCCTCGTGGTCGAATCACCCCTGCCGGGTGATCCGGCCGTCAGCGCGGGTCGCGCGGGTCGCGGCCGTCGTCGGCCCGGTGCGCCGCCGCCAGGATCAACCCGCCGAACAGGGCACCGGCCACCACGCCCGCCAGGACCGAGGTCACCACCGGGAGCCCCAGGAACCAGGCCATGCCTCCGACGATCACCAACCCGATCAGGGCGGCGACCACGGCGGCGCGCAACGTGCGATCCATGGGCGGTCCTCCGGTCGTGCGGGTGGCGGGGGCAGCAGATCGGCGGCACCGTACCCGCGCCGGCGTTCTCGACGGGCATCACTCGCGCCGGGTGATGCAGGCTCCCGTCACCGAGTACATCCCCCTGATCGACAACGCGGACACGCTGGGCGACGGCATGGCGATCGCCCCGCGACGAGACCACCGACTCGAGGTGCGCCTCAGGCGTCGTCATCGCCCCGTCGACGGGTCAGCGGCAGCAGGGTGACCGCGACGACCAGGGCGACCACGAGCCCGACCGGCCAGGTCACCGCCGCGCCGATCGCGGCGCCCACCACGGCCGCCACGACCAGGATGGCCACCAAGGCCGTCACGTCGCCTCCGCGCAGCCGGGATCAGGTCGACCGCACGATACCCGCAGCGGCAGCGGCGCCGACGGCTCGCCTGCAGCGATGCCGTGGCCGCGCCTGCGTTGGGAGGCGCGTCGCCGGCGGGTCCGCGACTCACCTCACGTCGTCGGACGGCCATCCTGACCCACGAGGTGCGACCGCCCTCGGGCGTCCGTGACCAGGCGGGCGGCGAACCAGCCGACCGTCGCGCCGGCGAGGTTCAGCAAGACGTCGTCCAGGCTGCCCACCCGCCCAAGCCCGACGAACTGCCAGGCCTCGACGGCCACGGACAGCACAAGCGGGATCAGCAACGCCCGGGCGCCATGATCGGGCAGGGCGAGCCGCGCGAAGGCCCCGACGGGGACGTAGAGGACGACGTTGAGGACGAGCAGGAGCGCCGCCAGCGAGCGCGGGTCGTCCCACAACACGGGCAGGTCTTGCAGCCCGCCGCCTCCCGGGCGCAGAACGAGGTCCCCGTCACTGGCCAGTGCGGGCGGCCATCCGTGCGGCAGGGCGGTGGCGGCCAGCACCACGGCCACGCTGCCCAGGAGCAGGACCATCGGGAGGCGCTCGCGATGTCGTGGGTCCCGGGCCACCCGGACGGCCACGACCGCGGTGGCCGCGACGACGAGGACCGCCACGACGACCGGCAGCCCAGAACGTTGTGCCAGGGTGTCCATCCTCACCCGCTCCCCGAGGCAGCCGGGTCCTCGGACCGCTGCAGTTGGACACAGGCCGACGACGGGGTCGGGAGCACACCGTCCACCAAGAACTCCTCGACCACGATGGCGACATCGGAGTCGTTGAAGCCAGTGTGCCGTGGCCTGCCCACCGTGCATCGGTCGGCCATGGCCCGCAATGTCTTGGAGGCGTCCGCGAGTGCGGCCGGCGTGACCACGTCCGCGCTCGATCCGAGCACGCGCACGTCCTGCCGGGCACCAGGTCCCCGCTGCCCACCCGCGCCGGAGCATCGAGCAGGCGCGAGCGAACCGCCTCGTACCCGGATTCCAGCGTCGCCGCGAGCTCCCGGTCGCAGGCGTCCCGGCAGGAGTCGGCCAGCGCGTCCAGCGACTCCCTCACCGCGTTCCGCACCGCCCGGGTGCGGTCCGACCACGGTACGTCGAGCCCAACCGGTCCGTCGAGGACGGCCCGGCGCACGTGGCCGGGATGCCGCTCCAGGTACGCCTGGGCCACGCCGGTGCCGTACGAACAGGTGAGCAGCTCGACCGTCTCCACGCCAAGTGCACGCCGCAGGACCTCGAGGACTGGTTGGACGAGGCCGAACGACTCGTCGACCTGCTCGAGCGCTCTCGAGCGGACGCGGAGGTCGTCCTGACGGCCTACCTCGACACGGCGATGCGGTGGCAGGGACCGATCCGGCTCGCGAACCTCGACCTCGCCGTCCGACATGCACCCGGCGTCGGCCCACGGGTCGAGCAACTCCAGCACCGGTGGCGCCGACTGGTGTCCCACGACGACGTCGCGGCCAGCGCCACCCTCGGCGTGCTGACGCGGCCGATCGTGCAACTGGGCGATGGGCGAGTCGTGCAGGAACGGAGCGCGCTCGTCGAGGCCGCGACGATGGTCCTGGCCGCGCTTGACCCGGGCCACGCGACCGACTGAGGTCCGATCGGCTCCAGGGGCGGTCGCTCAGTCAGCGACGAGCCCCTCGATGCCCGGCCGCAGCGGATGGGGGACGGGGACCGGCTTGCCGGTGGACCGGTCGACGAACACGTGCACGAACCGACCGGTCGCAACCGGCTCGATGCGGTCAGCCGCGAACACGCCCAGCTCCCACACCACCGAGGACCGGCCCAGTCGGCCCACCCGCAGGCCCAGCTCGACCGGGTCCGGGAACGCCACGGGGGCGTAGTAGTCACAGCCCGACGAGACGACGAAGCCCACGACGTCGCCGTGGATGTCCAGGCCGTGGTCGATCATCCAGTCGTTGACGACCGTGTCGAACCACGAGTAGTACACGACGTTGTTGACGTGGCCGTAGACGTCGTTGTCACGCCACCGCGTGTCGAGCACCCGGTGGTGGACGTAGTCGTCCCGCGACGGGGGCGCACCGCCCGGATCGTGGGCCGACGACGCCACGTCAGACGTCGACCGTGGCGTACCGGGCGTTGGTCTGGATGAAGTCGCGCCGGCTGGGGACGTCGTCGCCCATCAGGATCGAGAACATCTCGTCGGCGGCCGACGCGTCGTCCAGGGTCACCAGGCGCAGCATCCGTCGCTCCGGGTCCATCGTGGTCTCCCACAGCTGCTCGGGGTCCATCTCGCCCAGGCCCTTGAAGCGCTGCACGTCGACCTTGCCACCCTCGGGGAGCTCGGCGAAGATCGCGTCGCGCTCCGGGTCGGTGTAGGCGTACTCGACCCAGTTGCGTCGTCGCGAGTGCTTGATCTGGTACAGCGGCGGCTGGGCGAGGTAGACGTAGCCGGCCTCGATCAGCGGCTTCATGTGCCGGAACAGGAACGTCAGCAGCAGGGTCCGGATGTGGGCCCCGTCGACGTCGGCGTCGGCCATCAGGATCAGCTTGTGGTAGCGGGCCTTGCCGGCGTCGAAGTCGTCGGCGAAGCCGGTGCCCATCGCGGTGATGAGCGCCTGGACCTCGTTGTTGCCCAGCACCTTGGGCAGCCGGGCCTTCTCGACGTTGATGATCTTGCCACGGATCGGCAGGATGGCCTGGAAGCCACGGTCCCGGGCCATCTTGGCCGAGCCACCGGCCGAGTCCCCCTCGACGATGAACAGCTCGGACTCGGCCGGGTCGCGGGACTGGCAGTCGGCCAGCTTGCCGGGGAGCGAGGTCGACTCGAGCAGCGACTTGCGCCGGGTGAGGTCACGGGCCTTGCGTGCCGCGATCCGGGCCTGGGCCTCGCCCTCGGCCTTGGAGATGATCGCCTTGGCCTCCGTCGGGTGCTCGCCCAGCCACAGCTGCAGGTGCTCGTAGGTGGCCTTCTGCACGAACGACTTGACCTCGGTGTTGCCGAGCTTGGTCTTGGTCTGGCCCTCGAACTGCGGGTCGGACACCTTCACGGAGATGATCGCCACCAGGCCCGAGCGCAGGTCGTCACCCGTGAGCGAGTCGACCTCCTTGGAGCGCAGCAGGTTCTTGTCCTTGGCGTGGCGGTTCATCGCCGACGTGAGGGCCGTGCGGAAGCCCTCCTCGTGGGTCCCGCCCTCGTGGGTGTTGATCGTGTTGGTGAAGCTGAGGATCGAGTCGGTGAAGTCGTTGATCCACTGCAGCGACACCTCGACCGACTGCGGGCCGTCCGCCCCGTTCTCCTCGGTCTCGAAGTGGATCGGCTCGTGCAGGCCGTCCTTGTTGCGGGTCGTGCGGATGTGGTCGACGAAGTCGGCCAGCCCGTTGGGGGCGTGGAAGTCCCAGTGCCGGGTCGCCTCGTCGGCGTCCTCGACCTGCAGGCCCCCGTCGGTGCGCTCGTCGTCCAGCGACAGCCGCAGGCCGGCGGTCAGGAAGGCCGTGTCCCGCAGCCGCCGGATGATCGTGTCGACCGTGTACTCGGTCGTGTCGAAGATCTCGTGGTCGGGCCAGAAGGTGATCTCGGTGCCGGTGTCGTCGGCGTCACCGACCCGCTCGATCGGGCCCTGGGGCATCCCGCGGACGTAGGTCTGGGTCCAGATGGCACCGTCGCGACGGATCCGGGCGACCAGCTTCTCGGACAGGGCGTTGACGACCGACACGCCCACGCCGTGCAGCCCACCGGAGACGGCGTAGGCCTGGGAGTCGAACTTGCCGCCGGCGTGCAGCACCGTCAGCACGACCTCCAGGGCCGGCCGGTTCTGCTTGGCGTGCATGTCGACCGGGATGCCGGAGCCGTCGTCGACGACGCGGACCCCGCCGTCGGCGGTCAGCGTGACCTCGATGTGGTCACAGCGACCGGCCAGGGCCTCGTCGACCGAGTTGTCGACGACCTCCCAGATGAGGTGGTGCAGGCCACGTGGCCCGGTCGAGCCGATGTACATGCCGGGCCGCTTGCGCACGGCTTCCAGGCCTTCGAGCACGGTGATGTTCTTCGCGCTGTAGTCCTGGCGGGCAGCGGGCTCGACGGCTTCCACTTCATGGCTTTCGACGGGCGGGTGGTGACGGTCGCGTGCGTGGGTGCGTGGGTGCGTGGGTGCATCCGGGACGGGTGGCGAGGTCGCGGGCGCTTCGTGGTCAGCCGAGGACCCGTCTGCGACGACTCCGCGGAGCTCGTTCATGGCCACACGCTGCCACCGGGACGCGGCGTCCCGGGGACCGCGGGTCGACACCCCCGCGACGTTGCGGACGCCGGGTCGTCGGACGGGGGTCCGAGGGCCACAGAGACGCTCCGCAGGACCGCCGGAACACGCACCGTTGCACGTTCCACAGGGTACTCGACCGGGCTGCCCGGGACCGGCATCCAGCCCGTCCCCGGGACGGCGGTCAGCGGGCCCCTCCGGACCCACCACGACCACGGGACGAGACCGGCCCACCGGTAGGGTGCTGGCTGTCCGGGACCATCCCGGGCTCCCGGCCGCGACCACTCGACCCAGGACGCCAGACCATGTCATCCGCAGTCACCGAGCCGGCCCTGTCCGCGCTCGTCGACGACATCGCGACGCTGGTGCGTGTCGAGTCGCCGTCGTCGGACCCCAGCGCCCTGGAGCACAGCGCGTCCACGCTGGCAGGGCTGGGCGAGGAGCGGCTGGGGACCCCCGCCGAGGTGCTGGTCGACGACGGCGTCCCGCACCTGCGCTGGCGACTGGGCACCGGACCCCGGCGTGTCCTGCTGCTGGGCCACCACGACACCGTGTGGCCGCTGGGCACGCTCGCGGAGATGCCGTTCGCCGTCACCGACGGCGTCATGCGCGGTCCGGGCTGCTTCGACATGAAGGCCGGCATCGTGCTGGCCATCCATGCCATCGCGGACCTGGCACGCGACGACCCGGCGGCCGTCGACGGGGTGACGCTCCTGGTGACCGGCGACGAGGAGGTCGGCTCCACGACGTCACGGGACCTGATCGAGTCCGAGGCGGCCGACCACGAGGCGGTGCTGGTGTGCGAGCCCGGCATGGCCGACGGTGCGGTCAAGGTCGCCCGCAAGGGCGTGTCGCTCTACACCGTCACGGCCCACGGCCACGCCGCACACGCCGGCCTCGACCCCGAGCAGGGGGTCAATGCCCTGGTGGAGCTGGCCCACCAGGTCCCCCGCATCGACGCACTCGACGACCCGGAGTCGGGCACGACCGTGACCCCGACCCTGGCCACGGCCGGCACGACCGTCAACACCGTGCCCGACCGGGCGACCGTGCAGGTCGACGTCCGGGTCGCCACCGACGCCGAGCAGGCCCGGGTCGACGCCGCCATGCACGCCCTGACTCCGGTCCTGGACGGCGCCCGGCTGGAGGTGGCCGGCGGCGCGAACCGACCACCGATGGCTCCCACGACGGGAGCAGGGCTGGCCTCCCTGGCGGTCGGCGTGGCCGAGCGTCTCGGGATCGGGCCACTGCCGACCCGGGCGGTCGGCGGCGCGTCCGACGGCAACTTCACCGCGGGGATCGGCGTACCCACCCTGGACGGGCTGGGACCCGCCGGTGCCGGTGCCCACGCCCGCGACGAACACGTGCTGGTCGACTCGCTGGTCCCCCGCCGACGGCTGCTGACCGGGCTGCTGGAGGAACTGCTGTCGTGACCGTGACCGAGCCGCGGATCGACCTCGTCCACGACATGGACGACCTGTACGCGGCCGCCGACCTGTGGCGGACCGTCTGGGGAGGCACGGCGTGGCCGGTGCAGGCCTCGTTGCTGCGCGCCAACGTCCATGCCGGCAACTACGCGGCGGGCGCGTGGCTCGGCGACCGGCTGGTGGGCGCCAGCATGGGCTTCCTGGCGCACCCGGGATCGCCGGTCCTGCACTCCCACATCACCGGCGTGCTCGCCGACGCGGCCGGTCACGGGGTCGGCCGGGCGCTGAAGGCCCACCAGGCCAGGTGGTGCACCGACCACGGCATCGACGTGGTCACGTGGACCTACGACCCGTTGGTGGCGCGCAACGCGTGGTTCAACCTCTCCCGGCTCGGGGTCACCGTGACCGAGTACCTGGTCGACTTCTACGGCGACATGCCCGACGCGGTCAACCGGGGCCAGGGCAGCGACCGGCTCCACGTGGCATGGGACGTCTCGACGTGGTCCGACGAGTTCGAGCCCGCGCCTGCCGTCCCGGCGACCGCCGACGCCGAGCCGGTCGTCGTGCTCCACGACGACGGGGACCGGCCGCGGTCGACCGGGGCCACCCCGGGACCCGACGACGTGGTGGCCGTGGCACTGCCCGCCGACGTCGAGGACCTCCGCCGCCGTGACCCGGACCTCGCGGCACGCTGGCGCCACGCCGTCCGCGACGCCATGGCCGACCGCCTGGGTGGCCCGGACCGACCCGGCGGCTGGCGCTTGGCGGGCTTCACGCGTGACCGGCACTACCTGTTGGTCCCGGGTGACCCCGTGACCGCGTCGCCGTCCGACCCCGCCTGACCCATCGACCCCGAGGGACCCATGCAGCTGCACCGTGTCGAGCTCGTCCGGCTCCGGCTCCCCCTGGTGGCCCCGTTCACCACCTCGTTCGGCACCCAGGAGACCCGGCTCGCCCTGCTGGTGCGGGTCGAGGCCACCGCCGCGGGGCCCGGCGGCCAGCCGGTCGACGTCGTCGGGTGGGGCGAGTGCGTGGCCGGCGAGCACCCGCTGTACTCGTCCGAGACCGTCGCCGGGGCGAGCCACGTGCTGGCGACGTACCTGGTGCCGATGGTGGTCGCCGCCGGCGACGAGGCTTTGTCCGCCGACGCCGTCCACGCGGTCCTGCGCCCCATCGTCGGCCACCACATGGCCAAGGCCGCCCTGGAGATGGCCCTGCTCGACGCGGAGCTGCGTGCCCGCGACCAGTCCCTCGCCCGGGCACTGGGCGCGACCCGGGACCGGGTCCCGTCGGGCGTCTCGGTCGGGCTGCACGACACGATCGGTGACATGGTCGACACCGTCGGCGACTACCTCGACCAGGGCTACGTCCGGATCAAGCTCAAGATCAAGCCGGGCCACGACGTCGAACTGGTCCGCGCGGTCCGGGAGGCGTACGGCGACGTGCCCCTGCAGGTCGACGCCAACGCGGCCTACACGCTGGCCGACGCCGACCACCTCGCCGAGCTGGACGAATTCGACCTGCTGCTGGTCGAGCAGCCACTGGCCAACGACGACCTGTGGCAACACTCCCTGCTGGCCCCACGGTTGGCCACCCCGATCTGCCTCGACGAGTCGATCGAGTCGGTGGCCGACACCGACGCCGCCCTGGACATGGGTGCCGCCAGCATCATCAACGTCAAGCCGGGCCGGGTCGGGGGCTACCTGCAGGCCAGGGCGATCCACGACCGGTGCCGTGAGCGTGGGGTGGTCGCCTGGGTCGGCGGGATGCTCGAGACCGGGCTGGGCCGGGCCGCCAACGCCGCCCTGGCCGCGATGGACGGGTTCACGCTGCCCGGCGACGTCTCCGCGTCGTCACGGTTCTACCGCGAGGACGTCACCGAGCCCTTCGTCCTGGAGGACGGCCACATCCGCGTGCCGGCCGGCCCCGGCCTGGGTGTCGAGCCCCTGCCCGAACGCCTCGAGGCCCTGACCGTCGACCGCCGGGACGTGCACCCGGCGACGGCGTGACGACCCGGCCGGATCGGCTCAGTCGGTCAGGCCACGACGCTCGGACCAGCGCCACGCCATCGGGATCAGCAGGGTGGCCATCGCGCCCTTCAGGACCGCTCCCGGCAGGAACGGGTAGACGCCGACCGCCATCGCCTCCGGCAGGTCGTAGCCGAGGGTGACCATCAGCCCGACGACCCCCAGGGCCAGGATCACCACCGTGCCGATGCCGAAGGTCACGGCAGCCTTGCGGGCGGTGCGATCCCCGCCTCGCTCGGCCATCCAGCCCATCAGGGCGGCGGCCAGGACGAACCCGACCAGGTAGCCGATGGTGGGACCCACCAGGTGGTCGGCGCCGCCCGCGCCACCGGAGAACACCGGCAGCCCGACGGCACCCATCCCGAGGTAGGTCAGCATCGACAGGCCCCCCAGGGTCGCGCCCAGGCTCGCGCCCACGACCAGGACCGACAGGGTCTGGGCGCTGATCGGCACCGGCCACAGCGGGATCTCCCACTGGGCGGTCAGCGCCGTGACGACGGCTCCACCGACGACCAGGGCGACCTTGACCCAGGTGCGATCGGGCGTGATCGCCAGTGCGAGTGGTCGTGCGGGAGCGACGGACGAGACTGCCGACATCGAGGATCCTTCGTGCGAACCGTCCTGCCACCTCGGCAGGCACCGGACCACACCCTAGCCACCACGACCTGCCCGCCCCCGCTGCTCGTCGAGTGTGCGGATCGAGGCCGCCGGTGGCCCCGGGCCGCACACTCGACGTGCGGGGGTCGGGGGTGGTGGATCGGCCGGCCTCCGCCACGACCGGCGGGTTACGGTCGAAACGACGGCTGCCCCACTGGAGGCCACACGATGCTCACGACCATCAACCCCACGACCGGCCAGCAGGTCGCGACCTGGGAGACCCACGACGCCGACCAGGTCACGACGGCACTGGCGCGCAGTTGGGACGCCTTCGGGGACTGGCGTTCGGCGGGCCTGGCGCGTCGCACCGAGGTGCTCGCTGCCGCGGCCGACGAGCTGGACCGGCGGCGCGACGAGCTCGCCGAGCTGATGGTCACCGAGATGGGCAAGACCCTGGCGGCGGCCGGCTCCGAGGTCGACAAGTGTGCCTGGGCCTGTCGCCACTACGCCGAGCACGCCGCGGGCTACCTGGCCCACGACGTCATCGAGACCGACGCCGCCCGCAGCTACGTCCGGTTCGACCCGCTGGGGCCGATCCTGGCGATCATGCCGTGGAACTTCCCGTTCTGGCAGGCCTTCCGCGCGCTCGCCCCGGCGCTGGCGGCCGGCAACACGATGCTGCTCAAGCACGCCTCCAACGTGCCGGGCTGCGCCATGGCGATCGAGGAGGTGCTGACCGCGGCCGGTGCGCCCGACGGCGTGTTCACCACGCTGCTGATCGGGTCGGACCCCATCGACGACATCATCGCCGACCAGCGGATCCGCGGCGTCACCCTGACCGGGTCCGAGCCGGCCGGGCGGGCCGTCGCCGAGCAGGCCGGGGCCCACCTCACGCCGACCGTGCTGGAACTCGGTGGGTCCGACCCGTTCATCGTCCTGCCCGACGCCGACATCGACCACGCCGCCGAGGTCGCCGCGAGCTCGCGGCTGATCAACAACGGCCAGTCGTGCATCGCCGCGAAGCGCTTCATCGTGGTCGGGG
Organism: Salsipaludibacter albus; assembly: GCF_019798055.1. GTDB lineage: Bacteria > Actinomycetota > Nitriliruptoria > Nitriliruptorales > Nitriliruptoraceae > Salsipaludibacter > Salsipaludibacter albus. The sequence goes on along the minus strand of NZ_JAHOPH010000002.1, from coordinate 45,982 downwards.
ACGCCCTGGAGCCGTTCACCGAGGCGTTCCGGGCACAGTTGGCCGAGGCGACGGTGGGCGACCCGATGGAGGACGACACCGACGTCGGGCCGCTCGCCCGCGAGGACCTGCGCGACGACCTCCAGGACCAGGTCCGACGCTCGGTCGACGACGGGGCGCGACTCGTCCTGGGTGGCGAGGTGCAGGACCGGCCCGGCTGGTTCCACGACGTCACGCTGCTGACCGACGTCGACATGCGCCACGCCGCCGGCTGGGAGGAGACGTTCGGCCCGCTCGCCGCGGTCCTCCCGGCGGCCGATGAACAGGACGCGGTCGCCCTGGCGAACGCCTCGCGCTTCGGCCTGGGCGCCGCCATCTTCAGCACCGACGTCGAGCACGCCCAGGAGGTGGCCGCGCAGGTCGAGTCGGGAGCCGTGTTCGTCAACGAGCTCGTGAAGTCCGACCCCCGGGTCCCCTTCGGTGGTGTCAAGGACTCCGGCTACGGCCGCGAACTGGGCGAGTACGGCGCCAAGGCGTTCACCAACGCCAAGACGATCTGGGTGTCGTGAGGTGACGTCGCCGCCGACGCGTGGATCGGGACGTTCGGCCCGGTGGGGGACGGTCGTCCAGACGGGTCGGGGCATGCGTGGGGGTCCTACGGTCGGGGCAGGGTCGGGACCGGCCCCACGACGACCAGGAGGTCCACGATGACGCACCACCTCGACTTCGACGGCAAGGTCGCCCTGGTGACGGGCGCCGGCAGTGGCATCGGGGAGGCGTGCGCGCGACGCCTGGCCGAGGGCGGTGCACAGGTGCTGGTGGTCGACCTGGACGAGGACGGCGGGTCCCGGGTCGCCGACGACCTGGGCGACGCCGCACGCTTCTTCGCCGCCGACGTGTCGTCGCCCGAGGCCAACGAGGCGATGGTCGCCGCAGCCGTCGACGCGTTCGGTGGCCTCGACATCGCGGTCAACAACGCCGGGATCGGTGGCGCCCAGGCGCCGACCGGCGAGTACCCGATCGACAGCTGGCAGCAGGTGATCGACGTCAACCTCACCGGGGTGTTCCTGGGGATGCGCCACGAGATCCCCGCGATGCGGGAGCGCGGCGGGGGCAGCATCGTCAACATCGCCTCCATCCTGGGTTCGGTCGCGTTCGCCACCTCTCCCGCCTACGTGGCGGCCAAGCACGGCGTGGTCGGCCTGACCAAGTCGGCGGCCCTCGAGCACGCGGCCGACGGGATCCGGGTCAACTCGATCGGCCCGGCGTTCATCAACACGCCCCTGCTGGAGGCCAACCTCGAGCAGGAGGTGCTGGACCAGCTCGCGGGCATGCACCCGATCGGTCGGCTGGGCGAGGCCGACGAGGTCGCCCAGTTCGTCGCGTTCCTCGCCTCCGACGCGGCATCGTTCGTGACCGGGTCCTACCACCTGGTCGACGGCGGCTACACCGCGCAGTAGGCGGCCCTCGCCGGGGGGTCGCGGCGGGACGCCGGTCCCTGCCGGAGGCCACCCGGGCTGGGGTAGGGTCGTCAGCGGTGCAACCGGCACCGGTCAAGACCACCCGGGGGATCCATGGCCTGGTCGACCGCTCGCGTCGCCGCGGCCACGGGCGTGGCCGCCGTCGTCGTGCTCGCGGGGATCGCCAGCGCCCAGGAGGGCGACCCGACGCCACCCGTGCCGACGCCGTCCGCCAGCGCCGACACCGACGTCACGCCCTCCCCCACCGTGGGTCCCACGACGACCCCTGCCCCGACGGCCAGCGCCGCGACGTCCGACGAGTCCACGGACGACGCGAGCCCGCGCGAGGAGCCCTGTGGACCGCCGCCGCATGCCGGACCGAAGGACGAGGACCGCGACGGACCCGGACCACCCGACCACGCCGGTCCCAAGGACAAGGACCGTGACTGCGACGACGAGGACGCCGGGGACCAGGGCGAGGATTCCCGGGCGGGGACCGATGAGGGCGACGACGCCACGGGCCAACGCTGCGGGCCGCCGGACCACGCGGGGCCACCGGAGCATGCCGGGCCCAAGGACAAGGACCGCGACGGACCCGGGCCGCCCGACCACGCCGGCCCACCCGACCACGCGGGACCCAAGGACAAGGACCGGGGCTGCGACGACGAGGCGGGCGAGGCGGGCGAACGCTGCGGGCCGCCGGACCACGCGGGGCCACCGGAGCATGCCGGGCCCAAGGACAAGGACCGCGACGGACCCGGACCGCCGGACCACGCCGGACCACCCGACCACGCCGGACCCAAGGACGAGGACCGGGGCTGCGACGACGGCCCGGCCGCGGCCTCGAGCTCCCGCGACGACGACCCGGACGCCGGGCGCGCCTGCCAGCAGGCAGAGGGCGACGAGGCCTCCCCCTCCGAGGACGACGACTGCCCGCGCTACCACGGGCCCGAGGACTGACTCAGGTCCGTTCGGGCGCGTCCACCTCACGGTCGGCGACCGACCGGACCTCGGGGTTGACGTTGGCGCCCAGCATCCGGACCACGGCCGGGATCAACCGCGGGGCGATCGACCTCGTCGCCGTCGCGATCGCCCAGGCACGGGGCACGTGCACCTGCCCGGCCCCGCCGGGCCCGGCCTGCAGGACCGCCTCGGCGACGGCGTCCGGCGTCGACACGGCCCAGCGCGTGCGCGGGTTCTCCACCAGCTCGGTCTGGGGGAACCCCTCGGTCGCGACGAACCCGGGCACCACCAGGCCGACGTGCACGTCGGTCTCCTCGAGCGCGAGCCCGTCCGAGAAGGCACGAACGGCGGCCTTGGCCGTGGAGTAGCCGATCGCACCCGCGCGGGAGATGAAGCTGGAGACCGACGCGACCGTCACGATCGCGCCCCCGCTGCGACGCAGTGCCGGCAGGAGCGCCGCCACCATCGCCACGACTGCGTCGAGGTTGAGCGCCAGGTGCTGGCGGATCCCCTCGGGGCCGGTGTCGGCGAACGTGCCCGGGAACCTCGCACCGGCGTTGTTGACCAGAAGGTCCACGACACCGTCGTGGCGCACCTCGACCGCCGAGCGCACCCTGGCCGGTGCCTCTGGGTCGGTCAGGTCCACCGCGACCACGGTGGCACCACCCAGCTCGGTGGCCAGCGCCTCCAGCCGGTCCCGCCGGCGGGCCACCAGCACCAGGTCCCAGCCGTCGGCGGCCAGGCGCCGGGCCGTGGCCTCGCCGATGCCGCTCGACGCTCCCGTGACCACCGCGACCCGTGCCATCCCGTCCTCCTCAGCGACGAAGTCCCACGATAGGCCCACCGGGCAGGACGGGTCACGCCACCGACTGCAGCACGCCGAACCCCGCCACGCGATGGCGTTCGGGACCGCACATCCCGGCAACGAACGCCACGGGACCTGCGGTGTCAGTCGGCCTCGGCCTCGTCGATCGTCGAGGGCCAGTCGTCCTTGAGGATGCGCGACAGCGACCGGTCCTTCAGGAGTCGGCCCTCGGTCTGGCACCGCGGGCAGTAGTTCGTCTCGTTGTCGGCGTAGCGGATCCGGGCGATCGGGGTGCCGCACACCGGACAGGGCTGCTCGAAGCGACCGTGGGCCGCGAAGTCGTCGCGGAAGGCGGTGACCTTCGTGGGGAAGCCGTCCCCGGTCTCGTCGCGCAGGCGCCGCTGCCACGTCGTCAGCACCTCGACGGTGGACTCGTACAGCCGGGTCAGCTCGTCCTCGTCGAGCTGCTGGGTGCGCGCCACCGGCGACAACCCGGCGGCGTGCAGGATCTCGTCGGAGTAGGCGTTGCCGATCCCCGACAGGACGCGCGGGTCGGTCAGGCCCCGCTTCAGCGTCCGGTTCGTGGCGGTCACTGCGGCGACGAACCCGGCGCGATCGGTCTCGAGCGGCTCCAGTCCCCCGCGGTCGTGGTCGGCCAGGCCCTCCTCGCGCACCACGGCCAGCCGCGCCCGCTTCTTCGTCCCCGCCTCGGTCAGCACCAGGGCCCCGACCGGCTCGCCCCCCGGCGTCTCGACGTCGAAGGCCGCCAGCCCGATCCGGCCCGGGACCTTGGCACCGAACTCCTCCCACCGCAGCCGGCCCGCGACCATCAGGTGGAGCACCCCGAACAGCGGCTGGGGGTCGACCTGTCCGAACACGAACACGATCCGCTTGCCGAGCCGACGCACGTCGGTCACGACCTGTCCGTGCAGCGCGTCCACCGGGGGGTCGAAGGTGCTCAGGAGCGTGAACGCCCGGATCCGGGCGTTGGCCAGCACGTTGCCGACCATGCGCGCACGCAGTGCCGCGCGGTAGTCCTCGATGTCGGGAAGTTCTGGCATGGCGGGCCTCGTGATCCACCGTCGGGGCGACCACACGGTAGGTCGTCGATGCGTGATCCTGCGGGAATCGACCTGTCGATCCATCATACCTAGGTAGTATCGAAGCAAATCGACATCGTTCCAAGGTTCAGGATGGACGACCACCTGCGCATCGGCCAGGCCGCAGGCCTGCTGGACGTGTCGGTCGACACCCTCCGGCGCTGGGCCGACGACGGCGAGCTGACCGTCACCCGGTCCAGTGGCAACCAGCGCCTGGTGCCGCTGGCAGAGGTCCGCCGCCTGCTGACGGCGCGACGCCCCGAGCCCCCCGTGGTCCAGGCCACGTCGGCCCGCAACCAGCTGCCCGCGGTGGTCACCGCCGTCGTCGAGGGCACCGCGGCCGGCACGGTGGAGATGCAGGCCGGCCCGCACCGACTCCTCGCACTGACCACCGCCGAGAGCATCCGCGAGCTCGACCTCGCCCCCGGAACCGAGGTCATCGCGACGATCAAGGCAACCAACGTGGTCGTGGGACTGCCCGAGTGACCGGGGACCGCCACGTCGATCACCGCCCGGGTGGACCGGCCCGATCCGTGCCACGTCCCCTGGTCGTGGCCGTCCTCGTCGGTGCGCTGGTGCTGACGGCCTGCGGCGACACCACGTCGGCCACGCCCACGGCCGAGAACACCCGGGGCGACAGGACGCCCCGCGGGGAGGTCCTGGTGTCGGCAGCAGCATCACTGACCGACGCGTTCGGGGCGATCGAGGACGCCTTCGAGGACGCCCATCCCGACGTGGACGTGGTCCTGAACCTCGGTGGCAGCTCGGCCCTGCGCGAGCAGTTGCTGGAGGGCGCGCCCGCCGACGTGTTCGCCTCGGCCGATCCCGACACGATGGCCGAGGTGGTCGACGCCGGACTGGCGGACGGCCCCACGACCTTCGCCACCAACGGCCTCGTGATCGCGGTGCCCACGGGCAACCCGGGGGCGCTCACCGGCCTGGACGACCTCGCGGACGACGACCTGCTGGTCGGCCTGTGCGCACCCACCGTGCCCTGCGGCATGTTCGCCCGGCGGGCCCTGGACATGGCCGGGGTGGTCGCGGCCGTGGACACCGAGGAACCGGACGTCCGCGCCCTGCTCACCAAGATCGCGGCCGGCGAGCTGGATGCCGGCATCACCTACGTCACCGACGTCGCGTCGAGCAGCGGGTCGGTCGAGGCGATCGACCTCCCCGACGGAGTCGACGTCGTCGCGACCTATCCCGTCGCGACCCTGGCGGACGCGCCGAACCCGACCGGTGCCAGCGCGTTCGTCGACTTCGTCGTGTCCGACCGGGGACGCGACCTGCTGTCGTCCGCCGGATTCGGACCACCATGACGAACCCGACCTCGCGCCGCGCCTCCCCGCGACCCCCGATCGGACTCCTCCTGCCGGCGGCCATCGGCCTGGCCCTGTTCGTGGTGCCGCTGGTGGGCCTGCTGGCACGGACCCCGTGGGCGGACCTGCTCGACCTGGTGACCGGTGCGGTCGTCACCGACGCCCTCCGCCTGTCGCTGGTGTCGTCGCTCGGGGCGACGGTCGTCTCCCTGCTCCTGGGCGTGCCGCTGGCCTGGGTCCTGGCACGGGTGGAGTTCCCCGGACGGTCGCTGGTGCGGGGGCTGGTCACCCTCCCGCTCGTGCTGCCCCCGGTCGTCGGCGGCGCCGCCCTGCTGTTCGCGGTCGGCCGTCGCGGCCTGGTCGGAGGTCCGCTCGAGCGCATGACCGGGCTCGTCCTGCCCTTCTCGACCGCCGGCGTGGTGCTGGCGTGCACGTTCGTGGCGATGCCGTTCCTGGTGATCACCGTCGAGGGGGCCCTTCGCACGATGGACCGACGCCAGGAGGATGCCGCCGCGACCCTCGGCGCGTCCCGCTGGACGGTGCTCCGCCGGGTCACGCTCCCGGTGATCGCCCCGTCGCTGGTCTCGGGGCTGGTCCTGACCTGGGCCCGGGCGTTCGGCGAGTTCGGGGCCACCGTCACCTTCGCCGGCAACCTCCAGGGACGCACCCAGACCCTCCCCCTGGCCGTCTTCGTCGCCCTCGAGAGCCAGCGCGACACCGCGGTCGCGATCAGCCTCGTGATGGTCGCGGTGTCCCTGGCCGTCCTGGTCGGGCTGCGCGGTCGCTGGTGGCCGACGTCGTGACGCCGCCGGCCCCCCACGAACGTGCAGACCGGGCGAGCGGGCTGGACGCCTCGCTCGACCTCACCCGCGACGACGGGTTCCGGCTCCGGGCGCGCCTGGCCATCCCGGCCGGCAGGACCGCCGCCCTGCTCGGACCCAACGGCGCCGGCAAGTCCACGGTCGTCGGGCTGCTGGCCGGCCTGCTCGCCCTCGACGACGGCCACGTCGGCCTGGCTGGTCGGGTCCTCGACGACCCCACCACCGACACGTTCGTGCCGGCCGCGTCCCGCCACGTCGGCGTGGTGTTCCAGGACCACCTGCTGTTCGGCCACCTCGACGTCCGTGACAACGTGGCCTTCGGGCCCCGCAGCCGTGGCGTCCCGCGACGGGAGGCACGCGAGCGCGCCGACCACTGGCTCGAGCTGCTCGGACTCGCGGCGTTCGCCCACCACCGCCCCGACCAGCTGTCCGGCGGCCAGGCCCAGCGCGTCGCGCTGGCCCGGGCGCTGGTGACCGAGCCCGACCTGCTCCTGCTCGACGAACCGCTGTCGGCACTGGACGTCACCACCCGCGTGTCGCTGCGCCGCACCCTCGCGACCCACCTCGCCGACTTCGCGGGCCCGCGACTCCTGATCACCCATGACCCCACCGAGGCGTTCCTCCTCGCCGACGAGGTCCACGTCCTCGAGCACGGCAGGATCACCCAGGTCGGCAGCCCCGACGAGGTCCGGCTGCGGCCGCGCACGCCCTACGTGGCCGACCTCGCCGGGGCGAACCTGCTGGTCGGCGAGGCCCGGGACGGGATCGTCCGGGTGACACCACCCCACGGGGACCGCGAGCTCCACGTGGCCGACCACGACGTGACCGGCCCGGTCCTGCTCACGCTCCGCCCCACGGCGGTCAGCGTGCACCGGGAGCAGCCGGAGGGCAGCCAGCGCAACACCTGGCACACCACGGTGGATCGACTCGAGCGCCTGGGCGACCGCGTGCGGCTCCGCAGCGGCCAGCCCCTGCCCTTGACGGTCGAGGTCACCCGCGAGTCCACCGGGGCGCTCGGGCTGGCCGTCGGCACGCCCGTCTGGCTCGCCGTCAAGGCCACCGAGATCGGGCTGCAACTAGATTCCCCGGCCCCGACGATCGATGACCCGGCAGCCGGGCCGACCGACGTCAGCGGCTGACCCGGACCTCGACGCGCTCGACCACCGGCTCACCCAGTGCCCGGTTGACCGCCAGCTGGAGATCGCCGGCGAGGTAGCGCAGCTGGGTCGCCCAGGACGGCGAGGTCGCGGTGACGACCAGGACGCCCCCCACCAGCCGAACCGGTTCGCAGTTGCGTGCCACGTCGGCGCCCACGACCTCCTCCCACCGGGCGAACAGGGTCGAGGCACGCAACCGGGCCGACCACCCGCGCGACTCCATCAGGTCGCCGAGCAGGTCACCGAGCGGCTCGGGCGCGGCCGGCAGCCGACGCAGCCCGTCGCGGTCGGGGACGGTCCAGTCGTCGTCGGTCGGCGGCGACGGGTCGAACTGCTCACGCTCCAGGGCGTCGCGGCGTGCATCCTGGCGACGACGACGGCGGGCGTAGACCGATGCGTCCAGGTCCCGGCGAATGGCCTTGCGGGCGTCGTCGAGGTCGGGTCGACGCGACCGCCGGCCAGGAGGATCGCCTGCACCGCCGGTGGGATCCTCGTCCCGACCCGGTCCGTCGGGTGGTCGCTCGCCGCCCGACCCGCTCATGCCGACTCCTCCGCGACCTCGCCACGTGGCGACAGCGAGGACACCCGGTCCCGCATGGTCACCTCGACGACGTGGGCCGCACGCAGCGGGACGTCGGACTCGACCGCGGCCGTCACCAGGACCTGGTCCCAGTGGTCGCAGCGATCGGCGAGACGACGACGACGGGTCAGGTCGAGCTCGGCGAAGACGTCGTCCAGGATCACCAGCGGCCGGTCCCCCACCTCGGCCAGGACGTCGTGGGTGGCCACCCGCAGGGCCAGCGCCAGGGACCAGGCCTCCCCCTGGCTCGCGTGCGTGCGTGCCGGGAGGTCGTCGATCGCAAGCACGAGATCGTCCCGGTGGGGGCCGACCAGGGTGATTCCCCGCCGGCGCTCCTCGTCCGCGACCTCGGCCAGTGCGGCCCGCAACTCCTCCGCGAGCGGCGCGGGGTCCGGGACACCGGCCCCCGGATCGGCCTGCACCGTCCGCCCGGTCGACGACTCGTAGGCCATCGTCACGGGCTCGGGACGGTCCGCGACGTCGTGGTAGGTGTCGCGGACGATGCCGGACAGTGCGTGGACGGCTGCCAGCCGTGCCGCCATCAGCGTCGCACCGTGGTGGACCAGCTGGCGGGTCCAGGACTCCAGCGTCGCGACCGCGGCCTCGGCCGACGAGCCGGACAGGCCGCGAGCCTGCTTGAGCAGCTGGTTGCGCTGGCGCAGCACGCGGTCGTAGTCGCTGCGGGTCGACACGTACGCCGGTCGCCGCTGGCCGAGCAGGTCGTCGAGGAACCGGCGTCGCTCGCCCGGGTCGCCCCGGATGACGGCCACGTCCTCGGGGGCGAACATCACGACCTTCACGACCCCGGCGGCATCGGCCGCACGGGTGACGTCGTTGCCGTCGACGCGGGTGCGGGTCCGACGGCCGGACCCGATCTCGACGTCGAGGGTCCTGCGTCGCCCGTTGTCCGTCCGCGCCTCCAGCCGGATCACGCCCAGGTCGTGGTCCCGGCGCACCAGTGCCTGGTCACCGCTCACCCGGTGGCTGCTGCCGATCGCCGCCCGCAGCACGGCCTCGACCAGGTTGGTCTTGCCCTGGGCGTTGGCCCCCAGGAACAGGGTCACGCCCGGCTCGAGACGCACCTCCGCCCGGTCGTAGCTGCGGACGTCCGTCAGCCCCACCCGCGTCAGGTGCACACGTGTCCCGGAGTCAGTGGTCGCTGCGCCTTGCCGAGATTCACGATGTCACCGGGGACACGTCATGGACGCATGGGCATGATCAGGTAGGTGTAGTCGTCGACCGGGCCCTCGTCGTCGGCGTCGTGGTGCGGGCGCAACACGGCCGGCTTCAGTTCGCCGTTCATGAGGACCTCGACCCGGTCGGTGCCGATGGCGTCCAGGCCGGCCTGGAGGAACGCCGGGTTGAAGGCGATCGTGATGTCCTCGCCGTCGATGTCGGCGGGCAGCGCCTCCGAGGCGTCCCCGACCTCCTGGTTGGACACGCGCAGGTCGACGCTGCCCTCCGCGAAGACCAGGTTGACGGGCGAGTTGGCCCGTCCCTGGGCGACGATCGCCACGCGCTGCAGCGCCTCCATCAACGGATCGCGATCCACGATCGCGGTGATCTCGAAGGCGTCCGGCACGAGCGACTTGGCGTCGATGGCCTTGCCCTCGATCAGCTGGGTGGTCAGCCGCCGGTCCCCGATCCGGAAGGTCGCCTGTCCCTGCTCGAGGATCACCTCGAGGCTGCCGCCGCTGTCGGACGCGGCCTTCGCCGCCTCCTGCAGCGCGCGCGACGGCACCAGCGACTCGGCCTCGACCCCGGTCTCCCACGGGACGGTCCGGGTCGCCAGCCGGTAGGCGTCGGTGGCGGTCGCGGCCAACTCGGTGGCGGTGGAGGTCAGCTTCACGCCGGTCAGGGCCGGACGTGCCTCGTCGGTCGCGGCAGCCCGTGCCACCTGGCCGACGAGCCGGCCGAAGGCGCCCGAGCGGATCGTGCCGGGGGTGACGTCGGGGTCCGGGGTCGGCAACGCCGGGAAGTCCTCGACCGGCATGCCCCGGACGTGGAACGTCGAGCGTCCGCACGTCACCTCGACCCCGTCCGGACCACCCGAAACCTCCACGGCCGCGTCCGGGAACCGTGCAACGAGCTGGGCGAGCAGCTTGCCCGGCAGCAGCACCTTGCCGGGTTCCGTGATCTGGACCGGCACCGAGACCTCGGCTGCCACCTCGAGGTCGGTGGCCCGGCAGGTCAGTCGTCCGTCGTCTGCCTCGAGCAGCACCCCGGCCAGGGCCGGAAGGGTGACCCTGGCACCGACGGTGCGGGTGACCCAGCCGATGGCCGTGGCGAACTCGTCGTGTTCAGCGCGAAACTTCACGGGTGCTCCTGGTGCGGCGGCTGGTCTCGGCCGTGGGGTCGGTGTGGCGACGGTAGTCGGCGACCGTGTCGGGGTGGAGGTGCCAGTGTGGCGGCCGATCCGGTGTGGCGCAGCCGCTGGGGTGGGGCCAGGGGGTTCGGTCGTGGGATGGGTGGGCTGGTCCTCGATCGGTCCGGTCCATCCCCAGCTCCGAAGGACGAACTGGTGGGAACCTTCTTCCTTCGTCGTCACCATCGGGGGTGTCGACACTGGGGACGAGGTGGGGTCTGGCCTGCTCAGGGCCGGGTCGAGGGTGTTGACCCTCCTGTGGAGCGAAGAGGGCACCATCCACAGCCGTCCACTTCCGCCAGTGTAGTTTCAGCGTCTGTGTGGTGGACGGGCATGGTCGTCCACGGGTCGTCCACGGTCGGTCCACAGGAAGGCCGGGCGCGTACTCCGCAGGTCGTCCCCAGGGGCGCGACGTTGTCCACAGGACGATCACACCATCACGGCCCTGTTGTCCACAAGGTTTTCCACAACCTGTGGGAAGGGTGCGGTCACGGTCTTCGTGAGTGGTGCGCACCGACGTGTTGCGGGTGTGGGAGACGATCGCTTCGAATCCCATCGATGTCACGAGCGGGCACCGCACGGGAGTGGGGCGGTCCGACCGTGAGGAGGGCCGGTCAGACCCCGCCGCGAGCCGTCGACCGGATCTGGGCGGTCAGCTCCTGGACGTGGTCGTAGGTGGTCTGGCGTTCCTTCATGAGGTCGGCGATCTTGTCCTTGGCGTGCATGACCGTGGAGTGGTCACGGCCACCGAAGGCCTTGCCGATCTGGGGAAAGGACATCTCGGTCAGTTCGCGGGTGAGGTACATCGCGATCTGCCGGGCGTTGACCAGTTGGCGGCTGCGGGACTTCGAGCACAGGTCGTCGACCGTGAGCCCGAAGAAGTCGGCCACGACGTCCATGATGAGGTCGGAGGTGATCTCGCGTTCCCGCTCGTCAGGCAGGACGTCCTTGAGGACGCTCTCGGCGGTGGCGAGGTCGGGGCGGGAGCCCGACAGCGAGGCCCATGCCGCGACCCGGTGCAGGGCACCCTCGAGCTCGCGGATGTTGGACCGGACCCGGGCACCGATCAGCTCGAGGATCTCGTTGGGGAGGTCGAGCTGTTCGGCCTCGGCCTTGCGACGCAGGATGGCGATGCGCGTCTCGAGCTCGGGTGGTTGGACGTCGACCAGCAGTCCCCACTCGAACCGTGACCGCAGGCGGTCCTCGAGCTTGGCGATCGCGCGGGGTGAGCGGTCCGACGAGATGACGATCTGCTTCTCGGCGTTGTGCAGCGCGTTGAAGGTGTGGAAGAACTCCTCCTGGGTGCGCTCGGCTCGCTCGAGGAACTGGATGTCGTCGATCATGAGCACGTCGATGTCGCGATAGCGCCGCTGGAACGCCACGGAATCCTTGTTCTGGATCGAGGTGATGAACTCGTTGGTGAACTGTTCCGTGGTGACGTAGCGGACCCGGAGCCGGGGGTACAGACGCTGGACGTAGTGGCCGATGGCATGCAGGAGGTGGGTCTTGCCCAGCCCCGACGGACCGTAGATGAACAGCGGGTTGTAGGACTTGGCCGGGGCCTCGGCCACTGCGACGGCAGCCGCGTGGGCGAACCGGTTGGAGTCGCCGATGACGAAGTGACCGAACTCGTACTTGGGGTTGAGCTGGGCGTCGACCTCGTCGTTGCGTGGCACGTAGACCGTCGGTCCGGCGGGCCGGGCGTCCAGGCCGCTGGCCGGTCGGTGGCCGTTGGCCTCGCGGCGTGCGGGCAGGTCGTTGAGCACCGACGGGTCGGGATCGCGCGGGTCCAGGTGCGGCGCGGTCGCGGGCTCGCCGCGAGGGTCGTGGGTGGCCGGGTCGTGGAGGTCGTGGCTCGGTGCGTCCTGGGTGGCCTGCTCGAGCAGCTCGGCGTCGAGCTCCGATACGACCGCGGCCTCCTCGGCCGGGGACAGCGTGGCGGCCCCGGGGGCCACGGTGATCATCACGTCGATCGGGCGGTTGAGCGCGCGCGACAACTGGGCCGTGAGGGTGTCCCCCATCTTGAGGTCGAGCCACTCCCGGGCGAACGAGTGCGGGGCGGCCAGGATGATGGTGTCGTCGCTGAAGCCGACGGGTGCCGTGGCCTCGAGCCACTGGCGTGACGCCGGCGTGGTGCCCGCCAGGTCTCGGAGGCAGTCCGCCCACAGGGCCGGGAGGTCCAACGGTGCGGTGGGCTCCACGGAAACTCCAGGAACAGGGGGGACGGCGACGGGGTTCGGGGACGTGCTCGGGTGCTCTCGGGTGCTCGTACGGACCGGGGCGAGATCTGCACACGGTCGTCGCGGCGACGCGCACACTACGGACTGGTCAACTACATGTCCACAGGTTATCCACAATTGTGGACAACTCGATGTCCGTTCGGGCGAGGGCCGTGCGGCAGCTCCCTGGTGGCCTGCGGGGAAGGCCGGGGGCAGCGGGGGAAACTTCAACCCCCGTGGTTGGGGGGCGACGCCACCGAGCCCGGCATCAGGCGCGATGGCGAACTGTAGGGATCCCGTCGCCGTCCCGCAACCGAGACGGCGACGGTTGGTTCGAATGGCCCACCCCGAACGATCCACCCACGGGGTGACGCCCGGTCGCGAAGGACCAGGGCCCCACGCGGCCGGACCCGGCCACGGGTTGTCGCCCCTCGTGGTGGTGCAGTACGCTTGCTGCGTCATCTGTGCCCTCGTGCACCACGTCGTGTCCCGACCTTCTCCCAGTGGACCTTCGTCGTGTGCGTCCCCACCACCGTCTCGGAGGGCGATTGCCATGAAGCGCACCTTCCAGCCCAACAACCGCCGTCGTGCCAAGAAGCACGGCTTTCGCGCACGCATGAAGACCCGCCAGGGTCGTGCCGCGATCAAGCGCCGCCGCGCGAAGGGCCGTGCCAAGCTCACGGCCTGACGGCGTGTCGGCCCCGGCGCCGACGTCCGGCTCGACCACTCCCGTGGTCCGCCCGGCTCGTCTCGGTTCGTCTCGCGACGTCAGTCACGTCCTGGCCCACGGCACCCGCCGTGGCGGTCGCCAGTTGTCCCTGCACGTCGGGACGCAGACCGGTCACACCGGCCTGCGGGTCGCCGTGGTGGCGTCGCGGCGGGTCGGCAACGCCGTCGCCCGGAACCGGGCGAAGCGCTTGTTGCGAGAGGCGTCGCGGCGGGTCGACTGGCCGTCCGGTGTCGATGCCGTCCTGGTCGCGCGGCCCGGAATCGCGGGCGCCGACCTGCAGCGCGTGCTCGATGAACTGACCGACCTGGTCGAGCGGATCCCGGCATGACGAACGAACCTCGCCCCTCACCGGTGGCCCGGGTGCTGCTCGCCCTGGTGCGCCTGTACCAGTCGACCGCCGTCGTTCGGACGCCACGGTGCAGGTTCCACCCCACGTGCTCGCAGTACGCGGTGGAGGCGATCGGGCGGCACGGGGCACTGCGTGGTGGCTGGATGGCGCTGCGCAGGATCGGTCGCTGTCACCCGTTCAACCCGGGTGGCGTCGACCACGTTCCCGGTCACGACGACGCTGGTCACGACGACCCGCACACCCCGACCACCGACGCCGCGTCCTCCGACGCCGCCGTCGCCTGACCACCACCTGAGGACCGAATTCCGTGGGCGAGATCTGGCAAGGCTTCAAGGACATCTTCGCAGGGGGCATCGAGCTCCTGCACACGTGGATCGCGCAGGTCCCCTTCCTGGCAGACGCGTCGTGGGGCTGGGCGATCATCGCCCTGACCGTGGTGGTGCGCATCATCCTGCTGCCGCTCGCGGCCAAGCAGTTCACGTCGATGCGCAAGATGCAGGAGATCCAGCCACGGGTCAAGGCCTTGCAGGACAAGTACAAGGTCGACCGCTCGATGATGCGGAGCGACCCCGAGCGCTATCGCGAGATGCAGTCGAAGAAGAACGAGAAGCTGCAGGAGCTGTACCGCGAGGAGGGCGTCAACCCGGCGGCTGGATGTCTCCCGTTGCTCGCACAGGGACCGATCTTCTTCGCCCTGTTCAGCGTCCTGCGTGATCCGACGACCGTCGGCGGCGCACTCACCAACGCCCAGTTCTACTTCTTCACGCCCGAGGACGGCGGGCTGGGAACGGCTGCCTCGGCGGCCGGCTGGGCCGGGATCCTGCTGCTCGTGATGGTGGCCGGGTCGATGTTCGTCAGCCAGCGCCAGATGATGTCGAGCCGGACGGCACCCCAGGAGGGTGCCCAGGCGACCCAGCAGAAGGTGATGCTGTACGTCATGCCGGTCATGATGGGCGTGTTCGGGTGGAACCTGCCCATCGGTGTCCTCCTCTACTGGGTCACGACGAACCTGTGGACCATGGTCCAGCAGTGGCTGATCACGCGCCGACTGGACGAAGAGGTCGGTCCTGTCGACACCAAGCCCGTCCCGACCACCTCGTCGTCCGGGCCCCGCAACGTCGATGCCACCGGCAACGCGCTGGGGACCGCGGGAAACACGCGCAAGGTGACCCGGGACGAGGGTTCGTCCACCAACGGCGCGGATCCCGACCGGCCGCCCCCGAAGCGGTCGTCCCGACTGCCCGGGCGCTCGCGCCGTCGCGACGACGGCTGATCTCGGCCCGCCGCTCCCCCGACTCCGCCCACGACCATCCCTGTTCGATCCCACGAGGAGTGCTCCATGTCCACCCAGACCGCCCGCGCCACGGGCAGCGATCTCGCCACGGTGCTGGCCGCGGCCGCAGGTGACCTGCTGGCCGACGACGTGGCCGTCGAGGCCCGATTGCCGGAGGGCATCGCACTGCGCGACATCGAGGTCACGCTGCGCGCCACCATCGAACGGCCCGACGTCGACGAGTCGCCTGACGTCGACGAAGCCACCGACGTCGACGAGCACTCGGACGTCGACGAGCACTCGGACGTCGACGCGATCGACGCGGACGAGCCGGCCGAGGAGGCCGATGCCGACGAGCGTGACGCCGTCGCCGGCGACGACGAATCCGAGGCGGACGGCGAGGACGACGAAGCCGACGCCGATGCCCCGACGTTGCTGTCGGAGGAGGAGCTGGACGAACTGGACGAGGAGGCCGATGCGGGCGCCGACTTCGTGGAGGGCCTGCTCGACGCGATGGACCTGCCGGGCGAACTGCGCATCCGGGTGCTCGAGGACACGCGCCGCGCCGAGGTCGAGGTCGTCGACATGGGCTCGGGTGCACTGATCGGTCGCCGCGGGAGCACCCTCGAGGCGGTCCAGGAATTGATGCGGTGCGCGCTCCAGTCGCAGTTCGAGCGACGGGTGCACGTGCACGTGGACGTCGAGGGCTACCGCGCCCGCCGTCTCGAGAAGCTGCTCGACAAGGCCGACGAGGTCATCGACCAGGTGCTCGACTCGGGCGAGGCGGAGCGCCTGGAGCCCATGGACGTGTTCGAGCGCAAGGCCATCCACGAGTTCGTCAACACGGTGGACGGCGTGCTGTCACGCAGCCAGGGCCGCGAGCCCTCGCGCCGGATCGTCATCGAGCCGACAGACTGATCCCTGAGCAGGCAGAACGCGCCCACGTCCCCCCTGCGGGGCGTGGGCGCATTCATGTCTGGAAGTTGCGAATGAGTGGTTGCAGACCGCCACAGCGACGACGTGACCGATTTCCCCTGTTCAGGTGTTGGTTCCACGACACCCCGCTCATCACCTCGACTGCGATTCTGTCGTTCCACGTGGAACAGCGGGGACTGGGCGGGAGAACGCGAAGCCCCGTTCCACGTGGAACATTCTCCCGTGTGTGCCGGGTGGGTTCCACGTGGAACCAGGAACGACGTCCGGGGTCAACAGCCCGTGGTGCGACGCGGTAGGTTGCAGGCATGCCACCACTCCCCCACGTGCACGACGATCCGCGCCTGCGCGCCTTCGCCGACGCTGTCATCGCCTCGCCGCACAACCTGGTGAGCCAGCGGGCGAAGGACGAGTTGTGGGAGCGGCACGTGCTGGAGTCCGCCGCCCTCGCCGAGATCCTGCCTGGCCCGGGCCGTCTCCTTGACGTGGGAAGCGGTGGCGGGCTGCCGGGGATGGTCATAGCGCTCCGCCGCCCCGACCTGCAGGTCACGTTGCTGGACTCGAGCCAGAAGAAGACCACCTTCCTCGCCGACGTGATCACCGAACTGGATGTCGACGTGGCGGTCGAGCGGGGGCGCGCGGAAGACGTGCGATCGGGGCCGCTGGGGCAGTCCTTCGACATCGTCACCGCGCGCGCCGTGGCGCCGCTGGGCCGCTTGCTGGGCTGGACGATCCCCTTCCTGGTACCGGGTGGACTGCTCTACGCGGTGAAGGGCGAGCGGTGGCGCGAGGAACTGGCCGAGGCGGTGGGGGAGTTGCGCACGTGGGACGCGCAGGTCATGGCGACGCCGCCGGACCAGCCCAGCGAGGATCCGCACCAGCCTCGGGTCGTGGTGCTCCGTCGAGGAACGAAGGTGGGAACATGAGCTGGCGACGTCGGCAGGCCGAGGCGAGCAGGAGCGAGTCGGCCCCCGCGTCCGTGATCTGCGTCACGAACCAGAAGGGTGGAGTCGGGAAGACGACCACCGCCATCTCCCTGGGGGCGGCGCTGGCGGCCCAGGGAGTGCGGACGTTGCTCGTGGACCTCGACCCGCAGGGCAACGCGACGACGGGGCTGGGGCTCCGCGTGGCGGAGGGTGGGCCATCGATCTATCGTGTCCTGGCCGAGCGGTTGCCGGTGCGTGACGCCATCGAGTCGACGCAGGTCGATGGACTCCATGTCGTTCCGAGCAGTCTGGACCTTGCAGGCGCAGAGATCGAACTGGTCTCGACCCTGAATCGGGAGCGCCAGCTGGCCCGAGCGCTCGGACCCGTTCGCGATGACTACGACGTGGTCCTGATCGACTGCCCGCCGTCGCTCGGCATCCTGACGCTCAACGCCCTGGTCGCGGCGGACGAGGTCCTGGTGCCGATCCAGTGCGAGTACTACGCGCTGGAGGGACTCTCGCAGCTCATCCAGACCATCGACCTGGTTCGTGACGACCTGAACCCCGACCTGCACATCGGGGGCGTGCTGATGACGATGTACGACGCCCGGACGAACCTGTCGTCGCAGGTGGCGGACGAGGTGCGCGGGTTCTTCGGCGAAACGGCCTACACCACGATCATTCCGCGCACCGTTCGGCTGTCCGAGGCGCCCAGCTACGGCCAGCCGATCACGGTCTACGACCCGTCCAGTCGTGGCGCACGCGCCTACGAGCGGGCCGCGCGCGAACTCGCACACCGTCTCGGCAGGAGCGACCAGCGGCCCTCGTCGCCACTGGACGACCTCCTGGGTCCGCCGCCGGACGGCTCGTCGACCGAGGATCGCGTGGGAGGCCCGGACGTGGGTGACACGTCGCCGTCCGTCGAGCAGGAGGAGTGGGCATGAGCACGGGACGCAGAAGTGGGCTGGGACGGGGTCTCGGAGCGCTGATCCCTGCAGGGGACGACGGGACACCATCCCTGCGTGATCTCCCGCTCAGTGCCATCCAGGCCAACCCCCGCCAGCCACGTGGGGTGTTCGACGACGACGAGCTCGAGGGGCTCGCCGCGTCGATCCGCGACGTCGGGCTGCTGCAGCCCGTCGTCGTGCGGCCGCTCGACGAGGACCGATTCGAGCTGATCGCCGGGGAGCGTCGCCTGCGGGCGGCGAAGCGGGCCGGGCTGACCCGGATCCCCGCCGTCGTGCGCCAGACGGATGATCGTGACCTCCTCAAGGAGGCGCTCATCGAGAACATCCACCGGGTCGAGTTGAACCCGCTGGAGGAGGCCGCGGCCTACGAGCAGCTCCTGGAGGACTTCGGGGTGACCCAGGAGGAGCTGGCGTCGCGGCTGGGCAAGGCACGCTCGACGATCACCAACGCCATGCGCCTGCTGGCCCTGCCGGCCGCCGTCCAGCGTCGTGTTGCCGCGGGAGTCCTGACGGCAGGACACGCCAAGGCCCTGCTGGGCCTGGCGTCACGCGAAGACCAGGAGGAGGTCGCGGACCGGATCGTTCGCGAGGGCCTGTCGGTGCGCGCCACCGAGGAACTGGTCCGCTTGCGCTATGTCGGTGGTGGCTCGTCGGGCGGGGGGAGTCGTCGAGCGTCGCGTCCGCTGCCGGCTGGGATGGAGGACCTGCAGGCCGACCTCGCCGAGGCGCTCGGCCAGAAGGTCAAGATTCGCATGGGGGCACGGAAGGGGTCGTTGACCATCGACTTCCGCCGCCCCGAGGACCTCGAGCGGTTGGTCGAGGTGATCGCGAGTGGCCTGTCCACCCACGGTCGTGCGGAGGACTGAGTTCAGGCCTCGAGCCGCGTCACCGTGCCGTCGGGACGCCCCAGGAGCGCGACGACGGCCAGGTCGATGAACAGGCCGTGCTCGGCCACCCCGGCCACCGACGACAGCCAGGTCGCCTCCTCGCCGGGCTGCTCGATGCCACCGGGCAGTCGCGCGTCGAGGATGACGTTGCCGTTGTCGGTGTGCCCGTCCCGCAGCTGCACGACGTAGCCACGGGCGGCCAGCCGTCGCCGGACCGGGCCCACGGCGAACGGCACCACCTCGATCGGCAGGGCGAAGGACTCGGCGAGGCGGTCCACCACCTTGTCGGGCGTCGCCACGACGACCATCCCATCGCTCATCTCGGCCACGACCTTCTCCCGCAGCAGGGCCCCGCCACCCCCCTTGGTCAGGTCCAGCGCGGGGGTGAGCTCGTCGGCCCCGTCGACGACGAGGTCGAGCCGGTCGACCTCGTCGGGGGCGAGCAGGTCCAGCCCCAGCTCCTCACCCCGACGCCGGGTGGCCTCGGACGTCGGCACGCCGCGAACGCCCGACGGTCCGTCGGCGGCGAGGGCGTCCAGGAAGTAGGCGACCGTCGAGCCGGTCCCGAGCCCGATGGTCATCCCGGCGCGCACCTCGTCCAGGGCTGCGACGCCGGCAGCACGCTTTGCAGGGTCATCCACGACCAGCCCCCGTAAGGTTCGAAAGTTTACGAGTCTTGCGACGGGTCGTTCCCCGGGCCGCGCCACTCCGCCAGCAGCAGCGGCAGCTCGCCCAGCCCGTCCAGCACCACGTCTGCGTCGTGGCCGTCCGGCAGGTCCTGCAGCACGCCCCAGGGTCCACGACGCAACCAGCACGTCCGCAGGCCGGCGGCGGCAGCCGGGAGCACGTCGTTGTCGACCCGGTCGCCGACGTAGAGGACCTGTGCAGGCGGGACCCCCGCGAGGTCGACCACGGCGGCGAAGAAGGCCGGGTCGGGCTTGTCGTGGCCCAGGTCGTCGGACATCGCCAGGGCGTCGCAGGGCAGGTCGAGGGCGCGCAGCTGCTCGGTCCGGCGCGCCGGCTGGTTGCCCGACACGACGACCCGGATGCCCGCGCCGCGCAGCTCCTCGAGGCAGGGTCGGACGTCGCTGTAGAGATCCTCCTCGCCGAAGCCGCCGTAGCGGCGCTCGTGCTCGGCCGCGAAGTCCTGCCACACCACGTTGGGGGCGACGTGGTCGAACGCCGCCTCGTAGTCCAGCCCCTGGGCGATCGCCGCCCCCAACGCGGCGGCGAAGGTCAGGGGGGACACCCCGAGCAGGCTGGCCCAGGTCGACCACACGCGGGTCTCGTCGACCAGCACCTCGCCGACGTCGAACACGACCACCTCGGGCGCTGGCCCGAGCGAGTCGTCCGCCGCCAGGTCGTCCTCGTCGAACTCGAGGTCGTCGAGCACGTCGTCGTCCTCGGGGAGCGTGTCGGCCGGGGCCACGGTGCTGGGGGACTCGGTCATGGGGTGGGTGCTCCGTCGTCGGGATCGGCCAGCGCAAGCTCGAGCAGTCGTTGGCACAGGTCACCGAACGCCACCCCGGCCGCCTGGGCAGCGAGTGGCACCAGCGAGGTGGTCGTCAGTCCCGGTCCGGTGTCGACCTCGAGGATGGTGGGATGCTCGTCGTCCTCCAGGATCATGTCGACCCGGACGATGTCGCGCGCCCCGAGGGCCGCACAGGCCGCCAGGGCGGTCTCGCACGCGGCGTCGTTGCGGTCCCGGGGCAGCCGGGAGGGTGCGTGGAACTCGGTGGCGCCGGCGGTGTATCGGGCGGAGAAGTCGTAGTGCGCCCCGCGCGGGCTGATCTCGACCGGGGGGAGGGGCTCGCCGTCGAACACCGTCACCGCGAGCTCGGTCCCGGTGACGTGGCGCTCGATCAGGACCCGGTCGTCGAACGAGAACGCGCCCATGATGGCGGCCGGCAGTGCCCCCACCTCCTCGACGAACCCCAGTCCGAGGGACGAGCCCCCGGCCGCGGGCTTGACGACCAGCGGCAGGCCGAGGGCCTCGGCGACCCGGGTCACCGCTGCCGCCGCGCCAAGGTCCCGGAAGGCGGCCTGTGACAGGACCACGTGGTCGGGAACGGCCAGGCCGGCGCGCCGATACAGCCCCTGCGCCACCGGCTTGTCCCACGCCAGTGCCGACGACAGCGCGTCGGGGCCCGTGTGGGGGATGCCGACCAGGTCGAGCAGCGACTGGATCGTGCCGTCCTCCCCGGTGGAGCCGTGCAGGGCGAGGAACGCGACGTCGACGTCGAGGTCGACCAGTCGCGTGACCAGCCGGGCGTCGACGTCGAGCCGGGTCACGTGGTGGCCGAGGTCGCCCAGCGCGGCGGTGACCCGGGAACCGGACGTGAGGCTGACCTCGCGCTCGAGCGACGAGCCCCCGTTGAGGACGGCGACGTGCAGGGGCGCGGGCATCAGGCCGGATCCGGGGTGGCGCGGGCAGGGTCGTCGCGATCGCCGGGCACCGATGCCGTGCCGTACACCGCCCGGGCCAGCTCACGCTCGTCGACGAGCAGGGCCGAGAGGCGCTCGATGCCCTCGACGATCCGTTCCGGGGACGGGTACGAGTAGTTCAGTCGCATGTGGTGCCGCCCGGATCCGTCGGCGAAGAAGCCGTCACCGGGCACGTAGGCCACGCGCTGCTGGATGGCCTTGGCGAGCAGGTCGGCGGTGTCGAGTTCGGCGCCGACCGACACCCAGACGAACAGCCCGCCCGTGGGCGCGTTCCAGGTGACCCCGTCGGGCATGTGGGCGGCGAGCGCGTCCAGCATGACCTCGGCGCGGTGGCGGTAGGTCTTGCGGAACGTCTCGATCTGGTCGGTCCACGGCTGGGTGAGCAACCAGCGTTCGACGACCATCTGGGTGAAGTGGGCGGGGCACAGGTCCGCGGCCTCGCGGAGCAGCACGAGCTTGTCGCGGATCGGCGCCGGTGCGGCGACCCACCCGGTCCTGACCCCCGGCGCGAAGGTCTTGGACATGGTCGACACGTACACGACCCGCTCGGGTGCGAGCTCGCGCAGGCTGGTGCGGACCTCGCCCTCGAAGTCGATCAGGCCGTAGGGGTTGTCCTCCAGGATCACCAGGTCGTGCTGCTCGGCGAGCTCGACCAGCCGGTGGCGGCGGGGCAGCGACAGGGACACGCCGGCGGGGTTCTGGTGGTTGGGGATGGTGTAGACGTACTTGGCCCGACGGCCCTGCGCGGCAAGCTCGTCGAGCCGGTCCGCCAGCACGTCGACCTGCATGCCGTCGGCGTCCATCGGGACGTGGCGGACGTCGGCCTGCAGGCTGGTCAGCGCACCGAGGCCCCCCACGTAGGTCGGGCCCTCCGCCAGGACGATGTCCCCGGGGTCCACGAAGCAGGTCGCCGTCAGTTCGAGCGCCTGCTGGCCACCGGCCGTGACGACGAGGTCGTCGGGATGGGCCGGGATCCCCTCGTGGGCCATCACCTCGACCAGCTGCTCACGCAGTTCCGGTCGCCCCTGCCCGATCCCGTACTGCAGCGCGGTGGGTCCCTGCTCGGCCAGCACCTGGGCGACGACGTCGGTGACGGCATCGAAGTCCAGCGCGGCCGTGAACGGCATCCCGCCGGCGAACGAGACCACCTCGGGCCGGGACGCGACCGCGAACAGGGCCCGGATCGCCGACGCGGACAGGCCACCGACACGGTCGGCGTAGTGCTGCAGGTAGGGGTCGGTGTCGAGGCGCATGGCGACGAGTTCCGGGGTGCGAGTGCCCCAACCGTACTGCCCGCGCGTGCCGTCCACCGGCCACGGGACGCGGACGCCGGTCGAGCCCGCGTGCCCCGGGGAGTACCGTCGACGCGAGGACGTGGGGAGGAGCAGTGATGACCGAGGCCGTCACCGGGGCGGACGCCGCGGATGCGCCCCACACGGATCCGGACCCGATCACCAACCCGGAGCCGATCCGCACGCCGGGTGGGCGCGTCGTGGCGCCGGGAGGGTGGCGCCGCGCCGTCACCGGCATCGCCGTCGGGGTCGTCGCCGGTGCGGTCCATCGCCTCGCGCGTGGGCTGGACGAGGCCCGTGGGACGCCCGACGACCTGCGCGGATCGTGGGGCCGGGACACGCGCCGATGAGCCGCCGCGTGGTCCACCTGACCGGTGACGTCTGGGAGCGCCTGGACGTGCCGTGCCGCGGCTGCCTGTTCTGGCAGTTCGGTGAGCCCGGGCCGGCCGAGCGCGACGACGACGGGGCCGAGGCCGCGCGGGTCCGCAAGCAGGCCTGGACGACCGCGCTGCTGCACGCCGGCACCCCGGCGGGCCGTGCGGTCCTGGTCGACGGCCAGCCGGTCGGGTTCGTGGAGTTCGCCCCCGCCGGTGAGCTCGCCACGCGCCGGCCACCGGTCCCGCCCACCGACCACGATGCCCTGGTGCTGACCACCATGTGGGTCGATCCGGCCCACCGGACCAACGGGATCGGCCGGCTGCTGGTCCGCGAGGCCGTGAGGGCGGCCATCGAGCGTGGCCACGGCGAGGTCCAGGCCCACGCCGATCGTCGCTGGCGCCCGGACACCTGCCTGCTGCCCATCACGTGGTTGCTGCACGAGGGCTTCCAGGTGGCGCGGGAGCACCCGCGGTATCCGCTGCTGCACCTCGAGGTCGCCCGCACCGTGCGATGGGCCGACAGCCTCGAGCAGGCCGTCGAGGAGGTCCGTGACCGGTTGCCGCGTCGTGCCACCGCACCCCGCCCGGCCGTCGAGTCCCGGGGTCGGATCGACACCCGCTGACGTCCGGCCCGGCCACCTCGTCAGGGCCCCTCTTCAGGCCTCTGGGGCGGCCTGCGTCGTCCGGGCCTCGTCGTTGCCCGGTTGCTCCAGGAGCCACCCACGCACGCCCGTCAGCAGCGCCTCGACCAGGTGTGCCTGGTGGGCGGCGTCGGCCAGGGCCCGGCCCTCGTCGGGGTGGGTGAGGAAGCCCAGCTCGACGGTCACGGCGACCGCGCGGGTCTCGCGCAGGAGGGTGGAGGTGGACGCGTGGGCACGGCAGTTGAGGGTCCCCGTTGCCTCGGCGACGGTGGCCACCATCCGGTCGGCGAGCTCGCGTCCGGGGACCGACACGGTGTCGCCGGAGCCGAAGTAGTACGCCGCAACGCCGTGCGCCGCGGGCTGGTCGAGGCCGTTGGTCTGCAGGGACAGGACCACGTCGGCGTCCTCGCGGTTGGCGAGGGCGGCGCGCTCCGACGAGCTGGGGTCGTTGGTGGGTCCACGGGCCAGGACCGGACGGGCCCCCAGGGCACCGAGGCGTCCGTGCAGGCGGCTGGCGATCGCCCAGGTGATCTCGTGGTCGGGGACGCCGTCGGGACTGTCGTGGGTGCCGGCTCCCGGCCGGCCGCCGGGGTCGATGACGATGCAGCTCCCCGACAGGGACCGCAGGTGACGTCGGCGGCCGAGTCGGTGGCGCTCGAGCACCTGGCTCGCGGCGATCGACTGGTGGTCCCGGCCGACCCGGTGCAGGGCGTCGATCGTCAGCGCCCCCGCCTGGCCGTCGGCCTTCAGTCCCTGCATCAACTGGAACTCCACGACCGCCGCCGTGGTCTCGGGTCCCAGGATGCCGTCGGGACCCCCGACCTCCAGGCCGATGCGGTCGAGCCGGTCCTGCAGGTCGCGGACGTCGTCGCCACGCATGGTCGGGCGGGTCTGGTACAGGACCCGGTCGCCGAGCTTCCAGGCGGCCTCGACCAGCGTCCGCCACGTGTCGGGCCCGACGATGCCGTCGGCGATCAGGCCACGCTCCTGCTGGAAGCCGCGGACGGCCCGCGCGGTGGCATCGCCGAACCGGCCGGGGGTGTCGTCCACGTCGTGGCCGAGGTCCACGAGACGTCGCTGGACGTCGCGGACCTCCGGGCCGGAGTCGCCGTGGCGGTAGAGGGGTTCCATCGGTTCCGAGACTATTCCGCGGGCTGGTGGTCGGTCCGGCCGGATGCGAACGACGACCCCGACCGGTGGCCGGGGTCGTCACGTGTGGGCAGGACCTACAGGTGCGGGTCGATCTCGGAGCGCAGTGCGGCCTTGGGCTTGGCGCCCACGATCCGGGCGACCTGTTCGCCACCCTTGAAGACCAGCAGGGTGGGGATCGACATCACGCCGTAGTTGCGGGCGGCCTCGGGGTGGGCATCGATGTCCATCTTGACGACCTTGAGGCCGTCCAGCTCGTCGCTGAGCTCGTCCACGATCGGGCTGACCTTGCGGCACGGGCTGCACCACTCGGCCCAGAAGTCGATGAGCACGGGCTGGTCGGCCTCGAGGACCTCGGTCTGGAACTGCTCGTCGGTGATGGCGGTGGCGGCCATGCGCGCAACCTTTCTCGGATGGTGATGTCGGGCGCCGTGGGCGGCGGTCCGGTGGGTGCTGGTCGGTCGGTGACGGTATGCCGGCGGGGCGACGGTGTCGGTGGTCGTTCGGGACAACCGGACGAAGTCCGCCCGGGTCCTCCGGCGGTCCGCTGGTCCGGTGGTCAGGCGTTGGCGGCGAGGAAGCGTTCGGCGTCGATCGCGGCCTTGCAGCCCATGCCCGCCGCGGTGACGGCCTGGCGGTAGACGTGGTCGGACACGTCGCCGGCGGCGAACACGCCGTCGACGTTGGTGGTGGTGTACGGCTGCTCGACCACGAGGTAGCCGTCCTCGTCGGTCTCGAGCACGTCGGCGACCAGGCGGGTGTTGGGGATGTGGCCGATGGCCAGGAACACGCCGTCGGTGGCGAACTCGGTGGTCTCGTCGGTCACGGTGTCACGCAGGGTGACGCCGCTGACCACGCCGTCGGTGCCGTGGACGGCGTCGATCGTGGCGTTCCAGACGAACTCGACCTTGTCGTCCTTGAATGCCCGCTCCTGCATGATCTTGGAGGCCCGCAACTCCTCACGGCGATGGACGATGGTCACCCTGGAGGCGAACTTGGTCAGGAAGGTGGCCTCCTCCATCGCGGAGTCACCGCCCCCGACGACCACGACCTCCTTGTCACGGAAGAAGAAGCCGTCGCAGGTGGCGCAGGCGGACACGCCCCCGCCCCACAGCTCGTCCTCGCCGGGGACCTCGAGGCGACGGGGTCGCGCGCCGGTGGCCATGATCAGGGTGTTGGCCCAGACGTCGCCGTTGGACGAGGTCTCGATCCGGAAGGGTCGCGACGACAGGTCGACCTGGACCACGTCGTCGGTGAGGTAGGCCGTCCCGAACCGCTCGGCCTGCGCCCGCATGCCGGCGACGAGGTCGGGCCCCATGATCCCCTCGGGGAAGCCGGGGTAGTTCTCGACGTCGGTGGTGAGGGTGAGCTGGCCACCGGTGGGGCCACCGGCGGTCACGCCCTCGATGACGAGCGGCTCGAGGTTGGCGCGGGCGGCGTAGGTCGCCGCGGTCAGCCCGGCCGGGCCGGAACCGATGATGACGACGTCGCGGGTCGTGGTGGTGCTCATGTCGCGGGATCCTGGGAGTGTGGGGCGAATGTTCGGTGAGCGTGGCGGGACGTCCGGGACGTGGGTGCGGCCGTGGTCGACGCGGCGGCCACGGGGGAGATGATCGGGCAGACGTCACCCTGGTCAACGACCGGCCCCCTGACCGACATTCCCGCGGCGGTCAGTCGCCGGGACCGTCGAGTCGGTCTCGGCCGAGCCGGTGGTCGCCGCCGAGCCGTTCGTGGTCCAGGCCGGGCGCGTCGCCGTGGAGGATCAGGCGGGCGGCGCGATCATAGGTCAGGTAGTTGTGCACCCACGACGCGGCGACGGCCGTGCGGTTGCGGAAGCCCACCAGGAAGGCGAGGTGCAGTCCCAGCCAGGCGATCCAGGCGGGCCACCCGCCGAACCGGATCCCGCCGGGCAGCTCGGCCACGGCGCGGTTGCGGCCGATGGTGGCCATGATGCCCTTGTCGGTGTAGGAGAACGCCCCGGGGTCGTCCTCGCCGCACAACTCGGCCAGCAGCTCGTCGGCGACGTGGCGTCCCTGCTGCATCGCGACCGGTGCCAGCTGCGGCAGCAACTGGCCGTCGTCGTCGTGGGCGCCGGCCATGTCGCCGATCACGAACACGGCGGGATCGTCCGGCATCCGCAGGTGCGCGTCGACCGGGACCCGGCCCCGGTCGAGGTCGTCGGTGAGCCGGCCCGCCAGGGGAGAGGGCGCCACGCCGGCCACCCAGACCAGCGTGGCGGTGGCCAGCGACGTCCCGTCGTCCAGCTCGACCCGGTCGGGGTGGGCGCGTGCCAGCCCACGGCCGAGCCGCACGTCCACGCCCTTGGCCTCCAGCCCGGCCCGTGCACGCTCGCTCGACGACGGGTCGAAGGCGCCCAGCAGGCGCTCGGTCGGTTCGAGCAGCACGATGCGAGCGCGATCGACGTCCAGCTCGGGGTGGTCACGACGCAGGACGTGGTCGACCAGCTCGGACAGTGCCCCGGCGACCTCGACGCCGGTGGGTCCGCCGCCGGCCACGACGAAGGTGAGCAGCCCGTCGTCCACGCGCGACGGATGCGCGCCGGCCTCCTCGAAGCACCGCAGGACGTGGTCGCGCAGGGCCAGCGCGTCGGGGATCGTCTTGAGCCCGAAGCCGTGCTCGGCCACGCCGGGCAGGTCGAAGTCGCTGGTGATCGCGCCGGCAGCCACGACGAGCCGGTCGTAGTCCAGTCGCGAGCCGTCGTCGAGGTGGAGCTGCCGGGCGTCCCGGTCCACGTCGGTCACCTCGCCGAGGCGCACGGTGATGCCGGGGCCCGCTTCCCGGCGCCACATCCGCTTCCTCCGACCCAGGATCGGGCGCAGGGGGCGGCCGATGTCCTGGGGTTGGAGCCCGGAGGTGGCGACCTGGTAGAGCAGCGGCTGGAACGTGTGGTGGTTGTGGCGGTCCACCAGGGTGACGGCCAGCTCCCCACGCGAGACGGCCCGGCGGAGCGCGACGCCCAGGGCGAGTCCGCCGAAGCCTCCCCCCACCACCACGACGTGGGGCGGGCTGCCGGGAGCCGCGTCGATCGGGGAGCGCGTCATGCGGGTGCCACTCGGGAGTCGATTGTGAAGAACTTCACAATCAGTGTGTCGCTCTTGGACGGGTCCGTCAACCCCCGACCCCCGAGGGGGTCTCACCGTGTTCTCAGGCGTGGGGGAGACGCTGTCCCCGGCCGGGTCCACCCGGCGTCGTCGGTGATCCCGCAGGAAGGTCCAGCATGGTCGGGCGTGGCTCGGCGCAGGTCGATCAGGTGGCCTCGACCTCCAGCAGGAGCGTGACCGGCCCGTCGTTGACCAGCTCGACGTCCATGTCGGCCCGGAACACGCCCGTGGCGACCTCGCACCCGCGCTCTCGCAGGTGCGCGACGACGGCCTCGACGAGCGGCTCGGCCTGCTCGGGTCGCGCGGCGGCGACCCACGACGGCCGCCGGCCACGGGTGGTGTCGCCGTACAGGGTGAACTGGCTGACCACCAGCACGGCGGCGCCCACGTCGCGCGCCGAGCGGTCCATCCGCCCCTCGTCGTCCGGGAAGACCCGCAGGTCGTGGATCTTCTCGGCGAGCCTCGTGGCCTGGGCCGGTGTGTCGTCGTGGGTCACCCCGACGAGCGCCACGAGTCCCGGTCCGATGCGACCGACCTGGTCGCCGTCGACGGTCACGGTGGCACGATGGACTCGTTGGACGAGTGCGCGCACGATGGGCTCCTGTGGTCGGTGGGAGCGTGGTGGGCCGCGTGTCCAGCGCCCCGAGGCGGGGTGGTGGGGGGTCGATCCCGACCGGTCGGCGAGGGTGCTGGCCGCCCCGGCGGCGTGTCGCCTCGAACCCCGTGCCGGGCGTCTTGGCGCACTCCGACGCGCGGTTGGCGCACATCCATCGCGGGTAGGCTGGGGCCATGGCCAAGTACCCGACGGAGCGTGCGACCTCTGCCGGTGGCATCGTCTGCGACGATCGACCGGACGGGCGACGCTGGGTGCTCCTGATCGCTCGTCGCAACGCGGCCGGTCGGGCCCAGTGGACCCTGCCGAAGGGCGGCCTGGAGGACGGCGAGACCGACCGGCAGGCCGCGCTGCGCGAGGTGCGCGAGGAAACCGGCCACGGGGCCATCGTCAGCCATCGACTGGGCACCATCGACTACTGGTTCGTGTGGCGACCGGACCGGATCCGCTACCACAAGTTCGTCCACTACTTCTTCATGTGGTGGGACGGCCTGGCCCCGGGACCGCGCGACGACGAGGCCGAGCACGTCGAGTGGGTGCCTGCCGAGATCGCCCTGGTCCGGCTCGCCCACCGCAACGAGCGGCGACTGGTCGAGGAGGCGCGCCTGCTCGAGCCCGCCGTCCCCCAGCCACGCCCCACGAACCGACCGGGCTGACCCGGGTTCCGACAGTGGATCCCGGATCTCCGTGCACGGATCCCGCGCATCGATGTGCAGGATCGCCGCGAGCATGGGACACTGTACGAACGGGCATCCCCCGTTCGACCACCCGTCGGGTCGTGTCGTCCGCAGGTGCCTGCGTCCCCCGTCGTCGACCCCTGCGTGTGAGACTCGACGTGATTCCTGCTGCCCGACCGGTGTTCCGGGGGGCCCGTCATGGCTGAGCGCCACGGGCCGTCCGGTGGGACGGCTGCGAGCCGCGACCTCCTCACCGACCGATCCGGGGACGCCGACGGCACCGACGGGGTGGATCCGGTGGCTGCGGAGGGCGTGGATCCCGACCCGGGGGCGGGGGGCGAGTTCGACACCGACGAGACCTCGGCATGGCCACCCATCCGTCGGCTCGGCGACGAGGGTCGCTACCACCTCGAGGAGCCCATCGCGGCCGGCGGTGCCGCCACGGTGTGGCGGGCCTACGACGTGCACCTGGGCCGCTCGGTCGCCATCAAGAT
Organism: Salsipaludibacter albus; assembly: GCF_019798055.1. Classification (GTDB taxonomy): domain Bacteria; phylum Actinomycetota; class Nitriliruptoria; order Nitriliruptorales; family Nitriliruptoraceae; genus Salsipaludibacter; species Salsipaludibacter albus. The sequence goes on along the minus strand of NZ_JAHOPH010000002.1, from coordinate 16,338 downwards.
CCTCCACCCGCACCTCGTCGCGGATGCCGACACCGTGCGACGGTTCGAGCGCGAGTCGCGCAACGCGGCTCGCCTCCACCACCCCAACGCCACGCGGATCTACGACTCGGGGCGGATCAACGACGTCGTCTACCTCGTGATGGAGTACGTCGACGGGCCGACGCTCAAGACCCTGATGCGGGCCCACGGGGCGTTCCCGGATCCTCGCCAGGTCGCCGCGATCGGCGAGCAGATCGCCGAGGCGCTCGCGGAGGCGCACAACCAGGGCCTGATCCATCGCGACATCAAGCCGGCCAACATCCTGTTCAACTCCGACGGCGTGGTGAAGGTGGCCGACTTCGGGATCGCCAAGGCGCTGTCCCAGACCACCGTCGACCTGACCGCCGAGGGCACCACGGTGGGCTCCGCCACCTACATCGCGCCCGAGCAGTACGCCGGCGGTGAGGTGGACGCGCGGGCGGACATCTATGCACTGGGCATCGTCATGTACGAGTGCCTGACGGGCAGCCCGGCCTTCAGTGGGGACACGGCGACGGCCACGGCGGCCGCACGCCTGACCCGGGAGGTCCGCCCACCACGCCAGGTCCGGGCGGACATCGACCGGCGTCTCGACGACGTGGTCGTGCGCTCGACCCGGCGGGACGTCAACGACCGCTACGACGACGTCGCGTCGGTCGCCCACGCCCTGCAGTCGAGCCTCCGTGGCAAGCCGGCGAAGGAACTGACCGCACGACTGCTCGACGAGACACCACCGGACTCGCCCCACGTGCCGACCCTGCCCGACCAGGTGGACCCGGACGCGGCGACCGACCCGAGCATGCCGGCGGGTGGCCGCCGATCCTTCCGCGTCCCGGCAGCCTGGGCGTTCGTCGCCGGGGTGGTCGTGACCGCCGTCCTGCTGGTCCTGTTCACACGCGACGACCCGGCACCCCCGGCCCTGGCGACCGACGGTGCACTGACGATCGCGGGTGGGTCCGACTTCGACCCGTTCGGCGACGGGTCGGAGAACCCGGACCAGGTCCCCCTGCTGTGGGACAACAACCGGGCCACGTCCTGGAGCAGTGACAGCTACCGGGCCCCGGCGGACCAGCCGTTCGGCGACAACCAGCCCGGCGTCGGACTGGTCTTCGAGCTCGAGGGCCGGTCCCGCGTCGACGAGCTGGTCGTGCTGAGCGAGGAACCGGGCCTGTCCCTGGACGTCTACGTGGCGGAACGACTGCCCGACGAGGTCGATCGCATCATGGGCTGGGGGAGTCCCGTCCAGCAGTTCCCCGACCTGGCACAGGAGGCCACGCTCACCCTGGACGAGGCGGCCACGGGTCGCTGGGTGCTGGTGTGGCTCACCGGTCTGCCCGAGATCGAGCCGTCGCTCCAACGTGCTCGCATCTCCGAGATCCAGGTCCGCGGCGTGCCGGTGCCGGCCGAGGCGGACGCCTCGTCGTGACCGACGGGGACGCGGTCGAGGCCGAACTGCTCGGGACGTGGGCGGACCTGGATCGCGACCGCGGCGAGCGCGAGTCCGCCTTCCGCGACCTGGTCGAACGGTTCCGCCATCGCGTGTTCGCGATCTGCGTCCGCGAGCTCGGATCCCGGCACGACGCCGAGGAGGCGACCCAGGACACCTTCGCCAAGGTGGCGCGCTCGGCGACGGACTTCCGTGGTGACAGCAAGGTCTCGACGTGGGTCTACCGCATCGCCGTGAACGCCTGTCGAGACCTGCAACGCCACCACGGCCGGCGCCCGTCGACCCCGACCGACGACATCGAGGCGGCGATCGCGCGGCGGGTGGACGGGGCGGACGAGGTGGCCGACGTGGCCCGGGGCGTCGAGTTGTCGAGCGCCCTGCGTGATGCCCTCGGCGAGCTGGACGCGGTGTCCCGGACGCTCGTGCTGCTGTGCTCCGTGCAGGGACTCACCTATCCGGAGGCCTCCGAGGTGCTCGACATGCCGGTCGGGACGATCAAGTCCCGGATCTTCCGGGCACGGGCCGCGCTGGCGGAATCCCTGGCCGACTCGGGGGTGCGCGAATGACCGGGACCTGGATGCAACGCCCCGCCACCCGACGGCGTCCCACCGGTGACGCACGCGTCCCGGCGTGCGTCACGACCTGTCCTGCGCGAACCGACGACCAGCGAGGAACGACGTGATCACCGGCGAGGAACTGGCTGCCTACGCGGCCGGTGAGGCGGACCCGGCCCTGGTGGCCAGGGTCGAGTCGGCCCTGCCCGGGGACCCGGAGCTCGCGGCCCGCCTCGCGCGGCTGCAGCGCCTGGACGACCTGCTGGTCGGGGTGCCCGTGGTGACGATGACCGACGAGGAGGCCGCGCGGCTGGCGTCGGCCGTCGACGCGGACCTGGCCGCGCTGGCCGACGAGCGAGCGGCCGCTGCGACGGCGGGCGCCGGCGCCGCCGCGGGTGTGGGTGCGGCGGCCTCGGCCGGTGGGGACGATCCGGGCGAGGTGGTGGACCTGGCATCGCGTCGGTCGGCGCGGACCACGGCCACCGGTGCCGGCCAGGCGTGGTTCGACCCGATGCGGCTCGTCGGGGTCGCCGCCGCGTTGCTGGTGGTGGTCGGCGTGGCCGCGGTCGCGCTCAACGGCGTGGGGGGTGGGGACGACATGGCAGGGTCGGCCGACATGGCCGCGGCTCCGCGGGAGGCGTCCGAGGCCGACACGGCCACCGAGGAGATGATGGAGCTGCCGACGGGCACCGAGGAGGCGATGGCCGCCACCGAGGCCGCCACCGAGGCCGGGGGCGACGAGACGGCGGCGGCCGCCGCAGGCGACCCGATGATGGCCGCGATCCCGGTCATCGACGACCAGCGGGTCGTCCCGGACGTGTCCGACATCGACCCGACCGCCCTGCGCCAGCGGCTCGAGCCACTGGTGGACCTCGGGGCGATCGACGAGCCGGAGGAGGATTCGGCCGACGGCGAGACGGCCACCGACACGTCGGACGCGGTCGGCATCGCCGACGGCCAGGTGACCGACGTCGACGTCGAGACCGTGGCCGACTGCCTGCCGACCGACCTGCCGGTCATCGTGGCCGAGGTGATCGTGCTCGCCCCCGCGCGCGCTGCCATCGCCTACGTCCTGGCCGATCGCGTGCTGGTCGTGGACGCGGTGACCTGTGGGGTGGTGGCCGAGCTGCCCGACCCGACCGAGTGACCGTCGCCGCCACCGGGCCCACGACGCCGCGCGACCGGAGCGCCTGACCGCCGCGCCACGGCGTCCTACCGTGACGCCGATGACCATCGCCGTCGCCGCTCCCAACGACCTCGCTGCCCGCGCCGGTGCGGGGATGGCCGACGTGGGCGGCAACGCGGTCGACGCGGCGCTGGCAGCCGCCGTCACGGCGATGGTGTCGGAGCCGGGCATCTGCTCCCTGGCCGGTGGGTGCTACGTGATCGTCGCCCCCCCGGGCGCCCCGGTCGAGGTGGTCGACGCCAACGTGACCATGCCGGGTGCCGGGCTGGACGTGACCCCGGGCCAGGGGACCTTCACGCTGCAGACGGACTACGGCGGCGGTGTCGAGATGACCATCGGTCACGGGTCGGTCGCGACCCCGACGACCCCGGCCGGGCTGGCGCTGGCCCATCGGCGCCACGGCCGCGCCGCGTGGTCCGACGTGTGGGCACCGGCGGTGCGGGCCGCGGCCGAGGGATTCCCGATGGGCTCGGCCGCGACGTACTACCTGCGCTACGTGCACGACGACCTGTACGGCTGGCACGAGCCCAGCCGGGCGGCGATCCACGACGGCGACGGCAAGCTCGTCGCCGAGGGCGAGCCCGTGGTGATCGCCGACCTCGCCGCGACGCTGCAGGCGATCGCCGACGACGGGGTCGAGGTCCTCTACGACGGCTGGCTCGGCGACCGGATCGTCGACGATGTCCGGGCCCATGACGGCCTGCTCACCCGCGACGACCTGCGCCGCTACCGGCCCACCGTCCGCCCGGCCCTGCAGACCGTCGCCACCACGCCCGCCGGTCGGTGGCGCGTCGCCACCAACCCGCCGCCCGCGATCGGCGGCGTCACGCTGTCGGCGATGCTGGAACTGCTGACCCGGTCGGGGCCCCTGCCGGGCGCCTGGGACGACGACCTGGTCGTGCGCATGGCCCGGGCGCAGGACCTGGTCCTGTCACGACGCGTGACCGAGCTCGACCCGGCCCGGGACCGTCCCGCGGCCGCCACCGCGCTGCTCGCGGCGATCGACGACGGCACCTTCGACGCCGCGATGGCGTCGCCGTCCACCATCCACGTCTCCGCGGTGGACGACACCGGCCTGGCCTGCGCGGTCACGGCCTCTGCCGGGTACGGATCGGGCGTGATGCCCCCCGGGACGGGGCTGTGGCTGAACAACTGCCTCGGGGAGCACGAGCTCAACCCGCACGGCCTCCATCGGTGGGAGCCCGGTGACCACCTGCCGTCGAACATGGCCCCGACCGTGGTCGAGGCGCCAGACGGGGCACGGCTGGCGATCGGGTCGCCGGGGGCGGACCGGATCACGACGGCCATCCTGCAGACCCTGGTCCACCTGTTCGGCGACGCGGACCTGCGCACCGCCATCGCCGCGCCGCGACTGCACGTCCGCCACCACCCCGACGGCAGCCTGTGGCGGGTCGGGCACGAAGAGGACCTCGACGTGTCGGCCTTGGACGCACCGACCGAGTCGTTCCACCCCCGGGCGATGTTCTTCGGCGGGGTCGCGGCGACCCTGCGCCACGCGGACGGTCGACTGGAGGCTGCGGGGGACCCGCGTCGCACCGGGGCCACGCGACTGTCCGACTGGTCCGACTGACCGACGGGCCGATCCGGGCGCCCTGCCGGGCCGCGAGCCCTCGCATAGGGTGTGTGGCGTCCGTCCTCCCCTGCCGGCATCCCTCCCGCCGCGCCCCCGCACAGACCCGAAGGGTGCCTGCGTGTCCGATCGCCCCCTCCCCGACCCCGCTGACGACGAGGTCCCCGGTCCCGCGAACGCCGCACCCTCCGCGACCAACACGCTCAGCCCGGAGCAGGCCCTCCAGCTCGGCCGCCTGGTCGACGTGTTCCCCGAGGCGCGCGAGCTGGGGGAGCGCTTCGTCGCCGCCGGCCACGAGCTGTTCCTGGTCGGCGGGACCGTCCGGGACGCCCTGCTGGCCGGTGGGGATCCCGACGCGACGGCCGACGTCGACCTCGACTTCGCCACGTCCGCCCGACCGGAGGCCACCGAGGCGATCCTCGACGGCTGGGCCCACACCGTCTGGCTGACCGGCGCCCGGTTCGGCACCGTCTCGGCCGCACGTCGGCGGCCCGACCGCGACGATCGCATCATCGAGATCACGACCTACCGGTCCGACGACTACGAACCCGACTCGCGACACCCCGAGGTGACCTACGGCGAGACCATCGACGAGGACCTCGCGCGGCGCGACTTCACCATGAACGCGATGGCGGTGCAGGTGCCCGACTTCGCCTTCGTGGATCGTTTCGGTGGGTTGTCGGACCTGCAGGCGCGGCGACTCCGCACGCCGTTGGATCCCCGGATCTCCTTCGGCGACGACCCCCTGCGGATGGTCCGCCTCGCCCGGTTCGCGGCGCGGCTGGACGCCGACATCGACGACGACACCTTCGCGGCCGCCACCGACATGGCCGACCGGTTGACGACGATCTCTGCCGAGCGGATCCGCGACGAGCTGCTCAAGCTGATGGCCGGCGCACATCCGGCGACCGGCCTGCAACTGCTCGTGGACACGGGCCTGGACGTACACGTCGTCCCCGAGTTGCGGGTGCTGTCGACCCTGCGTGACCCGCTGCACCGCCACAAGGACGTGTGGGCCCACACGCTGGCCGTGATCGACAACGCCATCGCGCTGGAGCAGGACGGACCGGACGTCGTGCTGCGCCTCGCGGCGTTGCTGCACGACATCGGCAAGGCGGACACCCGCGAGATCCATGCCGACGGCACGGTCACCTTCCACCACCACGACGTGGTCGGTGCCCGCATGGCCCGCCATCGCCTCCGTGAGCTGACCTTCGACAAGGACTCGATCAAGGCGATCTCGGAACTGGTCCGACTGCACCTGCGGTTCCACACCTACAAGATGGGCTGGACCGACGCCGCGGTGCGTCGCTACGTCCGTGACGCCGGCGACCTGCTCGAGCGCCTCAACATCCTGACCCGGGCCGACGTCACGACCGGCAACGCCCGACGTGCCCGGGCGATCCAGAACCGGATGGACGACCTCGAGGTGCGGATCGACAAGCTCGCTGCCCAGGAGGAGCTCGCCGCGATGCGACCGCCGCTGGACGGCAACCAGGTCATGGCCCACACCGGCATGGACCCCGGGCCCCGGGTCGGCCGGGCATGGGACTGGCTGTTGGAGCTGCGCCTGGAGGCCGGGCCGGTCGCCGACGAGCCGGCGTACGCGGCACTGGATCGCTGGTGGGCGGCCGTGCGCGAGGACCGGGAGCCGCCCGATCCGGCCGCAGTGGCGCGGGACCTCGGGCTGGTCGAGGACCGGGACGACGACGAGCCGTGGGACGACGACCTCCACGACGAGCGCGACGACCCCGACGGCGGCCCCGCGTCGGGGGAGCCGGCCGAGACACCATCGCAGCGCTGAACACTGCGGTGGCGTCGTCGTGGGGGCGTCACGGGTTGGGCGCCGCACCACCTCGTGGAGTTCCACCCGACCACCGAGTAGGTTCCCCGCGACCGGTCGCACCGGAGACGACGTCCGGGTGACCGGGACCCCCCAGGACCGGGCGGGTGTCACCCACTCCGGAGGCCGGTCATGGACGCATCCGCAGGCGTCGACTCACCCGACCGGGTCGTCGACGAGCCCACCCCGGAGCAGGTCCGGCCCCTCCCGGGGAGATCGCCCTCGGCGCGACCGTCCTCGTCCACGGCGCACGCCGGCCCCCGGCCCGGACACCGCCTCGTCCGCGCCGGCGCGATGGTCGTCGCGACGGTCGTCGCCGTGCACGTCGTCGTCCGGCTGCTCGAGCCGTACGTCCCGGCGGTGCCGATCGACGTGCTGCGGATGATCGACGTGCATCGCGAGGAGAGCCTCCCGACGTTCGTCAACACCGTCCTGCTGATCGGGCTGTCGTTCGCCGTGGTGCTGGTCCTCGGACTCGGCCGCGATCCGGACGACACCCCACCGGGCGGCCGGGTGGGCTGGTCGGTCGTCGGGTTGGCGGCCCTGGCGATGGCCGCTGACGAGGCGCTCGTCCTGCACGAGCGGCTCCTGCTGCCGATCGGGACCCTCGCCGCGAGCGCCGGGATCGAGACCGGCTCGTACCGCTGGATCCTCCCCGGGGTGGTCGTCGCCGCCATCGGGGTCGCGGTGTTCGTCCGCTGGAGCGTCGCGTTGCCGTCCGGGATCCGCCGCGAGTTCCTGCTGGCGATGGCGATCTTCGCCACCGGGGCACTGGGCGTGGAGGCGGTGTCGGGGTGGATCGACAACTCGCGTGGCATCGGGCGGCTCTACCACCTGGTCACGGGGCTGGAGGAACTGCTCGAGATGTCTGGCGTGCTCGTCGCGATCCACGCCACCACGGGCATGCTGTCCTGGTCGCGCACGAGCAGCGGTGCCCTCGCACTGCGGCTGGCGCCACGCCCGTGACCCCCGGGCCGGTCCGTCGCCCTGCATGGCGCGACCGGGCGGGAGCCACGCTCAGTCCGGGAGCTGGCCGTAGGCGCGCTCGAGGGTGATGGTCAGGACCTGGCGCTCGTCGTCGACCATGGCGCGGTCGTAGTCGTCCCAGTCGGGGTGGTCCTCGCCACGGATGTCGCGGTACAGCGACCGCAGCGCCTCGAGCGAGTCCGGGTCGTCGGGGGTGGCGACCGGGGTGAACGATGCCGTTCCCTCCAGCACCACCCAGCGCCAGAAGTCGTCGCTGGTGACGTGGAGGCTGGCCCGAGGATCACGCTGCAGGTTGTTGGTCTTGGCCCGGCTGGCCGTGACCGAGATCCGCACCGTCCGGGCGTCGCAGACGTAGTTGATGTTGGAGGCCTGGGGTCGTCCGTCGCGCTTCAGGGTGATGAGCACGCCGCCGTGGCGTTCGGCGGCGAAGTCGGTGGCGCGGTCCAACTGCATGACGGGTCCTCGTTCGGGCACGGTGTGTGGTGGTGGCGCGAACGTCGCCCGCCCCCGCGGTGTTCCGCGGGGACCTCGTGCCCCCCGGTCGTCAGGCTGGCGGCAGGGGTGCGCCGGCGACCTGGCGCCCGGACGCGAACGTGGCCGCGACCAGGGGCATCCCGGGGCGGTAGGCGAGGTGGGACGGGTCCGGCGCGTCCAGCACGACGAGGTCGGCCCGGGCACCGGGCGAGAGGTGCCCGACGTCGTCGCGACGCAGTGAGCGCGCGCCACCCCGGGTCGCCGACCACAGCGCCTCGTCCAGGGTCAGCCCGCAGTGCCGCACCGCCAGGGCCAGCACGAACGCCATCGAGGTCGTGAAGCTGGAGCCGGGGTTGCAGTTCGTAGCCAGCGCCACCGTGGCGCCGGCATCGAGGAGCCGCCGCCCGTCCGGGTAGGGCTGGCGCGTGGAGAAGTCGGTCGCCGGCAGCAGCGTGGCGACGGTGTCGGAGCCGGCGAGCGCGGCCACGTCGGCGTCGGTGAGGTGCGTGCAGTGGTCGGCGGACGCGCAGCCCAGCTCGACGGCCAGCCGGGCCCCGGGCCCGGGACCCAGCTGGTTGGCGTGGATCCGGGGGCGCAGGCCCGCCGCGATCCCGGCCTCGAGGACCGCGCGGGACTGGTCGACGTCGAACGCGCCCACCTCGCAGAAGACGTCGACCGACTCGGCAAGGGGTGCGCACGCCGGCAGCATCTCGGACACCACCAGGTCCACGAACGCGTCGGCGTCCGTGCCGGGCGGCACCACGTGGGCGCCCAGGAAGGTGGTGTGGGACGTGACCTCCCGGGCCAGCCGGAGCAGGCGGGCCTCGTCGCGGGTGGTCGCCCCGTAGCCCGACTTGACCTCGCGGGTCGTGATCCCGGCGGCCTGCGACTCCGCCACCCGCCGCGTGAGCAGCGCGCGGAGGTGGTCGTCGTCGGCCGCCCGGGTCGCGGCGATCGTCGTGGCGATCCCGCCCGCCGCGTAGGGCTGCCCGGCCATCCGGGCGGTGAACTCACGGCCCCGGTCCCCGGCGAACACCAGGTGGGTGTGGCTGTCGACGAAGCCGGGCACGACCGCCCGTCCCGCGACGTCGATCCGCTCGTCGGCAGCGGGCAGCGCCCCGGTGCCGGTGGCCACGACCCGGTCGTCGTCGACCACCAGCCAGGCGTCGTCGAGCCCGGCCCCGACGTCGGGACGGGCGTCGGACGGCTCGGTCGGGTGCGTCGGGTCGTGGGTGACCAGGCGGCCGATGCCGGACAGCAGGAGCGTCACCGGTGGCCCCCGGCCAGGTCGACGTCCAGTGCACGGCGCAGGTCGTCACCGACGTCACGTCGTACGTGGGCGCCGTCCCGGACGATCCACTGACCCGCCACCATCGTGGCCGTGACGTCGGCGGCGGTGGCGGCGAAGACCAGCGCGCTCGCGAGGTCGTCGTCGGGGATGCCGACCAGCCGGACCGAGCCGGTCGCGACCACGGCCAGGTCGGCGGGCGCTCCGACCTCCAGGCGGCCGAGCTCCGGCCACCCCAGGCTGTGCGCCCCGCCGGTCGTGGCCGCGGCCAGCAGTGCGGCGGGGTCGTGGTGGCCACGCGTCCGGGTGGCCAGCCGCTGTCCCAGTTCCAGGCCGCGGGCCTCGGCGAACAGGTCGACGACCACGTGCTGGTCGCTGCCCAGCGCGAGCCGGACCCCGGCGTCGGCCAGCGCCGCGCCGTCGACGATCCCGTCGGCGAGGTCCTGTTCGGTCGTGGGACAGGCACACACGGTCGCGCCGGCGTCGCCGAGCAGGGCCCGGTCGTCGTCGTCCAGCCACACGCCGTGCACGGCGGTGAACCGCTCGGACAGGGCCCCCGCGTCGGCCAGCAGGCGGGTCGGGCTGCGACCGTGCACCGCCCGGGTCGCCTCGCCCTCGGCGACCTGCTCGGCCACGTGGGCGTGCAGGACCCGGACCGACCCGGCGTCGGTCCCGACGGCCAGGGCTGCGACGTCCGCGATCGCCTCCGGCGGCACCGCCCGGACCGAGTGGATCGCGGCTCCCAGCCGGGTCGTCGCCGTCTCGGACAGGTCCGCAACGCGGGTGGCCCACCTGTGGGCGTCGCCGTCACTGAATCGTCGCTGGACGTCGTCGAGGTCGGGGTCGTCCAGGGTCGCCCCGACCCGGCCGGTCAGGTACAGGGTGTCCAGCAGGGTCAGCCGGATGCCGACCTCGTCGGCGGCGGCGACCACGGCCCGACCCATGGCGTTCGGGTCGGCGTAGGGGGTGCCGTCGGGCTGGTGGTGGACGTAGTGGAACTCGCCGACGCACGTGATCCCGGCCAGCGCCATCTCGCCGTAGACCGCCCGGGCGATGGCGAACATGCCGTCCGGGTCGAGCGTGCGCGCGACGGCGTACATCCTCTCGCGCCAGCGCCAGAAGTCGTCCCGCGCACCCCGGGGCGACCCGTCGCCGACACCGTCGGGTTGGGCCCGGCCACGCAGGTGTCGGTGGAACGCGTGGCCGTGTGTGTCGACCAGGCCCGGCAGCGTCACCCCGGCAACCCGTTGGACCGGCGCGTCGGGGCGCTCGGGCGGTTCCTGGACCAGCTCGGTGATGGTCCCGTCCGCACCGATGCCCAACCAGGTGTCGTGGGCCATGCGGTCGCCCAGCCAGGCGTGGTCGCAGGCCAGCCACCGCGTCGTGGTCGCGGTGGCGGACGACGGGGCCCGGTCGGGCGGGATGGCCTCGCTCACGAGCCGACTCGCGCCACGAACGCCCCGATGCGCTCCTCGAAGGACGCACGATGGTGCCGCTCATAGTTGTCCCAGGTCGTGAACGTGGTCGGGTCCGTGACCCGGTCGAGGAACACGCGGCCGTCGAGGTGGTCGACCTCGTGCTGGAAGGTCCCGGCGGTCAGCCCGCGTCGCTCCTCGACGTGCTCGATCCCGTCGCGGTCCCACCAGGTCACCTCGACCGTGACGTGGCGTTCCAACACGCCACGCAGGCCCGGCACCGACAGGCAGCCCTCGTTGATCGCGACCGTTTCCTCGCCGACCGGTCGCAGGCGTGGGTTGACCAGCACGGTGAGGGGGATCGGTGGCTTGTACGGGTAGCGCCGGTTGGCCGTCTCGGGGCTGACCTCGGCGATGGCGATCCGCAGGTCCGACCCCACCTGTGGCGCGGCGATGCCGGCACCGTCGGCGTCACGCATGGTCGCGACCAGGTCGTCGATGAGCCGCTGGACCTCGCTCGACGCGAGCTCGTCGCGGGTCACCTCCCGGGTGCCGGCCCGCAGGACCGGGTCACCGACGTGGACCAGCGGGCGGACCGTCACGCCGGTTCGCCCGCCCGCTCGACGCCAGGCCCGTCGTGGGCGTGCTCGTCGGCGTCGCGTCGCCACAGGATCGGGAAGAGCGGATGGTCCATCGGGGCGCCGGCCGGCAGCTCGTCGGCCAGTCCGGGGAACGGTGGTGACGTCGTCCAGTCACGCGGGGCGTGCACCATGTCGTCGCCCAGCATCCGCACCGACAGCACGCGCCGTCGTCGGTTCCCCGACACCCCGCCCGCCGCATGCAGGGTCAGCATGTCGAAGAACACCGCGTCGCCGGGCTCGAGCTCCCAGCCCAGGATGGGGTGGCGCTCCGGATGTGCGTCGATGTCGGGCAGCTCGGCCAGCGAGCCCTCCGGGAACCACGCCGCACGGTCGTCGAGGAAGGTCCTGGGCATGAACCACGGGCCCCCCTTGTCGCCCGATCGGTGGGAGCCCGCCACGAACTCCAGCGTGGCGTCGCGCGTGACCGGGTCGACCGGGAACCACATCGAGGCGTTCATGGTGCCGTCGACGTTGTAGTAGGGCTGGTCCTGGTGCCACGGCGTGCGCTGGCGGGTCCCGGGCTCCTTGGTCAGCATGTGGTCGTGGTAGAGCCGGATCGTGTCCGAGCCGGTGAGCTCGCCGGCGATCGCGGCGGCGGGAGACTCGCGGACGAAGCGCTCGATGGGGGCGATGCGCTGCCAGTTGCAGAAGTCCTCGACGAAGGCCCCGTCGTCGTCGGCACTGGCCCGCTTCGCGCGGGGCGACAGGTCGGCGAGGTTGGCCTCGATGGCCTCGGTGGCCAGCGCGACGTGCTCGGACGAGAAGGCGTTGCGGACGACCACGGCGCCGTCGCGCCGGAACGCCTCGCGGGTCGCCGCGTCGGTGTGGCTGGCCATGGCGATCACTCCCGGTCGGGGCCGTCGAGCGGCGTGGTGCGGGGCATCGGGATCGTCACGCCACGCTCCTGCGCCACCTCCATGGCACGGGTGTACCCGGCGTCGGCATGGCGCATCACCCCGGTCGCCGGGTCCGTGGTCAGGACCCGCTCGAGCTTCTGGGCCGCCAGGTCGGTGCCGTCGGCGACGCACACCATCCCGGAATGGATCGAGCGACCGATCCCGACACCGCCGCCGTGGTGCACGCTGACCCAGGTCGCACCCGACGCGGTGGTGGCGAGCGCGTTGAGCAACGGCCAGTCCGCGATCGCGTCGGAGCCGTCGACCATCGCCTCGGTCTCGCGGTGGGGCGACGCGACCGAGCCGGAGTCGAGGTGGTCGCGCCCGATCACCAGCGGCGCCGACACCTCGCCGTCGCGGACGAGGTCGTTGAACACCTGCCCGAGCCGGGCACGCTCGCCGTACCCCAGCCAGCAGATCCGGGCCGGCAGGCCCTGGAACGCGACCTGCTCGGACGCCTTGCGGATCCACCGTGCGAGTGGCTCGTCGTCGGGGAAGGTGTCGAGCACGGCGCGGTCGGTGCGGGCGATGTCGGCCGGGTCGCCGGACAGGGCGGCCCAGCGGAACGGGCCCCGCCCCTCGCAGAACAGCGGACGGACGTAGGCCGGCACGAACCCGGGGTAGGCGAACGCCCGGTCGAACCCACCCAGCTCCGCCTCGGGGCGCAGCGAGTTGCCGTAGTCGAACACCTCGGCGCCGCGGTCGAGGAAGCCGACCATCGCCGCGCAGTGCGCCGCCATCGAGGCCCGGGCCCGCCGGGTCAGCTCGGCGGGCTCGTCGGTGGCCATCCGGGCCGTGGCCTCGGGGGTGAGGTCGACCGGCACGTAGCTGAGCGGATCGTGTGCCGACGTCTGGTCGGTCACGATGTTGGCCGGGAAGCCACGCTCGAGCAGGTCGGGCAGGACCTGCGCGGCGTTGCCGACCAGCCCGACCGACAGCGGCTCGCGGGCGTCCCGGGCGGCCAGGCAGCGCGCGACCGCGTCGTCGACGTCGTCGGCCACCACGTCGAGGTAGCGATGCTCCACCCGGCGCCTGGCCCGGCCCTCGTCGACCTCGACGCACAGCGCCACGCCGTCGTTCATCGTCACCGCGAGTGGCTGGGCGCCGCCCATGCCTCCCAGTCCGGCCGTCAGCGTGATCGTCCCGGCCAGCGAGCCGTCGAAGCGACGGCGCGCGATCTCGGCGAAGCACTCGTAGGTGCCCTGCAGGATCCCTTGGGTCCCGATGTAGATCCACGACCCGGCCGTCATCTGGCCGTACATCGTGAGCCCCTCCGCCTCCAGTTGACGGAACTCCTCCCAGTTCGCCCAGTCCGGCACGAGGTTGGAGTTGGCGATCAGGACCCGCGGCGCCCACTCGTGCGTGCGGATCACCCCGACCGGCTTGCCGGACTGGACCAGCAGGGTCTCGTCGTCGGCCAGGTCGGTCAGGCACGCCACGATCGCGTCGTAGGCCTCCCACGACCGTGCCGCCCGACCCGTGCCGCCGTAGACGACCAGGTCGTCGGGTCGCTCGGCCACCTCCGGGTCGAGGTTGTTCATCAGCATCCGCAGCGGCGCCTCGGTCTGCCACGACCGCGCCGTCAGCTCGGTCCCCCGTGGCGCCCGTACAGGTCTCGCTCCCGGCAGTCCCATGGTCGTTCTCCGTGTCGGTCAGCGCGCGTCCTTCGGACGCGTTGGAGTTGCTCGGCTGGGGCCTCGCAACGTCCGGGTCTTCGAAGTGGGCGGGTGGTCAGGCGAGGTCGACGTGGTCAGCGGCAGCGGCCAGGAGGGAGCCGTCGTGCAGGAGGTTCTCGACGGCGGCGAGGCGGGGCGCGAGGTGGCGGTCGGGGCCGGGTCCACCGGCGGCATGGGTCACGAGGTCGGCGACCGCGCCGGTGGCCACCGCCGGCTCCAGGGGCGCGCGCAGGGCCAGCCCGTGGGTGGCGGCGAGCAGCTCGACGGCCAGCACGCGACGAAGGTTGTCGACCGCCTCGCGCAGTTTGCGGACCGCGCCCCAGCCCATGGACACGTGGTCCTCCTGCCCCGCACTGGTCGACACCGTGTCGACGCTGGCGGGTGCGGCCAGCCGGCGGTTGGTCGTGACCATGGCGGCCTGGGTGTACTGGGCGATCATCAGCCCGGAGTTCACGCCCGGGTCGGGGGAGAGGAAGGGCGGGAGTCCGTGTGAGCGCGCGGGGTCCAGCAGCCGGTCCGTGCGACGCTCCGACAGCGCGGACAGGTCGGCGATCGGGACGGCGAGGTGGTCGGCGGCGTAGGCCACGGGGGCCCCGTGGAAGTTGCCACACGAGGCGACCCGGCCGTCGGGCAGCACCACCGGGTTGTCGATGAACGATCGCAGCTCGGCGTCGGCCACGGTCGCGGCATGCGCGATCGTGTCCCGACCGGCGCCGTGGACCTGCGGTGTGCAGCGCAGCGAGTAGGCGTCCTGGACCCGGTCGTCGTCGAACCGGTGACTGGCCACGATCGGCGAACCGGCCAGCAGGGCGCGGAGGTTGGCGGCGCTGACCTGCTGGCCGGGCTGGGGCCGCATCGCGACCAGGTCCGCATCGAAGGCCCGATCGGTGCCCAGCAGTGCCTCCACCGACATCGCGGCGGCGACGTCGGCGGCCAGGTAGAGGTCGTCGAGGTCGGCCAGGGCCAGCACCAGCATGCCCAGCATCCCGTCGGTGCCGTTGACCAGGGCCAACCCCTCCTTGGCCGACAGCACCAGCGGCTCCTGGCCGATCCCCGCGAGGGCGACGTCGGCGCGGTGCCGGCCGGTCGGGGTGTCGACCTCGCCTTCGCCCAGCAGTGCGAGCGCGGCGGTGGCCAGTGGCGCGAGGTCTCCGCTGGCGCCGACGCTGCCGTGTTCACCGACGACCGGGGTGAGGTCGTGGTTGAGCAGGCCGAGGATGGCCTGGGCGACCTCGACGCGGACCCCGCTGTAGCCCATCGCGAGGCTCCGGGCACGCAGCACCAGCATCGCGCGCACCACCTCTGCCTCGACGGGCGGTCCCATGCCGGCGGCGTGTGAACGGACGAGTGCGACCTGCAGCTCGGCGCTGCGCTCGGACGGGATCACGGTGTTGGCGAGTGCCCCGAAGCCGGTCGAGACGCCGTACACGGGCTCGTCGGCGTTGCCGAGTGCGGTGACCGCAGCCGCACCGCGGGCCAGCGCCGCACGCGCGTCCTCGCCCAGGGCCACCCGGCGTCCATGGCGTGCGACGGCCACCACCTCGTCGCGGTGGAGGCCGTTGTCGCCCAGTTCGAGGGGTGCTAGAGTTTCCATGCAGCGGAATCTAACACCACTGGACGGAAATCACAAGATGTCGACCCCGCGCTCCTCCGACCGCGTGCTCGCCCTGCTGGGCGCGGTCGTCGATGCGGACGGCGAACAGACGCTCAGCGCGCTGGCCGACGCCGTCGACCTCGCCCCGTCGACGGCCACCCGCCAACTGGCGTCGCTCGAGGCCGCCGGACTGGTGCGGCGCGGCGATGCCGGCGGGTACCGGGTGGGGCCCACGCTGGTGCGGTGGTCGCACCGGGTCGTCGGCACGAACCCGCTGCCACACCTCGCCGCGCCGGTGCTCGCCGAGCTGGCCACGACGACCGGCGAGTCGTCGTACCTGGCGGTCGTCCACGACACGGACTCGGCGACCTACGTGGCAGCCGCCGAGGGGACCCACCACCTGCGCCACTCCGGGTGGCGTGGGCGGCTCGTGCCCCGTCGGGGCACCGCGGTCGGCGCGGCCCTGGCCGGCTCGGCCGCGGTCCTGCGGGACGGCGTGGAGGACGGGGTGACGGCCGTCTGCGCGCCCGTGCACGACGCCCGGGGCGACGTGGTGGCGGCGGTGTGCCTGCTCGGTCCGACCTTCCGGCTCCGGGACAAGGTGCTGGACCGTGCCGGCGACCGGGTCGCCGACGCGGCCGGGCGCCTGTCGGACCTGCTCGGGGTCGATGGTGCGGACGGGGGCCAGGACGGGGGCCAGGACGGTGGCCAGGACGGTGGCCAGGGCG
>NZ_JAHOPH010000019.1:58548-73028 GCF_019798055.1 Salsipaludibacter albus | reverse complement strand
GCCGGCGGGTGGTGGGGGGCGGTTTGGGGCGGTGGGGGCGTCGCGGGCGCATGTGGCGATGGCGGCGGTGGATGTGACGGCCAAGGCCGGTCAGGCCGCCAAGAACGCGGCGGTGGATGCCGCCACGGGTGAAGGAGAACGCCAATGACCACCAACACCACCACCGCCCCGGCCGATGGCGGCATCAGGACGTATGGCGGGTGGCGTAGAGCCCGGGGCTGGGGCCTGTGGGGTCTGTCCCAGGGCGAGACCGTCGCGGTGCTGGCCGCGCTGTTGCTGCCGATCCTGGCGTTGCCGTTCGCGTGGCAGATCACCGTCGCGCTGTTGCCGGTGTCGGCGGTCGTGGTGGGTGCGGCGACGATCCGGGTGGATGGGATCCCGGTGGGGCATGCGATCGCCCGCCGGTGGCGGTTCTTTCAGGCGTCGCGTCGTGGCTACACCCGCTACGACGCCGGCGTGCTGACCGACCACCCCGACACCTGGCGCCTCCCCGGCGCGCTCGCGACCACGAAGCTGTTGTCGGTGGAGGACGTGACCGGACGCGAGTTCGGGATGGTGTGGAACCAACGCACCGGCGAACTCACCGCAACACTTCGCTGCGCGGCGGTGTCGATGGGGCTGGTCGACCCGCAGGTGTCCGACGGCTGGGTCGCGGCCTGGCATGCCTGGCTGGCGCGGCTCGGCCATGAACCCACCGTGCGGCATGTCGCGGTCACGATCGACTCTGCCCCCGAACCCGGCTCGCGACTGGCCGCCAACGTCGCTGCCGCGACCGTCGACGACGCACCGGCCGACGCGGTCGCGCTGCTCGAGGAACTGGTGGCGAAGTCCCCGGCGGCCGCGGCGGATGTCGAGACGCGCGTGTCGATCACCTTCCAGCCCGACGCCGGCCCCCGCAAACTGGCCGACCAGGCCGAACGCACCGCCGAAGTCTCCCGGCTCCTGCGCGGCATGGAATCCGCCCTGGGTGGCTGCGGCGTCGCCGTCAAGGGCCGGGCGACGGCGGCAGAGTTGGCCGGTCTGTTGCGGGTGGCCTACGACCCCCACTCCCGTGGGGAGGTCACCTCCGCACTCGCGCACGGCTGGACGAGCCTGATCGGCTGGGACACCGCCGGCCCGATCGGCGCCGACGAGGCCTGGAATCGGTACGTGCATGACTCGGGGATGTCGGCATCGTTGGTGTGGCAGGAACCCCCACGCCAGGTCGTGCCGTCCCAGGTCCTTGAGCCGCTGCTGACCCCGCAGCCGTTCGCGACCCGCGTCACCCTGCTGTACCGGCCCCTGCCGGCCGCGGCGGCCGCCGCACATGTGGACGATGAGGTCAACGCCGCGACGTTCCGTGATGCGCTGCGCCGCCGGCAGGGGCGTGACCAGACGGCGCGGGACCAGGCTGACCACGACCGGGCGGTGCAGGCCGCCCGCGAAGAGGCCGCCGGCGCGGGCATGGTGCGCTGCGACCTGTATGTCACGGTCACGATCGACGATCACGACGACCATGCCCTGGCGGAAGCCGTCGCGACCGTCCGGTCCGCAGCCGAGGCCTCCAAAATCCGGCTGCGCCCGCTCAATGGGTCCCAGCAGTTGGGGTTTCAGACCACGCTGCCGGCGGGGCTCGACCCGGCCGCGCTGGCGGGGCGGTCTCGCCGATGACGACCACCACGGAACCCGGGCTCGAGGACGCGGCTGCGATCTTCGACCGCAAGACGGTCCCGCCCGCGTGGGGCCCGCGGCTGGCGGGGGCGGGGCGGCTGTCGCATGTGGAGGCGTCGGCGGGGTGGCAGGCCACCACGGTGCAGGCCTGCGGACTGTTTCCGTTCGTCGCGGGGTCGGGGTCGCCGGCGATGGGGGTGCCGATCGGCCGGCACATGGACTGGGGCGAGGTCGTCTGCCTCGACCCGTTCCAGTGGCTCCAAGCGGGGTTGGTCAACAACCCCGGGATCTGGGTCCAGGCCGAACCCGGTGTCGGGAAGTCGTCGCTGATCAAGCGGCTCATCCGCGGCATGGCCGGCTTCGGGATCACCACCTTCGTCCTCGGCGACACCAAACCCGACTACCCCAAGGTCGTCGAACGTCTCGGCGGGCAGGTCATCCGCATCGGCCGCGGCCTCGACCGCATCAACCCGCTCGACGCCGGCCCCCTCGGCACCGCCCTCCCACACCTGTCATCGACCGACCGGGCCCGGCTGGCCGAAGAGATCCGCGGCCGCCGCCTCACCTCCCTCCTCGCCCTGGTCGCACTCGTCCGACGCGGCAGCACGATCCGCAACGTCGAAGAGGTCCTGCTCGGCACCGCCCTGGACGTGTTCACCGACGCCCACCCGCCGTCCGTCGACCCCACCGTCCCCGACATCCTCACCCTCCTCCGCGAGGGTCCGGAGCTGCTGCGCTGGGCCGCAGCCGCCGACACCGACCAGGAGTGGCGGGCCGAGTCCCGCGAGCTCGTCCACACCCTCGCGCTGCTCTGCCAGGGCCCGTTCCGTGGGGTGTTCGACGGCCCCACCACGACCCCGATCGACCTCGCGTCGCCGGCGGTGTCGGTCGACATCTCCCGGGTCGCGGCCGCCGGCGACACCCTGGTCGCGGCCGCGATGCTGGCCACCTGGAGCTACGGGTTCGGGATGGTCGACGCCGCCCACACCCTCGCCGAAGCCGGCCTCGCGCCGCCGCGACGGTTCTTCGCCGTGCTCGACGAACTGTGGCGTGCGTTGCGCGGCTCGCCCGGGCTGGTCGAGCACGCCGACGCGCTCACCCGGCTCAACCGGGCCAAGGGCATGGCCCATGCGATGATCACCCACTCCGTCACCGACCTCGAAGCCCTCCCCACCGAAGAGGACCGTGCCAAGGCCCGCGGGTTCATCGACCGGTGCGCCATCAAGATCCTCGGCGGCCTCCCCGCCAAGGAACTCACCGCCCTGTCCGAATCCGTCAAGCTGTCCCAGGCCGAACGCGCCAAGGTCGCCGGATGGTGTGCCCCCCCGACCTGGGACCCCGGCGCCATCCATCCCGGCCGCGGCAAGTATCTGATCAAGACCGGCGAACGCGTCGGTATCCCGGTCGAACTCACCTACATGTCCGACGAAGCCGACCTGTACAACACCGACGGCCGCATCACCCGCCACCAACCCGACAGGCAGGTGACGTCGTGAGCCGCCACACCGCCACCCCCACCCGCCCCATCGCCGCCACACTCATCCAGCCCGGCACCGGACCCGCCTGGGCAATCCTCACCCTCGGCATCCTCGTCGCCGTCGCCGGCGGCGTCGTGTGGACCGGCGGCACGCTCGCCGCCGCCATCACCGGATCCGGCGACCCGGTCGCGCCGTTCGGGTTCGACGCCGGCGTCGCCCTGGTCACCGACGGGCCCGCCGCGTTGTGGCCGACCACCCACCCGACCGCGATCTGGACCGCCACCGCAGTGCTCGCCGTCCTGCTGTGCATCGCGGCCGGCCTCGTCGCCGCTCGAACAGCTGCGCAACGAGCCGCCCGCGCCCGGCCCGAAGCCGCCATGGCCGACCGCCGCGACCTGGCCCACCTGGCCCCCAAGGGGGCGACAGCCAAGGCCCGACGGCTCCGCCCGTCGCTGGCCGACCGACGTCGCATCGCCCCGGCCGACACCGGACTGCTGCTCGGCGAGCTCGTCCCGTCCGGGCCACAGCTGCGGGCGTCGTGGGAAGACGTCGCCATGGCCGTCATGGCCCCCCGCGCCGGCAAGACCACCGCGCTTGCCGTCCCCGCCGTCCTCGACGCACCCGGCCCGGTCGTGGCCACGTCGAACAAGGCTGACCTGTGGGCCACCACCGCCAAGCTTCGTGGCGACGTCGGGCCGGTGTTCACCTTCGACCCCCAGGGCATCACGGGACGGCCCCCCGCCTTCTGGTGGAACCCGCTCCACGGCGTCGACAACGTCGAGGCCGCCCACCGGCTCGCCGGCCACTTCATCGGCGACCTGCAAGCCGAAACCAAACGTGACTTCTGGATCTCGGCCGCCCACGACCTGCTCACCGGGATGCTGCTCGCCGCCGGCACGAGCGACCGCACCGTGGTGGACGTGTACCGGTGGCTGACCAACCCGCTGTCAACCGAACCCATCGACCTGCTCGCCGACACCGGCCAACTCGCCGCAGCACGCGGGCTCGAGTCCCGCCAGAACGGCGCACCCGAAACCCGCGACGGGATCTACGAAACCGCCCGCACCGCCGCCCAAGCCCTCCGCGACCCACACATCCTCACCTGGGTCACCCCACCCGACGCGCGGCCCCAACTCGACCTCGAGCGCCTGGTCGGGTCACGCTCCACGCTGTACCTGCTGTCCAAGGACGGCGCCGGCGCCGCCCGACCACTCATCGCCGCCCTCGTCGACGCCACCTTCCGCGCCGGAGTCACCGCCGCCGAACGATCGCCCGGCGGCAGGCTCGACCCGCCGCTGGTCGCCGTGCTGGACGAGGCCGCCAACATTTGTCGCATCGGCGACCTCCCCGACCTCTACAGCCACCTCGGCTCCCGAGGCATCACACCCCTGACCATCCTGCAGTCCTACCGCCAAGGCACCCGCGTGTGGGGACAGGCCGGCATGGACACCCTGTGGTCCGCCGCCACCATCAAACTCATCGGCGCCGGCATCGACGACCCACGACTCCTCGACGACCTCGCCAAACTCATCGGCCACCGCGACATCACCACCCGAACCACCTCCCACAGCCGCCGAGGCACCAACGACTCCTGGTCCACCCGCAAGGACCCCATCATGGCCGCCGACACCATCCGCGCCATGCCCACCGGACAAGCGCTCCTGCTCGCGACCGGCGCACCCGTCGCACCCATCCGTCTCCGGCCCTGGTACGAGACCCACCGCGCCGACAAGATCACCAGCGCCGTGATCGGCAAGAACCAGGCGCAGCCGCGATGACCTCCAGCAACCAGGACGACATAACGGCTCAGCTTCGCAACCTCCAGCGACGCGTGACCGACCTTGAGAGAGCCGGGCAGACTGGCGGGGGTCAGGGCGAGCCGCTGACGTTCGATTCGGCAGGCGACTTCGCCGAACATTGGCTGCTCCAGCACCTCGAACGCCGCGCCACCACAGGGGCCGGCGAAACGGCCTGGTGCAGAACCTGGTGGAAGCATCCCGAAGCAGTTCTCCGAGTCGAAGCCCTTTGGCGATCCTTCGAAGCCGCCCGCCTCGATCCCTTCAACGGCATCGCAACGTGGATCGTCACCCAACTCGACCCCCAGATCACCGTGCTGACCTCACGACGCGGACCACTCGGCCGCTGTACCACCGAAGCCTGCGCAGGTATCAGCCGGCTGCCCACAGAGCCGATTCCTGACGGGCACCCAGCACGCTGACGCAAGGCACTTTCAGGGCTAATACCGGTCGGGCCGGCGCTTCAAACCGAGTTTCGTCATGGCGGGCCTGCTTCCCAGAGAAACACGTCGTAAGTGTAGGGTTCGGTGTCGCCCGCGACCATGTTGGGGCGCGAGCTCAGTATGGCTACTCGATGTCCGTCGGCAGAAATCTCGGCCCAACTCGGCGGATTGGTTGGTTGCGATCCGTCGATAGTCGCCTCTGTGTGAACCGCTGGGGCTTCGCCGGTCATGTCCATGTGCCACCAGCCCCTGGGGCCATCTTGGGTGAACCAGAGTCCGATGGTGCCATCGCCGTTCAAACGGACCCGAGCGTACTGAGGATCGATACCTGGAACATCGTCGTCGTCGACTGTCGTCAAAACAGAGCCGTCACTGGTCGACCACACCGTCGTTGCACAGGCAAGTGCAGAGCCATCGTCGCTCAGTTCCATCCCATCGCGACAGTCGACAGTCTGATCGATCAACTCTCGAGAAGTCCCTGTGCGGTGATCGTATATGCGGATGTTCTCCCGTCCCTCGTTTCCGGTATATGCCACGACTGGAACACTCTCGGCAATAGTGGCGACGGCGTAAGCATCGTCAGCAGGAATCTCTGTGATGGCACCCGAGGACCGTTCCCAAATGGCCAGATCGCTAACGTTAAACGGATCTGGCTGATAGAGGACATGTCCAGCATCGCCTGTCATTCCTCGACCGTACGAAGAACTTCCGGCAGCGATATTGGGAACGGGCGTGAGCTCACCAGTGCTGAAATCTAGAAGAGACAGGTTCGCAGATCCTTCGACGAGAATGGTCTCGCCATCGTTGGAGACATCGACGATATCTCTGACTCTTGCCTCTTCGTTGCTCGGAAGTACCAACCTATGCTGACGCTCACCAGTATCTACTGAGTACCGGTGAAGGTAGAAGCCTTGCCACAGATGATTAGGGAACGTGATGTAGAAAATCTGTGATCCGTCAGCCGTGATCGCGACTTCCCCTCGAGGGGGAATGCCAGAGGCCTGGGGACCCTCGCCTTCAAGATTGACGCGACGGATTCGTGGGTACGTCGGATCGCTGACCACTGCGTCGTCAGCGTCGGCGAGCACGGTGTCGGTGATGGCGGCAGGGCCTCCCAGCGCGACGACTTGGCCAGGTGAGAGCCGATCGATCTCGTCAAGCACCACTTGGGGCACAGCTCCGGTGGCGGGTACCAACAGGACGGGGCCGTCGGTGAGCGCGCCACCCGCCAGGGCGTCGACCAGCGGTTCGCGGCCGCGTGCGAGGTAGACCCGGCTGGACCCGGCGGGGAACTGGTACTGCGACACAGCAACCGCCGTGGCATACCGATTCGACCCAGCTAACCGCGAACTAGTCGCGATGGAGCAGTCGACGTCGATCTCGAGCGATGCAATCTGTTCATCGTCCCCCAGCAGAGCGATCACTTCGTAGGCAGCTTCTGTCGGGACTTCAAACGTCTCGGACTCTCCAGGGGATAGCTCGGGCCCTTCGTAGATGCCGAACAGGATTGGACCATCCACTTCACGCGCCGCGATATAGATGTCGCCGTCGGGGTAGGTACTGGTCACCGTGATGCCGGGCGGGCCGCACACAGGATCCCCGGTGAAGACATGCTCGTCGGCGCTCGTTGGTGGATGGGAACCACCTAGACCGCTCATCACCAGAAGAAGGGCGAGGGTTACGACGCCCACGGCGGGCCGCCACCTGAATGACGTGAACACACTTGTCCCCTATCTCTGCCCTGCTCTTCGGCAGGCGGCGTTCCCCTGTCCAGTAGGAGAAGCTATGTCACGATTCGGTCGGAACGGGTTCCCTGGAGATGAAGACCGAAGGCGCGGAGCATTCAGGCTGGCTGCGGGATAGCACTGACGATCATCTCCCCCGCACTCGCCTTTGGTGCGGCTCAGCACGCTAGACGCCGCGGTGGACGATCGTGTGAACTATCGCCACTATGGCGACTGTTGCCCTAGGGGATGCGGGACCCTAGTCCCGAAATGACACAAGCGTATTCACTGCGGGTGCCTGCGCGAGGGCATGGTCGCCGTGGTGTCGCGTCTCACCACCGGCTGGCCCGTCGTCTGTCGTGTGACCGTGTCCAGGACGATGGCGAAACGCATTCCTGTGCGCCAACGGTTTTGCTCCACGTCAAAACCACCGTCGACCCCTGGGTCCCACGACCGTGGGCTCCCGAACGACTTCTATGAGGACCCGAACACTTCACGGGCTCGACCCAAGACGTGCCACCGCTGCCTTAGTCGTCTGGACCTCTGTCCCACATGAACACGTCATCGCTGTAGGGATCGTCGTCACCTAGAACCATGTTTGGCCGACTGCTCAATATGGCCACCCGACGCCCGCTGTCGGAGAGATCAGCGTCACTGGGCCCATTGGAGGGCGAGGATCCATCCAACGTCTCTTCCATGTAGACCGAGGACAAGGAGGCCGTGTCCATGTGCCACCAACCTCGTTTGGGGCCCTGAGTCCACCAAATGCCGACACTCGCGTCAGCGTTCAGCACAGATCGAAAGTACCCGGACTCGACATCTTCGATGTCGGACGCTCGCGCAACCTCACGCAAAGCACCCGTAGCGACGTCAACCAAGTAGCCGTTCATGCTCAGTGTCGTCCCGTCCCCGCTGAACCCGTCAAGGCAGCACCCCTCGACCTCCGCTGGCACAAGATCAATTCCTGGAACAGGCTCATGCAATCCGGTGGCGTGGTCGTAGACGGCTGTCTCACGAGCCCCGTTGGTGACACTTTGGTACGCCACCAGAAGGCCTGAGTTGCTCAGGTGATAGAGCTGAGGTACTGCCGAGTCAGCGTCGAGAAGCTCGGTCAACTCCTCTTGTTGGCGATCCCACAGCACCAGCCGCCCGTCGTAGCCGTCCGTTGTTAGCACGTACCGGCCGTCGGCCGAGATGTCGGCCGAAATCGGGCTGATGTCGTCGCTTACTGGCAGGAGTTCGACCGATCCATCTTGGGCGTCGAGCACGGCTGGGTGGCCGAGTTCGCTGCTGGTGAACACGAGCCACCGGCCGTTGTCGTTCACATCCACCAAGGCCGGGTAGCCATAGATGCTGTCCCACGAGGCCGGGGTCGGAATACGTGTCCGTTCCAAGGTCTCGGTATCGACCCTCCACAGG
The DNA here is from genome assembly GCF_019798055.1 of Salsipaludibacter albus. GTDB lineage: Bacteria > Actinomycetota > Nitriliruptoria > Nitriliruptorales > Nitriliruptoraceae > Salsipaludibacter > Salsipaludibacter albus. Next base: position 64,518 of record NZ_JAHOPH010000019.1, on the reverse strand, counting down.
AAGAACTCCCACACAATGTCGTCAACTGGGTCTGGGCGCTTGTCCGTGTAGTAGATCCAGCGACCATCACCGCTGATCTGGCTGGTTCCCACGCCATGATCCGTATCGCGGCTGATCCTGGTCAACGTGGGGAACGAGGACGGCGGTTCCACGTCGTCGGCGGCGTCGGTGAGGGTGGCTTGGGAGATGGCTGCGGGGCCACCCAGCGCGACGACCTCGGTGGGGGCCAGGCGCGCGATCTCGTCGGTGACGACAGCCGGCACGGTGCCGGTCGGGGGCACCAGCAGAACTGGCCCGTCGGTGAGGGCCCCACCGGCCAGGGCGTCAACGAGCGGGTCGACACCGCGGGCCAGATAGACGCGGTCGGCTCCCGTCGGGAACTCATACTCGGAGACGGTGACTGCGGTGGCGTACCGGTTCGCGCCCGACAACCGGGACGTCGCGACGTCGTCGGCGGCGTCGGTGAGGGTGGCTCGGGAGATGGCTGCGGGGCCACCCAGCGCGACGACCTCGGTGGGGGCCAGGCGCGCGATCTCGTCGGTGACGACAGCCGGCACGGTGCCGGTCGGGGGCACCAGCAGAACTGGCCCGTCGGTGAGGGCCCCACCGGCCAGGGCGTCAACGAGCGGGTCGACACCGCGGGCCAGATAGACGCGGTCGGCTCCGGTCGGGAACTCATACTCGGAGACGGTGACTGCGGTGGCGTACCGGTTCGCGCCCGACAACCGCGAGGTCTCCACGTGGTCGGCCCGCGAGACGGCAACCGCACCACTGCTGGCCAGCACCATGACCACGACAATCGTTCCAACAACTGGCCAGTACTTCACCTGGTTTCCCCTCGACCCACGCGAAGGTAGGCGTGTTGACGACGATCACCATTGTCTCAGGGCGAATTGCGACTGCGGTCGTTGCCGATGCATGACCACAGTCCCAAGGCCGGCTTCGTCGCGAGCACCCATTGCCGTTCAACGGCATCGGCTTCCCTGGATTTCTCAGGATCTGACTGTCCAGCGGTAGTCTGGCCAGCCGAGCCTTTGGCGTCGCACCATCGGGGGTTCATGTCCAAGGCGATCTTGGTACGAGCATGGGTGGCTCTGCATGCCTTGACCGGGCTGGGACTGGTTGTCTTGGCGTGGCGTCTGCTTGCCGGACTCGAGAGTGCCTGGCGCGTGTTGGGTGTGGTCGTCGTCGGGTCTGCGTGGGGTGCGCTTGGTCTGCTCGGTCTGGTTCTCGTTCTGGCGAGTCGTGACGCAGTCAAGGGGGCACGTGTGACCCGCGACGTCAGAAGCGGAGTGGCTCGGGTCGAGCGTGAGGTCGGCAGGTTGCATGCAGACGTTCGGGAGGGCCAGCAACAGGCCGAGACCGTGTGGGCATCGCAGGCGGCAGCCCATGACGACCTGGCCGGCCAACTGGCGTCATCTCGAGCGGAACTCGGTCGCGTCGAGGAGCACCTGGACCGGACCGAGACAGCTGTCGAACAGGTCGGTCTCGACACCAGCCGGGGCGTCTCTGCGGCTGTGCTCCGCCTTGACGAGATCGTCGACCGGCTCCGCCACGGCACGGACACTGCCGACAAGGCATGACGACCGACACGCCCCGTAGGTCCGTGGTACCACCCAACCCGGGTCGAGTCGGCCGGCGGCTCGACCTGAATCGCGGGTGGGTGCTGCCCGGCCGAGAACCGCCGGTCACCGACCCGCGCACGGACCAGGCGCCGTTGCCTGCCTCAGCAATGATTCGACTCAGTGTCGTGATCGCCATCGCACCGGACGGCCCACCCGCTGATGAGGCCGACGTTTCCCGACACGACGACGTCGAGGACTCGGGGGCCGCCAGCATCGATCCATTCGACGACGCCATCGCTGACGTGCTGGCGGTCCTCGACCACGACGACGAGCTGATCGTGGTGGATGCCCGCGGTGTGGCGACGCCGCCCCCGCTGTCGCAGCCCAAATCAGCACTCGACCCGGCGGCAGACAGCACACAGGATGTCGCCGACCACGATCCGGGGCAGGCCCCAGGACACCACGACCTGGGGCCACGTCAGCCGATGGACGATACGCGGGTGCGGTGGTTCCTGACGGCGACGAGCCGATCTCAGGCTTGGTCGATCAACCTCGGTCTGCGGCACGCTCGCGGCCGTATTTTGGCTGTCGTCCGTGACCCGGCAGGTGCTGCTGCGGTGGCTGAGCAGCACGCGATGCTGGCGAGCCGAAACGCTTTGGTCGTGGAGGTGCGTGTGCCGTCAGCAAACGATGCCAGGCCAGATGTGGTCGGGTTGGTTGGATGGCGTGACGCCGCGCTGGGACGCGTGGGCTTCCTGGACGTCGACACCATTCGTCCCTGGGCCGACTGGCATGCTCGGGCCGCGGCCGCCATCGTCCCCCGGGCGCATGTCCAGGTGGATGTAGCGATCAAGGGGCTGCTGGCGTCCCCGTCTCGAGGCGGCCGCCGCGCAGGAGACATTGGTTTGGGGGTCGGCTCCGCGGTGGGGGGCGAGCATCGAGTTTCGATGGTGGATCGAGGACGGGTCGGCTTTCCGCCACGGCGCGAACCGGTCGCGATCACCCTGGCATCGATCCCCCAACGTCGCCGCCACCTCGAACACGTTGTGTCGACCTTGCTGCCACAGACCGATCTGCTGGCTGTCCACCTCAACCACTACCCGGACACACCCGGCGTCCTCGACCACCCACGAATCGTCGTGTCGCACAGCCACGAGCTGGGTGACCTGCGGGACAACGGAAAGGCCGCCTTCAGCGACGTCGTGCCCGATGGCTACCACCTGATGGTCGACGACGACATCGACTACCCGGACGACTACGTCGACGGGCTGATCGCCAAGGTGGAACAGTACGACCGTCGTGCAGTCGTGGGCTACCACGGCGCAGTGCTGGAACTTCCCGTGAGTTCGTACTTCGCATCGAGGAGCAAGGTCCTGCACTTCGGCACCGAGCTGGGTGAAGACCGGCGTGTGCACGTCCTGGGCACCGGCACCGTGGCGATGCACACGGACACCCTCCGACTGGGACTGGACGACCTCCCGACGACCGGCATGGTCGACATCTGGCTTGCAGTCGCCGCCACCCGACGCGCCATCCCCTTGGTCGCAGTCGCCCGCCCAACTCGCCACCTGCGCGAACTCCCGCGCGTTGGGCCAACGTTGTATCAGGAGTATCGCGATGACGACCAGGCCCATTACGAAGCCCTGAGGACTCTCGACCTCCCGGTCCTGGACTGACCATCTCTGTGAAGTACGCGCTCGTCGGGGAAGTCGTCCCGTCTAGGACGTCCGGTTGACGGGTTGTGGTGACAGGTGAACGGTTCTGGGTGGGTGGTCATGCTAGGTCGCTGATGGTGGTTTGGTGCTGGTGGAGGACTTGGAGGGGGCTGCGGCCGCGCATGTAGTCGGAGCGGTTGGTGCGGCGGTGGTTGTAGTGGTGGATCCAGGTCTGGAGTTGCCGGTCGAGCTGGTCGAGGGTGGTGAAGAATTCGCGGTGGAACGCGACGCGGAAGAACTCGTGGAGCACGGTGCCGTGGAAGCGTTCGCACACGGCGTTGTGGTTGGGTGACCGGGGCGGGGTCTTGTGGTGGGTCACCTCGAGCAGGTCGGTATGGCCCGTGAAGTCGCGTCCGACGAACTCGGGTCCGCGGTCGGTGAGCACACCGCTGACCGTGACGTCGAGGTCGTCGAGCCGCTTGATGACCAGGTCCAGAAATGCCGCGGCGGCGGCTGCGGTCTTGTCGCCGGTGATCAGTTGCACGACCGCCCAGCGGGTGTGGGTGTCGACGGCGGTGAACTGCCAGACCTTGCCCACGCCCTTGAGCTTGCCGACGTAGAAGGTGTCCAGGGCGACCAGATCGCCTGGTTGGGCGGCGAAGTGGCAGAACCCGAACGGCCCTCCAGGGCCCGGTCGACCACCGGTCCGTCGGTCACGGCGGTGACCTGGGCCAGTGCGGTCAGGCGTTGGCTGCGTCGACCCAGCTGGTGCCGGTTCAACACCTTCTGGACCCCGGATGCGGACAGGTCGATGCCGCGGTCGGCGAGGAACACCAGCAGTTGGCGGGCGCCCAGCGTTGGACGCGACATCGCTTCGGCCAGGATGATCTCGACCTGCCACAGCGGGGTCTCGTTGGGTTGGCGCGGCCGGCGGCGGGCGCGGGGCCGCAACGCGTCCAGGCCGTAGGCGTCGGCGTGGGCCTTCCACAGGTAGTAGGAGGCCCGGGACACGCCCACAGCCCGGCAGGCGGCGGCCACGCTGCCCAACTCGGCGGCCAGGGTGAGCACACGGACACGGCGCTGGTAGATAACGTCTGCAGAGGTCACGGGGAGACTTTCTCTTCGGCTTCGACACCCAGAAGAGTTCTCCCCGTGACCCTCCAAGTCACGGAACTGTCACCTCTACCTGTGATCCCTACGGTCTAGGACACGTTCCAGCGTCGGCGGGGACGCGGCCGGGCCGGAGATCACAGGTGATCGTGCCTGCACCTTGGAGTCGTCGCCGCCACCACGACCCAACTCGACGCCTGCCGAGCCACATATATCCCCTGCAAACCCCTCGGCCCAGCGGACCATGTCCGACATGAGGCAATGGGCCTGGTTCTGTCGCATTGTGCTTCAGGTAGATCCGGCAGTACCCGGACGCTGAGACGCAGATGCCCGTAGACAACCTTCGCTAGGACCAAAGTCCCAGATTACGCCTCCAGCCTTCTTGAGGGTTTTCGCCCCCCTATGGTTGCCAGCGCAGCGACATGGGGACCGGGGCTTGTCATCAGTGCCGCTGGCTCGGAACAAGTGAACGTCTCGTGGGAGTCTTCGATTGGCAGCATTGAGAACTTGCGGCACGATGGCCTTGCGCGATGGGGGTCTTGGGCGGATCACGGTCCTTTGCCCTCTGCTTTTGGCGGTGCTCATGGTCATCTCGGGACTGGTGGCGGTCGTTGCCGAGGCGTCCCCAGACTCGTCGCGGTTGGCCGGGACGAACAGGTACGCGACGGCGGTGGAGGTGTCGCGACATCAGTTCCCGTCGGGCGCAAGCACGGCCTATCTGGCTCGGGGCAGGGACCCACTCGTTGATGCCCTGGCTGGCGGGGCCGTGACGGATGGTCCGGTTCTGCTGGTGCCACCATCCGGGTCGGTGCCCCAAGTCGTCATGGACGAGATCGCCAGGCTGGGTGTCGCGCAGGTCGTGGCCTTGGGAGGGCCTAGCGCCGTCGCTGACGACATCCTGATCGAAGCCGCCCAAGGGCGGTCATCGTCGCGGTTGGCCGGGACGAACAGGTACGCGACGGCGGTGGAGGTGTCGCGACATCAGTTCCCGTCGGGCGCAAGCACGGCCTATCTGGCTCGGGGCAGGGACCCACTCGTTGATGCCCTGGCTGGCGGGGCCGTGACGGATGGTCCGGTTCTGCTGGTGCCACCATCCGGGTCGGTGCCCCAAGTCGTCATGGACGAGATCGCCAGGCTGGGTGTCGCGCAGGTCGTGGCCTTGGGAGGGCCTAGCGCCGTCGCTGACGACATCCTGATCGAAGCCGCCCAAGGGCGGTCATCGTCGCGGTTGGCCGGGACGAACAGGTACGCGACGGCGGTGGAGGTGTCGCGACATCAGTTCCCGTCGGGCGCAAGCACGGCCTATCTGGCTCGGGGCAGGGACCCACTCGTTGATGCCCTGGCTGGCGGGGCCGTGACGGATGGTCCGGTTCTGCTGGTGCCACCATCCGGGTCGGTGCCCCAAGTCGTCATGGACGAGATCGCCAGGCTGGGTGTCGCGCAGGTCGTGGCCTTGGGAGGGCCTAGCGCCGTCGCTGACGACATCCTGACCGAAGCCGCACAGGCCGTGTTGGAGCCGGCGAACTCTCCGCCGGTGTTGGATGTGCCGGCGGAGGTGTCGGGCGTGGTCGGCGTGACACTCGTTCCGGTGGAGGTCACGGCCAGCGATCCTGACGGCGACGATGTCGCGCTTGCGGGTG
>NZ_JAHOPH010000019.1:57767-58541 GCF_019798055.1 Salsipaludibacter albus | reverse complement strand
TTGGAGCCGGCGAACTCTCCGCCGGTGTTGGATGTGCCGGCGGAGGTGTCGGGCGTGGTCGGCGTGACACTCGTTCCGGTGGAGGTCACGGCCAGCGATCCTGACGGCGACGATGTCGCGCTTGCGGGTGAGGGGTTGCCCGACGGGCTCGAGCTGGTCGACAACGGTGACAACACCGCGACCATCCAGGGCACGCCCACAGCGGTCGGGTCGGGCGAGTTCACGGTGACCGGCATGGATCCCGATGGTGCGACTGACATGGCCACGATCGCGTTCACCGTGTCGGAGCCGGCGAACTCTCCGCCGGTGTTGGATGTGCCGGCGGAGGTGTCGGGCGTGGTCGGCGTGACACTCGTTCCGGTGGAGGTCACGGCCAGCGATCCTGACGGCGACGATGTCGCGCTTGCGGGTGAGGGGTTGCCCGACGGGCTCGAGCTGGTCGACAACGGTGACAACACCGCGACCATCCAGGGCACGCCCACAGCGGTCGGGTCGGGCGAGTTCACGGTGACCGGCATGGATCCCGATGGTGCGACTGACATGGCCACGATCGCGTTCACCGTGTCAGAACCGGCAATCGAGCATTGTGGCGAGGTCGCGACGAACGAAACATGGACGGCTGACGTGGTCCACACTCTCACCTGCGACCTGACGGTGGAGTCGGGGGTGTCGTTGACGGTGGCGGCCGGAACGGTGGTCAAGTCCTTCGATGCCCGGTTGCGGGTGGAGGGGACCCTGCAGGTCAACGGCACGGCCGACCAGCCGGTGGTGTTC
>NZ_JAHOPH010000019.1:0-57676 GCF_019798055.1 Salsipaludibacter albus | reverse complement strand
CACCTGCGACCTGACGGTGGAGTCGGGGGTGTCGTTGACGGTGGCGGCCGGAACGGTGGTCAAGTCCTTCGATGCCCGGTTGCGGGTGGAGGGGACCCTGCAGGTCAACGGCACGGCCGACCAGCCGGTGGTGTTCACGTCGTTGCGGGATGACACCGCGGGTGGGGACACCAATCGTGACGGCAATGCGACCACGCCTGCCCCGGGTGACTGGGACGGCATCTACGCCTACGACGCGTCCTCGCCGCTGCCTGTGTCGCTGGACATCGATCGCGCCGATGTCCGGTATGCCAGAGTAGGTTTCGACGTCGACAGCGGCGAGGAGACGGGGCTGGACCCGAACTTCTCGTCGGTGTCGATCACCGACTCGACGTTCACCCATGGGTCGTCCATCTATGGGGACGTGCTCGGGCCGGTCACAATCACGGGCAACACCGTCACGAACCTGGCTGGTGAGTACCAGCCGGAGCTGATTGCGATCGAGCAGCGGGGTGCGCTCGCGTCGGTGTCACCCACCACCGTGTCGGGCAACAACGTGTCGGGCGGGCGCGCCTCGGGCAGCTCGGGGTGGAGTTCCAACGACTACGACCACACGGCGTACGGCCACGGGATTCATGTGCACCATGCGCCTTCGCTGGTCCCAACGTTGCAGCCACGAGTGCAGGACAACGTGGTGGCCAACGTCAACCGTGAAGCGTTGCTGGTGACCTCGCCGCAGTTGAACCCAGCCAGTCTGACCGGCAACGTCGCCCAGGCCAACACCGTCCAGCTGCTCGTGCTGCAAGGGAACCTCGTCGGTGATCTCACGCTGCCATTCGATGGGCCCGATGTCTCTCTAGGTTTCTTCGACCTGACGGTGGAGTCGGGGGTGTCGTTGACGGTGGCGGCCGGAACGGTGGTCAAGTCCTTCGATGCCCGGTTGCGGGTGGAGGGGACCCTGCAGGTCAACGGCACGGCCGACCAGCCGGTGGTGTTCACGTCGTTGCGGGATGACACCGCGGGTGGGGACACCAATCGTGACGGCAATGCGACCACGCCTGCCCCGGGTGACTGGGACGGCATCTACGCCTACGACGGTGGAGTCATCGAAGCCGTCCACTTGGAGGTGCGCTACGCAACCACAGGATTCTCCGCGGCAAGCGACTCCGCCATAGCGGTGGAGTCCGGGTCCGTGGTGAACTCGGACCGAGCGGTCCATGCAGGAAACGACTCGTGGGTCCTGTACCAAGGGGCAGTTCGAGAAGTTGCCGTAGGTGCGGATTGCTCTGGCGAATGCTCCGTAGACATGCGCTACGTGGACTGGAGCGACGACACCGGTCCTGCCCCATATGGAACCGGGCCGGTAGTAGCCGAGGGTGTACGCGTTATCCCTTGGGTCGGCTTCCCCGAGGACCAGGTCTACGGCTTCGATCCCCAGACTCCCGGGGACGGCACCGTGACCACCATTCCAATTGGAGAAGCCAGCCAGGTCACACTATCTGCCTCGACGGAGTTCGACGGCTTCCCCTTGGCCACAATCGACTATGACGCGACCACCGTCGGGGCCGCGGATCCCTCGGAGCTCACGTGTGACCGTGTCGACGAAGCAAGGGTCGACTGCCTCATGCAGCCGGCCAATGGCGGAAGTGGCTTCGTTTTCACGGCAACCATGCGATGGCCGAGCGGAGAGCCCTTTATCCGCTCCTTCCGCTACGAGACCGGCACGTTCACATATGACACCTACATCGCCCTCGGGGACTCCTATAGCTCGGGTGAAGGGGCCGTGGTCGGGTACGACGATAGCGGCGACTACATTGCTGGCACAAATGGGACAAGAAATCGGTGTCATCGTTCACAAAAGTCATACCCACAACTCTTGGCAGAGTCACTGAGTGTGGGGGCGTTCAAATTTGCAGCGTGTAGCGGGGCGGAGATCCCAAATCTGCGAAACGTCGGCTTCTCGAATTCGCCAGACTGCTACGCTGCATTGGGACCCAAATATGAGGAGCGCTGGAGTTCGCTAAGCAGCGAAGAGGCTCTGGAGCCCGAAGTTGACGGACTGGGCGGCCACTGTCGTCAATGGCCGGATGATCCTCTGCTTGACCGAGGAGAGGGGTCACCCGTCAATCAACTATCGCAGTTTGACCTCGTTGATGAGAACACGGACCTTATCACGATGACCATCGGCGGCAACGACTCAGGGTTTGCGGACACGGCGACGTACTGTTTCATCAATAGTTGGGTGGACCTACTTCAACAAGCCTTGGAGAGGGATGCGCTCGGCGCAGTATTCTCCTATCTCGTCAACCAGTGTCCGGAGGGGGAGTTCGACGCCGCTGTGTCGGCCATGCGCGCCCAGTTGTCGGCTGCGATAGTCGATCTCAGGGCGCGTGCGCCCGACGCAACCATTCTGGTCATGGGCTATCCGCGACTGTTCCCTGCAAACCCGTTGAATCACGATTTCTGCGCAGGCCTTAGCCTCGGATCGCGGATGTGGATCAATGACAAGACGCATGAAGTCAACATGGCGATCGCAGATGCCGTCCTAGGTGCTGGGTCTGGAGTGCTCTTCAGCAGCTTCTGGGATGATCTGGAAGGGTACGAAGCGTGCAGGCTCGGTGTCTCTTCCTCTGACGAGGCCCTTCATCTTTTGGTGGCCCCCTTCGACCCAGTGTGGCGCAGCCATACTCTGCATCCCAAGATTGTCGGACACGAACTTATGCACTCTCGGCTTCAGGCGATGCTCGCGCCCCGCGGGACCGGCGCCTCTCCAGCATGACAGTCCGCCTGTCGCGCAAACGTGATTTGGATTGGGGTGTGCCATTTGGCGATCTTCCAGAAGTGACGACAACCCAGTTCGGGAGAACTACCTGCACTTGGCACTCTCGGTGGGGCCGTCGATCCTAAGGAGGGAAGGCCTGGTCTGTGTGACTAGCTTGTTCTCATCGCTCGTTGGGATTGGAGGTCAGGACCGTTGTCGGTCACGACCTTTGACCGGATGCACCGTCCCGTCGGGCCCGGTGACATCGTCGAGCAAGCTGTGGCCCAGCAGCACGTCGACTTCGTCTAGGGCCCGCTGCACCGCCGCGACCGCCTCGGCGGAGTCGGGGCGATATGCCACCGGAACTCGAACTTGGCGCAGGAGTACGCGCAACGGCGATGCGCCGGCTCCCACATAGTGGTGATCTCGAACTCGGTGACGTCCAGCTGCCAGACCTGGTTGCGAGCCGTGGGCGGATCCACGAACGCGGCCCGGCGAGGTGGCGCAGGTCGGTGCGGTAGTCGACCGACTGCATTCCCAACGGCCTCTCTCTCATGGAACCTCATCGGGCGCGATGAGCATTGTGCGGCGGGGTTCCGGGAAGAGGACTATATGAGGCCGTCAGGTGCCCGCCCGTGGGCCGCCGTCGGGGCCGTGTGTGAGGCGTCGACTGCGGGGCCGGATGGCCGAGTGTGGTGAGGAGATGTGCGGCCGTGGTGGCGGTGCTGCCGTGCTGGTGACTGAGGACGATCAGTAGAGCGGCCAACCGGAGGGCGGCGGCCGCGGCGTCGCCTCCGTCGCCCGATCGTCCGGTGCGAACGATCGCTCGTCGGGCGGCCCATAGGCTGCGTGCGGCCGGACCGATCGATGCAGGAGGCCTGCGATGGCGGTCAAGTTCTGCGGCCGCGTGGTGCCATGGGCCCGTGCGTCGACGTTCTTGTGCCCAGGCGGAGGCGTCGAGGAGGTCGGCCAGGGTGTAGGCGATGTCGCCGGCGTGGCTTGGGTCCGCTGTCAGCTCGGCGATGGCCTGGTCGGCTGCGGCGGTGGTGGCCTGCCATGGGTTGCCGTCGGCAGGCTCGATGTCCCAGCGTTGTTGCAGTCGTGGCCAGGACAGGTCCTTGGCGAGTTTGGATCCGCCGTAGAGGATCTGGTGGCCGTCGGCGGTTCGGTCGCCGGGCCAGCCCACGGAGTAGCCGGTGATCTCGTCGTCGTTGACGGTGGAGTAGCGCAGCTTCACGACGATCCCGGCGTTGTCGAGGTGTTCGACGAACCCGTCCGCCGAGGCCGAGGCTGCCGCGGCCATGCGGACCTCCTGACGCAGCGAGACGCGCGGTTCGACGGGGCGGTTGTTGCGGGCTGCCTTTTCAGTCTCACCACGTGTGGGCCGTGACGGGGCGGTCCCGTCTGTCGGACCGGTCGGACGCAGCCCGTAGCGGTCTTCGGCAGCGTGGCGGGCCTTGGCGACGGCCCAGAAGTCGCCCCGGGCCGCCTCGACGGTGCCGTCTTCGTGGACGAGAACCGCGGCGATGTGGATGTGGTCGTCGGCGTGTCGGATGGCGACCCAGGGGCAGGCAGCTGTGCCATCGCCGGCGTCGAGCCCGACCCGTGCGGCGACGTCTGTCGCGATCTGGGCCCATTCGTCGTCGGTGAGCTGGCGGTCTTCGGGTGCGGCGCGCATGGCGCAGTGCCACACATGCTTGTCGGGCGGGTGCGTCGCGAGCGCCAGTGGCAGCCGCATCATCGCCTGGAGCTCCGCCAGGTCGTCGCCGACGTCGGGTCCGAGCCAGGACGCGACCACGTGCGGGTTGTCATGTTCCTCGGCACGTCCCGGGCCGAACAGGTAGGCCAGCAGGCCGCCGAGGCGGGATCCGCGTCGTGCGACCTTGCCGATCATGGCCGTGCTCCGACCCGACCGGCCGCATCTTCCGCGAGCGTCTTGAGGGTGGCGGTGGCGTGGGCCGCATCGACGGCTGCCTCGAGCAGTCCGTCGGGTGGTAGGCCGGTCTCGTTGAGCTTGTGGACAGCCTGGTTGAGGTTGGTCCCGATCCGGATCGCCTGGGTGCGTGCCTGGGCCAGCTCGGTCGCCAACTGCCGGTCTACCCCGGACGGGGCGGCCAGCCGCGAGTCCAGCAGCGCCAGGCAGGCTTGGGCGCACCATGCCGCCAGCGATAGCCCCGACGCGGCGGCAGCCCGGGCGATGGCGGCGTGTTCGTCGTCGGTGAACGACACGGTCAGCCGCCGCCGGAACGGCCCGTGCCGGCGTGGACGACGCGCAGCCGCCGGTTTCACGATCGCCTCTCGGGGTTGGGGTGTTGGGGTGCGCCCGCGCTCGGGCGCACCCGGGTCTTGGTGGTGCCACCCCGCGGGTGGCACCACCCTGCACAGGCGTCGCTGTCGCCCCCGTGGGGCGACAGTGATGCACTGTGCATATCTTGCTGCGCGGCCGTTTCGGAATGTTCGTGCCGGCTGGTGCCTGCGGGCTGGCCGGCCGCGCGGCACCGACGGTTCTGCATGAGGCGTTGCCCTGGCTGGCTGACGGGGATGGTCGAGGTCGTCATGGCCGAAGTCCCCCTCGTCGGGTCGTCTCGGGCGGGCTGGGTTGGGGGCTTGTGGTCCTGGTGAGGAGGTCGTGGATGCTCGGCGCCGGCGGTGGACGGTGGATGGCGACGCGGATGCCGCTGTTGCAGGCGTGTCCGACGGCGCCCGCGACCAGGCCGGCGTTGGTCGCGTCCAGACGCGGGAGCAGGTCGCCGAGGTTGATGTCGTGGCGGCCGGCCAGTGAGGTGGCCACGGCCAGGATTGCCCGTTCGGAGCTGGATGCGGCCGGGCCCTGGGCGCCGTGGTCGGCGAGTCGGTCGGCGACGGCGTCCCAGTCGACGGACGCCATGGCAGGCTGGTCGTGGGTAGCCGGCCAGGTGTCGACGTGCCCGTTGGCCAGCAGGCGTGGCGGCCAGCCACCGTGGCGGATGATCAGCTCGACGGCGGCTTCGGTGGGGACGTGGCCCGTGGCGCCGGCACGGAGCATGGCGGCGAGTTCGTCGGTGGACGGGTCAGAGACGGGGATGGTCATGACGGTTCCTTCCGGCAGTTCGTGGTCGGTTCAGGTGGGCGGTGATGCCGCAGGTCGTCCACATCTGCGTGGACGAGCATGCGCGACGACGGTCTGGGCGGGCATGCTGGGCTCGGCGGAGGAGCGTGTTGTGGGTGAGTTCGACAGTGACGAGCGGCGACGTCGCGAACGAGAGGTGGTCGACTTCCTCGAGCTGCTGCGCCAGGAGGGCGTGACGCTGTCGTCGCAGGTCGCCGCCGAGGGGGACGCGTCGGCGTTGGACCTGGCGGCGGTGGACGAGGCGCTCGAGCTTCATCGGTGGGCCGTGTGGCCGGCGCTACCGCCGGGGGAGTAGGGGCGGGTCTGGGAGGTCTGCAGGCGGGTCACGCCGAGTGCGGGCGGGCGTGGCATGGATCGGATCCGCAACCGCGGTGACATCACGGTGTCGATGACGGGCTGCTGGCCGGTGACGTTGACGCCGACGGAGAGCGGGTGGGTGCGGTCGCCAATGCGCACGGCCGCGGCGATGTCGATGCGGGGGTGGCCGGCCTGGATGTGGCTGGCGGTGATCGCGACGCGGCCGCGTCCGAGCGGTCGGGCGAGCCGGGCGAACTTGTCGGCCAGGCTTGGATGCAGGAGCGGGCCGACCGACCGGGGCGGGCGGATCCCGGCCAGGACCTCGGCGACCGGGACGGCATACAGGTCGATGATCTGTTCGTGGAGCTGCCGAGTCATCGACAGGCCCGGCGTGGTGACGGCGTCGGGGTGGGCGAGTGCGGGTTCGATGCGGGTGGCCCGGTAGGGCAGGTTCGGGTCGCGGACCGGGGAGGTCCAGATGTCGGCGCTGACCGGTTGGCCGTTCGCGGACGCGAGCCGGTCGGCGACTACGACGGCGTTGCGGCCGCGCAGCTCGACGGTGAGGATCTCGGGAAGGGTCGGGTGGTCTTCGACGATCAGGCATGCCCGGACCGCGTCGTCGGGCCCGGTGCGGTCGAGGGTGGGTCTGCCGGCGAGTTCGCCTGCGATGGTCTCCAGCCCCATCACCGCACCGCCCTGGCAGCGGGTGCTGCCGGTGGGAGTGCCCGGGCGATCGGCGCTGACGGGGCCGCCGTCGTCGGGGCCGTTGCGGCCTGGTGGGGTGGGCAGATGGTGTCGACGATCCGTCCGACCCGGTCGGCCAGGCCCGCGAGTCGGTCGGTGTCGTTGCCGACCCAGGACGCGATGTAGTGGCCGGAGGTGGCGGTGAGGTCGAACCCGTACAGCGCCGCGATGGTGTGGGCTGTGGCTTCGGCGACGGCTTCGCAGTCGGCCTGGTGGTGGCGGTAGTACCGCGGGTCGCGGGCGTCGAGCGCGTTCCGGAGCTGCGGGTCGTGACGGTGCGCGAGTTCGTGGGCGAGCGTGGCGACCTGGTCGCCGTGGGAGTCGCCGGCGTTGAGCGTGATCGTGTCGGTGGCGGGGCGCCAGTAGCCGGACAGGCCGGGCGGCATCCCGTCGCGATACTCCACCGCGACCCCTTCGGTGCGGCAGTGGTCGAACAGGTGCGCCGCAAGGTCGTCGGGTGCCCGGTTCGGGGCGGTCGGGCCGTCGTCGAGCGGGTCGCCTTCGGTCTGGGAGATGTCGAAGACGTAGCCCGTCCCGAACGCGATCTTCTCGTGGGCCCCGCCGGGTGGGAAGACGCCGTCACGGGGCGGCTTGATGCGCTTGCCGGCGTGGTTGACCCAGTACGGGCGGGGGACGTTGACGACGATGCCGCGTTCGCCCTTGATGACGGTGCGGCCGAGGGAGTTCCACGTCTTGACGGAAGCCACCCGGGTGGCGTCGGGTCGTTGGGTGGCGATGAGTTGGCGGTTGCCGGGGGAGTAGGTCCGGAACCTGGCCATGCGGGTGCACCAGGCGGCGAAGTCGCCGGACTCGACGATGCGCTTCAGCTCGGCGGTCAGCGTGTCGAGGGCGGTCTGGTGGCGTTGCTTGCGGGTCGCCATGGCGGTCACCTCCTGGGGTTGCGGCGGGTCGGTGTGGTGATGGATGCGAGGACGTCGCCGGCGATGCCGGCGGTGTCTTCGCACAGGCCGGCGAGGAGTTCGAGGTGTTCGGCCAGGTCGACCAGGGCGGACCCGCCGGCCACACCGTTGCGGAGGCGACGTTCGGCTTCGCAGGCGGCCTCGGCGGCGAGGTGGCGGACCTCGAGACACCACGCCGCGGTCTCGCCGGCGATATGGCCGGTGAGCCGGTCGACCCGTTGCGGCCCGGTCATCGCGACACCCCCCGCCGGCGGGCTGGTTCGCCGGCGAACGGCGACGGCCCGGCCGGCTGGGCGGGTGGGGTCGGGGCGTGCGACACGGTTTCGGGCAGTGATCCGAGGGCCTGGTCGTAGCGCTGCCGATACAGAGCCGCCTCGAAGCTCTTTGCCGGCGACAGCAGCCCTTGGCGGGCCAGTGAGGTGAAGCCGTGGTCGCCGATGACGACGTGGTCCAGCAGTGGGACGTCCATGAGCTCACCGGCCGACACCAGCCGGCGGGTCACCGCGATGTCGTCCGCCGACGGGGTCGGGTCCCCCGACGGGTGGTTGTGGGCCACCACTGCGGCTGAGGCGCCCATGGCGATCGCGTCGCGGTAGATCTCCCGGGGCGACATGAACGTGTGGCTCACCGACCCGATCGACACCGTCACCACCCCGAGCGGGCGGTGGCGGGTGTCGACCCCGACCAGCAGACAGTGCTCCCGGTCACGGCCGGTCAGCCGATCCGACAACAGGGCAGCGACCGCGTTGGGCGACGTCAACGCGTCCACGTCAGGTCCGGCGGGGGTGAACCGCTGGGCGAACTGGGACAGATCCGGCGGCATCTGGTCGGTCATGGCGTCACCGCCTGACCGGACGGGTCCACCAGGGCCCGCAGCTGGCCGATCGTGGTGTCGTCGTCCACACCGAGCCACCGCTGCCACACCGCCAGGGCGGCGAGGAAGTCGTCGCGGGGTGGTGGGGCCGGGGGGTGGCCGTCGTAGGGCGGCAGGTCTTCCATGTCAGCTCCTTGCAGACACACCGGCATCGGCCGGTTGGGGGGAACGGCCCGCCGCGACGGCAAGCCGGACATCAAGCGCCGCCGGACTCGCGTCCGGCGACTGATGGGGACACGGCGGCAGCTCGCCAGGCAGCTCGAGGTCGGCCAGACGCGGCCGGGCTGCATCGATCGCGTCGGGCAGCGACAGGTCAGGCCGGGCGAGATGAGCCGCCGCGAGGCGGCCGGCGATCCGGGCGCGCAGCAGCCTGGGGCCAGCCAGGGCAAACCCGGCCAGCGGACCGCGGGTCTCGGCCGCGACGAAGCAGGCAAGCGTCTCGTCGTCGAGCAGCTCGGCGGCAGCAGCAGCCCACACGTCGCCGCGCCGGGCCTGGACGTCCGGGGCCGGGTCGTCGTCGCCCGGCTCGTCGACCGGCGGGGGAGTGGGCCGACGGGGAGGGGAGGGCTGCGGCTCGAGACTGTCGGTGGCCGGGATTTCCCAGCCGCGAGTCAGTGCGGCGACGACCCATCCGGCGGGGCTGCGGACCCCGTCGCCGTGGGCA
This sequence comes from Salsipaludibacter albus, assembly GCF_019798055.1. Classification (GTDB taxonomy): domain Bacteria; phylum Actinomycetota; class Nitriliruptoria; order Nitriliruptorales; family Nitriliruptoraceae; genus Salsipaludibacter; species Salsipaludibacter albus. The sequence continues at coordinate 48,328 of NZ_JAHOPH010000019.1, read as the reverse complement.
GCCGCCACGGCGTCAGCGACCCGTGCGGCGCCGTGGTCGTCGACTAACTGGCGGGCGCGGTCGGCAGGGATGCCCAGGGCGACCAGGTCGTCACGCAGCCGGGCGGTGTCGCCCGCGTCTTCGTCGACGTCGGATTCGGCCTGTTGTTGTTTCTCTTCAGGAACAACAACTTCTTTGTTGTTGTGTCCCAATCCACGGTGTCCCACAGATTGGGACACGGTCGCGGCCACCGTGTCCCAAGAATTGGTACACGGTCCGAAACCGTCGTCTGAGGCCGTTTCAGTCCGATCCGTCGATCCGGAGTTTTCCACAGGGCTGTGGACAACATCGGTGGTGGGGGTGTGGGTGAACCGCTCGAGACAGGCCGACGGGTCCAGGACGTACCGCGACGTGGAGTAGTAGCCAGAGTCGTCGGCACGGTGCTCCTCGTGCAGCACGAACCCGTTGTCGCGCAGCCTGGCGAGATGCTTCGCCACGGTGTTCTTCGACAACCCCACGTTGTCGGCGATACGGCGGACGTGGGTGTCGGCCACCAGCCGACCCTCGACATCCAGCCGGGCATCCAGCGCGATGTCTTCCAGGATGGCCCAGGCCATCACCCCAACCGCACGCTTGACCCCCCGCGACGACGCAAACACCTTCGCGAACGGCTCAGCCCGCCCAACGATCTGACCGTCCGACAACACCCGGCCAAACTCCTGGCCGAACGCCACCACGTCCCGCGCCTGGAGCCTCTGGTTCGCTGCGTCCGGGGGGCTCACGATGAGCCCCCGAGTCGCTCTCGCGTGGGCTGTCGTGTCAGCCGTGCTTGGACCCCACTAGTGATACACGACTGATACACGGTGACGTGAGGCGTGCGTCTGAGGGCGCCACCGCGCGGCACGGCCGATCCATGTATCCCCTGCTCAAGGGCACTTTGGGCTACTGGCGATAACGGGGCGGCACGGGCCACACCGCCCTCGAAAGCGGGTAGGCCCTTACGGGTCTCGAGGGTTCAAATCCCTCTCCCTCCGCCCACGACCGGGGCGTCCATTGGGCGCCCCGGTCTGTCGTTGCCTCTTGCCTCCGGCCCTGTGTGGGACTCGCGCACACCACGCCTGGACTCGGCCCCAATCCGGACGTCGATTCTTCGGAGTGCGGCCTTCGAGTTTGGGAGAGCACGGGACATCGACACCATGGGGTGACCCCCGAAACCCCCGGGGATCGTTCGGTATCGACACCTCCTTGGACGGCTTGGAACGACACGGGCCACCGGTTGACGTGAACGGGCCGGTGTGCCGATGCGGCCTCAGCACGTCGTCCGTGCCCGCCTTGGGCGCCGTGGTTGTTGATGATGGGTCGTTCCGCTCGGCCGTGTGGCCCCCTGAGGACCAACGCACGGGCGGTACCGGGTTCCGAGTGCCGCGCGGGGGACGAAGGCGTGGCACTCCAGGCGGTCTGGTCGCCTGCAACCGGACTGCTTCCGAGGGTGTCTAGGGTGAGACGATGCCGTTGGGGCAGCAATGGCGTCCGTGTGACGTTCTGCAGGGGGTCGGGGCGCCCCGGGGCGGTGGTCGTCCCACGGGTTGCAGGGAGTCGCGATGGACGTGCAGATGTTGGGGACGTTGCGGGTCCTGGAGGGTGGCGTCGAGCTGAGCCTGGGTGGTCCTCGTCAGCAGCTGGTGCTGGCGGTGTTGGTCCAACGGGCAGGCACGACGGTTGCGACGTCGACCGTTGTCGACGGCGTGTGGGGGCAACGGCCGCCGTCGACGGCACGCAAGACGGCCCAGGTGTACGTATCGCGGCTGCGTGGACAGCTGGGGGCGGACCGAATCGTGAGCGAGCAGGGGGGATACGTCCTGGTGTTGGCCGACGAGGAGGTCGATGCACACCGGTTCGAGAAGCTGGCAGAGCGAGGACGGGACCGGATGGCATCCGATCCGAAGGGCGCCCGGACGCTGTTGGAAGAGGCGCTGGGGCTGTGGCGGGGGATGCCGTGGGGTGAGCTGGGCGACGAGCCGGTGCTGCAGACGGACGTCGTGCGGCTGTCGGAGCAGCGACTCGTGGCGCTCGAGGACCGCATCGAGGCCGATCTCGAGCTGGGGCGGGCTCGCGCGATCGTGGGGGAGTTGGAAGGGTTGGTAGCGGGCCGGCCGCTGCGTGAGGGGCTGCGGGGTCACCTGATGGTGGCGCTGCACCAGTCTGGCCAGTCCGCACGGGCCCTGGAGGTCTACGAGGAGGGGCGACGGGTCCTGGGTGACGAGCTCGGGGCCGATCCCTCGCCGCTACTGCAGGGCCTGCATGCCCAGATCCTGCGCCAGGACCCCGGGCTGGCAGCGCCCGGAGGGTCCCGGTCCGTGCCGTCGGTAGGAGCGGTCGCCAACCCCTACCGGGGTCTGGAGCCATTCCGCCGTGAGGATGCGGCGTTGCTGCACGGCCGCGACGGGCTGGTCGAAGAGATCCTGGTTCGACTGGAAGAACAACGCCTGGTCGCGGTCGTGGGTCCCAGCGGCAGTGGCAAGTCCAGCGTGGTCCGAGCTGGGGTGCTGCCGGCGCTCGACAACGCGTCGTCGGACTGGGAGGTGGCGACGTTGGTGCCCGGCAGCGATCCGTTCGCTGCCCTGGCCCGCGCGCTCGCCCGGGTCTCGCCTGCCGGGGCCGACGACCTCCTGCGGGCCATGAACGGTGACGTGCTGGACGTGCTGCGGGTCGTGCTGGCCACGCGCCACCACAGGCGGTTGTTGCTCGTCGTGGACCAGTTCGAGGAGCTGTTCCTGGTCACCGACGAGGCCATTCGCGAGCGGTTCGTGCGGGGGCTGGTCGAGGCCGTGGACGACCCGGCCAGCGACGTCTCCGTCCTGGTGACCCTGCGGGCGGACTTCCTGCACCGGCCGCTGGCTGACCCGGCCCTGGGTGGACGCATCCGGGCTGGGCTGGTCACGGTGGCCCCGCTGTCGGCTGCCGGGGTCGAGCAGGCCTGCACGGCCCCAGCGGCAACGGTCGGCGTGAACGTCGAGCCCGAACTGGTCGCCGAGTTGGTCGCGGCGGTCACCCACCAGCCCGGCGGGCTGCCGCTGTTCCAGTACGCGCTGACCCAGGTGTTCGACGAACGCGCCGGTTCCCTGCTCACCAAGTCCGCGCTGGATGGCCTGGGCGGCATGCAGGGCATCCTGGCCCGCCGTGCCGAGGACGTCCACGACGGCCTCGACGAGCCGCAACGCGCCCTGGCACGACAACTGTTCCTGCGGCTGGTCGTCCTGGGCGAGGGAGCCGAGGACACGCGACGGCGGGTTCCCCGCCGCGAGCTGGGGCGACTCCCGGCCGGCCGGCAGGCGGTCGACCTCGTGCTCGAACGGTTCGGCCGGGCCCGGCTGGTGACCCTGGACCGCGACGACGCGACCGGGGAACCGACCGTCGAGGTCGCCCACGAGGCGCTCCTGGAGGCGTGGCCGCGCCTGCGCCGGTGGATCGACGACGCCCGCGACGACCTGCGACTGCACCGGGCACTGTCGACGGCCAGCGCCAGCTGGGAGGCCGCCGACCGCCACCCCGACTTCCTGCTCACCGGCGCCCGCCTCATCCAGTTCGACGACTGGCAACCGGAGTCGCGGGTCGACACGACCGTCGACGAGGATGCGTTCCTCGCGACCAGCCGCGCTCATCGTGACGACCTCGCCCGCCAGGAGGCGGACCGTCGCGACCATGAGCACGCCCTCGAACGCCGCAGCGTCCGCCGCCTCCGCGCACTGGTCAGCGTGCTGGTCGTCGCGCTGGTCATCGGGGCCGGGCTCACGACGGTCGCGCTGGCCCAGCGTCGCGACGCCCGCCAGGCCCAGGGCGCGGCTCTGCAGGCTGAAGGCGCGGCCAACATCGCGGCCGAGCTGGCGCACGCTCGAGAGTTGGCGGCCACGGCGGTGGCCAACCGGCAACGGGACCCGGACCTGGCGCTCAACCTCGCCCAGCACGCCGTGAACATCGTGGCCCTGGCGGGCGAGACCGTCCCGACTGACGTGATCGCCGCCCTGCACTGGGCGCTGCAGTCCGCCGACGCCCCCTACCCCGACCCGCACGCTCCCGTGGCGGTGCTCGAGGGACCCGACGGTCCTCGTGGCGTGTTCGACGTGGGGCCGGCTGCCACGGTGGCGATGGCCGAGGCGGCGACAGCTCGCGACCTCCGCCCCGACGAGTGCGTGGAGTACTTCGACGACCCGAGCTGTCCCGACCTGGACACCGCCGAGATGGCGGCGGTGGACTGGGCGCCGCTGGAGACTCCGGGCGACCCGACCCGGCCGCTGGCCGGCACGACCGTGCGGGTGCTCTCGAACAGCGACGACGAACTGTTCGCCGAGCATGGCATCCATGCCGTCCTGGCCGCGACCGGGATCCAGGTCGAGTACGACTTCGAGTTCTCGTTCTTCGACGTGGCCCTCGAGACAGGCGCCATCATCGAGCCCGACATCGACCTGGGCGCCGTCCCCCAGCCTGGCGCGGCCGTCGAACTCGGAAGGAACGGCCTGCTCATGGACCTGTCCCAGTGGTTCGACGTGTCCCAGCTCCACCGGGACCTCTCCGAACACCTCGTCGCCGTGGCGAGCGACGGGGCCGACAACGCACGGGCCACCGACGATCACGTGTGGGGCGTGCCCCACGAGCTCGCCAGCAAGAGCCTCGTGTGGTACCCGGTCCCGGAATTCACTGAAGCCGGCTACGAGGTTCCCACGACCTGGTCCGAGCTCGAGGCGCTGGTCGAGCAGATCCAGGCCGATGGGCGCACGCCCTGGTGCCATGGTGAAGAGGACGACGAATTCAGCGGCTGGCCGGGGACGGACTGGATCGAGGAAATCCTCCTGCAGACCGAGGGCCCCGAAACCTACGACGCCTGGGTCGCCGGTGAACTTGCCTTCTCGGACCCCCCCGTCCGGCGGGCGTTCGAGCGCTTCAACCGGCTGGTGCTCGCCCCGGGACGTGTCTGGGGCGGCCGCGACAATGCCGCGGAACGGTCGCACGTCGACGCAAGCAAGGCGCTCCTGGACGATCCGCCACCCTGCTGGCTGGTGCACAAGGGCACCTTCACCTACGACATCGAGGACTGGGGATCCGACGTTGCGTCGTTCGCGGTCCCGCCCCTGGGGGAGGAAGCAACCAGACGCGTCCTGACCGGCGGGGACTACTTCGTGGCGCTGTCCGATCGGCCCGAAGTCCGCGCAGTCCTGGAATTCGTCATGGGCCCTGAGTGGTCGAACGCGCGCCTCGCCGACGGCAGGTTCCACCTGTCGCCGCATCGCGACGTCGACACCTCGCTGTACGCCGACGAAGCCCGCCCCGTCGCGGAGGCCCTGCGGGCCGCCGTGGCCGACGGCAACGGGGTGCGCTTCGACGGCTCGGACCTCATGCCGGCAGCGGTCAACGACGCCTTCTGGGACGGGATGGTCACCTTCGTCGGCGACGGGCCCGACAACCTCGACGAGGTGCTCGCAGGCATCGACGCCGCATGGGCGGGACTCGATGACCGCGGCCAGGACCGTCGTGGCTGACCGCCGGAACCGCGGCGACCGCGGTGACACCGACACGGCTCCCCGTCCCATCTGCTGCCCGCCTGCAGCCTGGCAGCGACGCCCTGCTGCCCTCCTGCAGCCGCGCGCTCCCGCATCGCTCCGATCTTGCTGCCCCCGGTGTGCACGGTGGTCTCGCACTCGACACCACGACAAGGCGAAACCATGCAAACCACCACGACACGACCCACCACACCCACCGGCGTCGCGACGCCGGACCCCGGACGCCGCGCCCGCGACGTCACGACCGTCGGAGCACCAGACCCCTCGCGAGACCGCTGGTTCCTTCGCACGACGGCGATCGCCGCCGTGCTGACCATCGCCGTCGCCACGCTGTGGGTGGCGGTGCGTCCAGACACGAACGACCCGTCCACCGGAGCTGCCGAGACGGCCCAGGTCACCCAGGACGAGGCGCTGCGACGCCTGGTCGCCCGGGGCTACCTCCCGCAGCAAGCGCTCGAGCCCAGCGTCGGGACCACGACCCTCGGCGCCACCGGCGCCGGAGCACGTGCACCCCTGTACACGCCCGAAGAGGAGTGGGTCATCCACCTGGTGCGTACCGGGCAGTTGCCCGCCGAGTTGCTCGACAGCGAGGTGTTCGTCACCAAGCAGCTCATCAATCGCGGCCTGGTCCCGGCCGGATCCGCGCGCTGAAGATCCCCGCATCCAATGGGCCGACCGGCGCTGCAGCGGCCAATGCAACGCCCATGCTCCAGGGGTTGCCCGCCCGTCAGCCAGGGGGCACATCCCACTCCTTCCGACGTCCTTCCCCCAGCTCAGCCCGACGGGCTGCTCGAAGGCGTCTTCCGCCCGGAAGGCGCCTTCGTGGATTCCCGGGTCACGTCATGGCCACCACGAGTCGAGCCAACAGCGAGGTCAGGGCCGGCCGGTGACAGCCCGGACCTCGAGCGTCCGGCCGGACAGTCGCCCGATGATCACGCGTGGTGTCGTGGTCCAGGTCGTGTCACCGGTGGTGGCGGTGCCGGGCAGCGTGGAGAGCTCGATCCCGGACACCGGGATGGTGGATCCGCCTGGCTGGGGTGGGAAGGTCTCGCCGAGGCGATCGCAGAGCACGGTGTGTCCGCCCTCGTCCACCAGGTGGCCACGCACCGTGACGTCCTGGTCCGGGGTCGGCGGGTCGGCGAGGAGGCCTCGGACGGTCCGGGCCTGGTCGTTCACGGGTGGGCGCTCTTCCATGCCCGGTAGTTGTCGAAGGCCGGCCGCGTGATCCGCGTGGCCGAGTTGAACGGGCTGGGCCCGGTCCCGTAGGCATGGATGCCGAAGGCGGTGCGGTTCCCGGACGAGATCCGGTACACCGCGCTGCCGCTCTGCCCGCCGAACGTGTCGATGTCGTAGTACACCTTGCGGGTTCCGACGTCGGTGACACGTCGCGCCATGTACCACTGGGTCCCGGAGGGCTTGTCTGCCGGGTACCCGGCGAGGTTGCCGTACAGCCCGTCCAGGGTGCTGTCGCTGTAGGCGCCGAAGCCCAACCACCCGGTCTGGGACCCCAGGGGGTCGGGCAGCACGATCGCGCCGTAGTCGAACTCGTCGTCGCCGTCGCGGGTCCAGCCCCGCACGCTGTGGAAGCGGGTCGAGGTCGACGACCCGTACGGGAGGTCGGACCCGTCACGGCCGGGCATCACCTGGATGGAGCGTGCCCACCCGTGCCGGGCGGGGTTGGACGACCGGATGAAGACACAGTGGCCCGCGGTGGCGAGGACGCGTGGCCCGATGAAGAATCCCGTGCCCACGTAGCGGGTGCCGTCGCGGGCAGTGATGAGCAGGCTGGCGTGCGCTCGCCAGGGGAAGCTGCTGGCCGGCGAGATCTGGCGTCGTTCATCCTCGCCGATGACGGACTCGGCCCGCACCACCGGGACGTCGAACGACGCCTCGGCGACGTCCGGGAGTCCGTCCAGGTTCGGTGCCGTCTCGACCGCTTCGGCGCTGGGCTCCGGGGTGGGCGGCTCGTAACCCTGGACGACTTCGAGTCCGTCCTCGCCCGCGGTCTCGACCCCGTCGGCGTTGCCGGTGTCGGACTCCGCCTCCACCTCGTCGAGCAGCAGGTCGCCGTTGGAGACGGGTTCGTCGCCGGCGAGTCGGACCGTGTCCTCGTGTGCCGTGTCACGCATCGATCTGCCTGTCCGTCGTTTCAGGGCTGCCTCGGAAACTGTGGAGTTGGCGGGCGGTGTCGTTGATACCTGCACGGAGGCCTCGACCTCGACCACCGACGAGATCGGTCCACGGGATCAGCGAGTATCGTCCGGTGGTCCCGTCGGTCCGACTCGGTGGTGGCCGACGGTCGGAGCCCGGCGCGTCCTCGAGGAGTCACCCACGATGGCACGATCCACCCGCTCGACGTCGACGAAGAAAGCCGGGTCGAGCACGAAGGCCACGTCCCGGCCCCGTCGACCCTGGTGGCGGGCGCGCCTGCCGCTGTGGAGCCTGCTCGCGGCCGTCGCCGTCGGCGCCCTGGTCACCTGGCTGCTGATGCGGCCGACGGGCATCGAGGCGCGGGTCGCCGAGCTGGAGGCCGAGCAGGCCGCCAACGACGCCACGGCCACCCAGGAGCTGTTGGCCGCGGCGGACGAGTCGGCCCCCCGGATGCAGGCCGTGCTCGACGAGATGGCACCGACGCTTCCACAGGTGGCCGACGGGCCGTTGGGGCCGGCGCCGGACGACAGCGCCACCACCGCGCCGGAAGCGGCCCCGGCCACCGAGGAGGACATCCAGAGCTGGCGGGACGAGGTGGCGTCGATCCGCGATCGCATGGCCTCGATCGGCTCGGCCGGCAACGAGGTGAACATCGGCCGGACCGCCCTGGTCAGTGCCGTGGACCAGCTCGGCGACGCCGTCGAGCTGTACGCGGTCGCCCTGACCCTGGACGAGGACCAGGCGGCTGCGGTGCTCTCCCGGGTCGCGGCTGCCCGGATCAACGTGGTGGAGACCTGGGTCAGCGGTGCGATCCAGGTCGACATGCTGGCCATCGACACCGGCAACGGTCACCTGCACGTGTCGCTGTCGGCCGTGCCGGGCCAGGAACCGCCGGACGACGGGGGCGAGGGATGAGCCGGGCCGGCGGGTCGGCGGACCGAACCGACGAGGGTCGGGACAGCTGATGCGCATCGTCAGCTGGAACATCGAGTGGATGAACGACTGGTTCGTCGGGGGCGGCGCGGTCGCCTGGCGTGACCGGCACACCGGCATCGCCGACGTCCACGCGCTGGCCGACCGGGTCGCCGGTGTGGTCGCCGACCTCGAGGCCGACGTCGTCGCCATCCAGGAGGGCCCGTCCGATCGCCGCGAGATGCAGCTGTTCCTGGACGACCACCTCGCCCCGGTCACCGGGACGGGCTGGCACCAGGTCGGCGGGCTCGACGGGGGCGCGCAGAAGCCCTACCTGCTCGCGCGCGACGGTGGGCCGTTCGGGGTCCCGATGCTGGCCGTCGACCCGGCGACGCAGGCGTTGTTCGAGCCGTGGCTGGTCGACGTCGACGGCGACCTGGCCCTGGCCGACTACCAGTTCACCCGTGACCCGCTGGTGGTCGACGGTGGTGACGGGCACGGAGGCGAGACGCGTCTGGTCGTGGTGCACGCCAAGTCCAAGTTCGTCAACCAGGCACGGGCCCTGTGGGAGGATCCGGCGCGACGGCCGATCTTCATCTCGGCCGCGGTCACCAACCGGCGCCGGATCTCGGCCGAGGCCATCCGTCTCCGGGACTACCTCGACGAGATCTTCGACACCGACCCGGACCACCAGGTCGTCGTGGCCGGCGACCTCAACGACGGGCCGGGCTTCGACTACTTCGAGCGCCACTACCTCACCCACGGCGTGGCGGACCTGGTCCTGGGATCGGTGTTCCGCAGCGAGACCCAGTACCGCCACGCCGTGGTGGACCGCTACCCGGCCGACCTGGCCTGGACCGCGATCTTCGACGACTTCGTCGACGAGATCCCCGACCGTCGCGTCCTGCTCGACCACGTCATGGTCTCGCCGTCCCTGGTGGCACGGCTCGGCGACGCGGGCATCGCCCACGACGCCTGGGAGGCGGCGATCGACCCGTCCCGGCCCGTCGAGGATCGCGACCACGTGGCCTCGGACCACCGCCCGGTGGTGGCCGACCTGGCCTGAGCCGGGCATGCGAGCCACCAGCGCGCGTCGCGACCTCGCTGGTGCCGCCCCTGCCGGTGATCGGGCTGACCCTCGAGTTCGTCCCCCGCGCGACCGTCGGTGGTTGACGAGTCGACGGGCCGAACGTCGCGGGCAGAGCAGGCCCTTCGCCCCTGCTGCGGGGCAGCTGCCCCCGCGACCATGGCGGTCGCCGGCAGGAGCTGTCGTCATGTCCAGGCCCTCGGACCGTCGACCACCCCGTGTCACCGCGCTGGTCGTGGTGCTCACGTTCCTGGGTCGACCTCGACGGCCTCGACACGGGCGAGGTGTCGACGGACCGGCGCCGCCCGGACGCGGGCCAGCCACGGCGGGATCGGGTAGGGCACATGTCGCGGGGAACTGAGGCCGTCGCGCGCCGTCGCACCTCGACGGACGCCACGGACGCCACGGCCGCCGACGTCGCGGCCGCTCGGGAGGTCGATCCCACGCGCGGGCTCGGCGTCGACGAGGCCGCGCGTCGGCTGGCCCGCCACGGCCCCAACACCCTGCCCGACGTCCGGCCGGTCTCGACGTGGCGCCGCCTGCTCGCCCAGGTGCGCTCGCCCCTGGTGCTGTTGCTGCTGGTGGCCGTGGTCGTCTCCCTGGTCGTCTGGCTGGCCGAGGGACGGCCGGGCGTCCCGGTCGACGCGGTCGTCATCACCGCGATCGTCGTGGCCAACGCACTGCTGGGACTGGTGCAGGAGCTGAAGGCGGGCCGGGCGGTCGCGGCCTTGCGACGACTCGCCAGCCCGACGGCGACCGTGGTCCGCGCCGGGGTCCGCGTGCGGGTCCGGGCCGCGGACGTGGTCCCGGGTGACGTGCTCGTGGTGTCGGGCGGTGACGTGGTGGCCGCCGACGCCAGGCTCGTGGGCGCCTCCGGCCTGCGGGTCGCCGAGGCCGTCCTGACCGGCGAGAGCGCGCCGGTGGACAAGGACGCGACGTCCGCTGAGCCGGCCACCCAGGCCAACGCGCCACTCGGTGAGCGGCGGGACATGGTCTTCGCCGGGACGGCGGTGGTCGAGGGTGACGGCACGGCCGTCGTCACGAGGACCGGCAGCGACACCGAGATGGGTCGGATCGCGGACCTGTTGCACCGCACGCCCAGCGTCCCCACCCCGTTGGAGGCGGAGTTGGCGAGGCTCGGGCGGATCCTCGGGGTCGGCGTGGTGGTCGTGGCGGCGATCGTGGTCGGGACCGTGTCGTGGTCGACGCCGCCGTCCGGCACCGAGGACCTGGTCGAGGTCCTGCTGCTCGGCGTCTCGTTGGCGGTCGCCGCCGTCCCGGAGGGGTTGCCGGCGGTCCTGTCCGTGGTGCTCGCCCTGGGGGTGCGGCGGATGGCCGCGCGCAACGCGATCGTCACGCACCTGTCGTCGGTCGAGACGCTGGGCTCCGCGACCGTGGTCTGCACGGACAAGACCGGGACCCTGACCCGCAACGAGATGGCGGTGGAGCGCGTCGTGACGCCCTCGGGGGAGGTGGTGGTCACCGGCAACGGGCTGGTGCCCGACGGTGCGTTCCTGCTCCCGGACGGGGCGCCGCTCGGTGCCGGAGCCCTGTTCGACGAGGTCGCCACCCTGCTCGGGGCGGCGGGCCTGGCCAGTGACGCCGACCTGCACGAAGACGACGGCCGCTGGGTGCTGGTCGGCGACCCCACCGAGGGTGCGCTCCTGGTCGCCGAGCGCAAGCTCGGGACGGCGGACGGTCGCCGGCAGCGGTTCGACCGGACCGACACGATCCCGTTCTCGGGTGCCCGCAAGCGGATGTCGGTCATGGCCCGTGACCGCGAGGGCGACGACGAGCGCCCCCTGCTGGTGACCAAGGGCGCACCGGACGTGCTGCTGGACCTGTGCACCCATGTTCGGGTCGGGGGCGCGGTGGCGGTGCTCGACGACCGACGGGCCGAACGGATCCGCGCCGAGATCGACCGCCTGGCCTCGGCTGCCTACCGGATCCTGGGCGTCGCGGCCCGGCGACTCGACGAGCCACCCGACCGGCTCGGCGATTCGCTCGAGCACGACCTGGCATGGCTCGGGATGGTCGGGATCATCGACCCGCCGCGGGCCGAGGCAGGGCCGGCGATCGCGTCGGCGAGGGCCGCCGGCGTGCGGGTCGTCATGATCACCGGTGACCACCCGTCGACCGGTCGGCGGATCGCCCGCGACCTCGGGATCGTGGACCGCGACGGGCCGGGCACCGGGTCCGGGCGACCGGTCGTGCTGACCGGGCCGGAGCTCGACCGGCTGGACGATGACGGGCTGGCCGACGCTGTCCGCGAGGTCGCCGTGTTCGCCCGGGTCGCGCCCGCGCACAAGCTGCGGATCGTCCACGCCCTCCAGGCGGACGGCGAGGTGGTGGCCATGACCGGGGACGGGGTCAACGACGCCCCGGCCCTCAAGGCAGCCGACCTCGGGGTCGCCATGGGTCGCTCCGGCACCGACGTCGCCCGCGGAGCGGCACGGATGATCCTGGCGGACGACGACTTCGCCACCATCGTCGCGGCGATCCGCGAGGGCCGGGGGATCTTCGACCACGTCCGCAGCTTCCTGCGCTACCTGCTGTCCTCCAACACCGGCGAGGTCCTGGCCCTGTTCGTCGGCGTGGTCGCCGCCGGATGGCTCGGCCTGTCCGGCCACGGCGACGGGATCGCCGCCCCGCTCCTGGCCGTCCAGATCCTGTGGGTGAACCTGCTCACCGACCTCGCGCCAGCCCTCGCCATGGGGCTCGACCCCGTGTCCGACGACGTGATGGATCGCCCGCCGAGACGTCGTGGTGACCGGGTGGTGGACGGACCGATGGTCCGCGACGTGCTGGTCATCGGCGCCGTCATGGCGCTGGTGACGCTGGCCGCGGTGGACCTGTACCTCCCCGGCGGGATGCTCCCCGGGACGGAGGACCTCGCCACCGCGCGGACGGCCGGGTTCACGGTGTTGGTCCTGGCCCAGTTGTTCAACGTGTTCAACGCCCGCAGCGCGCGACATGGCCCGTTCCACGGCCTGTTCACCAACCGGTGGCTGTGGGTCGCGGTCGTCGCGTCGGCGCTGGCCCAGGTCGCGGTCGTCCACGTGCCGGCACTCAACGTGGCCTTCTCGACGGTGCCGCTCACCGCTGGCCAGTGGATGGTCTGCGTCGGGCTGGCCTCGCTGGTGCTGGTCGTCGGTGTCGTGCGGCACGCCACCAGGTCGTGGCTCCACGGGTGACCGGCTGGCCCGGCCCGCGGCGGGTGTAGGGTTCGGGAACGGTCCGGTCGCCCCGTTCGGGGCCTCCCGGCCGTACGGCAGCCATGGCTGTCCAACGTCGATGCCGGGTCCCCGGTCGAGGCGTGGCCCGACGTGGGTCGCTCGCTCGGGAGGGACCCGCATGGTCGACCACGATGCACTGTTCACGGCGATGACCGCCTATGCGGACGCGATGTTGGGGCCCTACCGCGTGGGCGAGGTCCTGTACCGCCTCAGCGACCAGGCCGTCCGCGTGCTGGGCGTCGAGGGTGCCGGTGTCCTGGTGGTGGGCGAGGACGGGTCGTTGGGCTTCGCCGCCGCGACCGACGAGCGCGTCGCCCACATGGAGGCCACCCAGGAGGCGGGTGACCAGGGACCCTGCCACGACGCGTTCCACCAGGGCGCACCGGTGGTGGTCCCTGATCTCGGCGACGAACAACGGTGGCCGGTCTTCCGCCGGGTGGCGTTGCAGGAGGGCTGCCAGGCGGTGGCGGGGCTGCCGATGCCGGCCCGGGCCGACCGCGTCGGGGCCCTGAACCTCTACCACCTCCGGCCGCATGCCTGGACCGACGAGGAACTGCAGGTCGGCCAGCTCCTCGCCAACCTCGCCTCGGGCTACATCCTGCACCACGTCGAGATGTCCGACAGCAGGGACGTCGTCGGCCAGCTGCGACAGGCGCTGGACAGCCGCGTGGTCATCGAGCAGGCGAAGGGGATCGTGGCAGCCCGTCGTGGAGTTGCGCCCAGCGCGGCGTTCGACCTGCTGCGCACGCGCGCTCGCTCGACCCAAACCGTGCTGCACACGCTGTGCCAGCAGGTCGTGGACGGGGTCGACCCGGGGCCGCCGGCGACATGAGCCGCGCCTGCCGCCCCCACCGCCACGCCCCCCACCACCTCGCCCCGACGTCGGCAGCGCCGCGCCACGGCCGTTCGGGGGGTTGACCCCGAGGCCGGCGCGACGCATGATCGACGTGCTCCTTCTGGACCCCGAGGAGCGTCCTCCCAGACCTCGGGGATGTTCGTGTCGAGTTGGCGGAGCCTGCTCGACATCCGTGTCCAGAGCAGGAGTTGCATGATGTGTTGTCGTTTCCCCCTCTCCCCACGTCGCGCGCGTGTGCGCGACCTCCCCGCGCGGACGAGCGCCATCCCGGCGTCCGTCCGATGCCTGCACCCCGGCGTGGGAGGGCTCGCATGAGTGTCCTCCCCGGTGTCCGATGGGCCTTCGCCGACTGGATGGTCAACCATCGCCCCCATGACCACGTCGAGGTGCCGCTGCCGACGGTGATGTCGCGCCAGCGCACCGGTGCGTCCGTCGACCCCGCCGTCGAGTGCTGGACGGTCGACGAGGTCCTGCGTGCCCTCTGGGACGACCCCTCCCCGGCCCCCCAGAAGGTCGCGGTCCTGCTCGGCCTCCCGGCGGGGACCAGCCATGGACGGGTCGCTCGATTGCTCGCGCAGGCCCGGGCCGAGGATCCTCGCCGCAGCTGGCCCGACGTGGTGATGCAGGTGGCCTGTCGTCCGCTGCGGGCCGTGGCCGGTCGCCACGTCGGCGCGCCCCACGCGACGAGCGGCACCCGCTCGTCCACCGGGGCGACACGCCGACGGAGCCTGGAGGCGAGGCAGTGACCGCCATCGCCGAGGCCGACGAGGATTCCGACCTCTCCCGACGTCGGACGGTCGCAACACCCCGGCGCGACGACGCGCTGTGGACCTTCGCGGACCGGGACGGCGCGGCGCACTGCCTGCTGGGCTACACCGTGCTCGGCACCGACCGAAGGATCGGCCGTGTCACGGCCGTGGTGTACCCCGCGGGCCGTGCCCGCCTCGAGGTGACCGTGCGACGCCGACCCGCCACCGGCGTGCGGACCATCCCGGCCGGCGTCGTCGCCACGATCGACCATGCCGCCCAGCTGGTGCTGCTCAACCTCCCCCGGGCTCACGTCGAGCAGGCGCCGCGCGGCGTCCTGGCCCCTGACGGGGACCCCGGACGGGGTGTGCTCGGCGCGGGCCTGCGGGACCACTACCGGGACCACCTCCACCGGCCGACCTGGCCCGCCAGGTCGTGACCGGACCGGCCCCTTCGTTCGGCCACCGACCGAACGTTGGTACCTGTTCCGCAGATGATTCGTAGCGTGCAGGAGAAGACGGGGCCCGTGCGGCGCCCCGGACGGAGCGCGACGACGGCCGCCCGCCGCCTCGCGATCCGGGATGAGCAGGACCCGACCGAGCGAAGGACATCTCGTGCACACACGACGAACACTCACCTCCACCGTGCTGGCCGGTGCACTGGCCCTGGGCGGCCTCGGACTGGCCAGCGGGGCCTCCGCGGCGCCACCGGACGACGTCGGCAACGCCGACTGTGCCGGGCGTGGCCTGCCCGAGGCCAAGATCGGCGTCCAGCAGTACACGTACGGCCCGGTCCTGTTCAGTGAGGACCCGGCGATCGAGGACGTCATCGCGCACATGTCCGAGTTGGGCATGCGCAACGTCGAGCGCTTCGGCGGCACCTTCGGGCTGTCCATGGAGGAGTACGGCGACCTGTGGGACGACTACCAGGTCCGGCCGGTGGCGAGCCACAGCAGTCTCGACCTCGACACCTGGGACCAGACCCTGGCCGACGCGAAGGCCCTGAACCAGAAGTACGTCGGGTCCGGCGGCTTCGGTGGACCCGGGTTCGGCTCGCTCGAGGACACCCTGCAGACCGCCGAGAACCTGAATGAACTCGGTGAGCGTGCCCTCAAGCAGGGCCTGCGGCTGTACGTCCACAACCACGACCGCGAGTTCACCACCACCTACATGTACGACCTCGACGGTGACGGCGACCTCGAGGAGACGCCGGTCATCGAGATCGTCCTGGCCGAGACCGACCCGCGCTACGTGTCGCTCGAGCTGGACGTCCACTGGGCCCGCATCGGGCTGGCCGGCGGCCGTGGCAGCGACGACCTGGCCGACAACCTCGCGGACCCGTCGAACCAGGAGATGCTGGTCGACTTCATCGAGCAGTACGAGGACCGGATCGTGTTCCTGCACGTCAAGGACACCACGACCGATGGTGGCTTCGCGGACGTCGGTGAGGGCACGACCGACTGGGGCGACGTGTTCCGGGCGGCGACGTCCGTCGAGCACTACTTCATCGAGTACGACTTCCCGCCGGATCCCTACGCCTCGGTCGAGGACAGCTGGGAGTACCTCACCTGCCTGACCTTCTGAGGCAGCTGGGTCGGTTCGCCGTGATCAGCGGCGGGTCGGCAACGACGCACATGACGGGGCACCCGGCGACGGCGGGTGCCCCGTCCGGTGTGCTGTTCCCGTGCCGGCGCGGGATCCAGGACGTTGCTGCGGCGTGCCGCCGCGCTAGCGTGCCGACACAGTTCGCACGGCCCACGGTGGGGCGGGCCCCCAGCCTGCGCAGCCGAGCGCTCGACCGCCTGCAGAATCCCGCGAGGACGACCCATGCTCGACGACGACGCCACGATCCGACACACGGTCAGCTTCCGGCTGCGTCCGGAGGCCGACGAGGACGCCTTCCTGGCCCGGTTGGCCGCGCTCGCCGACATCGACGGGGTCGAGGACTTCCAGTTGCTGCGGGACGTGGGCGACAAGAACGACTTCAGCCACGGCGCGACGATGGTGTTCGCCGACCGGGCCGCCTACGACGCATACAACGACCATGCGGACCACCAGGCCTTCGTGGCCGACGTGTGGATGCGGGATGTCGAGGACTTCCTGGAGGTCGACCACCAGCGCCTGGGCGGCTGACGGGCCACCGACGACGGGCGTCGGTCGTCCAACGGACACCCCGCGATCGATCCGCGGGGGTTCGGCGATGCGGCATGCTGGGGTCGTCGGGACCCACCAGAGGCGAGGCATGACCATCCGCGTGTTCGTGGTCGAGGACCATCCGGTCATGCGCGAAACCCTGCGGGACTACCTCGGACTGGTGCCCGACATCGAGGTCTGTGGCATGGCCGGCAGCGCCGAGGCAGCGTTGCGCGACCTGCCGGACGCAGGTGCGGAGGTGCTGCTGCTCGACCTGGCCCTGCCGGGTCGCAGCGGACTGGAACTGCTCGTGGACCTGGGTGACTTCGCCGATGCGCCGGCCTCGGTCGTGCTGTCGGGTCACGCGGAGCGGAGCCACGTCGCACGGGCGCTCGAGGCCGGCGCGAACGGCTACGTCGTCAAGGGCGACCCGGCCCAGATCCCGGTCGCGATCCGCCGGGCGGCGGCCGGCGAGCGCTACCTCGCCGCATCGCTGGAGACCGGGGCCGCCGGTACGACCACCACGACGCGTGACCCCTGACCGACCTCCGGGACGCCGACCTCCAACGCGCCCCCCAACAGCCGCAGGCGTTCGCGCGCACTCGCGAGACCCAACCCGTGGCGTCCGTCCTGGTCGAGCTCGACCACGGTCGGGTCGATCCCGCGTCCGGCGTCGACGACCGTGACCCGCACCGTCCCGTCGTGTTCGTCGACGTGGACCTCTGCCCGGTCCACGCCAGCGTGCTTGGCCACGTTGAACAGCAACTCCCGCACGATCTGGAACACCACGATGCGTCGTGCCGTCGGCGTCACGTCGACGTCCCGGTCGGCGGTGATCGCGACGTGGAGGCCGTGCAGGTCTCGCATCTGGCTGCGGAGCCACTCCAGCGCGTCGGACAGCCCCTCGTCCCGAAGGAACGGCGGGGAGAGGTCCACGGTGAGCTCACGGGTCCTGCGGATCGCGTCGTCGAGGTGGTCCAGCGCCCGAGACGTCGCCCGGCGCACGCCGTCCAGGTCGTCGACGTCCGCCCGGTCCTGGACGAGGGTCATGCGCATCTGGATGCCGTAGAGCAGTTGCTGCAGGTCGTCGTGGAGCAGTCGTGACAGTCGCTCGCGCTCGCGCTGTTCGGCCATCGTCATGGACTCCGACAGGCGTCGGACCTGGCGGGTTCGGCGCTCCACCCGGTCCTCCAGCTCTTCGTGGAGCTCGGCCAGGCGGTCCTCGGCGCGACGTCGCTCGGTGATGTCCCGGAAGATGGCGGCGACCCGATGGTGTTCGGGCTCGTCGACCGGGAACGCATAGACCTCGAACCATCGGTCGCCCAGCTCACCGCTGTGCTCGACGAACCGTTCGGGCTGTCGGGTGCGGGCGATCCGACCGTAGATCGTGAACCAGTGGGACTCCATGTCCGGCTGGAACTCACGAATCGTGCGCCCGGCGGCGTCGTGCAAGCCGGTGTGGTTCGCGAATGCCGGGTTCACGTCGAGGAAGCGGTAGTCGACGGGCTCACCGTCGTCGTCGTACAGGACCTGGAAGACGCAGAAGCCGTCGTCGATCGCGTCGAACAGGGCACGCCGGCCCTCGCTCGGGGCCAGGGGAGGATGCTCCGACCTCATCGCGACCACCGATCGCGCGGGTGCGCCCTCACGGGCGGAAGTCGGTGTCGACGATCGCGCGGGCGACGTCGTGGAGGCGTGCCTCGTGCGCTCGCGCCCAGCCTCGCAGCACGCAGAACGCCTCCTCGACCCCGATGCCGCGGTCGGCGGCCACGAACGCCTTGGCCTGTTCGATCACGACCCGGCTGTCGAGGGCCCGCTGGAGCTGCTCGGTCAGCCGCTCGGTGTCCTCGAGCCGATCGCGCAGCGTGGAGGCGTCACGTCGCCTCCCCGCGAGGTTGGCGATCCGGGCCCGGAGCTCGGCGACGGCGAACGGCTTGGTCAGGTAGTCGTCCGCGCCGTGGCGCAGCAACCGGACACGGAGTTCTTCGTCGGTGCGTCCGGTCAGCATCACGACCGGGACGTCGGCCAGGTCGGGCTGGTGGCCCAGCGCCTCGACCAGCTCCTCGCCGCTGGCCCCGGGCAGGACGACGTCGCACACGACGAGGTCTGGCTGGACCAGTCGCACCCGTTCGAGCGCCTCCTCGGCCGTCCCCACCGACTCGACCCGGTACTCCTCGGCCAGGACGGCATCGAGGAGGGCACGCAGCTGGTCGTCGTCCTCGACCATCAGGACGACCGGCCGATCCGCAGGACAGGTCGTGTCGACCCGCGCCGGCGCCGGGCCCTCCGCGCCGTCCCGTCGGGCTGCGCCGCCCGCTGCCGCGTCGCGCGAGGTCCGGGCTGGTCGTCGTGACGACGCGACATCGCCATCCAGGACCGGGTCGGGTGACGTCGGGCCCGTCGGCGACGAGGGGGACGTGATCGGCAGGCACAGCTCGACCCGACCCGGAGCCATCGTGACGGAGCCGGCCTGGGCCGTGACGACCTCGTGTGCAGCCGCCACGAGTGGGCCGGCGGGCTCGGCCGCAGCGTCGCCCGGGCCTGAGCCGTCGCCACATGGTGTCCGGACCACGACCCTGAGCATGCCGTCGCTGTCGGCCGTGGTGGTGATGTCGATGCGCGCGCCGGGCTCGGTCCGCGCGGCGACGTCCTCGACCAAGACCTCCAGCGCCCAACCGACGGTCGCGTGGTCCAGCGAGGACTCGCCGGTGACGGGCAGGTCGACGGCGAGGCACCGGTCGTGGAGCCGGCACTGCAGGGGTGTCACGACCGTCCGGACCAGCGTGGCGACGTCGGTGGGCCTCGGTCGCAGGACCGACGGCCAGCAGGCCACCTCCGCGAGACGCTCGAATTCGTCCCGGACCCGCGCGACGTTGTCGCGCGCGATCGCCAGGTGGTGTCGCTCGCGATCACCCAACTCGGTCGCGGCGTCCAGGAGTTCGAGTGGGGCGGCCACGAGGCTCAAGGGTGTGCGGACCGCGTGGGCGACGGCACGCACGGCCCGTCGACGGACCTCGGCGAAGGGAACGGCCGGCCCGTGGTCGGCTCGGTCGGATCCTCCGTCCGGGCCGGGGACGGCGGTCGGGGGAACGACGTCGCCCATGATGTCACGGAGGTTCATGGCAGGCTTCCTCCAGCAGCGGAGTGCAACACGATGACTGCCCCAGTCGTACCCACCGGGGCGGCCTCGGGGTCCGGGAGGTCGCTTCCCCTTTCGGGGAGGATGATGATTCCCGATCCCGGCACGGATTTCAAGCCGGAGGACGGACCCGAACGCCCACCCGGCGCACGATCGCGGACGGGCAGGAACGAGGCGCCACCCCTACGTGGTCCGGGTCAGGACTTGAAGCCCTCGAAGGGCTGGCGACAGTCACGGCAGTAGCGCACGTCGCGACACGGCGTGGGCCCGAACATGCCGTCGCGCTCGGTGTCCGTCGAGCCGCAGTACGGGCAGGGTCGGGGCAGGTCCGGCGGAGCACCGACCGACGGCAGGACCGGCAGGCTCGGCAGGGACGGTCGGTCTGCAGGAGGCGCGATCCCGAAGCCTCGCAGGGCCTCGTGGCCCGCCGGCGTGATGCGATCGGGGGTCCAGGCGGGGGCGTGGAGGAATCGCACCGTGACCTCGGCCACGCCGGCCACCGCCGACACGGCCGCGCGGACGTCGTCGCCGATCACGTCGATGGCGGGACAGCCGGAGAAGGTCGGGAGCAGGTCGACGTGGACGGCCCGGTCGTCGAGGTCGACGGCGTGGACCATGCCGAGCATCCCCAGGGTCACCGCCGGCAGCTCCGGGTCGGGCACGGCCTCGACCGCCGCACGCACGTCGGCGAGGTCGGGCGCGGTCGCACGTCCCCCGGACGCGGCGGAGCGGCTCGACCGGTCGGTTCGATGGGTGCTCGTCGTGGTCACCACTGTGCTCCGGGGTGGGAACGGTAGAGGGTGGTCATCTCGGGCCAGACGTCGGCGGTGAAGTCGTCGGAGTGGACTCCGTGGCGGCCGCCGGGCCGGTCGAACAGCCCGTCGGCCGAGCCGGTCCGCAGGGAGCCCGGCGCGATGTCGCCCAGCCCGACCGCGTCCAGCGACGCGGCCACGAACTCCGCCCAGCGCGCGAACATCGTGGCGAACGACTCGGGCAGCAGCCCGGACTCCCGTGCGACGTCGGCCCCGACCGAGGGCTCGAACAGCCACATGGCCTCGGGCAGTGCCAGCTCCAGGCCAGCACGGAACCGGCGCCGCGGCTCGTCCCCGCCACCGGTGAGCCGACGGAACCACAGGTCCGCGTGCTCGAGGTGGTAGCGCTCCTCGTGGAGCAGCTTGGCGGCCACGGCCGCGACGTCGGGATCCGACGAGTCGACCAGGGTGGCGAGCCGGACGGTGTCGGCGTGGTCGTACAGCCAGTGGCGGGCCAGCGTGTAGGCGAAGTCCCGGGGAGGTCGCTCGCACAGCACCGCGTGGCGATAGCCGTCGGCCGGGCGTCCCAGCCCGAGGGCGTCCACCTCGGCGCGGTCGACCTCGCCGTTGTCGGGGGTCAACAGCACCTGGTACCAGACGTCGGCGTGGTTGACCTCGTCCTGGGCGATGGTCGAGAAGGCCAGGTCCTCCTCGATCGACGGCGCGACGCCGGTCCAGTGGCTGGACCGGTGCCCGGTCACCAGTTCGTCGTCGGCGATCGCCAGCAGCAGCTCCCGCCGCGCCGTCGTCGCGTCGACCTCGCCATCTCGTCGAGTGTGCTCACCACGGCCGTCGACGGCCGCGATCCGCTCACTCGACTGGGTCGGAGGCTGTCGGTCAGGGGTCCGGTCGGGCATGTCAGCTCCGTCCCGGGGCGGGTTGGTCGGCCAGGTGGCCGCGGCCGCGGGCACGGGCGGCCTCGCGGGCACGCTCGCGCTTCTCGCGGAAGCCCGAGTAGCCGGCCTGGAGGCGGTAGGTCATGTCGACCTTGCGGTCCAGGGTGGTGGGGTCGCTGACGAGGTGGAAGGCCTCGGACGCGACCACCGCGTACTCCACGCCCTCCTGGTGGCGGACGTGGGTCTCGCGGGCCAGCACCAGGGCGGACTCGGGGTCGGCGGCATGGATCGTGCCGGCGTGCTCCAGTCGGCTCTGCCAGTTGCGACGGGTGAACACCTCGAAGCTGGCGTGGGTCGTGGGCGCAGGGGACGCGGCAGGGTCGTCGTGGTGGCTCATGCGACCGTCACCACCCCGTCGTCGGCGCCCATCAGGACGTCTCGGATCCAGTCGTGGTTGTCGTGCATCAGCTGGCGCCACCACAGCCGGGTGCGGGTCGCCTCGGTGCCCTCGCCCTTGACGATCGCCTTGAGCCGGTCCCAGTCCGGCTCGGTGTAGATCCAGACCTCCTCGTCGGGGTCCCAGCGAAGTTGGTCGTCCGGCAGCTCGAGGCCCATGTCCCACATCTTGGGGATGTACTGGCTCATCCACGACTGACGCGAGGTCTCGTTGGTCTGCGGCTTGATGCCCCAGTGCATCGAGGGGTCGTCCTCGGCGGCCACGTCGGTGCCGAAGAAGTGCATGATCGGCTCCCACCAGCGCGTCACCGCCTCCTGGAGCATCGCGAACTGCTCGTCGGTGCCCGACGCCAGTGCGAGCATGATGTCCTCGCCGTGGCGGTAGTGCAGCGACTCCTCGGCGACGACCCGCTTCATGACCCGCACGTAGGGCCCGTAGCTGGTGTCGAGCAGGGCCCGCTGGGTCACGATCGCCGCCCCGTCGACCAGGAAGCCGATGCAGGCCACGTCCCCCCACGTGTGGGTCGGGTAGTGGAACACGTTGTGGAACGAACTGCGTCCGTGGACCAGGTCGTCGTACATCTGGCGACGTGGCTTGCCCAGCGACTCGGCGACCCGGTAGATCAACTGGCCGTGCCCGACCTCGTCCTGGACCTTGGCGGCCAGCGAGCGCTTGCGCTTGAGCGTGGGGGCCCGTGCGATCCACTCGCGCTCGGGCAGGGCACCCATGATCTCGCTGTTGGCGTGCATCTCGATGAACTTGAGGTTCAGGCGTCGGTAGGTCTCGGGCATCCAGTCGTGCGGCTCGACCAGTCGCCCGTTGTGCACCTGCTCGAGGAACTCCTCGACGCGCTTCGGATCCTCCTCCTCGGGGATGGCCGTCGCCCCGTTGCCTCGTCGAGTGTGCGCATCGCGGTCACCCGTGGCCGCGTTCGGCACGCTCGACGTGTTGTCGTCGGGGGTGCGGGTGTCGGGACGGGTGCCGGAGTCGGCGCGGGCGGCGGTCGGGACGGGCTGGTGCGTCGCGTCGAGGTTGGAGCGGTGCGGCGGCACGGTGCCGTCCGGGTCGGCGTCGGCGACGAGGCGGTCCCAGTGGGCCCACGCCGGGGCCTCGAGCGCCCGGTAGCGCGACAGGAAGACGTTCGCGGCCCGGTCACCGAGCCAGTCCTCGGGCAGCAGCGCGTCGGGCAGGCCGGGGTCCAGGAACAGGAACTTGCGCCACTGGTGCACCAGTTCGACCCGGGCGCGGAAGGCGGCCTGGTCGTCGCCCTCGTCGACCTCGGGCGGGGCTGCCGACAGGAACGCGGCGTGGGCCGTGCGCAGGTCCGACAGGTCGTAGGCGCGGGCGGCCAGGGCGGCGTCCTCACCCTCATGCTCGGCGGTGAACACCTCGACGTCGCCGGCCACCTTGTGGGCGTCGAGGACGACGTCCAGCCGGGTGCCGAGGTCCCACGGGCACACCCACGTGCCGCTGCCCAGCGACCCGAACCCGAGCCACTCCAGCTCGCGGCGCAGGGCCTCGCGGGCGCCGCGCTCACGTTCCGGGAAGGTGTACATCAGCATGCGCCACTGGCCGTCCCAGCCCAGGTCACGCTGGAGGTAGATCCGCTCGGCCGCGTCCTGGAAGCGTTGCTGCCCGACGTCGGTCAGGCGGTAGCGCGCGAGCCGGCCGTGGCGCGAGGCGGTGACGAGGCCCTCGTCGGACAGCCGTCGCAGTGCCTGGCGGACCGTGGTGTCCGACACGTCGAAGGCGGCCATGGCCTCGGTCAGTGCGCCGAGCCACGCCTGTCCACCGGACGGACGCACCACGTCGCCCAGGACCGTGATCAGCAGCGAGCGGGTCGAGGAGGTGGCGGACACGCGGGGGCGATCGGGCACCGGGCAGCCATCGGTCGGGACGGGGGTGGACGTCCCCAGCGTGTCGCGTCCTGTGACGCCTGTCAATCCCTCCCTCGGATTGGTGTCACACATTTGCGGGAGTGGGTTGGCGCCCTCGACCAGTCTCCGGTGACACCACCACCGTTCGTACACCGACCGTCCGCGTTCTTCGTCCGGTGATCGGCAGAACAGAAGGGGTCCCGGTGGGAATATTTGGACTTCTGTCGATTTGTGACCAAACCCCTTGAAGGTGTGGGAAGAAGTTCCTAGCGTGGAGAGTCGACCGCATCCCCCGACCGAGGTTGTCCCCCCGTGTCACGACGCATGCCCCTGCGCCTGTCCCTGTTCATCGCACTCGTCGTCGGGATGGTCGGGGCCCTGGTGGTCGCCGCGCCGGCGCCCGCCGCGCAGGCGCAGGACGCCGATGCGAGCGTGCTGGTGTTCTCCAAGACCGCCGAGTTCCGCCATGCCTCCATCCCCGACGGCATCGCGATGATCGAGCGCCTCGGCGAGGCCAACGACTTCACGGTCACCTCGACCGAGGACGCCGCGGTCTTCAACGACGACGACCTCGGCTCCTACGACGCGGTCGTCTTCCTGTCGACCACCGGGGACGTGCTCGACGGTGACCAGCAGGCCGCGTTCGAACGCTACATCCAGGCCGGCGGGGGCTACGCCGGCATCCACGCGGCGTCCGACACCGAGTACGACTGGGCCTGGTACGGCGACCTCGTCGGGGCGTACTTCGAGGACCACCCGGCGATCCAGGAGGCGACGATCGTCGTCAACGACCGCGTGCATCCCTCCACCGAGCACCTTCCGCTCCAGTGGACGCGCACCGACGAGTGGTACAACTTCCAGTCCAACCCGACCGGCGACGTCCACGTCCTGGCCGGCCTCGACGAGGGCAGCTACGACGCCGGTGCCGGGGCGATGGGCTTCGAGCACCCGATCGCGTGGTGCCAGGACTTCGACGGCGGTCGCTCCTGGTACACGGGGATGGGCCACACCACCGAGTCGTTCACCGACCCCGCCTTCGAGGAGCACGTGCTGGGCGGCATCCAGACCGTCGCCGGGTTGGTCGAGTCCGACTGTGGCGCGACCGTCCCGGAGAACTACGAGGCGGTCAAGCTCACCAGCGACATCGGTGAGCCGATGACCATGGACATCGCCCCGGACGGACGGGTGTTCTACACCTCGCGTCGCGGTGCGCTGCAGGTCTACGACCCCGACACCGGCCAGGTCACCGACGCCGCCAACCTCGAGGTCTTCAGTGGCCTGGAGGACGGCCTGATCGGGATCGCGTTCGACCCCGACTTCGCGACCAACCAGCAGATCTACATCCACTACTCGGTGCCGCCGGCCGACACCGACACCCGCCGCATCTCGCGCTTCGAGATGGACGGCAACACGCTCGACCTCGACTCCGAGATCCCGATGCTCGAGTGGTTCACCCAGCGCGACGTGTGCTGCCACACCGCCGGGGACATGGCGTGGGACTCCGAGGGCAACCTCTACGTCTCCACCGGTGACAACACGAACTCGATGGCCTCCGACGGGATGACCCCGATCGACGAGCGGGAGGGCCGCTCGGCGTTCGACGCCCAGCGCACCTCCGGCAACACCAACGACCTGTCGGGCAAGATCCTGCGCATCCACCCGGAGGACGACGGCACCTACACGATCCCCGAGGGCAACCTCCAGGACCTCGACTGGGCCGCGGACAAGGACCAGTCGCTGATCCGTGACGAGATCTACGTCATGGGCCTGCGCAACCCGTTCCGGATCTGGGTCGACCCCGAGACCGACTGGCTGTACTGGGGCAACGTCGGGCCGGACGCCACCAACGCGATCGGTGACCGCGGGCCCGCCGCCTACGACGAGTGGGACGTGGCCAAGTCCGCCGGCAACTACGGCTGGCCGTACTGCTCGGGCCCCAACACCCCGTACCACGACTACGACTTCGCGACCGGTGAGTCCGGTCCGGAGTTCGACTGCGAGGGTGGCCCGACCAACGACTCGCCCAACAACACCGGCGTCACCGAGCTGCCGCCGGCCATCGGTGCCGACATCTGGTACCCGCGCAACAACCCGCCGGAGCAGTTCCCCTGGATCGAGGCCGGTGGCGGCAACACCGCGATGGGTGGCGTGATCTACGACTACGACGCCGACAACGCCAACGAGACCAAGTTCCCCGAGTACTTCGACGGCAAGTGGTTCGTCTACGAGTGGTCACGCGAGTTCTTCAAGGTCCTCACCATGGACCCCGAGACCGAGTTCCCGATCCACGTCGACGACTTCCCCCAGGCCGACCCGCTGGTCCGGGGCATGGACATGGAGTTCGGCCCGGACGGCCACCTCTACATCCTGGACTACGGCACCGGCTACTTCTCGGGCAGCCCCGAGGCCGGACTGTGGCGCATCGACTACACCGGCGGCCGGGTCTCGCCCGTGCCGAGCATCGACGCCGAGCCGACCTCCGGCCAGGCACCGCTCGAGGTGTCCTTCGACGGCACCGGCAGCAGCGACCCCAACGGTGACGACCTGACCTACGAGTGGGACTTCGACGACGACGGCACGGTCGACGCGACCGGCGCCACCGTCACCCACACCTACACCGAGGCCGGCGAGTACGACGCGCGCCTGACCGTGACCGACCCCGCGGGCAACGACGGGACGATCACGACCAGCATCGTGGTCGGCAACACCGCCCCCGAGGTCACCATCACGACCCCGCCCGAGGGTGGGTTCGTGGCCTGGGGTGAGGACATCCCGTTCACCATCGAGGTCGACGACGCCGAGGACGGCTCGACCGCCGACGGCACGATCGACTGCTCGCGCGTCGAGGTCAGCTTCGTGACCGGCCACGACGCCCACGGCCACCCCCAGTCCACCGTCACCGGGTGCGAGGGCACCCTGTCGACCGGGGACCCGGGTGACGGCCACGGGCTCGACGCCAACGTATTCGGCATCGTCGCCGCCTCCTACACCGACGACGCCCAGGGCGAGGTCGGTGCGATCACGACGACCGAGACCATCCAGCTGCAGCCCAAGCACCGCCAGGCCGAGCACTTCGACGAGACCGGCTCGATCGACGGCGACACCACGGCCGCGATCATCGGGGCCGGTGGCGCCGAGGGCGACGCCCGCGTCGGTGACATCCAGGACGGCGAGTGGATCCGCTTCTCGCCCGTGAACTTCCAGGGCATCGAGTCCATGGACTTCCGGGTCTCCTCCGGTGGCGCCGGCGGCGACATCGAGGTCCGCGTCGACGCGCCGGACGGTCCGCTTGTCGCGACCGTCGCGGTCACCGACACCGGCAGCTACGACACCTACGAGATGGTGTCCGCCGACGTCACCGACCCCGGTGGCACGCACGACATGTACCTGGTCTTCACCAACCCGGACGCCGACGGTGCCCTGTTCGACGTGGACGCCTTCTGGGCCCGTGGCAAGGGCATCGCCGAGGATGCACTGCCGACCGTCGAGTCGGTGACGGCGAGCCCCGAGGTGGGTGCCGCACCGCTGGAGGTCGCCTTCGAGGCGGTCGCGACCGACCCCGAGGACACCACGCTGACCCATGCGTGGGACTTCGGTGACGGCACGACCGGCGACGGCGCCACGCCGACCCACACCTACGACTCGGGTGGCATCTTCGACGTGACCGTGACGGTCACCGACGAGGCCGGACTGAGCGCGACGGGCTCGACCACGGTCGAGGTCTACGCCCCGGCGGACGAGTGCCTGCGCACCGAGGACGGCTTCTGCGTCCTCGACGTGTCGGCCTACACCAACAACGACGGCATCGCCAGCGCCGAGGCGCCCGGCGACGGCAACTTCGACGGCGGTGGCTGGAGCTACCCGGCCGAGGAGATGCCCGGCGCCGGTGCCGTGACCCTGGCCGGTGTGCCGTGGGAGTTCCCGACCCTGGACGACGCGGTCACCCAGAACATCGAGGCGCGGGGCCAGACGATCGGCCTGCACCCGGATTCGTACGGGCAGCTGCACCTGCTCGCCTCGGCCCACAACGGGTCGGTGGACACCACCGCGACCGTCATCTACACCGACGGCTCGAGCAGTGAGGTGCCGATCCAGTTCACCGACTGGGCCCAGTCGCCCAGCTTCGGCGAGGACGTCGCCGTCGCGGCCGGCTACCGCTACAACTCGTCGGGCGAGACCACGCCACCGGTCAACATCTTCCACCAGTCCGTGCCGCTGGACCCGTCCCGCGAGCCGGCCCTGCTGACCCTGCCCGGTGACGACCGGTTCCACGTCTTCGGCGTGACCCTCGACACCGCGACGCTCACGCCCAACCTCGACCTGGCACCCGCGACGGGCGAGCCGGAGTTCGGTGACGACTACACCCTGACGGCCGAGCTGGCCACGGGTGGCGTCCCGATGGTCGGCAACGACGTGCGCTTCGAGGTCTACCGCCTCGACGAGGACGCGACGCCCCCGGCCGGCACCGATGGTGACGTCTACACACCGGTGACCGACACGACGTCGGCGACCGGCGACGACGGCACCACCACGTTCACCTACAGCCACGACGCGGCGGCCGACGACATCGTGGTCGCCTGCACCGGCACCGACGACTGCGTCACCGACGACGTGCTGGTCGTCGACGACGCCGGTGATCCCGTCAACCTCGCCAGCGACGCCGAGACGGTCGACACCGCCACGGTGACCTGGAGCGAGGGCCTCGAACTCGAGGAGGGCTTCGCATGGCTCTTCGACGGCAGCCAGGAACTGTTCGACGTGTGGCAGCAGGCCGGACCCGGCAGCTTCACGCTGGAGAACGGCGCGATGGTCAGCCAGGGCGGCCTGGGACTGTTCTGGTACCCCGAGCAGGAGTACGAGAACTTCACCCTCCGCCTGCAGTGGAAGGCCGAGGAGGCGACCGACAACTCCGGCGTCTTCGTCCGCTTCCCGGACCCGGGCGACGACCCGGGCGTGGCGATCGACGAGGGTCACGAGATCCAGATCTACGACGCGACGACGGGTGAGCCCCAGCGGACCGGCTCGATCTACAACGCCGACCGCGAGGACGACTTCAACTCCAACCCGCCCGGCTCGTGGAACGACTACGAGATCACGGTCGAGGGTCGTGAGTACACCGTCAGCATCAACGGCGAGGTGATCAACACCTACACCGACACCCAGGGCAAGGGGCTGCAGGGCTTCATCGGCCTGCAGAACCACGGTGACGCCGACGTGGTGTCGTTCCGCAACGTGCGGATCGCCGAGCTCGAGCCCAGCGAACCCGGACCGGTGCTGGACGCGGTCGGGATCACCGACCACGACCACCTCGGCAACGGTGCGATCCCGGGCACGACCAGCTTCGCGGCCGAGCTCGTGCCGGACGCGGACTCGTCCGAGCCGGCGCCCGACGACACCTACGACGACGTCGTGCTGCGCATGCCGGCCGACACCAGCGGTGCCGTGCCGAACGTGGCGGGCACCAACGGCCAGGTCCTGGAGCTGTCCGAGGAGGAGCAGGGTGTCTACGACAGCCTGCACGTCTTCGGCACGGCGACGGACGCCGGGCAGGGCACCGTGTCCGGTGACTTCGTCCTGGAGTTCGCGGACGGCTCCACCGAGACGGTGACGGTGACGCAGTCCGACTGGGGCTACCCGGCCCTGGACGACGCGTCCAACCATATCGCGATCGGACCGATGGAGTACCGCCACAATGCGGACGGCGACCAGTACGCACCCGTCCCGTTCTACGTCTACGACGCGGTCGTGTCGGTCGAGTCCGACCAGCCGCTGGTCTCCATCACGTTCCCGACCGACATCACCGCCACCGAGCCGGGTGGCACGCCCGAAGAGTTGTGGACGCTTGGCATCACCGGTGTCGACGGCGACACCCAGGTCGGCTTCGACCTGGCGGAGGACGACGGCGAGGAGCCCGACGAGACGGCCCCGACCGTCGAGGGCGCCCTCCTGGGCACCTTCAGCGGCGAGTTCACGCCCGAGCCGGGCGAGAGCATCTCCGGCACCGGTCAGCTGGTCGTCGCGGATGACGGCACCCAGATCAGCGTCGACCTGGCGGGCCTCGAGCCCGGCGCCAGCTACGCGGGCCACCTCCACGAGGGCACCTGCGAGGCCATGCCGATGGGCGGCCACTACCAGGACGACCCCGACGGGGCGGAGGCGCCCCCCAACGAGCTGTGGCTGGTCGACGACCAGTCGGACCCGGAGGCCGGTTTCACCGCCGACGGGTCGGGCGAGGCGCAGCTGAGCGGCCAGGCCACCTGGACGGCACGGGTCGAGGCCCGGTCCACCATGATCCATGGTGGGGACGCCGGGCTGCCGATCGCCTGTGTCACCCTCGACACCTCGACCGAGCCGGTCGAGATCGTGGTCGACGCGACCGACGACGTCGGCGTGGAGACCGTCGAGTACCGCCTGGCAACGTCGGGCGAGTGGGGTGACTGGACCATGTACGACGGCACGGTCACCGTCACCGAGCCCGGCGAGTACACGGTCGAGTACCGCGCGACCGACGCCGCGGGCAACGTCTCGGCGGTCGGCGACGCGAGCTTCGTGATCGCCGAGGTCGACGACGAGCCGCCGACGGTGGACGTCACGCTGGACCCGGCCGAGCCGAACGGCGACCCGGTCGGTGACTTCGAGGGGACGTACAACACCCCCGTGACGGTCACCGTGGAGGCCGACGACGGCGACGGCAGCGGGGTCGAGACCATCGAGTACGCACTCGATGGAGGCGACTGGACCACCTGGGACGGACCGATCACGGTCGAGTCGGAGGGTGAGCACACGGTCGAGGCCCGCGCGATCGACGCAGCCGGCAACACCAGCGAGGTCGAGGCGGTGTCCTTCACGATCCGTGAGGACGCCTGCCCGGGCTCGGACCTGTCCGACACCGTGACGGTCGGTGACGTCGACTCCGGCGTCGACAACCACCACGACGAGGACGGCTGCACGGTCGAGGACCTGCTCGACGACGAGGACCAGGACTTCGCCAACCACGGCGAGGCCGTCCGCCACGTGCGGGACCTCACCGCCGACCTCGTCGACGACGGGCTCCTCACCCGCAGCGAGAAGCGCGACATCGATCGTGCCGCTGCCAGGTCCGACCTCGGGAAGTGACCCGCGCCGCCGGTCCCGGTCCGGGGCCGGCGCACCGAGCCGATCGGCCCCGCGCCGATCGGCTCGGGTCGTTCCGGCCCCCCCGCGGCCCGGCCGTTCGGCGGTGCCGCGACCAGCCGGGCACGCCCCACCCTCGCACTCACGCGAAGGACCACTGATGATGACCGCACGACGCGCCACCCCTGCCCTGGCACTCGCCGGCGCCATGCTGCTCGGCGGGTGCACGTCCGGACCCGCGGCGGAGCCGTCGCCGGACTCGGCGTCGTCCGTCGCGGCCCCGTCCGCATCACCGTCGGCCGCCTCGCCGAGCCAGGCCCCCTCGGCGTCGCCGTCCGAGGCCAAGACGATCCCGCTCCCCAACGCGACCACCGGCGGTGGTGCCGGTGACAGCGACGACACCGCGACCGCGACGCCGGCCCCGGCGCCGACGTCGACGGCGTCGGCCAGCCCGTCGTCGGGCGCGTCGGCACCGGAGCGCTCGCTGGCCATCGAGGCACCGGCCGACGGCGACGAGGTGTCGTCTCCGTTGACGCTCGAGGTGGCGTTCGACGGCTTCGAGCTGGTCGAGCTCGGCACCAGCATGGAACCGGCCGAGGGGCACCTGTGGGCGTTCGTCGACGTCGAGCCACCCGACGAGCGGGTGCGGCTGCCCGACTCGACGTCGATCGTGAAGTCGGCCGAGCCCACGATCGAGCTGGGCGCGCTGGAGCCCGGCGAGCACACCGTCACGGTGCTGGCCTCGCACGGCTACCCGGTGCCCTTCGAGCCCCGGATCACCGACACCGTGACCTTCACCGTCACGGAGTGACGGGCGGGCCGACCGTCAGGCCGACCCGACGGCGTGGCTGACCGCAGGTTCGTCCCGTGCCTGCTCGGCGAGGCCCTCCAGTCGGCTCGCGACCTCGTTGACGAAGCGGTGGCAGGTCGCCTCCGCGATGCCGTGGGCGGCAACGGCATCGATCGCCGCGCCCAGGGGTCCCAGCGGCGGTCGGTAGGTCCCGACCAGCGCGACCTGGGTGAGCGGTGGGACCGTCGACAGGGCGGAGACCTCGAGGGTCGCGTCGAGGGTCGGGAACCAGGCGTGCCCACGGGCGGCGCGCCAGTGCACGGGCACGATGCTGCGCGTCAGCTCCACCGGGTCGAACTCCCCGAGCTCGATCACGACGTCGCGGTCGACCTCGATGCCAGCGACGTCGTGGTGCAGCTGACCGAGGACGGCATCGCCGTGGGCCGACGAGACGTCGGTGGCGTCCTGCAGGAGCAGTTCGGGATCGCCGGCCAGCAGGGCGACGGCATCGTCGAAGGCGACCCCGGCATAGGTGTAGACGTAGATCGGGCGGTCCATGGCGTCCTCCTCGTCCATGCGCGCGGGTGGATGTCCCGCTGGAGCCACCGTGCCGTGTCGACGCGGCCAGGGGCAGGGGACAACGGGGCGGCACGACCGGGCCGAACGGACCGACACGATCGGGCCCGACCGGAGGGGAGGTGGGTCAGCCCGTCGGCGCGGCACAGAAACCGCGTGCGGTCGCCGCGAGGACCCTGGCGCAGTCGACCGTGGATTCCACGTCGACCCACTCGACGGCCGCGTGGGCACCGTCGCCCACGGGGCCGAAGACCACCGTGGGGATCCCGGCCGCGGCCAGGAACGCCGAGTCCGCCCAGTAGCTGACGCCACCCACCTCGGCCGGGTGGTCGAGGACCTCGGCGACGTGGGTCGCGAGGACGTGGGCGATCGCGGTGTCGGGATCGGTGTCCAGCGGGTCCCTGGCCACCAGCGTGCGGTGCGAGACCTGCACGGTGGGGTCGTCCCGACGGCACCCGTCCAGCAGCTCGTCCAGCTCGCGCTCGACCGTCTGGAGGGTCTCGCCGGGCAGGGTGCGTCGCTCGACCGTGATGTGGCACACGGCCGGGATGGTCGAGGCCTCGACCCCGCCCAGCACCATCGTCGGATGGATGCTGGCGGGTCCCAGCAGGGGGTGCGTCCGGTCGGCGAGTCGGCGGTCGAGCTCGGCGAGGGCGACCAGCACCGGGCCGGCGTCGAGGTTGGCGTCCCGGCCCAGCTGTGGTCGCGACCCGTGGGCGGCCTGCCCGACGACCTCGATCTGGCTCCACACGAAGCCCTTGTGGGCGACGGCCACGGCCAGCTCGGTGGGCTCGGTGACGATGGCCGCGTCGGCGTGCAGGTCGGCCAGCAGCCCCCGGATGCCGAGGCTCGCGTGCTCCTCGTCGGCCACTGCCGCGACCACGACCTCGCCCCCGTCGTTGTCGTGGGCGAAGTCCCGGCACGCCACCAGCGCCGCGGCCAGGCCGGCCTTCATGTCGTAGGCGCCCCGTCCGTGGAGGCGCTGCCCCTCCCGGCGGGCGCCGAACGGGTCGTCCATGCCCTCGACCCCGACGGTGTCGAGGTGGCCACACAGCACCAGGGTCCGACCGCGACCGGGATCGTCACCCGGGCCGCTGCGGACCAGGACGCTGGTGCGACCTGGCGCGTGGGGCACCGCGGTCGCCCCCAGCCCCTCGGCCGCGGCCCACTCCACCACGAACTGGGCGATCTCGTCCTCCCCGGCCCCGTCGGCGGCCAGCGCAGGGTTCACCGAGTCGATGGACACCAGCGTGCTGGCCAGGTCGACGACGTCGGTGTCGGAGCGGGTGGAACGGGCCATGCACCCATGGTCGTGGACGGACGCCAGCCGGTCCAGTGAGAGTTTCCGATGGGAACCGTTCAGATCGTCGAACGGGTCCCGGGCAGGCGGAGCGCCGAGGCGACGTCGGCCATGGCCGCATCGTCGACCCGGAACCACGCCCACTTGCCCCGTTGTTCCCGGTGCAGCAGCCCGGCGTCGACGAGCTGCGACAGGTGGTGACTGACCGTGGACTGCGACCGGTCGACCGCCTGGGGCAGGTCGCAGGCACAGACCTCGCCGGCGGCGGCGGTCGCGACCAGGGAGAGCAGCCGCAGCCGGACCGGGTCCGCCAGCGACTTGAGCACGGCGGCCAGTCGCTCGGCGTCGTCCGTGGACAGGACGCCGCCGGCCAGCGGCGGGCAGCACGGTGTCGCAGGCATTGGCGGTCGTGTCGTCGGGGGTGGTGGGCTCGGCCATCGTATCGACAGTCGTCGATTCGTTCGATACGGTCTCGTATCGACATCCATCGAAACGAGGGCGGACCGTCCTCACGGACCACACGGAGTACGACCATGCGACTGCAACTCGCACTCGACGTCACCGACCTGGACGCGGCGGTGGACTTCTACCGCCGGCTGTTCGCCACCGAGCCGACCAAGCGCAAGCCCGGCTACGCCAACTTCGCCATCGCCGACCCGCCGCTGAAGCTCGTGCTGTTCGCGGGGGACGAGGACGGCCGGATCAACCACCTGGGGGTCGAGGTCGACCACGCCGACGACGTCGACGTCGCGGCCGAGCGACTGGCGGCCGCCGGGCTCGATCCCACGACCGT
Source organism: Salsipaludibacter albus (assembly GCF_019798055.1). Taxonomy (GTDB): domain Bacteria; phylum Actinomycetota; class Nitriliruptoria; order Nitriliruptorales; family Nitriliruptoraceae; genus Salsipaludibacter; species Salsipaludibacter albus. The sequence goes on along the minus strand of NZ_JAHOPH010000019.1, from coordinate 13,980 downwards.
GGCCGAGACGACCTGCTGCCACGCCGACAAGGTCGAGACCTGGGTCCACGGCCCAGACGACACGCGCTGGGAGTGGTACGTCAAGACCGCGGACGTGGAGGAGGAGACCGGCACGTCCGGGACCTGTTGCGCGGCCTGAGGCGCAGCCCGGGGATCCGACGGGTCGCGGCGATCGTCCGTCCACGGCGGCCGGGATCGGCCTAGCGTTCGGGCCACACGCGGACGAAGGGACCGACGGTGGCGGACGGGGTCGAGCGCGGCGGTGAGCGGGTCGGTGCGGGCAGCGTGTCCGCCGCCCGCACCGGGACACGGACCTACCTGGGTCGCAACGACCGTGGTGACGAGGTGCGGATCGGGCCGGCCGACGCTCCCGGTCACTTCACCCCGGGAGAGCTGTTGAAGCTGGCGCTGGCCGGGTGTTCGGGCATGAGTGCGGACCGGGCGCTGTCCCGCAGGCTGGGCGACGACGTGGAGGTGACGGTGTGGGCCCACGGGACGTCGGACCCCGACACCGAGTCGTACCGTGCCATCGACGAGGAACTGGTCGTCGACCGTTCGCCGCTGGACGACCAGGCGGCCGAGCGCCTGGTGGCGGTCGTTGCACGGGCGATCGCCTCGAGCTGCACGATCGCCCGCACGGTCGATGGCTGCGTCACCCTCACCACGACCGTGGACGGCGTGGCGAGGTGACGGACGTCCCTCGTTGCACGACGGGCCTCGTCGACGGCTGAGTGCCTCGTCGTCGACGAGGCACTCAGCCTGGCATGGTCACTCGAGCAGTGCGCGCGCCCGCGACACGACGTGGTCGACGTTGATGCCGAGCTTGTCCAGGACCTCGGCGCCCGGTGCGCTCGCCCCGAAACGGTCGATCCCGATCGAGTCGTCGGCCCAGCGGGCCCAGCCGAGTGTCGCGGCGGCCTCGACCGACAGCACCGGGACGTCGTCGGGGAGGATCTCGTCCTGGACCTCGGCGTCCTGCGCGGCGAAGCGCTCCCACGACGGCATCGAGACCACCCGTGCGTCGACCCCGTCACCGGCCAGGACCTCGGCGGCCTCGACGCACACCGACACCTCGCTGCCGGTCCCCAGCAGCACGACGTCGGGCTGGCCCTCGGTGTCGACGACGATGCCGGCGCCGCGCTCCACGGCGGAGCCGTCGGTGGTCACCTTCACGCCCTGGCGGGTCAGCACCAGGACGCTGGGACCGTCGTGCTCGACGATCACGCGGAAGGCCTGGCTGACCTCGTTGGCGTCGGCCGGACGCAGGACCTGCAGGTCCGGGACGGCCCGCAGCGTCGCGAGGTGCTCGACCGGCTGGTGGGTCGGCCCGTCCTCGCCCACCCCGACCGAGTCGTGGGTGAACAGGAAGATCGCCTTGACGCGGGACAGCGATGCCAGCCGCACCGGGGGGCGCATGTAGTCGAGGAACACGAAGAACGTGGCACCCAGTGGCAGGACGCCACCGTGCGCGGCCATGCCCACCAGGGCGGTACCCATGCCGTGCTCGCGGATGCCGAAGTGGAACTGGCGCCCCTCGGGGTGGTCGGGGCCGTGGATGCCCCCGACGGGCAGGGCCGTCCCGGTCGAGCCGGTCAGGTCGGCCGATCCCGTCAGCAGGCCCGGGACGTCCTCGGCGACGGCGTCGAGCACGGCCTGGATCGCCTTGCGGGTGGCCAGCTCCTCACCGAGCTCCCACTCGGGCAGCAGCGCGGTCCACTCGGGCATGCCGGCCTGGTCCCAGCAGGCGGTCCAGCGTGGGTCGTCGGCCAGCTCCTCGTTGCGCTCGGACCAGGCGTCGTGGGCCTCCTCGCCCCGCCGACCGGCGTGCTCGCGGTAGGCCTCGACCAGTGCGCCGGGCACGAAGAACGGCTCGTCGGGGATGCCGAGGACCTCCTTGGTCCGGCTGATGTCCTCCTCCGAGAACGGGTTGCCGTGGGCCGAGTGGTCGTCGGTCCACTCCGGCGACGGGGTGCCCACGTGGGTGCGCAGGCGGATGAGGGTGGGCCGCTCGGTCTCCTTGGAGGCCAGCAGCAGTTCCTCGAGCCGGTCGAGGTCGTCGCCGACGTCGCCGGCGTCCACGACGTCCCAGCCGTAGGCCTCGAACCGGCCCGTGATGCTGGAGCTGCGGGCCAGCGAGGTCTCGCCGTCGATGGTGATGTGGTTGTCGTCGAACACCACGGTGAGGTGGCCCAGGCGGAGGTGGCCGGCCAGCTCGGCGGCCTCGTGGCTGACCCCCTCCATCAGGTCGCCGTCACTGGCGATGACCCAGGTGTGGTGGTCGATCGCGTCGGATCCGAAGGTCGCTCGCAGCCAGCGCTCGGCGATCGCCATGCCGACGGCGTTGCCGAAGCCCTGGCCAAGCGGTCCGGTGGTGACCTCGACACCGGCGGTGTGGCCGGCCTCGGGGTGGCCCGGGGTCTTGGACTCGAACTGCCGGAAGTCGCGCAGGTCGTCCAGCTCGAGCCCGTGACCGGTCAGGTAGAGCATCGAGTACTGGAGGATCGAGGCGTGGCCGGCGGACAGGACGAACCGGTCGCGGTCTGCCCAGTGCGGGTCGGACGGGTCGTACTTCATGACCCGGCTGTAGAGCACGTGGGCGAGCGGGGCCAGGGCCATCGCCGTGCCCTGGTGGCCGCTGCTGGCGGCGAACGGGCCGTCCATCGCGAACCCACGGATGATCGGGACGGCGTCGGCGAGGTCGACGTTGGAGGTGGCTGCAGACACTTCGGGGCCTCGAATGGTCACGGGGACGGGGGTGCAGGTCGATCGTCGGGGCCAGACTACGCGGCGAGGCACGCCCACAATGCGGCCGAACGCCTACCGTGGGACCCTGCCACCGGCCCACGGTGGCTGGAGGGGGACACTGTCATGGGTGCGGACCGACCAGCGGCTGGGGATGCGCCGGCCCGCCGGCTGCGTGGCCGCCTGGTCGCGCCGTTGTTCTGGGCGACGTTCGGGGCCACGCTGGTGCGCTACGAGATCGCCGGCCGGTGGGCACTGCGAGGCGGGCTGCGCGACTTCGAGTGGTCCATGGCCCGCCTGCAACGATCGCTGGGGCGGTGCTTCACGGCGTTCGGGCTGGACATCGACGTGCAGCGCGACCCGGCCGTCCGGGAGCACACGCCGTACCTGGTGATCTCCAACCACCAGTCGTTGCTGGACATCCCGTTGATCGGCGGCGCCCTGTTCACCAACCTGCCGAAGTACGTCGCGAAGAAGGAACTGTCGTCGGGCATCCCGGCGATCTCGCTGAACCTGCGCGAGGGCGAGCACGCGGTGATCGACCGGTCGGACCCGAGGCAGGCCGTCGCCGAGATCGTGGCGCTCGGTGAGCGCTCGGCGGCGCGCGGAACGTCGGCCGTGATCTTTCCCGAGGGCACGCGCGCTCGTGACGGACGGCTCGGACGGTTCCGCCGGGCCGGATCGCAGACCCTGCTGGACGCCGCGCCCGAACTGCAGGTCGTGCCGATCGCCCTGAGTGGCTCGTGGCGTCTCAACGCCCTGTCGCCCTTCCCGGTGGGCGAGACCGTGCGCCTGCGGATCGGGGCGCCGATCGCCCGCGACCGCCCGTCCGGCGAGGTGTTCCGGGAGGCGGTCGCCTGGATCCGTGCCAACGTCGACGACCCCCAGGACGTGTCTGCCTGACCCCGTCCTCAGCGGCGCGCCGTGCGCCCGGGCCGACCGGCGTCGAGGAAGGGTCGTTGTGCCCTTCCGATCCCGCGCCGGTCGATGCACCATCGTGGGTGTCGACGATGCCACGAGGTGCATGATGATTGCCATGGACGAACTGCTCGACAGGGCCCAGGACACCCTCTCGGGCCGGCGCGTGTTCGGCGAGCCGGTCCACCAGGACGGGGTCACGGTGCTCCCGGCAGCCGCGGTGTCGGGTGGCGGCGGGGGTGGCGGGGGCCAGGGCGAGGACGGCGAGGAGGGCCAGGGTGGCGGCTTCGGGATGCGCGCCAAGCCCGCGGGGGTCTACGTCATCCACGACGGCCACGTGCAGTGGCAGCCGGCCGTCGACGTCAACCAGCTCGTGGGGACGCTGGCGTTCGTCGCGGTCGTGGCGTTCCTGACCCGGTGGCGCACCACGGCGATCCGCGCCAAGGCGACGGTGGCCGCAGAGCTGCTGTCGGACGACTGACCGGTCTCGCCCGGGCGACGCCCGTCGGGCAGGGGCCGAGCTCCCGCGCCAGCGCGTCGACGCTGGCGGTGCCGCGGACGTCGAGGACGACGGCCGTCCTACGATCGTCCTTTCCGAGGCGGGAGGCGGCAGGTGATGGTCCCACGAGCCCGGTCGGCGTGGTTCGCGCTCGTGGTCGTCGCCATGTTCCTCGCCCTGGGCTCGGCCCAGGGCGTCGCCGGTGCGCAGACGGTCGACCCGTCGGTCGGGCCGGCTCCGCTGGATGCGACCGCCAGCGAGGGCGTGGCCACCCCCAGCCCGCCGGACGACCCGGGGGTGGGCACGGAGCCCGGTGCGACGACCTCGCCGCCCGGAGAGGCGGACGAGGACCCGGGCGACGAGCCGTCCGACGGCCAGGAGCAGGAGTCGGAGGCCGAGCCGGTCCCGTCCGAGGAGGCGAGCCCCGGCGACGGTGCGTCCGTGGACCGGGGATCCGGGGTGTCGCCGAGCCTGCGTCGGTCGTCGATCCCGGTCGGGACGATCGTGCTGGCCGTCGGGGTCCTGCTTGCCGCCGGAACGGCGGCGTTCGTGATCGGGCGACGCTCGGGTCGACCCGGCGCGGGGACGTCGACCGGCACCGCGGACCGTGCCCCGGCACCTGGGGCGACGACTCCGGCACCGGTGTCCCCGCCGGAGGAGCGGCGTGCCCGGTCGGGTCGTGGGGCCGCGGCCGACCGGGAGGCCGTCGCGTTCCTGCTCGAGCTCGGCGAGGCCCTGGTCGACGCCGGCGACGCGGTGAACCGGGTGGAGGACACGCTCCAGCGCATCGCCCGGAGGGCCGGACTGGCACGGGTCGGCGTGATCGTGCTGCCGACGGCGATCATCATCTCGGTACCCGGCCACGACACCGTGCAGACCGAGGTCACCACCGCCGGCGCCGGCCGGCTCCGCCTCGACCAGACCGAGGCGGTCCTGCGCCTGGTCGACCGTGCGGTCGCCGGCGAGGTGGACCCGGCCGTGGGACGTGCCGAGCTGGCCGACGTGCGCGCGGCCCCGTCCCCGATCCGGCTCCCCCTGTCGCTGGTCGGGCACGCCGTGGCCGCCGTCGGGTTGGCCCTGATCATGCAGGGCAACCTCCTCGAGATCGCGCTTGCGGGGGCCCTCGGAGCGGCCGTCGGGGTCCTCCAGGTCGTGCAGTCACCCCGACGGTCCCAGTTCCATCCCTTCCTGCCCCTGATCGCGGCGTTCTCCGTCGCCACGGCGGTGTTCCTGGTCGCCCGGGTCGCGCCGGACCTGGCCATCCTGCCCCCGTTGGTCGCCCCGTTGATCCCCTTCCTCCCCGGCGCGCTCCTGACGATGGGCACGCTGGAGCTGGCGACGGGACAGGCCGTGTCGGGCGTCGCCCGGCTGGGCTCCGGTGGCCTGCAGCTCGTGCTGCTGGCGGGGGGCATCCTCGGCGCGGCGCAGTTCGTGGGCATCCCGGCTGCCAATGACGTGGTCGCGGACACCGCGGTGACCGGGTGGGGTGGTGCGCTCGGCGTGGTCGCCCCCTGGGTCGGCGTCGTCGTGTTCGGGCTGGGGATCACCTGGGGCCGGTCGGCCCGCCGGTCGGCGGTGCCCTGGATCCTGCTCACCCTGGCCGTGGCCTACGCGGGCCAGGTCGTCGGGGGCCTGTTCTTCGGCAACGCCGCCTCGGCGTTCTTCGGCGCCGTCGCGATGACCCCGGTCGCCGTGTACGCCTCCCGGCAGCCGTCGGGGCCGCCGTCCCTGGTGACCTTCCTGCCCGCGTTCTGGCTGCTCGTGCCGGGTGCGCTCGGGCTTGAGGGCGTCACCAGGATCCTGAGCGAGGGCGGGGTGCGCGGCATCTCGACCCTGTTCACGACCGGGGCCGCGATGGTCGGCATCGCCCTGGGCATCCTGCTGGGCCTGCTGGTGACCACGCCGGAGCTGTGGCGCGGGCACCGGCCGGGACGGACCTCGCCCCCGCACGCGTGATGCCGAGCCCTTCGGGCGCCGCGGGTGCGGCCCGGCTGGCCGCCCGCCGGGCCGGGGTCAGGCCGGGGGTCGAGTCCGCACGGCGACGGTCTTCGTCCGGGTGTACCCGACCAGGGACTCCATGCCCTTCTCGCGCCCGTGTCCGGAGTGCTTGACGCCACCGAACGGGAACGCCACACCGCCGCCGGCGCCGTAGGAGTTGACGTAGACCTGCCCGACGTCCAGTTGGTGGGCCAGCCAGTGCGCCCGGTCCACGTCGCGGGTCCAGATCGCCGCGATCAGGCCGTAGTCGGTGCCGTTGGCGATCCGGGCCGCGTCCGCCGGGTCGTCGAACGCGGTCGTGGCGAGGACCGGCCCGAACACCTCCTCACGTGCGACTGTCGCCCCCGGGTCGACGTCGGCGAACAGGGTCGGTGCCCAGTAGAAGCCGCCGGCCAGTCCGTCACCCTCCGGAACGGTGCCGCCGGTGACCAGCCGGGACTCGCGCGCCGCGTCGGCCACCATGCCCGCGACCCGGTCCCGCTGGTCGGCCGAGATCAGGGGACCGAGGTCCGGGTCGTCGGGTCCCGGCCCGATCCGCGTCGACGCGAAGGCGGTCCGCACCCGGTCGACCAGCTCGTCGTGGCGCTCGCGCGCAACGAGCAGGCGCGACCCGGCCGAGCACGTCTGGCCGGCGTTCTGGAGGATCGAGCCCACGATCGTGGGGACGGCGTCGTCCAGGTCGGCGTCGGCGAACACGATGTTGGGCGACTTGCCACCCAGCTCGAGGGTGAGCGGCGTGAACGTCTGGGCCGCCGCGGTGCCGACCAGTCGCCCGACCGCCACCGAGCCCGTGAACGACAGGTGGTCGATCCCGGGATGGGCGGCCAGCGCCGCGCCCGCGACCTCGCCGATCCCCGGCACGGCGTTGAACACCCCTGGCGGGAAGCCGACCTCCAGCGCGGTCCGGGCCAGGCGCATCGGGGTGAGCGGGGCTTCCTCGGCCGGCTTGAGCACGACGGTGTTGCCCGTCGCGACGGCCGCGGAGACGGTGCGACCGGTGATCTGGAGGGGGTAGTTCCACGGGATGATCACCCCGGCGACGCCATGCGGCTCCCGCCGGGTGTAGGCAAGCGTGTCCGGGCCGGTGGGGATCACGTCGCCGTGCAGCACCCGGATCGCGCCGGCGGCGAACTCGAAGTACTGGGCGCACTGCTCGACGTCGACGGCGGCCTGCGAGCGTGGCTTGCCGGTGTCGTGGCTCTCGAGGTCGGCCAGCTCGTCGGCGTCGGTCCGGATCCGCGTGGCGAAGGCGCTGAGCAGCCTGCTGCGCTCGGCCACCGGCGTGTCGCGCCATCCCGGCAGCGCGGCGCGGGCGGCACCGACGGCGGCGTCGACCTGGTCGGGGCCGCAGGCAGCCAGCCGCGCGAGCACCTCGCCGGTGGAGGGGTCGAGCGTCTCGAAGTGGTCGTCGGCGTCGACCGACTCGCCGGCCACGAACGCGGGGATGGTGGGGATGGACACGGTGGCCTCGATCTCGTCGGGTCGGTCCACCGACCGAGTCTAGGCTCGCCGGACGGGCCGTCCTCCGGGGGCGACCGCGCGTCGCGGGAGGCAACCCGATGGGACTGGACGAGGCCCTCGCCACCGCCGTGGCGCGCTACGTCGAGCGACGACCCCGCAGCCAGGCCATGGCCGAGCGGGCCGCCCACGTCCTCCCCGGCGGCAACACCCGTTCGGTCCTCCACGTGGACCCGTTCGCCTTCCGGGTCGACCACGCCGACGGCGCCTGCCTGGTCGACGTGGACGGCCACGCGGTCGTCGACCTGCTCGGTGACTACTCCGCCGGACTGCTGGGCCATCGCCCGGAGGCAGTGGAGCAGGCCTGGAGGGCGCGGCTGGAACGCGGCTGGTCGCTGGGCACGATGGGGACCGACGAGACGGCGTTCGCCGAGGCGATCGTCGATCGCTTCCCCGCCATCGAGCAGGTCCGGTTCACCAATTCGGGGACCGAGGCCAACCTCATGGCGATCCAGGCGGCCCGCCATGCCACCGGGCGCGACCGGGTCGTGGTCTTCGACGGGGCCTACCACGGCGGACTCCTGTACTTCGGACCCACCGGGGCCGCGCTGCGGGCCCCGTTCGACTGGCTCGTGCTGCCCTGGGACGACCCGGCCGCGATCGAGGAGGCGTTCGCGGCCCACGGCGACGAGATCGCGTGCGTCCTGCTCGAGCCCATGCTCGGCGCCGGCGGGTGCATCCCGGCCAGTCCGGCGATGCTTTCGGCCGTGGTCGAGGCGACGACGGACCACGGCGCACTGGTGGTCCTCGACGAGGTCATGACGTCCCGCATGGCACGGGGTGGCGCCCAGGAGCGCCTGGGGATCACCCCGGACCTGGTCACGCTCGGCAAGTACCTCGCCGGCGGGGCGTCGTTCGGAGCGTTCGGGGGCAGCCGGCAGGTGATGTCGGCCTTCGACCCGACCGTCGGCGGGTTGACCCACGGCGGCACGTTCAACAATGACGTGCTGTCGATGGTCGCCGGCACGGTCGTGGCGGACCTGCTGGCGGACGGGCGGCTGCTCGACGACCTGTTCGCGCGGGGCGAGCGGCTGCAGGCCGACCTCGCCGCGGTGTTCGCCGAGGCGACGATCCCGATGACGGTGACCGGGTGGGGCTCGCTCATGACGATCCACCCGGTGGCCGGACCGGTGCACGGACCGGCCGACCTCGCCGACGCGGACGAGCGCTGGCGGCTGCTGTTCTTCCACGACCTGCTCGAGGCCGGCTTCTACCTCGCCCCGCGCGGGTACCTGGCGCTCAGCCTGGACGTGACCGACGACCACCTCGCCGCGTTCGTCGCCGCGACCGCCGAGTTCTGTCGTCGACACGCCCACCTGGCGACCTGACGTCTCCACCTCCCTGACCTCGGGACCCGACGGGCCATCACGAGCGTGGCGGTTGCGGACTGACTGACCGGTCAGGTAAGGTCGTTCCCACCCGGCGAGGAGACCAACGGTGCCCAACCTTGCACAGGTCGACCCCCTGACCCCGCAGCTCAGCAACGAGCAGGTGATCGAGCGGTTGCAGGCCGACCGGATGGTGGAGGGACCGCAGCACGCCTCCGAGGACTACATCAAGGCGTTGACACGGACCCTGATCGTGTCGGCGGACACCGAGCTGATCTCCGCCCCCAGCTACCTGGGGGCCGCGGCCGACGCGCCCGACACCTCCAGCTACATGTCGGTGATCTCGATCGTCCAGGACGAGCTCGGCCACGCCCACATCGCCTACCGGATGCTGCGCGACCTGGGCGTGGACGTCGACGAGTTGGTCTACGGGCGCTCGCCCGGGGAGTTCAAGTATCCCTACGCGTTCGACGTGCCACTGGAGTCGTGGCCCGAGATGATCGTGGCCAACGCCTTCTACGACCGGGCCGGCTTCGTGCTCCTGTCGGACGTGTTCGACCACACCAGCTACGTGCCGTGGAAGCGCGCACTGGTCAAGGTCGACCGCGAGGAGACCTTCCACCTCCGCCACGGCGAGCGCTGGATCGCCAAGCTGGCCCGTGACGAGGACTGGCACCGCCGGATCCAGGCGGCGATGGACTGGATGTTCGTCCTGACGCTGGAATGGTTCGGGCTGCCCGACGACCTCAAGAAGCACGGGGGCCAGTTGTCGTACGGCCTCAAGGGCCAGACCAACGACCAGCTCCGCCAGACCTGGATGTCGGCCACCGTCCCGTTCGCCGAGAAGCATGACTTCGACGTGCCGGCCCACCTCGACGAGGAGTCCGGCGAGTACGTGATCGACTGCGCCTTCCCGATGGCCTTCGACCCGGAGAAGAAGGAGTGGGACCACGGCAAGGGCGAGGTCTCCTGGGACGACGTGATCGACCGGTGGCGCGCCAAGGGGCCTGCCAACGAGCGCTTCGTGACCTCGCTCCAACGGGGTCACGCCGCCCTGGCGGGTGCGGCATGACCGCCGTGCTGACGCCACCGGTCGACGCTGACCAGGCCGCGTCGGTCGACGACGACGTCCTGGCCGAGCGCGTGCTGGCGGTCCTGGCGGAGGTCGAGGACCCGGAGCTGCCGGTCGGGCTGGTCGACCTCGGGCTCGTCCGGCGACTGCACGTCGTCGACGGCCACGTGACCGTCGGACTGACCTACACCTCGCTGGCATGTCCCTGTGTCGAGATGATCCGCGAGGACGTGGTCGAGGCCGTCGGGGCGCTCCACGGCGTCACCGAGGTGGTCGTGGAGGACGTCCTCGAGTCGTGGTCGCGTGACGACCTGACGCCGACCGGTCGAGCGCTGCTGGCGACCGTGGCGGTGGTGTGACCATGGCCGAGGCGACGACCGGAGCGACCAGCCAGCGCGGCCGCGAACGTGCCTGGGAGGTCTTCGCCCGCCACGGCCGTGAGCCCGCCCTGCACCACGTCGGCGAGGTCCAGGCCGCGACGTCCGACGACGCGACCGTGTTCGCCTACACGCTGTACGACGAGCGCCGCTGGGCCGAGATGTTCGTGGTCGAGGCCACGTACGTCACCGTCCTGCAGTCGCCCGAGTAGGCCACCCCGGGGTCGGGGGTCCCCTCGACGACCCGGCCCGACCCGCCAGACCGACACCCGCGACCGACGACGGAGGGACCACCGCCATGGGCCAGCCCACGACCGTCCACGTGTACGCCCGCACCGAGTTCGCCGAGCCGCTGGAGCACCTGCGCGACGTCGACGCGGACGACCCCGCCGACCTGTCCGTCGAGGACGCGACCGGTGGCGGGGACTGGCTGGAGGTGGCCGTCGTGCCGGCCGATCGCCTGGTCTGGGTGATCCGCGACGGCGAGCTGGTCGACCGTGCCCACGAGGAGGTCCCGGCATGAGCGCACCCGGCATCGACACGGGCACCACGGATACCGACGTCACCGGCCCGCTGGACGACGATGCGGTCGTGCAGGGGCTGGTCAACCTCCTGGTCGTGATCGGCGACAACAAGTACTTCCTGGGACGGCACCTCTCGAAGTGGTCGGTGGGGGCGCCGGGGCTGGAGGCGGCCGTGGCGGTCGCGGCAATCTCGCAGGGCCACCTCGGCCAGGCGCGGGCGCTGTTCCCGTTCGTCGACGAGCTGGCCGGTGAGTACACGATCATCGGCACCCCCGACACCGGGCGCGAGCGGCGCTACAACATGGCCTGCCTCGACGACGAGTTCGCGTCGTGGCCCCGGGCCGTCGCGACCCTGTTCCTCGTCGACCCCGCCCTGGACATCATCCTGCGGGCACTCAACGAGACCCAGGAGGAGCTCGCACGCCGGATCGGTCGGGTGCTGGAGGAGTCCCGTTTCCACGCCGACTTCGCCCGCGGCCGGCTGGCCCACCTGCTGGCCACCTACCCGAACGCCCGCGACGAGTTCCTGGGCGACCTGCGCACCGTCCTGGTGGAGGTGCTGGCGTGGTTCGGCCCGCCCGGCGAGGCCGGCGTCGAGGCGATGAAGGACGCCGGGGTCCTGGCACTGGACAACGACCAGATGCGGACCGCCTGGCTCGACCACGTCGGACCCGTCCTGGTCGAGCAGGGCCTGGCCGACGCGTTGGGGATCGGCGGCGGTCCGGGGGACTGGACCCACCCGGAGGTCCCGTGGGACCGCTTCGACGCCCTGCAACGGCGGCTCGAGACATGACCGACCGCGGCAGCTCCGCTCCCGACGGCACCGACCCCTCGGTCGGACGTGCGTGCCCGTGGTGTGGGGAGCGCGACACGTCCCGGATCGGGGACGCCGGATCGTTGTTGATGACCGAGCAGTGGTTCTGCGCGAGCTGCTCGTCGGCATTCGAGGTGATCCGCAAGCGTGGCTCGGACACGGCCGCGCCGTCGGTGCCCCGCGGCCCCGTCGTCTCCACCGGCCGCGACGGCCCGTCCGAGGACTGAGGCCCGGGGCTTCTGCGCAGGAACGGCTTCCGAGGTGGCCGTCGTCAGGTGTCCTGGCGCGCTGCCGTCGCCCCGGGTGGGGCCGTGACCAGCGGTGCCAGCCGCTGCATCGCGAGCGTGCCCAGGACGGGTCCGGGCACCAGCAGGAGGAACCCCCACCGCCAGCCGACCGCGTCCACGACCAGGGGCACCAGCCAGATCGTCGCCACCGTCAGGGTGAACCCTGCGGCGAGCTGGAGGGTGACCGCCGTCCCGACCCAGCGCTGGTCGGCGAGCTCGGTGACCAGCGTGGAGAACTGGGCCGAGTCGGCCACGACCCAGAACCCCCAGAACAGCACCAGCGCCAGCACGACCAGCGGGGGACCGCCCCAGGCCGGGCCGGCCAGCGCCGCGGCCCCGCCGGACGCGACCATGGCCAGCGAGGTCGCGAACGTGCGACTGCGCCGGTCGGCGACGATCCCACCGACCACGCAGCCGGCGGTGCCGATCCCGATGGCCGCGAACGCCCCGAACGCCGCCAGGCGGGCGGCGTCATCGACCCCGGCCGCGGTGAACGAGGTGGTGAGGTAGGTGCCGATCCAGGCCCACATCGCGTACAGCTCCCACATGTGCCCGAAGTAGCCGTACGAGGCCAGCCGCACGCGACGGTCGGCCGCGACCTGCAGTGCCTGGCCCGGGCGGAACGGGGCCCGGGGGAACGGGAACGGCCCGCCGGGTGTCGTGATCGCGATGATCCCGCCGACCACGGTGAGGACCGAGGTGGTCACGATGACGATCGTCGGGTCCAGGCCGCCCAAACCGTTGACCAGGTGCGGCATCGACGATCCGAGGGTCAGGGCGCCCACCATCACCCCGAGTGCGGTGCCGCGACCTCGTCGGAACCAGGTCGCCATCGCCTTCATCGCCGGTGGGTAGACCCCGGCCAGGAACATTCCCGTGAGGAACCGCAGCGCGATCGCGGGACCGAGCGAGCCGACGACCACCAGGCCGAGGTTGACCGTCGCGGCTCCGAGCGCCCCGAACAGGATGACGCGGGTCGGTCGGGCGCGGTCGGCGAGGCCCAGTGCGGCCGACACCACCGCCCCGGCCACGAACCCGACCTGCACCGCGATGGTCAGCATCGCCGCGCCGGAGCTGTCCAGGTCCCAGGCGTCACGCAACTGCGGGACCACCGCCGAGGCCGAGAACCACGTCGTCATCGCGAGCAGCATCGCGGTCGCCAGCCGCGCCAGGGCACGCCAGCGGCCATCGGGGTCGTCGGTGCCGGGCCGGGCGGGATCCATGACGGCGAGGATGCCCGACCACCCGCGGGCTCGTCCGCTCGCGCCGCCCCGGATCTGCCGCCGGGAGCGGGTGGCTCGCCGCAGTAGGGTCGTCCGACCGTCGGACCGTGCTCGGGGGGTGGTGACCGGATGCTCGACGCAGTGCTGGTCCGCCCCACGGCGGCCCAGGTGGCCGCCACCCTGCCGGGCGACGAGTTGGTCGCCCGCCCCGACGTGGTGATGGATCGCGCCTTCGACCTGCCCGGGCCCCCCGAGGCGGCCTGGCCCTGGTTCAACCAGCTCGGGAAGGGCCGCTCGGGGTGGTACCTGCCCCGCTGGTGGGAGGCGGTGCTCCCACGCCGACGGCGCGCACTCCGGCACCTCGACCCGGCGTTGCAGGACCTCGAGGTCGGTGACGTCATCGCCGACTGGGGCGGGCGCGACGCGACCTTCGAGATCTGGCGCCACGAGCCACCCCACGTGCTCGTGCACCGCTCCACGCGGGGGACGATCGGGGTGAGCTGGGCGATCGTGCTGGGAGCCGTCCCGGGTGGCACCCGGGTGCACCTGCGGTTGCGACTCGAGGGCGTGCGGCGTCGACGCCTGGTCGAACTGGCCGGTGGGCTGTTCGACCTGGCGACCATCAGCGGGCTGGCCGCGGGCATGCGGGAACGACTCGCCGGGCCGGGGGCGTCGGGGGC
>NZ_JAHOPH010000018.1 GCF_019798055.1 Salsipaludibacter albus | reverse complement strand
GGCCGGGGGAGCGGTGGCGTCCCGGCCGGGGGGCGCGGGACCGGAGACGTCGGTGGGCAGCGAGCCGGCCATCGCCCGGGCCGCGGCGAGCGCACGGCTCTGCAGGGTCGCGGTGGCGGCATAGGTGCGGTCGAGCCGGTCGGCCGTCTCCTGGACGGTCAGGCCCTCGAGGAAGCGCATGCGGAGGACGTCGCGATGCGACGGCGACAGCGCGTCGAGCAGGGCGGCCGCGGCGTCGGCCTGCTCACTGCGTTCCAGCGCATGCTCGGGACCGGGATCGGCTGCGGCGAGGTCCGGTGACGGCGGCTCGGCCGCCCGTCGCGCCACGGCGGCCGAACGGAAGTGGTCGCGCACCAGGTTGCCGGCGACGGTGATCAGCCAGGGCAGCAGCGAGCCGCCACGATGGTCCTCGATCGAGGTGAGGCTGCTGACGGCGCGCCGGAAGGTCTCCTGGACCAGGTCCGCTGCGACCTCCGGGTCACGACCCCGGGCGAGCAGGAACCGGTGCACGGCGTCGATGTGGCGTCGGACCAGTTCGGCCGCGGCGTCGTCGTCCCCGTCGCGGGACGCCAGGACCAGGTCGAAGTCGTTCGACCCGGAGTGGCGTGCGCGGTCGAGGTCCACCTGCGGCTGCCTCCTCGGTCCTCCGAAGGCGAGGATGCCCGGCGAGCGACCGAAATGCATCGTGCCCATCGACACGAGGTCGATGGGCACGATGTGGGAGCGTCTCCACCACAGGGCGGTGTCCCCCCCGCCAACGCCGTGGTGGTACGACGTCCCGGGAGTGGACTCGCGGCCAGCCGGGTCGATGGTTGGGGCGCCCGGTGGGACAACGAGTCATGACTCCCGTCGTGGGGAGAACGCACGAGGGGTGCAGGTCTTTCATGCCGGGCCCCTGTCGCGCGGTGTCCGCACGCAAGGCGGGATCGTGACCGCGGATAGGGTGGCGGGCCATGGTCGATCACGTCATCTGGGACTGGAACGGGACGCTGCTCGACGACGGCCACGCCGTCCTCGACGCGCTCAACAGGTTGCTGCGGGAGCTGGGTCGCGCGCCCACCGACCTGGCGACCTACCGAAGCCTGTACCGGCGTCCGGTCCGCCGCTTCTACGAACTGCTGCTCGACGAGCCGATCGACGACCAGCGGTGGGACCGCATCGACCGTGGCTTCCACGAGGCCTACGCCGTGGAGGTGGGCCGGGTGCGGCTGCACGGCCAGGCACGCGTTGCCCTGGGCCGCGTCGCCGAGGCAGGCCGGAGCCAGTCGTTGCTGTCGATGGCCCCGCACGACCACCTGGTGACGATGGTGGCCCGGCACGACCTGGACCACCACTTCGACCGCGTCGACGGCGTTCGTGGGGTGGGCGGCGGTCACAAGGAGCACGTCCTGCGGGACCACCTCGCGGCCCTGGGCGTCGAGCGGACCGACCGCGTCGTGCTGATCGGCGACGCCCTCGACGACGCGGCGGCCGCCGCTGCCGTGGGCGCTCACGCGGTCCTCTACGACGGTGGCAGCCACCCCGTCGAGGACCTGCGGGCCGTGGGCGTGCCGGTGGCCGGGTCGCTGCTCGAGGCCATCGACCTGGTGGACACCGGCGCGACGTCGCCCGTGCGCTGACGGCCTACCCTGCCGAACAGGCGTTCGTGTGGCGCCGGACAGGACGGGAGGCAGCGTGCAGCACGTGGCGGAGCCGATCCTGCACGCCGACATGGACGCGTTCTACGCCTCGGTCGAGCAACGTGACGACCCGGACCTGCGCGATCGTCCGGTCGTGGTCGGCGGGGCGTCGGGTCGGGGTGTCGTGGCCGCGGCGTCCTACGAGGCGCGGCACTTCGGGATCAGGTCGGCGATGCCCATGGTGCAGGCCCGGCGGCTGTGCCCGGACCTGGTGGTGGTCACGCCTCGCTTCGACGTCTACCGGGACGTGTCCCGCGACGTCATGACGATCCTGCGGTCGTTCACCCCACTGGTCGAGCCGTTGTCGCTGGACGAGGCGTTCCTGGACGTCGCGGGGGCCGTGCGGCTGTTCGGCCCGCCCGACCGGATCGCCGCGGCCATCCGGACGCAGGTGCACGACCAGGTCGGCCTGGCGGTGTCGGTCGGGGTGGCGCCGACCAAGTCACTGGCCAAGCTGTGCTCGGACATGGCCAAGCCCGACGGGCTGCTCCACGTGACGGCCGAGGAGGCGCCGGGCTTCCTGCGGCCACTGCCGGTGTCCCGGCTGTGGGGTGCCGGGCCCAAGACCGTCGAGCGGCTCCACGACTACGGACTGCGCACGATCGGTGACGTGGCCGGCTGCGACGTCGGCCTGCTCGTGCGCCTGCTCGGCACCGACCGGGGCCGGGGCCTGCACGACCTGGCCCACGGCCGGGATCCCCGCCGCGTGGTCCCGCACGAGCCGGCCAAGTCCGTCTCCAACGAGACCACGTTCGAACACGACGTGGACGACCCCGCCGAGCTGCACCGCGTGCTCCTGCGACTGGCCGCCAAGGTGGGGTCGCGCCTGCGGGCCGCGGAGCTGTCCGGTCGCACGGTGTCGTTGAAGCTCCGCTTCGCGACCTTCAAGACCATCACGCGCTCGACCACCCTGGATGTCCCGACCGACGCGACCCGGGTGATCGCCACGGAGGCGACCGCCCTGCTGGACGCGCTGCGGCTGGAGCGGGTTCGGGTGCGGTTGCTGGGCGTGGGGGTCAGCAACCTCGCGACCGGGGACGCGTCCCGCCAGCTCGAGCTCGACGCCGACGAGCGATGGAAGTCGGTCGACGCGGTCACCGACGCGGTCCGGGCCCGGTTCGGCGGACTCGACGTCACGTTCGCCTCCCTGCTGGACGACGACCTGCCGGAGTTGTCCGAGACCGGTGACGACCGGCGGTTGGCCCCCGACGACGGCTGACCGCCGCACGCCGTCCGCGGCGGCGCCGACGGCCGTAGCCTCGCCCCGCACGACCCCGAGCGGAGGCAGCCCGATGTCCACCACCCCCACCGGCGACGTCGTCACCTTCGACCTGCGCGACGGCGTCGCCGAGGTCGTCATCGATCGGCCGGCCACCCGCAACGCGATGGACTGGGATGTCTTCTCGGGGCTGGCCGAGGCAGCGGACCGCGCGGCGGCCGACCCCGACGTGGGCGCCGTGCTGGTGTCGGGTGCGGACGGGGCGTTCTCGTCGGGTCTCGACGTCGGCCTGTTCGCGGCGGGCGGTCCCGACGGGGTGGACGCCGCCTTCGTGCACCGGCTGCAGGCGGTGTTCGACCGGTTCGAGGACCTCGAGAAGCCCACCGTGGCGGCCCTGTCCGGGCCCTGCCTGGGCGCCGGCGCGCAACTGGCTGCCGCATGCCACCTGCGGGTGGTCACCGCCGACGTGCGGATCGCGATCGCGGAGCGTCGCTGGGGCCTCGTGCCCGACCTGGGCGGCACGTACCGCCTCCCCCGACTGGTGGGGCTCGGGCGGGCGCACGACTGGGTCATGACCGGCCGTGAGGTCGGGGCGGAGGAGGCCGTCGCGAGCGGCTTCGCCCAGGGCCGGGTGGCCGACCTCGACGGGGCCCGGACGCTGGCCGTCGACCTGGCCCGTGCCCCGGGAGCCACCCGACGCGTCCCCGCCCTCCTGCGCGACAACCTGGGCCGGTCCCGCGACGCCGCACTGGCGGCCGAGGCCGAGGCCCAGATCGCGTGCATGGCGGGTCCCGACGTGGCCGAGGCCGTGGCCGCCGCGCGGGAGGGCCGCCCCCCGCGCTTCGTCGGGCGCTGACCGCCCGTCCGGCGGGGTCACGGGGGCAGGATCCGCCCCGATCGGGCGAGACGGGAACGGGCCCTCGTCGGTAGGATGAGCGGCACGAAGAGGAGTTCGCTCCATGCCGCTGTCCGAGCACGAAGAACGCGTCCTCGCCGAGATGGAACGCCGTCTCGTCGCCGAGGACCCGCGGTTCGTCGCACGCACGCAGCGGGCCGGGCAACGCGTCGACCGTGCCACCGAGGGCACGCGGGACCTGGCATGGCGCCTGCGGGCGTCCGTGGCCGGGGTCGTCCTCGGCGTCCTGAGCCTGCTGGGCCTGACGTTCTCGGTGTGGTTCGGCGTCGCCGGGTTCGCCTTGCTGCTCGTGTCGGTGACCGTCCTGGTCTCCACGCTGCGAACGCGTCGTGACCAGGCCCTCGCCGGCGCCGACGGTCGCGACAACGCCTCCGCCGACGACGACGGTCACCCGTCCAACGGCCTGCGCTGACGCACCGGGTCAGGGCTTCGCGCGCACCCGACGGGGCGTCGCCAGCACCCGGTCGGTCACCGACGCCCGTTCGCGCAACTGCGCGCCGACCCGGTCGCAGGCTTCGCGGAGCCGGCTGGCATCGGTCGTCGAGATCGGCGAGCCGAAGGCCGCACGGCTCCCCAGCCCGGCGATCGCCTCGGCGTCGGCCGCCGCGACCCCGTCGTCGTCGACCCATCGCCGGGTCACCTCGTGGAGGGTCTCGTCCGGACGACGCCCCCGGCCCAGGGCCGCGGCCGAGACGAGCAGGTGCGACAGCGCCAGCAGGCCGGACTCGACCGGGTCGTCGGCGTCGGGCACCCGCCGCGCCCACCACCAGCCCCCCCAGAGGGCGGCCAGGGCCAGCAGCACGATGCCCACCAGGACCCAGGGCAGGATCCGTGCCCCGGTCCGTCCGACCCCGACGGCCGCCGGCAGACCCCCGGTGGTGCCGTCCTGGATGCTCTCCGAGGGCGGCGCCGCGTTCAGGGGGTTCTCGCCCGTGAACCCCTGCGGGTCGTCGAGCGTGTCACCGTCGCCGCGCAGCGGGGCGAACGGACTCAGGTCCGACGAGTCCGGGCGCAGGCCCGCGGTGTCGGAGCGTGGGGTGGGGTCGAAGGTCAGCCAGCCCTGGTCCGGGAAGAACACCTCGACCCACGCATGGGCGTCGGTGGTCGACACCTCGTAGCGCCCGGGCTGGTCACCCTCGGGGGCCACCAGCTCCTCGCCGGGCAGGTAGCCGGTGGCGACCCGGGTCGGCACGTCGAGTGACCGGAGCATGACCGCCATGGCGGTCGCGAAGTACTCGCAGTAGCCGGTCTGGGTCGACAGCACGAAGTCCCGCAAGGCGTTCTCACCCGACAGCTCGGGGACGTCGGTGGAGTAGGTGAACGCCGAGTCCGGTCCCGCGAAGTGGTCCTGGACCGCCAGCACCTGGTCGATCGTGGAGCTCGCGCCGGCGTCGTCCACGACCTGCGCGGCGAGGCCGGCCAGCTCGAACTCGTCGACCGGCAGCTGGACGTTGAGGTCGGCCGGCTCGGTCGTGACCGACACGTCGGCCACGTCGTCGTAGGTCGGGCTGGGGATCCGGGCCGCGACGACGTAGTCCGGCCCCTCGGTGACGGCCTCGGACAGGGCGGTCATCGAGTCGGTCGCGACGAACTCGCCGACGCGCGAGTAGGTCAGGGCCGCCGGTCCCGCCACCGGGCGCACCGCCACGGGTGCGTTGGGCACCGGCAGGTAGACGTTGGGGAGGTTGACGACCTCGACGCCGTACTCGGCGGTGGCGGGCTCGTCGGACCGCCCGATCCCGTTGGTGGGGTCCTCGTAGGCGGAGTCCGGGATGGTGGTCTGCTCCAGGCTGTTGCCGACCCGCCAGCGTCGCCCGTCGAACACCTCCAGGGCCGCGGTCCGCAGGTACGCGGGCTCGGACGTCTCGACCTCCATGACGACGCGCGGGGTGGGCAGCTGCAGCTGGTCACCCACGTCGACGATGGGCTGGTAGCCCTGGATCGTGGTGCCCAGGCCCTGCAGGTCGAACACGGGTGGGGCGCCGTGGCCCGGGGTGCGCACGGCGACGGGCACGGCCAGGACGGCGACCGCGACCGCCACCGCCAGTCCGCCCAGCCGCCGCTTCCACGGTTGTCCGGCACGCTGGAGTGACGGGTCGTCGACCAGCGCGAGGACGGCGACCGCCGGCAGCGCGAACGCCAGCGTGGTCACCACCAGGCTTCGCTCGGGCAGGGCGATGGTCAGCGGCGCGATCCACAGGACGACGCCGGCCATGATGGCGCTCAGGGCGAGGTTGCGGGCCAGCAGCTCGGTCACCGCGACGGACACCAGGAAGGTGCCGATCACCAGCAGGAGCGTCATCCCGGTGAGCAGCGGTGTCGGGGCGACCTGCTGGGCGACCTCCATGCGGGCCAGGCGCAGCCCGTCCCAGACGGCACCGGGGCGTTGCCGCCAGGCCAGCCCGGCCGCGAGTGGGTACCACGCCAGCAGCCACAGGCCGCCCAGCCCCAGCGTCAGGACCAGTCCGAGCCAGGTGGGCAGGTCGAGCAGGCGCCACAGGACCGTCAGGCCGATCCCGCCGAGGGCGGCCACCGCGACGGGTGCCATCCAGGCGGTGTCGATGAACAGGTCGTGGAAGCCGACCGTCGCGCCGGCGACCAGCACGACGGCCAGCGCCCCCGCCCGCAACGCGCTGGTGACCCGGCGTCCGAACTCGTCACCCATCACGCACCCGCCGTGGTGGCGAGTCGGTGCGGGCGACCGGCGTCCTCCCAGGCCGCCGGGAGGTCCTCCAGCCGTTCGATCCGCACCACCCGCCAGCGCAGTGCGGCGGCGGTCGCCGCGGCGGTGTTGCGCGTGACCGCCGTCGAGCCCGACTCGACCATGACGACGATGCGGGTGTCGAAGTGCCGGCCGAGCCGCTGGAGCGTGTCCGGCAGGCCCACCGGGTCACCGCTGACCACCACCAGGGTCCCCGAGCCGGCCGCCCCGCCGGCCAGCAGTGCGGTCAGGGACTGCAGGTCCCAGCCCTCCTCGGGCTCGACGGTGGCGAGGCGCTCGAGCTGCACCTCCCAGGGCAGGCGCGAGACCTCCATGTCCCGGGGGTCGTCGACGACCTGGACCGAGGCGCCGAGCCCGTCCCACGCCGCACCGATGCTGGCCGCCGCCTCGACCACCAGCTCGAAGCCGGTGCTGGGACGACGGTCCAGCAGCACGACCCCGCGCTGGCGCTGGCGCGACTCGGGCTGGCGGACCATGAGCCCGCCGCGGTGGGCCGTCGCGGGCCAGTGGATCCGGCGCAGGTCGTCGCCGATGACGTACTCACGGATCATGCCCACGTCGTCGCCGAACGGGCGCGGGGTCCCGGCTCCCTGGTCGCCCGGCACCCGTCCAGCCACCGGGCGGGGACCCCGTGGCAGCGCGACCCGGCGGGGGAGCACCAGCACGCGGCTGGCGCCCGGCAGTGCCACGGGTCGTCGCGCCAGCGTCATCGGGTCGGTCAGCGTCGCCGTCAGCGGCCCGAACTCGTGCCGGCCACGACGGCGGCCGATCGCGCGGTAGCTCAACGGCACCTGCCGGCCGGCGTCGAGGCCCCGCAGCGTCGCGGTCGCGCCCGTGTGGAGGTCGCCGGGGGTCGTGTCGGTCAGCAGCAGCGACCCCATCGCCAGGCGGCCGCTGTTGCGCAGGGTGATCCGCACGTCGATCGGGTCACCGTGGTCCACCACCGGCAGGTGCTCGGGGCGGGCGACCACCAGCGGCGGGCGCCGGAACACCGCCAGCAGTGCCACGGCCAGCAGCCCGAGGGCGGCGATCCCGACCACGTCGAGCGCCGGGATCCCCACCAGGCGTCCGGCCACGAGGCAGGACACCGCGCCGGCGAGCAGGCCGACCCCCCGATGGGTGAGCATCAGCGCGGACCCATCGTCACGTCACCGGCGTGGCGGTGGACGACACGACGTCGGCGACGACCGACTGGGGCGTCGCCTCGCCGACCCGGGCGCGGGCGGTGAGCTGGAGGCGGTGGGACAGCACCGGCTCGGCCAGCTCCTTGACGTCGTCGGGCAGGACGTGGTCGCGTCCACGCAGGGCGGCCAGGGCTCGGCCGGCACGGACCAGGGCGAGCCCGGCACGCGGGCTGGCGCCCAGCGCGAGGGAGTCGTGGGCGCGAGTCGCGGCCACGAGGTCGAGCACGTAGTTCTCGAGTGACTCCGCCACCCGGACCCGGGTGACCGCGCGGATCATCCGTGCCACGGTCGCAGCGGTCGTGACCGGGGTCAGGCCCCGCACCAGGTCACCGGCGGCGTGGTTGCGCAGCACCCCGAGCTCGGCGTCACGGGCCGGATAGCCGAGCGCCGTGCGGACCAGGAAGCGGTCACGCTGCGCCTCGGGAAGGGGGTAGGTCCCGTCGAGCTCGATCGGGTTCTGCGTGGCGATGACCATGAACGGGCTGGCCAGCTCGCGCGTCACCCCGTCGATGGTGACGGTCTGCTCCTCCATGGCCTCCAGCAGCGCCGACTGCGTCTTGGGGCCGGCACGGTTGATCTCGTCGGCCAGGACGACGTTGGCGAACACGGGTCCGGGGCGGAACGTGAACGTGCCCTCGGCCGGGCTGTAGACGCTGACGCCCGTGACGTCGGTGGGCAGCAGGTCCGGCGTGAACTGCAGGCGCCGGACCTCGCCGTCGATGCTGGCGCCGAGCGCGCGGGCCAGCAGGGTCTTGCCGACGCCCGGGACGTCCTCGATCAGCAGGTGGCCACCGGCCAACAGCGTGACCAGGGTCAGCTCGATCACGTCGTCCTTGCCCATCAGGACGGAGGCGATGTTGGCTCGCAGGTCGTCCAGCGTGGAGGCGAAGTTCGCGGCCTCCGCGCGCAGCGCGCCGTCGTCGGCACCGCCCGGTGTCGTGGTGGTCTGGGTCACGTGGATGCATCCCGTTCGACTGGTCGGAGGATATCTGGCGCTCGGGAGCGGACCCGGCTGGGCGGCCACGTCGTGCGGTGGCCCAACGTCGCACTCGCGAGGCCCCGGGGGAGGGGTGGCCGGTGGCGCGGGGGCCCGTCGGCCACGCGTGGACTACCGTTCGACTCGGCGTGCTCGGGGAGGCCACGGCATGGATGACGAGGCGGGCGACGGCCCGCGCACCTCGCGCGGAGAGCGGACTGCTGCCCGCCTGCGCATGGCCGCGCGCGAGGCGTTCGCCACCATCGGCTACGCCGGGGCCCGCGTCGAGGACATCACGGCCATCGCCGGAGTCAGCCACGGCACCTTCTACACCTACTTCGACAACAAGTCGGCCGTGCTCGACTCCCTGGTCACCCTGGCGTCCGAGCGACTGCTGACGGTCGTGGACGAGAGCTGGGAGGGCAACGACGTCTGGCGCACCGTCCAGGACGTCATCACGCGGTTCGTCGATGCCCTCGCGGAGGAGGGCGACGTCATCTCGGCGTGGATCGAGGCGGCCAGCAACGACCAGCACTTCCGCGACGAGCTCCGCACGGTCCGGGGTCAGTACACCGACGCCGTCGCCAGCCACCTCGCCGACGTGCTCGTCGACACGCCCCACGATCCGGTCGTCGCGGCAGGTGCCCTGGTCGCCATGGTCGAGGGCTACACCGTCGACCGCCTCGCCGTCGCGGGGTCCGAGGGGCGGACGGCCGCGGTCACCACGCTGGCCACGATCTGGGTCGGCGGCCTGATCCGCATGGCCGGGGACCGCAGCCGCGGCTGACCCCAGGTCCGGCCACTCCCGGCCACTCCACGGTGCTCCCCCCACGCTCCACCTCGTGCCCCTGCCTGCCCGCCGCGGTCCTCCGGGGGCACCGTGACCCGGCCCGGGCGCCGGTCCGGATGCCGTCGCGCAGTCGTCCTCGCCATCCCGGGCCATCGTTGTGCGGATTCCCTCCACATCGCTCCACATCTCGATCCGTCGAACCACGGGCCAATACAGGATGATTGCGACAGGGTGGGGAAGACTTGCTCGACGCGGTGGAGTGAAGTGGAGTAGAGTGGGGCATCACGGTGGGCGAGGCGTGCGCCGGACGACGAGCGAGCAGGGCGGGAGGTGGTGTGGCCATGGCCGAGACGACCACCCCAATCCGCTTCCACGGCGAGTTCAACCACACGCTCGACACGAAGGGGCGCCTGATCCTGCCGGCCCGCTACCGCGACCAGTTCGTCGACGGGCTGCGGATCACGCGTGGCCACGAGCACGCCCTGCAGGTCTGGACGATGGCCGGCTACGACCGCACCGTCGAGACGCTCGCGGCGCTGCCCGAGGGGTCGCGCAAGGCGCGCATCCGTCGGCGGGTCTTCATGTCCGCCCACGTCGACACGCCCGACAGCCAGGGGCGGATCGGCATCCCGCCACCCCTGCGCGAGTACGCCGAGTTGGAACGCGAGCTCACCGTCATCGGGAACTTCGACCACCTCGAGATCTGGGACCGGGCCAACTGGGAGGCCTACATCCACGCCGCCGAGGCCGAGCTCGCGGCCGGTGGCGACGACGACCTCGGCATCTAGATGGGAACCGTGGTGACCGACGCACACGTGCCGGTGATGCGCGACGAGGTCGTCGCGCTGCTGGCCCCTGCGCCGGACGGCACGGTCGTGGACGCCACGCTCGGTGCCGGTGGCCACGCCGAGGCAGTCGCCCGGGCCCGCATCGAGCGGTACGGCTCGGCCCGACTCCTGGGCATCGACCGCGACCCCGAGGCCCTGGACCTGGCCCGGGGACGGCTCGGTGACCTGCCCGGCCTTCAGTTGCAGCTCGCCCAGGTCCGCTTCGACGCGCTCGGCGACGAGGTGGCCACGCGAGGACTCGACGACGTCGCCGGGATCCTCCTCGACCTCGGCGTGTCCTCCATGCACCTGGACCGTCCCGAGCGTGGCTTCTCCTATCGCCAGGACGGTCCCCTGGACATGCGGATGGGGCCCGATGCGCCCGAGACCGCCGCCGAGCTGCTGGACCGCCTCGACCTCGACGAGCTGACCGACGTGCTGCGGCGCTGGGGCGAGGAGCGTCACGCCCGACGGGTCGCCCGTGCGATCCTGGACGCCCGGCCGATCACGTCTACGTCACGACTGGCCGAGGTGGTCGCCGACGCGATGCCGCCCGGCGCGGCCGCCCGGGACCGTGGCCATCCGGCGCGACGGACCTTCCAGGCCCTGCGCATCGCGGTCAACGGCGAGCTGGACGCCCTGCGGGCGGTCCTGGACCAGGCGGTCGACGCGCTGGTGCCCGGCGGCGTGCTGGTCGTGCTGGCCTACCACTCGCTGGAGGACCGGATCGTCAAGCAGGCGTTCGCGGCCGCCGCGACCGACTGTGTGTGCCCGCCCGACCTCCCCGTGTGTGCCTGTGACACCGTCCCGACCGTGGAGCCGCTCGTGCGGCGTGCGGGCCGCCCGTCCCCGGCCGAACTGGCCGACAACCCCCGCTCGTCCGCGGTGCGGCTGCGCGCCGTCCGCCGGCTCGACACCCCCAGCCCCCGCCGTGCAGGAGGACTGCCGTGAGTGCAGCAACCACCCAACCCGCCCTCCGAAGTGGCGCGCGTCGAGAGCGACGCCACCTCCGACCGATCGACGACGTGCCCCGCCGGCACCCGCTGGTGTTCATCGCGCTGTACGTGGCGATCGGGCTCGGGGCCGTCCTCGGCGCGGTGTCGCTCAACGCCCTGGCGGCCGAGGACGCCGTCGAGCTGGCCCGCGTGGAGTCCGAGGTGGTCACCGCCGAGCGCGAGTGGACCCAGCTGACCGCCGAGGTCGCCGCGCTGGAGGACCCTGCGCGGGTCCGTGCCCTGGCCGAGCAGATGGGCATGGAGCCGACCCCCCAACGCTTCGTCGTCCCCGAGCAGCCACTGCCGGGTGACCGGGTCGAGGCCACGACGGACGACCCGATGAAGCCCATCCTGTCGGCCGATCGCTGATGACCGGCCGCCGCGCTCCGCATCCCGTCGCCACCGACCGCCCGGTCGGACGGCGCGGTGACGCACGCGCGCGGCGGGTCGCCGGCCGTGGCGAGCCGTCACGGTGGGCCGTCGTCGTCGCGGGCGTCGCGGCGGCCGGTGTCCGGGGCCTGCGCTGGCTCGGGTCGTTGCTGGCCGGCCTAGCCGCACGGGTGCTGCCCAACAGGCTGAGTGGTCGCCCGGCGTGGCTGCGCGTGCCCAGCGGGACCGTCCGTCGGCGTGCCGCCCTGATGCTGGCGGTGTACCTGGTGGGCATGGGGATCCTCGCCGGTCGGTTGGTGCAGGTCCAGGCGCTGGACGCCGACGTGTACGCCCAGCAGGGCGACTCCCAGAGCGTGCGGGTCATCGACCTGCCGGCGCAGCGTGGCAAGATCGTCGACCGCAACGGGGCCGTGCTCGCCACGACCGTGGACGCGGCCGCGATCTACGTCGACCCGTCCGCCTACGAGCGCTTCGCAGCCGACGGCGAGATCGATCCCGAGGCCGGCGAGCTGTCACGTCGCCAGGCCGCCATCGAGCTGGCGCCACTGGTCGAGCTGTCGGCCGACGAGATCGTGGACCGCCTCTCCGGGGACGGACAGTTCACCTACCTCGCCCGCCAGGTGGACTGGGGCGTCGGGGAGGAGATCCTCGCCCTGGAACTGCCCGGGGTCCACCGGCTCGTGGAGCCGGCCCGCCGGTATCCCAACGGCACGCTGGGCAGCCCGCTCATGGGCATCACCGACATCGACGGACACGGCCTGGAGGGCCTGGAGGCGTTGGCCGACGAACAGCTGGCGGGCATCCCCGGCCAGTTGCGGGTCGAGCGCGCGGCGTCGGGGGGCATGGACATCGCGTCGGCCGACCGGTCGCTGGAACCCTCCGTCCCCGGCACCGACCTGGTCCTGACCATCGACCGGGACATCCAGGCGGAGGCCGAACGCGTGGCCCAGCAGGCCATCGAGGAGAACCGGGCCAAGGGCGCGGGCGTCCTGGTGATGGACGCCGAGACGGGCGAGATCCTGGCGGCGGCGTCGGCCCCGACCTTCGACCCGGTGCACCGCAACGGCACGGACCGCGACGATCGCCGGGCCCGGGTGTTCACCGACGCCTTCGAGCCCGGATCGGTCCAGAAGGCCATCACCGTCGCGGCCGCGTGGGAGGAGGGGCTGGTCGACGAGACGACCGTGCTGGACGTGCCCAACACGTGGACCGTCGCGGGCAAGACCTGGGACTCGCACGGCCTGGGGGCCAAGTCCATGGACGTGGGCGAGATCCTCGAGCGGTCGTCCAACGTCGGCACCATGTTGATCGCCGATCGGCTGGGCGAGGAGCGGCTCGACGAGTGGCTGCGACGCTTCGGCTACGCCGAGCCGACCGGGCTGGGTTTCCCGGGCGAGTCCGCGGGACTGCTGCCCGAGCACACGCAGTGGTCCGGGACCTCGCTGCCCACCATCGCCATCGGCCACGGCGTGGCCGTGAGCCTGGTCCAGTTGGCGGGCGCCTACCAGGTGCTGGCCAACGACGGGGTGCGGGTGGCACCGTCCCTGCTGGAGGGCACGGTCGACGCGTCCGGCACGCTGGAGGAGGCCACGGCCCCGGACACGTCGGTCGTGGTGTCCCCGGAGACGGCGGCCGCCGTCCGGCAGCAGCTGCAACGCGTGGTCGAGGGCGACAACGGCACCGGTGCGCGCGCGGCGGTCGAGGGCTACGAGGTCGGGGGAAAGACCGGGACCGCGCTCAAGCCCCGCGAGGACGGCCGCGGCTACACCAACCAGCACACGGCCGTCTTCGCGGGGATGGCGCCCATCGACGACCCCGAACTGGTCGTGGCGGTCATGGTCGACGAGCCGGCGACCGTGGCGGGTGGGGTCGCGGCAGCCCCTGCCTTCTCGCAGATCATGGGCCACGCACTGGCCGCCCGGGACGTCGTGCCCGACGTGCCCCAGGAGGACGTCGAGACCGCGCTGGAGGAGGCCGCCGGACGTGCCGACGCCGCGCAGTCGGAAGCGGCGGCCCGTGCCGCCCGGGCCAGGGACGCCAGTGCGGCCGCACGTGCGCGTTCCGAGACCGACACCGAGCCCGACTCCGGTGCCGATACCGACCCGGCACCGACGCCATGACCACGCTCGCCCAGCTCCACGACGTGCTGCCCGGGGCACGCCTGGAGCCCGACGACGCCGGACGGGTCGAGGTGGTCGACGTCACCCACGACTCGCGCGAGTCGGGTCCCGGCGCGATGTTCGTGGCCCTGCGAGGAGCGGCCACCGACGGCCACGCGCACGTCGCCGCCGCGGCGGACTCCGGCGCGGTGGCCGCGCTGGTGGAGGAGCGGGTCGACGTCGCCCTGCCACAGGTGGTCGTCCCGGACACCCGGCTCGCGGCGGGCCCGGCCGCCGCCCTGGTCCACGGACGCCCGTCGACCGCCCTGGACGTGGTGGCCATCACCGGGACCAACGGCAAGACAACCACCAGCTACCTGGTCGAGGCGGCGGCCGCGGCGGCCGGGCGTGGTGCGGGGCTGATCGGGACGGTGGCCACGCGCATCCACGGTCGCGACCAGCCCGCGGTCCGGACCACCCCGGAGGGCCCCGACCTCCAACGTCTGTTCGCCCGGATGCGCGACCGAGGGGTGCGCACCGTGGCGATGGAGGTGTCGAGCCACGGGCTCGCCCTGCACCGGGTCGACGGGACGCGGTTCGTCGTCGCCGTCTTCACCAACCTCAGCCAGGACCACCTCGACTTCCACGGCGACCTGGAGGAGTACTTCGCCGCCAAGGCCCGCCTGTTCACGCCCGGACTGAGCGACCGTGGCCTGGTGGGGGTGTTCGACGACTGGGGTCGGCGCCTCGCCGACCAGGCCTCGATCGAGGTCGTCACGATCGGCGAGGGACCCGATGCCGACGTCCGGCTCGAGGTCGAGGAGGCGACCCTGCATCGCACCCGTGGTCGCCTCACCGGTCCGGCCGACCTGCTGGGGGGCCACACCGAGGTCGAGCTGACCACCCGCCTGGCAGGACGCTTCAACCTCCGCAACGCCGCCCAGGCCTGGCTGTCGGCCGTGATGACCGGGATCGATGCCACCGACGCCGCCGCGGGCATCGCCCACGCCGACGACATCCCGGGACGCTTCGAGGTGGTCGTGGAGGACGACGTCACCGCGCTGGTCGACTACGCCCACAGTCCCGATGCCATCACCGCCCTGCTCGACACGCTCCGGCCGATCACGCCCGGTCGGATCATCCTGGTGGTCGGGGCCGGCGGGGACCGTGACCGTGCCAAGCGCGGCCCCATGGGGGCGGCCGCCGTCGCCGCCGACGTCGTCGTGTTCACCTCCGACAACCCACGCAGCGAGTCCCCGCAGGACATCCTGGAGGAGTTGCTGGCCGGCGCGACCGGGGCCCCGACCCGAGCCCACGTCGAGGCCCTGGCCGACCGGGAGGCAGCCATCGACCGCGCCCTGGCCGTGGCCGAGCCGGGCGACGTCGTCGTCGTGGCGGGCAAGGGCCACGAGACCGGCCAGGAGATCGCCGGGGTCGTGCGTCCGTTCGACGACCGCGAGGTGCTCGCCCGTCGGTTCCGCCGTCAGCAGGGTCGGGCGTGATCGCGTTCACGCTCGCCGAGGTGGCGACCCTCCTGGGGGCGCGGCGGGCGTCGTGGCCCGACGACCACGACACCGTGGCCGTGACCGCCGTCGTCACCGATTCCCGGGAGGCCGGGCCTGGTGCCCTCTACCTGGCTCGGCGTGGCGAGCAGTTGGACGGCGCCGACTTCGCGCCGGCGGCGGTCGAGGCCGGCGCGGTCGCCACGGTGGCGACCCGCCCGCTCGACGTGCCCACCCTGGTGGTCGACGACGTGCAGGCCGCGCTGGTGGCCATCGCCCGGGCCGTCCGTGGTCGTGCGGTGGCGACCGTCGTGGGCATCACCGGCTCGGTGGGCAAGACCACCACCAAGGACCTGCTGGCGACGGTCGCCGGCGCCACCGTGCCCACGGTCGCCGCCCGGGGCTCGTACAACAACGAGGTGGGGGTGCCCCTCACCGTCTGTCGCACGGACGCCGACACCGCGGTGCTGGTCGCCGAGCTCGGGGCACGGGGTCGTGGCCACATCGCCGAGCTGGCGACGTGGCTGCGGCCGGACGTGGCGGTGGTCACGATCGTGGCCGGTGCCCACCTCGAGCTGTTCGGCAGCCTGGACGAGGTGGCCGTGGCCAAGGCCGAGCTGGTCGCCTCACTGGGGCCCGACGGCGTGGCCGTCCTCAACGTCGACGACCACCGCGTCGCGGCGATGGCGCACGATGCGCCCGGTCGGGTCGTGCGGGTCTCGGTCGACGACGCCGCGGCCGACGTCCACGCCCGCGACGTCCGGCTCGACGGCGCCTCCCGCGCGTCGTTCACGGCCGTGCTGCCGGGCGGACGGTCCGCCCCCGTCGCACTGCCGATCACCGGTCGCCACCACGTCCTCAACGCCCTGCTGGCCCTGGCCGCGGCCGACGCCGTCGGGGTCGACCCGGTCGCCGGTGCGGCGGCGCTGTCACGTGCGACCGTGTCCGGTGGCCGGGGCCGCGTGCTGGCGACGGCGGACGGTGGCATCCTGGTGGACGACTCCTACAACGCCAACCCCACGTCCGTGCTGGCGGCGCTGGGTGCGCTCGCCGACCTCCAGGTGACGGGTCGGCGCCACGCCGTGCTGGGCGTGATGGCGGAGATCGGCCCGACCCACGAGGCCGACCACCGCAGGGTGGGAGCGGCCGCCGCCGAGGTGGTCGACGCCCTGGTCGTCGTGGGTGCCGCCGCCGCCGGCCTGGCGGCCGGTGCCCGAGCGGCCCGCCCCGACCTCGCCGTGTCCGTGGTCGACGACGCCGAGGCTGCGGTGGCGGCGCTGGGCGCCGTGCCCCACGGTGACGCGGTGCTCGTCAAGGGCTCACGCGTGGCCGGACTGGAACGCCTGGTCGACCTCGTGGCCGGACCACCGCACCCCGACGACCCGCCGAGCGGGGAGGCCCCACGATGATCGCGGTGCTGATCGCCGGCGCCATCGCCATGCTGCTGTCCCTGTTCGGCACGCCGATGGTCATCCGCTACTTCCGCCGGAAGGGCTTCGGCCAGTCGGTGCGGGTGGACGAGGACTTCAACCCGCCGCACGAGGCCAAGGAGGGCACCCCGACGATGGGTGGGACGGCCTTCGTCTCGGCCGCCGTCATCGCCTTCCTCGTGGCCCATCTCACCGAGGCGGAGGTCAGTCGCGCCGGTGTGCTGATGCTGCTGGTCTTCGTGGGCATGGCCGCCGTCGGGTTCACCGACGACTTCATCAAGGTCCGCCTGCGACGCAGCCTGGGCCTGTCCAAGACCGCGAAGTTCCTCGGGCAGGCGCTCATCGCGCTCGCGGTGACGCTGTTGGGTCCGTCGTGGGCGGGCGTGCCGCAGTCGATCTCGCTGGTGGGCTCGGTGTCCTTCGACGTGCCCGTGTGGGTGTTCGGGATCTGGGTGTTCCTGATGATCTCGGGCTTCTCCAACGCCGTGAACCTCACCGACGGCCTCGACGGCCTGGCGGCAGGGTCGGCCACGCTGACCTTCGGCGGCTTCACCCTCATCGGCTTCTGGATGTTCCGCAACGGGGCGTCGTACACGTTCATCGAGCCCGGGGCCGCCCTCGACGTCGCCGTCATCTCGGCGGCCGGGCTGGCGGCCTGTGCCGGGTTCCTGTGGTTCAACGCCCCGCCCGCCAAGATCTTCATGGGCGACACCGGGTCGCTGGCACTGGGGGGCCTGTTCTCCGCCATGGCGATCGTGACCGGCACCCAGTTGTTGCTGGTCGTGCTCGGTGGCCTGTACGTGCTGGAGACCGCGTCGGTCGTGGCCCAGGTGGTGGCCTACCGGGTCTTCGGACGGCGGATCCTGCGCATGGCGCCCATCCACCACCACTTCGAGCTCCTGGGCTGGGCCGAGACCACCGTGGTGGTCCGGTTCTGGATCATCTCCGGCCTGGGCATCACGACGGCACTCGGCATGTTCTACGCCGAGTGGTTCAGCCGGATCGGGATCAGCCAGTGACGGCCGCCTCGACGCCCACTCGACGACAGGCACGAACGTGAGCTCCACCACCCACCAGGACCTGCTGGCGCCACGGCGCACGCTGGGGGAGCGGGTCATGGATCGCCTCCGGGCCCAGTCGGTGTCCGGCTGGACCAACGACGCGACCCTGCTGGTCGTGGTCACCGGACTGCTGTTGCTCATCGGCCTCGTCATGAGCTTCTCGGCATCCGTGGTCGACGCGGCCGAGTCCGGTGACCCGTTCGGGATCCTGCGTCGCCAGCTGGTCTGGGCGGCCATCGGGATCCCCGCGTTCGTGGTGGTCGCCCGGCTCAAGCCCCGCACCTGGCGCCCGGTGTCGTGGGTGCTGCTGGCCGTGTCCCTGGCGGGCCTGCTGCTGGTCATCGTCCCCGGCGTGGGGATCACGCGTGGTGGCTCGACCCGGTGGCTGGGCTTCGGATGGTTCGTCGCCCAGCCCTCCGAGCTCGTCAAGCTGGCGATCGTGCTGTGGCTGGCCGACGTCACCGCACGCAAGCGCACCGCTCGACCCGACGGCCGGCTGCCCCTGCGCCACCTGCTCGTCCCCGCCGTGCCGCTGCTGGTCGTCGTGGCCACGCTCGTCATGGCCCAGCCCGACCAGGGCACGACCCTGTTGATCGGCCTGATCGTCGCCATCCTGCTGTTCGCCGAGGGCCTGCCGTTGCGGTTGATGGCCCTGGGCGGGGCCGCCATGGCGGCCCTGGGCATCGTGGGGACCCTCGTCGCCGACTACCGGATGGCCCGCATCGAGGGGTGGCTCAACCCCGAGGCCGCCCCGACCGAGTCCGGGTTCCAGCTGCTGCAGTCGCTCTACGCGCTGGGCAACGGTGGATGGACGGGTGTGGGCGTCGGATCGTCGCGGGGCAAGTGGAACTTCGTGCCCAACCCCGAGACCGACTTCGTCTTCGCGATCATCGGCGAGGAGCTCGGCCTGGTGGGTGCCCTGGTGGTGCTGGGACTGTTCACCGCGGTCCTGGTCGTTGGGCTGCGGATCGCTCGGCAGGCCACCGGCTTTTCTCGTACCGTCGCCTTCACCATCACCGGCTGGCTCGTCGGACAGGCGATGATCAACGTCGCGACCGTCATCGGCGTGCTGCCCATCACCGGCATGACCCTGCCGCTGGTGTCTGCCGGTGGATCGTCGCTGGTGTCCACGCTCGTCGCGCTGGGGATCCTGGTGGCCATCGCCCGTGACGTCGACCACCCCGAGGCAGTGCAATGACCCGAACCGTCCTGTTCGCAGGCGGTGGAACGGCCGGACACGTGTTCCCGGCGCTGGCCGTGGCCCGCGAGCTGGTCACGACCGGTGACTGGGACCCCGTCTTCGTCGGGACCCGTGGACGCCTCGAGGAACGACTGGTGCCCGAGGCGGGGTTCGAGTTCCACCTGGTCGACGCACTGCCCCTGCCCCGCCGTCCCTCCGTCGGACTGCTGCGCCTGCCCGGGAGCCTGCGTCGCTCGCGGGGACAGGTGAGCGAGCTCCTCGCGCGTCGCGACGTCGTCGCCGCCGCCACCTTCGGGGGCTACGTGTCCTTCCCGGTCTCGTGGGCGGCCGGCCGTGCCGACATCCCGCTGCTGCTCCACGAGCAGAACGCCGTCCCGGGCCTGGCCAACCAGTTCGCCGCGCGCTGGGCCGACCGGATCGCCGTGACGTTCCCGTCGTCCACCGCCCGGTTCGGCAAGCGGTCGCGGACCCTGGTGACCGGCAACCCGGTCCGCGACGAGATCCTGGCCCTGGACCGCGACGCCGTGCGTGCGGCGGCCCGTCGACGCTTCGAGCTGGACGTGGAGCGGCCGACCGTGCTGGTCTTCGGTGGCTCCCAGGGCGCCCGCAGCATCAACCGGGCGATCGCCAAGTCGGCGCGCGAGTGGGGTGACCTGGACCTGCAGATCATCCACGCCGCCGGGACCAAGCTGCACGAGGAGGCGATCGACATGTGGCGGGCCGAGGTCGGCGACGACCCGGACCACGGTCCGACCGTGCGCATCCTCGACTTCATCGACGACATGTCGCTGGCCTACGCCGCCGCCGACGTCGTCGTCTGTCGCGCGGGCGCCACCTCCATCTCCGAGCTGACGGTGCTCGGCCTCCCGGCCGTCCTGGTGCCCTACCCGGCCGCCACCCGGGACCACCAGACCGCGAACGCACGTGCCCTTGCCGCGACCGGCGCCGCCGTCACCGTGGAGGACGGGCGCCTGTCGGGACGCACCATCGTCGATGCCCTGGCGCCCTGGATCCGCGACCCCGCCGCCCGGGCGGAGGCGTCGCTGCGGGCACGGGCCTTCGGTCGCCGGGAGGCAGCACGACTGGTGGCCGACGCGGTGCGTGGCATGGTGGAGGGCGTCGACCTGACCCCCGGTTCTGCTCCGCCCGATGCACCCGGCGACGCCCTGGCGCTGCCCGAGACCGACGAGGCGGCGCTGGACGAGGCGTTCGCGGAGTCCGCGCGCGCCCGCACCGAGCAGATCGGCGCGGTCGTGGCCTCGTGGGAGGAAACCGACCGCACGTGGGTGGACCCGGCCGCGCCGGTCGACCCCGACGACGAGGACCGGTGATGGCCACGGCACGCACGGGGGCCCACGAGCTGGACCTGCAGGACCCGACGACCGTCCACCTGGTCGGCATCGGTGGCGCCGGCATGTCCGGCCTCGCCCGCATCCTCGTCCAGCGTGGGCACGTCGTCACCGGATCGGACCTCAAGGACTCGCGGCGCACGCACGAACTTCGCGCGATGGGTGCCACGGTCACGATCGGCCACGACGCGGCGAACGTCACGGACCAGGACGTCGTCGTGGTCTCGTCGGCCGTGCACGAGGACAACCCGGAGGTCGTGGCGGCCACGACGGCCGCCGTGCCGGTCGTCCACCGGGCCGACCTGCTGCACGCGCTGATGGCTCGGGACCGGCGCGTGCTGGTCGCCGGGACCCACGGCAAGACCACCACGACGTCCATGCTGGTCGTCGGCCTGCACGCCGTCGGCGTCGACCCGAGCTTCTCGATCGGCGCCCAGCTCAACGAGGCGGGCACCAACGCCCATGCGGGCACCGACCCGGTCTTCGTCGCCGAGGCCGACGAGTCGGACCGGTCGCTGCTGGTCTTCCGACCCCACGTCGCCATCGTCACCAACGCCGAGCTCGACCACCCCGACACCTACGCCTCCGAGGACGAGGTGCTCGACGTGTTCGCGACCTTCCTGGGTCGGCGCGAGCCGGACGGTCTCGCGGTGGTCGGCGTCGACGACCCCGGGGGAGTGGCCCTGGCGGGCCGGGTCGACGGACCGGTGGCCACCTATGGCATCGCCCCCTCCGCGGACTACCAGTTGGTCCCCGAGGGACCACGGTCGGGAACGGTCCTCCACGACGACCACGAGCTGGCGACGCTGGCACTGGGCGTGCCCGGCCAGCACAACCTCGTGAACGCGACCGCGGCCATCGCGGTCGCCCACCACCTGGGCCACGATCCTCGCGCCGTCGCCGCCGGCCTCGGCGTCTTCCAGGGGGCCGCCCGCCGCTTCCAGGTGGTCGGTCGCGAGGCCGGGGTCACCGTGGTGGACGACTACGCCCACCACCCGACCGAGCTGCGCGCCACCCTGGCGGCCGCGCGCGCCCACACCGACGGACGCGTGCTGGTCGTGGTGCAGCCCCATCGCTACAGCCGCACCCGCGAGTTCGGCCCCGAGCTGGGCCGAGCCGCGGCGGCGGCCGACCGGGTGTGGGTGACCGACGTCTACGGCTCGGGCGAGAGCCCCGAGCCGGGCGTGTCCGGTCGACTCGTGGCCGAGGCGGCCGAGGCGGCCGGTGCCCGGGTCACCTTCCAGCCCCACTTCACCGCCCTGGTGGCGGCGCTCGCCGCGGAGGCGGAGCGCGGCGACCTCGTGCTCGTGACGGGAGCGGGCGACATCAGCCAGGTCGGAGCGGCGCTGGTCCACGCACTGGCCGGGGACGACGGTGGACGCTGAGCCGGACCCGGTCGCGGTCACGCTGGCCGATCGCCTCGGTGACCGGGCGCGTCCCGGTGTCGAGCTGGCCACGGTGACGACCCTGCGGGTCGGGGGACCGGCCAGGGCGATGGTGGTGGCCGAGGACGACGGCGACCTGGGCGTGGTCGCCGACGTCGCGCAGGCCCACGAGGTCCCCGTGATGGTGGTCGGTCGGGGCTCCAACCTGCTGGTCGGCGACGACGGCTGGCCCGGGATCGCCCTGCAGCTGGGGCGGGGGTTTCGCGGCGTGTCCATCGACGGCGGCACGGTGGTCGCCGGTGCGGCCGAGCCCCTGCCCGCCCTGGCCGGGACCATCGCACGGGCTGGCCTCGCCGGCTTCGCGTGGGGGACCGCCGTGCCGGGAACGCTCGGTGGCGCGGTGCGGATGAACGCCGGTGCACACGGTCGCGACATGTCTGACTCTCTTGTAGAGGTTGAGGTTTACCGTCTGGGTCGTCGGGCCCGCGAAGTCTGGCCCGCGCAGGTCCTGGGGCTGTCCTATCGCCACAGCGACCTGCCGGCGGATGCCGTGGTGGTCGCCGCGACCCTCGCACTCGAGCCGGGCGACCAGGAGGTGGTCCGCGCGGAGATGGCCGACATCCGGTCCTGGCGACGCACCCACCAGCCGCTCAACGAGCCCAACTGCGGTTCGGTCTTCACCAACCCTCCCGACGACTCCGCCGGGCGCCTCGTGGAGGCCGCCGGAGCCAAGGGCCTGGCCGTGGGTGGCGCGCGCGTGTCGGAGCGACACGCCAACTTCATCGTGACCCGGCCGGATGCCCGCGCCGCCGACGTGGTGGCACTGGTGCGTCGCGTCCATGCCCTGGTGCTGGACGAGACCGGGGTGGACCTGGTGCCCGAGGTGCGCGTGGCCGGCTCGTTGGCGTCGTCAGGTGCGTGGTGGCGATGATGGTCGACGAGCGGATCGCCGAACGACGCCGTGACGTCCGCGAGGAGCAGCGTCGCCGACGCCTGCAGCGCACCGTCGTCGTGGCGGTCCTGGTGGGACTGCTGGTCGCCTTGCTGCTCGTGGAACGGTCACCGCTGGTCGAACTGGCCGAGGTTCGCGTGGTCGGCACGCAGGTGCTGGACGACGCCGAGGTCCGCGCCGCCGCCGACCTGCCGCTGGGGACGTCGCTGCTGCGCCTGCCGCTGGGTGACGCCGAGGACCGCGTGGCGGCGCTGCCGCGGGTGCGATCGGTGGACATCGACCGGGTCGACCCGGTCACCGTCGAGATCGCGATCACCGAGCGGGTGGCGACGATCGTGGCCCGCACCGACGACACCGCCGTCCTGGTGGACGACGAGGGCATGGTCATGGCCACCAAGGACGCCGACGGCCTGGTGGTCATCGACGTCGAGGAGGGCGAGCTGCCCGCGCCGGGCGAGCGGGCGCTGCGCAACCCCGCGCTGGGCAACGCCATCGACATCGCGGCCGCGCTCCCGGGGCCGACCGCCTCCCTGGTCGCGTCGATCGACGCCCAGGCGGCAGATCGTGCGGTGTTGGTGCTCGACGACGGCACCCGGGTGCAGTTCGGTCGTGCCACCGACGTCGACGCCAAGTCGCGGGCCCTGGCCGCCGTCCTCGAGGACCTGGACGGTGCCACCGTGTCGGGGATCGACGTCCGCGCACCCGATGCTCCCGTCGTCGATCCGTAGGCCGGGGCCCACCGACCCCGGTCGACGTGCCAGTGGTTCGACTTGACGGACCTTCACCTCTACTCTAGGTTGTGGTCGAATGTTCCAAATTTTGGAGAACTAGACCTAAACTAGAGGTTTAGACATAACCGGAAGCCACGTGCGACACCGGCTCCGGCACCACCAGACCTGACCCGACCCACAACGACGATCCGACCGGTCCCCCAGGGCCGCCACCGCGCCGGGCCACTGCCCGGCCGCAGCAAAGGACACGAATCCATGTCTTCCACACCCACCAACTACCTGGCCGTCATCAAGGTGGTCGGGATCGGGGGCGGTGGCGTCAACGCCGTCAACCGGATGATCGACGCGGGCCTGCGAGGGGTCGAGTTCATCGCGGTGAACACCGATGCCCAGGCCCTGCTCATGTCGGATGCCGACGTCAAGCTGGACGTCGGGCGTGACCTGACGCGCGGGCTGGGCGCCGGGGCCAACCCCGACATCGGCACGCAGGCCGCCGAGGACCACCGCGAGGAGATCGAGGAGGTGCTCAAGGGCGCCGACATGGTCTTCGTGACCTGCGGCGAGGGCGGCGGGACCGGCACCGGTGGCGCACCCGTCGTCGCCGGGATCGCCAAGGAGCTCGGCGCGCTCACCATCGGCGTCGTGACGCGGCCGTTCATGTTCGAGGGTCGCAAGCGATCGGTGCAGGCCGAGGACGGCATCGACGACCTCAAGAAGGCCGTCGACACGCTCATCGTCATCCCCAACGACCGCCTCCTCCAGATCGCCGACGGTGACACCTCGGTCGTGCAGGCCTTCCGCCTCGCCGACGAGGTGCTGTTGCAGGGTGTCCAGGGCATCACCGACCTGATCATGACCCCGGGGCTCATCAACCTGGACTTCGCCGACGTCCGCGCCGTCATGCA
The DNA here is from genome assembly GCF_019798055.1 of Salsipaludibacter albus. GTDB lineage: Bacteria > Actinomycetota > Nitriliruptoria > Nitriliruptorales > Nitriliruptoraceae > Salsipaludibacter > Salsipaludibacter albus. Next base: position 49,042 of record NZ_JAHOPH010000018.1, on the reverse strand, counting down.
GGACGCCGGTGGCGCGCTGATGGGCATCGGCACGGCCCGTGGCGAGTCGCGTGCGCTGGAGGCCGCCCAGGCGGCGATCTCGTCACCGCTGCTCGAGGCGTCGATCGACGGGGCGCAGGGCGTGCTGCTCATGCTCGCCGGTGGCAGCGACCTCGGCCTGTTCGAGGTCTCGGAGGCTGCCGACGTCATCACCAAGGCCGCGCACGAGGACGCCAACATCATCTTCGGCGCCGTCATCGACGACTCGCTCGGCGACGAGGTCAAGGTCACCGTCATCGCGGCCGGCTTCGAGCTGGCCGGGGGAGTCCCCGAGCAGGGTGGCGCGATCGTCACCGACAGCTCCGACGAGGACCTCGACTTCGACGAGTTCGACGACGACCTCGACGAGGTCTTCCGCCGTCCGACCGAGGACGACGAGGACGACCTCGACATCCCGTCGTTCCTGCGATGACCCTGGCGCTGGACCCGGTGGACCTCGGTCCCGGCGTCCGGGCCGTGTTCACCGGTCGGGACCTCGACGGTCCCGACGAGGCGGTCGGCGCCGCCGGCAACCTCAGCCACCGTCGACCGCACCGTCCGGGCCGCCTCGCGGCGGACCGCGGCGCGGCAGCGGCGGCCATCGGCGTGGACGACGACCAGGTCGTCCGGCTCCGGCAGGTGCACGGCAGCGACGTCGTGGTCGTCGACGACACCACGCCGGCGGGTGCCGAGGTCGGCCCGGCGGACGGTGCCGTCACCATCGTCCCGGGCCGCGCACTGGCCGTGCTCGTGGCCGACTGCGTGCCGGTCCTGGTCGCCGGGGAGCGGGCCGTCGGCGTGGCCCACGCGGGTCGGCTCGGGGTCGTCGCCGACGTCGTGGGCGCGGTCGCCGAGGTGGTCGACGACCTCGACGGGGGCACCGTCCGTGCCGCCATCGGGCCCTCGATCCGGGGATGCTGCTACGAGGTGGAGGACTGGCTGCGTGACGAGGTCGCGTCGGCCCACCCGGCGGCCGCGGCCTCCACGACCTGGGGCACACCGTCGCTGGACCTGCCCGCGGCCGTCCGTGCCAGGTTGGACGAGCTCGGCATCGAGGTCACCGACGAGGGCGTGTGCACCCACCACGACGTGGGGTGGTTCAGCCACCGTCGCGACCCCGCGGCCGGCCGCCAGGCCGGCATGGTGGTCCGGACCGCGTGACCGAGACGTCCTTCGACCCCACCACGGCGCTGGCCACCGTGCGGGCCCGGATCGACGATGCGGCCCGGTCCGCCGGACGTGATCCGGCCACGATCACGCTGGTGGCCGTCGGCAAGACCCATCCGCCGTCCCGGCTCGCCGCCCTCGTCCGGGCCGGCGTGGCCGACCTCGGCGAGAACCGGGTCGCCGAGCTCACGGCCAAGCTCGCGATCGCCGACCAGGCCGAGGTCGCGCCGTTCGATGCGCTGCGTGCCGTGCGTTGGCACTTCATCGGACGACTCCAGTCCCGCAAGGCCCGCGACCTGGTCGGCCGTGACGTGCTGGTGCACTCGGTGGACCGACCATCGCTCGTCGACGAGCTCGATTCGCGTGCCGGTCGAGCCGGGACCCCCCAGCGGGTGCTCGTGCAGGTCAACGTCGGCGACGACCCGGCCAAGGGAGGGTGTGGCCTCCACGAGGTCGACGAACTCGTGGCCTACGCTTGCCAGCGCCCCAACCTCCACGTCGAGGGCCTGATGACCGTCCCGCCGATGCCCCCCGAGGGCGCCGACCCCGTGGCGGCCACCGCGCCGCACTTCGCGGCGTTGCGCGCCGCGCGTGACCGCGTGGTGTCGGACTGGCCCGACGTGCGGGAACTGAGCATGGGCATGACCGCGGATCTCGAGGCCGCAGTGGCCGAGGGTGCCACGATCGTGCGTGTGGGAACGGCCCTGTTCGGGCCGCGGGGCAACGGGCCGTGGACCGGCCCCCGATCCGGAGGTCTGTGAAATGAGCATGTGGCGAAAGACCCTGGTCTATCTCGGTCTGGTCGAGGAACCCGACGAGTACGACGAGATGCCCGAGCGCTTCGAGGAGCAGGCTCGGGCGGCCCGCCCGGCGATGCACGACACCACCGGGCCGATCGCCGTCGTGCGCCCGGACGACGAGGACGACTTCGGGCTGTCGGAGGTCGTGGGGCGCAGCGCCGGCGGTGGGTACCGCAACAGCGGGTCCGGTGGTGACCTGACCGAGCCGGTCTCGCAGGTCGCGCTGGACGAGGAGCGCCGTTCCGCGGCGTCGTCCGATCGTCCCCGGCGCCGGGCCCCCGCCGAGGACCGTCCGGCCCGTCGTGAGGACGGCTCCAACGTGCGTGCACTGCGCCCCGACGACGACACCGGGCACCAGATGCCCGCCGGTCTCGGCCGTCGCGTCGCCATCGTGGCGGTCACCGACTACGAGGACAGCGCTCGCGAGGTGGGCTCGCGGTACCGACAGGGCTCGCCGGTCGTGTTCGACCTGACCGACGCCCCGTCGGAGGCGCGCAAGCGCGTCCTGGACTTCGTTGCCGGGACCACCTTCGCGTTGCAGGGCGAGATGATGAAGGTCGGCGCCAAGTCGTTCCTGATCGTGCCCCGCGGCACCGAGATCCCCGAGCGCGAGTGGACCCGGCTGCAGACGCTGGGTTATCGCCCGTGATCATCCTGTGCCTGCTGGTGACGGCCTACCAGTTGGTGGTCCTGGCCTACGTGATCCTGAGCTTCGTGCCCGAGCCCCCGTCGGGCCTGCTGCCCATCGTGCGGGTCGTCAACGGGCTGGTCGACCCGATCGTGCGTCCGCTCCGCGGGATCATCCCGTCGGTCCCCCTGGGTGGCGCGCGGCTCGACCTCACCATCATCGTCCTGTTCATCGTGCTCATCATCCTCCAGGAAGTGGTCTGCTGACCGGGCCGCGGCAACCAGGCCGGCCGACCATCCCGGTGCCCGTCCGCCGGCAGGTGGGTGCAGCCCGCTGACCTCGTGGCCGGACCGGGCCAGCACCCACGACACGACCGAGTTGGAGTTCCACATCTCGCCGGTCGCCTGCTCGTCGCGGCCCCAGGTGGCCGCCGGCACCTGCGCCACCAGTTCCAGCAGCCGGTTCGTGCGCGCCTCGGTCGTGGGCACGTCCACGGGACCGCCGACGGCGAACGCCTCGTCGGGCAGCACGCCGTCGTGCCAGCAGCGAACCTCGTAGCGGAACAGCCGCGACCGCCCGAGCCAGGTCGCCCCGACCGGGCCCTCGCACACGACCCCGCGATCGGGCACGTCCAGCGACCAGACCGGGCCCATCTCGACCACGACGCGGTCGGCGCCCGTGCGGACCTGCAGCGCGGAGTGGAACAACGGGTGGCGATCCCGTCGGTGGCGCGCGGCCACCACGGCCTCGAACACCTGCCCGGACAGGCGGACGCACCGCGCGCCGTCGCCCGCACCCAGGGGCAGCCAGTACAGGCCGACAGCGCAGCGCGACGTGGTCGCCATGGGGTCCCTCCGGATCGAGTCGATCCAGTCGACCCCGGCCCGCGAGGTCCGGGAAGGGCCGAAGGTCACGGCTGCCTCGCCCGTTCGGACCCGCGCGCACCACCCGCCGACCGGACACGGCCGGATCGGGCCGGGTTCGTACCGTGGGCGTGTCGGCGTGGGAGGACGCGATGACCGTGCGGGTCGGCACCAGCGGGTGGCAGTACGACGACTGGCGCCCGGCGTTCTACCCGGAGGGCATGGGGACCGGGCGGTGGCTGGGCCACTACGTCCGCCAGTTCCCCACCGTGGAGGTCAACGCGACCTTCTATCGCCTGCCGACTCAGCGCTCGGTCCAGCGCTGGCACGACACCGCGCCGGACCGGTTCCGGTACGCGGTCAAGGGCAGCCGCTACATCACCCACAACCTGAAGTTGGGGGACGGCACCGCCGAGGCCGTCGACCGGGTGGTGGACGCCGCTGCCGGGCTGCGGACCTTCTTGGGCATCTGGCTGTGGCAGCTGCCCCCGAACCTGCATCGGGACGTCGGCCGGCTGCGCGACTTCGTGACGGTCCTGCCCGCCGGTCACCAGCACGCCGTCGAGTTCCGGCACGCCTCGTGGTTCCACGACGAGGTGCACGGAGTCCTCGACGAGCACGGGGTTGCCCCCGTGTGGTTGTCGGATCCGGAGTTGCCGGCGGTCTGCCCGGTCCTGTCGGGTCCGGTCTACGTCCGCTTCCACGGTTCCCAGGGCCAGCGCTACCACCACCGCTACAGCCGCGACGAACTGGTCCCGTGGGCCGACCGGATCCGCGACGCGGCGGAGCAGGAGCGTGACGTCTGGGTGTTCTTCAACAACGACGTCGACGCCGCGGCCGTGGACGACGCGCGGACGATGTCCGAGTTGCTGCCCGGTGTCACGATCGACTGGTGAGTGGGCCCGCGCGGCGGGCGGCGATCTCGAGCGGGTTCTCGCGATAGCCGTAGCGAGCCGCGTACCACAGGTACAGCGGGTACATGAGCACCCCGAGACGTTCGAACTGGCGGACGTGCACGGCCTCGTGGGCCAGCAGCCGGTCCGAGGCGCGGTCACCGCGCACCACGATCGCGTGGCCCATCGTGTTGGCGCCGAGGCCGGCCTGGCGCAGGGCCCAGCCCGACGGCCCCGACACGCCCGTGGCGACGAACGCGCCGATGCGGTCGTCCCAGGTCGGCCGGCCACCGCCGAGCACCGCCATCGCCAGTCCCACCAGCGTCACCGGTGATGCCCACGCCAGCCCCATGCGGCGCCGGCCACGCTCCAGGGGTGGTGGCGCCCAGGTGCACACCCGGGCCGCGACTCCCCGGACGGCCGGCGGCACCTCGGTGCCCCCGTCCGGGCCCAGTGGGGCCAGGCGCCCGGCCCGCTCGTCGGCCAGTTCCCGGGCCCGTCGCCGCGCCGCCACCAGCCCGAGCACGACCAGGAGCACGCTGGCGGCCGTCCAGGCCGCCGAGGACGTCCGCCTCCGGGCCACGCCACCCTCCTCGGCTCGCGATCGACGTGGTCGGCATCCTACGTACTAGGGTCGACTCCGGGTCCCTCCCGAGTCGCTGGCCCGGCCCCGGGAGGGTCGGGGCCACCGGTTCGCACGAGGGATGACCATGACGACCCGGGTCGACGTGCTGGGTCCGATCCGGGTCCGCGACGGGGACGACGAGGTCCACGTGGGCGGCCCCCGGCAGCGGGTGCTGCTGGCGACCCTGCTGCTCCATCACCCGGGTGCGGCGCCCGTGGCCGAGCTCGTGACCGCGGTGTTCGGACGTGACCCGCCTCGACGTGCCAGGGCGACGCTGCGCACCTACGTCACGAGGCTGCGGCGAGTCCTGCCGCCGGACGTCGAGATCGTCTCGCGGGCATCCGGCTACGCCGTTCGACTCCCCGAGCGCGACGCCCTGGACGCGACCCGGTTCGAAGCGACGATCGCCCACGCGGAGCGACACCTCGACCACCACGAGCATCCGGCAGCCGTCGAACGGTTGGGCGAGGCGCTCGGGCTGTGGCGCGGTCGGGCGTTCGACGACGTCGCCGACCGGTCCTGGGCAGCGGCCGAGGTGCAACGGCTCGAGCAGCGACGGACACGGGCCCGAGAGCTGTTGGTCGACGCGCTCGTCGCCGACGATCGCGCGGCCGATGCGCTCCCGGTGACGCGTGAGCTCGTCGACGGCGATCCGTACGACGAGTCGCAGCGACTGCGGCGTGCCCGCACCCTGTACCGCGCGGGTCGGGCCACCGACGCCCTGGGGGAGTTGCGCGCGTTCCGCCGCCGCCTGGCCGACGAGCTCGGACTCGTCGCCTCCACCGACCTGGACGGCCTCGAGCTGGCGATGCTGCGCCACGACCCGGGCCTCGGCGGGGGACGACCCGTCCGTGGCTACCTGGTCGGGGATCGACTCGGCAGCGGGGCGTCCGGCCCGGTGCACGTCGCCCGCAGGCCCGGGTCGGACGTCGAGTACGCGATCCGGATCTATCCGGCCGAGCTGGCCGACGACCCCCGCTTCATCGCGACCTTCGTCGACGACGTCCGACGGGCAGCGGTGCGACCGCATCCCGGGCTGGTCCCGATCCACGACGCCTGGCGCGAGCCGGGGATCGCCTACCTCGTCATGCGGCGACTCACCGGGACGAGCCTGGCCGAGCGGCTTCGCCACGGCCCGTTGTCGCGCGAGGAGCTCATGGCCCTCCGAGAACGGGTCGGCGGTGCCATGGCAGCCGTTCGCGAGGTCGGACTGCGCCACGGCCGGCTCACCACCGCGTCCGTGCTCTACGACGACGGGCTGCCCTTCCTGACCGACCTCGCGTTCGGCGAGCGCGACCTGCGCGGCGGCGACGACGAGGCCGACCTGGACGCACTCCTGGAGGCCGCGGGCACGACCAGTCGAGTGGCCCCGACGCGTCCCCGAGTCAATCCCTACGTGGGCCTGCGGGCCTTCGAGGCCGAGGACGCGGACTGGTTCCACGGGCGTGAGCGGCTCGTCGACACCTTGGCGGATCGCGTGTCGGCCGACGATCCGGACCACCGCTTCACGCTGCTGGTCGGTGCGTCCGGCAGCGGGAAGTCGAGCCTGGTCCGGGCCGGCCTGGTCGCGCGCCTGCGTGCCGAGCCGGCCGCTCGTTGGCTGGCGGCCGTCACCCAACCGTCGTCCATCCCGTTCAAGGACCTTGCCCGGGCGCTGCGCCGGGTCGCCCCGCGCAGCGCGGCCACGGTGCTCGACCAGCTGGCCGACGGGGAGGGGTCGCTGGCGAGCGCCGCCGAGGCCCTGCTGCGCCCGGGCGACCGCCTGCTGGTGGTCGTCGACCAGCTCGAGGACCTGTTCGCCCTGCCCGACCCCGAGGTGCTGTCCTACCTGGCCACCCTGACCGAGGCCGTCGGAGCAGACTCCCGGATCGGGGTCGTCGCGGCGCTTCGTGCCGACCACTACGACCGCCCACTCCGGCTCGCGGGGCTGGGTGACCTGCTGCAACGCGCCACGATGGTCCTGGGGCCCCTCGACCGCGAGGCTCGGCGCCGCGCGGTGCTCGAGCCAGCCCGTGCAGCCGGACTGGAGGTCGAGGACGAGGCGTTGATCGCCCTGCTCGACGAGGGTGGCGACAGCCTGCCCGCACTGCAGTACGCCCTGTACGACCTCGCAGAACGCGCCGGGCAACGCATCACCGCTGCCGACCTCGCCGCGATCGGCGGCGTCGACGGCGCCATCGCGCACCAGGCCGAGCTGCTGGTCGTGGCAGGCCAGCACGGGGACGGCGCTGCAGCGCTGCATGGACTGTTCCGGCACCTGGTCGGCGTCGACCGCCACGGTGAGCCCGTACGTCGACGGGTGCCGCTGCGATCCGTGCTGGACGATCCGGCCAGCCCCGAGGAGGCCACCGTGCAGGCCTGGATCGACGCGCGCCTGCTGTCGACGGACCGTGACCCCGACTCCCGGGAGCCGATCGTGCAGATCGGCCACGAGGCGCTGCTGCGGGCCTGGCCCCGGCTGCAGCGCTACCTGGACGACGAGCGCGACTGGTTGCGACAGGCGTCGCGGGCGCGGGCGGCGGCCGAGGAGTGGGCGAGACTCGGGCGGGACGACGACATGCTGTGGCGCGGCAGCCAGCTCGCGCGGGCCGACGACGTGCTCGGCGACCGCGAGACCGCGCTGGCCGAGCCTGCGACGTCGTTCCTGGCCCGCAGCCGAGAGGTCCGGGCCGCCGAGGTCGAGGCTGCCGCTGCCGGCGAACGTGCGAGGGAACGTACGACACGCCAGCTCCGCCGCCAACGGGGCTGGCTGGCTGCCGCCCTCGTCGTGGTCGTCCTGGCGGCGGGGCTGGCCTGGCAGCTCCGCAGGGACGCACTGGCGGCCGCGCAACGCGCCGACGATCGGGCTCGTGCTGCCACCGTGGGCCTGGTCGCCGCCGCCAGCGAGGCGCGGGGGGAGGACTGGACCCGGTCCCTCCTGTTGGCGGTCGAGGCCCGACGGCTCGACGACTCGCCGGCCACCAGGGAGGCGCTGCTCGCGACGCTGAGCAGTCCCAGCCCGGTCCCGGCCCCGCTGTACACGGCCGCCACGGCCCTCGTGGCCATGGCCCAGGCACCCGACGCGACACGGCTGGTGACCAAGGACGCCGACGGCACCGTCGCCGTCCTCGACGGCGACGGGAACCTTCGCCACGACGGGCTCGCCACCCCTCCCTCGTTCCATCGGGGTGGCCTGGACGTGTCGGACGACCTGGTCGTGTCCAGCGGCACGGACGGGGCGGGGGCGGTCCTGCTCGACCTCGACACGGGCGCCCGGGTCGGGTCCGTCGACAGCGGAGCGACCGAGCTCCCCGACGTGGCCTTCCACCCCGACGGGACCCGGTTCGCGATGTCCGGCGACGGGCGTGTCCGGATCTTCGACACCGCGACGTCGGAGGTCGTCCGCACGCTGGCGCACCCCGGCGGCGTGCCCCTGGTGTCCGTCCTGTGGACCCCGGACGGCGCGCGGCTGTACGCCGGCGGCGCCGAGGGCACCGTCGCCCGCTGGGACCTGGACGTCGACTCCGCGGAGCCGGCCGCCACGACGACGGCCAGCGACCTCGGCAGCCCGATCGTGGACCTCGACCTCATGGCCGACGGGGGCCTGCTCGTGGCCGCGACCTTCGACACGGGGACACTCCTGCTCCACCCGGACGAACTGCAGGTGGTGGCCGGCCCGCTCGGTGCCGACAACGCGGTCCTGGGAGTGGGCGTCGACCCGTCCGGCACCGAGCTGGCCGTCGCCGCGAGCAGCAGCGTGGACCGGTGGCAGGTCTTCCCGGGTCGGGCGCCGGTCGAGCTCGCCCCCACGGGCGGTGGCGCGACCGCGACCTACACGGGTCCCGACGAGCTGGTCACCGGCGCGCTCGACGGGACGGTCGCGACGTGGAGCCTGCGCCCCGAGCTGCCGGGACTGGCGTCGCTGGACGAGCTCGGCGTCGGCAACCCCCGCCTCGACCCGACGGGCAGGGTCCTCGCGATGTGGGGCTGGGGCGCCGGGGTGCGCCTCCACGACGCCGACACGCTCGAACTGCTCAGCACGCTGCCGGTCGACGATCCCGAGCGCACCTCGTTCAGTGGCATCGCGTTCGACGGCGAGGGGGCCACCGTGGCGACGGTGTGGTGCACGGGGCCGTCGCACGTCTTCGACGCACCGTGTGACGGCAACGTGGCCGTCCACGACGTGGCCACCGGCCAGGTCCTGGCCGGGCCCGAACCGACCGGACAGCTCGCGCCATGGGTGTCGAGGTCGATCACCTGGTCGGGCGACGGCCGCTGGATCGCCACCGGGCACGTCGACGGATCCGTCCAGGTGCGACGAGCCGACGACCTGGCCCTGGAGCTCACGCTCACGGACCTCACCTCGACCGGGGGCTTCGTCACCGAGGTCGACTTCACCGACGACGCCACGCCCACGGGCGTGTTGGTCGCCACCGTCGGCACGGATGCGGCGACCTGGGCGGTGCCCGACTGGGACCTCCTGGCGCGCGACCGTGTCGGGGTGACGGCCCACTTCACGCCGGACGGGCGGCTGCTCACCAGCGACCAGGACGGCACGGTGAGCCTTCGTGACGAGCGGCTCGCGGTCCTGGGCATCCACCGCGGGTTGCCCGGTCCGGCGACGCGTCCCGCGTTCACGTCGGACGGCGCACGGTTCGCCACCATCGACGACTTCACCGGCCAGACCCGGATCTGGCGGACCGACCCGCTGGCCCCGATCGGGGGTCCGATCGGGGTGGCTGGCCGCGCCGGCGGTGTCACGCTGTCCCCCGACGGCACCCGGCTGGTGGTCGGTGGCGAGCGCGCGTGGGCGCTCGACCTCGATCCGGATCGCTGGGAGGGACACGCGTGTGCCGCGGCACGGCGCAACCTGACCCGAGAGGAATGGACCACCCACCTCGGCGCGGAGCCCTACCGGCAGACCTGTCCGCAGTTCCCGCCCGGATCCTGACTGCAACAGGACCGCAACACCCGACCCCGACCGTGGGGGCGTCACGAACGACGAACCCACGGAAGGGCTCACCATGTCGAACACCACCCGCATCTCGGCCGCCCTGGCAGCCGGTGCACTGCTCCTGTCCCTGGCCGGCCCCCCCGCGCCGGCCGTCGCGACCCGACCCGGCGGCGAGCCGATCGCGGAGCTGCTCGCCGTCTTCCCCGACCTCCGCAACGGGATGGTCGGCTACCTGAACGTGACCCGGGCCGACTGGTGTGCATGGGAGGCGTCGGGCTTCGACGGACCGGCGCCGCTCATCGAGGCGTTCTCCCCGACGTGGGTGCACACGACCGGCACCGGCCAGGTCCGTGGCAGGGCCCGCGACGACCTGCACCTGGAACTGTGGCGACTGGACGACGACGCGGAGCTCACGAGCTCCTGCGAGGACACCAGCGACGCCACGGAGGTGTTCGCGACCGGCAGCGCCGACGTGACCGCCGCCGACCTCTCCTTCGACACGGGCGGGCACGGCGCCTACGTCGCCGACATGACCATCCGGGCCACGCTGGACGGGACGGATGGACACGCGTACCACTACCGCCTCCACGTCATCAGCCTGGTCGACCCGAACGGGGTCGTGCGCCACGGCGACACTGCCCACATGACCCTGAACAGGATCGGGTAGGGAGGAGGGCACGCAGTCCGTCGCCTCGACGGCGCGCTCGAGGCCGGGAAGCGGCAGTGGTCGCCCCGGCCTCGACGGCGTGTCGACGTCCGGCGTGCACGGGCCCGACGGGTACCGTCCGTGGCCATGGACGCCACCACCGAACCCGACGCCCAGGCCGTCGACGTGCCCGACGCCGAGCCCGCCGAGACGGCCGCGAGCCGTCGGTCGCTGGCGCTCGGCCTGGGGGTGGCCGCGGCCGTGGTGGTGCTGGACCAGGTCGTGAAGTACGTCGTCGAGCAGGTGCTCGACCCAGGCGTGTTCGTGCCGTGGCTGTCCGACGACATCGGGTGGCAACTGGTCTACAACGACGGTGGCGCCTTCGGGTTGCCGATGCCGTCGTGGTTCTTCCTGGTCGTCACCACGGTCGTCGTCGTGGTCGTGGTCCGCAACCTCCCGCGGGTCGTGCGCGCCCTCCCGACGGTCGCCTACGGACTGCTGCTGGCCGGTGCGCTGGGCAACGTGATCGACCGGCTGGTCCGGGCCGGCGACCCGGGGGACCCCCGGTTCCTCCACGGCCACGTGGTCGACTTCGTGGCGTGGGGCTCCTTCCCCCGCTTCAACGTCGCCGACGCCGCGATCACGATCGGCTTCGTCCTGCTGGCCTGGGACCTGTGGCGCACCGGCGAGGACGGTGGCCTGCCGGGCACGTCCTCCGACGACGCCACCGGTCCGTAGGGGTGCCGGGCGAGGGACGTGACGTCGAGGTGGGCGCGGAGCACGCCGGTCGACGACTCGACCAGGTGCTCGCAGAGCTGCTCGGGACCAGTCGCAGCCGAGCCGCCGCCCGGATCGACGACGGGGACGTGCGGGTCGACGGCGACGTCCGTCCACGATCCCATCGCCTGGGCGGTGGGGAACTCCTGGCGGTGCGCGACGAGGAGCCCGTCCCGGTCACGCCACCGCCCCCGCTGCCACCCGTGCTGTACCGCGACGACCACCTGCTGGTGCTGGACAAGCCGGCGGGGCTGGTCGTCCACCCGGGCCACGGTCATCCCGACGGGACCCTGGTCGACGCGCTGGTGGCGGCGGGGGAGGACCCCGAGGGCGGTGACCCGGCCCGCCCCGGCATCGTGCACCGGCTCGACAAGGACACCTCCGGGGCGATGCTGGTCGCCCTGGACGCGATCGCCCACGACGGACTGGTCCGTGCCCTCGCCGCGCGGGAGGTCCGCCGTTCCTACCTGGCCGTCGTCGAGAAGACCCTGCCGGCCGTCCACGGCACGATCGACGTGCCGCTGGGTCGTGACCCCTCCGACCGGACCCGGTTCGCCGGACGGGCCGACGGCCGGCGGGCCGTCACCCACTTCCGGGTCCAGGCCGAGGGGCGGCTGCCCAACGGCGTTCCCGCCCAGCTGGTGGCCTGCCGCCTGGAGACCGGGCGGACCCACCAGATCCGCGTGCACCTGGCCCATGCCGGTGCACCGGTGCTCGGTGACCGCACGTACGGCGCATCGGCGTCCGCGTCGTCGGTCGGCCTGTCCCGGCCCTTCCTCCACGCGCTCCACCTCCACCTCGTCCACCCGTCCTCGGGCGAGATCCTGGACGTGGAGGCGCCGCTGCCCGTCGAACTCACCGCGGTGCTCGAGACGCTGGGGATCGACCCGGCCGGGGCGACGGCGGACGCCGTCACGTGGCCGCCCGGGGGATGACCGCCGCAGCCGACGACCTGGCGGGGTGGGCTGGTAGGGTCGCGGGTCGAACGACATCCGTGTGGTTCACCTTCCCCTCCACACGGGTCGAACCGCATGTCCATGTCCGAGTCTCCCGACCGGGGAAGGCCCTGAACCCGTGAGCCCGAGCACCGACCGCGACGCCTTCGTCCACCTCCACGTCCACAGCGAGTACTCGATGCTGGACGGGGCGACCAGGATCGACGACCTGGTCGAGGTCGCGGCCCGCGACGACCAGCCCGCGGTCGCGGTCACCGACCACGGCGTGCTGTTCGGACTGGTCGAGTTCCATCGCGCGGCGAAGGCGGCCGGGGTCAAGCCGATCCTGGGCTCGGAGCTCTACCAGGCGCACGGCAGTCGCTTCAGCCAGTCCCGCACGCCCAGCGGCGACCGCTACTACCACCTGACGGCGCTCGCGGCCGACGACACCGGCTACCGCAACCTGGTGAAGCTGTCGACCCGGGCCTACATGGAGGGCTACTGGTACAAGCCGCGGATCGACAAGGAGCTGCTGGCCGAGCACGCCGAGGGCCTCGTCGTGCTGTCCGGCTGCCTGGGTGGTGAGGTCAACCAGGCGCTGATGCGCGACGACGAGGCCGCGGCCACGCAGGCGCTGGCCGACTTCCGCGACATCCTCGGGCCGGACCGCTTCTTCGTCGAGCAGATGGACCACGGCATCGACGAGCAGCGGGCGAACTGGCCCCGGCTGGAGAAGCTGGCCGCCGACCTGGGCCTGCGGACCGTCATCACCAACGACAGCCACTACACCGCCGCGTCCGATGCCGAGGCCCACGACGCCCTGCTGTGCATCGGCACGGGCTCGCGGATCTCCGACACCGACCGGTTCCGGTTCTCCGGCCCGGAGTACTACCTGCGCACCGCCGAGGAGATGTGGCGCCAGTTCGGCACGGTGGCGCCCGAGGCGCTGCGCGCGACCCTCGACATCGCCGAGATGTGCGACGTCGAGCTGGAGTTCGGCCAGGACCTGCTGCCCGCCTTCCCGACCACCGACGGGCGGACCGAGGCCGAGGAGCTGCGCGCGATGGTGATGGAGGGTGCGCGCGAGCTGTACGGCGCGGACCTGTCGACCGAGGTGCGCGAGCGGATCGACTACGAGCTGTCGGTGATCGAGTCGATGGGCTTCCCGGCCTACTTCCTGATCGTGGCCGACCTGTGCGACTACGCCCGCCGGGTCGGCATCCGGGTGGGTCCGGGGCGTGGGTCGGCCGGTGGCTCGGTCGTGGCCTACACGACCGGCATCACCCGGGTCGACCCGATCCGCCACGGGCTGATCTTCGAGCGGTTCCTGAACCCGGACCGCAACGAGATGCCCGACATCGACATGGACTTCGACGACCGTCGTCGTGGCGAGATGATCAGCTACGCCGCCGAGCGCTACGGGTCCGACCACGTCGCCCAGATCATCACCTTCGGGACCATCAAGGCCAAGTCGGCGATCCGTGACGCCGCCCGGGTGCTGGACTACCCGTTCCAGATGGGTGACGACCTCACCAAGATGATGCCGCCGCCCGAGCAGGGTCGCGACGTCCCGTTGCAGGAGGCCTACGACAAGTCGGCCGACCTCGCTGCGGCCAAGAACGACCCGGACCAGCGGCGCGTGCTCGAGACCGCCGAGACCCTCGAGGGGCTGAAGCGCCAGCACGGCATCCACGCCGCTGCCGTGATCATCGGCGCCGAGCCGCTGACCGAGACGATCCCGTTGCTGCGCACCGACAAGGGCGAGGTCGTCACGCAGTACGAGATGGGTGCGTGCGAGTCCATCGGCCTGCTCAAGATGGACTTCCTGGGGCTGCGCAACCTCACCGTGCTGTCCGACGCCGAGGGCCACGTCGCGGCCAACCGCGGCGACTCCGTCGACCTCGACGACCCGGTCCTGCTGGGCGACATGGACGACCCGGCGACCTACGAGATGCTGTCGACCGGCCACACGCTGGGGGTCTTCCAGCTCGACTCGACCGGCATGCAGGGGCTGGTCCGCAAGCTCAAGCCCAACCGGTTCGACGACATCTCGGCACTGCTGGCCCTGTACCGCCCGGGGCCGCTGGGCATGGACATGCACACCACGTTCGCCGACCGCAAGAACGGGCTGGAGGACACCGCCTACGACCACGCCGACCTCGAGCCGATCCTGGGCGACACCTTCGGGGTGGTCGTCTACCAGGAACAGGTGATGCGCATCGCCACCGACCTGGCCGGGTTCTCGATGTCGGAGGCCGACAAGCTGCGCAAGGCGGTCGGCAAGAAGAAGCGCGAACTGATGGAGGCGATGCGTCCGCAGTTCGTCGAGGGCGGGGTCGCGTCCGGCTACGAGCGCACGCTGATGTCGGACCTGTGGGACCTGATCGAGAAGTTCGCCGAGTACGGGTTCAACAAGGCCCACACGGTGGCCTACGGGGTGGTCAGCTACCAGACCGCGTGGCTCAAGACGCACTACCCGGTCGAGTACATGGCGGCGCTGCTGACCTCGGTCAAGAACAACAAGGACACCAAGCCGATCTACCTCAACGAGTGTCGGCGCATGGGCATCCGGGTGCTGCCCCCGGACGTCAACTCGTCGGCGTCGGACTTCACGCCGGTCGGCGACGACATCCGGTTCGGGCTGTCGGCCGTGCGTGGCATCGGCGACGCCGTGGTCGAACAGATCGTCGCGGCGCGGACCGAGCAGGGTGCCTTCACGGACTTCCGCGACTTCTGCGCCAAGGTCGACTCGTCGGTGCTGAACCGACGCACGATCGAGAACCTGGTCAAGTCAGGGGCGTTCCTGTCGCTGGGCCACACCCGGAAGGGGCTGCTGGGCGCCTTCGAGCAGATCGTCGACGCCGCGCTGGTGTCCAAGAAGGCCGAGGCCGCCGGCCAGGAATCGCTGTTCGACCTGCTGGCCGACGGCGGCGACGACACCGACGTGGCCTCGCTGACCGACGGGGTCGAGATCGACCGGGCCGAGTTCCCCACCTCGACCATCCTGCGCCTGGAGCGCGAGATGCTGGGGCTGTACGTCTCGGACCACCCGCTCAACGGCACCGAGCGCCTGCTGGACGAGATGACCGACACCTCGCTGGCTGACCTGCGCGAGGCGGGTGACAAGGCCCGGGTGCGCGCCGGCGGGGTGCTGACCTCGGTGACCAAGCGGTACTCGTCCCGGGGCGAGACCTATGTCCGGGCGACGCTGGAGGACCTGACCGGGTCCACCGAGGTGACGATCTGGCCGACGGTCTACCGGGTCGCGCACGAGGCCCTGGTCGAGGACGCCATCCTGGTGGTCCACGGGCGGGTCGAGGAGCGCGACGAGGTCTACTCGCTGGTGGCCAACAAGGTGACCGTGCCGGACCTGTCGGAGGTGCGGGGTGCACCGCTGGTGGTGTCGTTCGCCGCCCAGCAGGCCACCGACAGTGCGATCGACGAGCTGTCGCGGATCCTCGACGCCCATCCGGGCCACGTCGCCGTGCACGTCGAGCTGTCGGGGGTCGGCCAGCCGACCCGCCGGTTCGTCCTGGGTGACCACCACCGCGTGTCGCGGCGGGCCGGGCTCTTCGGCGAGCTCAAGGCGGCCTTCGGCCCGGACGCCGTCCAGGAGCCGGCCGGCCACGTCGAGTTCGCGGCACCGCCCCGGGAACGGTCCTGGGACTAGCCACGTCCGGCGCGGACGCGACCGCGCCGCGCAGGTTGGCTGCGCCGGGGGTCGTCCGGTCCGGGTCCCGGATCGCGGGAGCGGGGTCCTGGCGGGATAGCGTCGGTCGCATGGTGCTGGATGCGTACTCACGGGTGGTCAGCGAGGTCGCGGCGAGCCTGCTCGGATCGGTGGCAAGCATCAGCGTGGCGGGGCGCCGACCCGGTGACACCGGGGGTGGCTCGGCCGTCGCGTGGCGTGACGACGGGCTGCTGGTCACCTCGGCCCACGTGGTCGCGGGAGTGGCGGGCGGCGGTGCTGCGTTCGCCGGGCCCGACGCCGCCTCGGGTGGTGACGGGGTCGAGGCCGAGGTGCCGTTCGCCGTGGTCGGCACGGATCCCCTGTCGGACCTGGCGGTCCTGCGCACGGCCGACGCGCCGGTGCGCCCGGCGACCTTCGGGGACGCCGACGACCTGGTCATCGGCCAGCTCGTCGTGGCCGTCGGCAACCCGCTGGGCTACGGCGGGTCGGTGAGTGCCGGGGTCGTGTCGGGGCTGCGTCGGTCCATCGCGACCCGCGAGGGCCGCACGACGCGGCTGGTCGAGGACGTGATCCAGACCGACGCGGCCCTGCATCCCGGCAACTCCGGTGGCGCGCTGGCCGACGCCGAGGCCCGGGTCGTGGGGATCTCGACGGCGCTGGTCGGCTCGTCGCTGGGGCAGGGCCTGGGGCTGGCGGTGCCGATCACGACGACGACACGACGCGTCCTCGACGCCCTGGCCCGTGACGGCCGGGTCGAGCGCTGGTTCCTGGGGCTGGAGGGAGCCGGCCGACGACTGCGCCCACGCGCCGCCGAGCAGACCGGCCGTCGCGAGGGCGTGGAGGTCCAGCGGGTCGTCCCGGGCTCACCCGCGGAGCGGGCCGGACTGCGCGTCGGCGACGTGGTGCTGGCGCTGGACGCCGATCCCGTCCGTCGTCCGGGCCAGCTCCAGGGGCTGTTGACCGGCAGGAGCGCGGGACCGGTCCTGCTGGGGGTCGTCCGCGGCGATCGCCGGGTCGAGCTGTCCGTCCAGCCGGAACGCCTGGGCGGCTGAACCCCGCCGGGGGTTGCACTCAGCTCGTCGCGATGGCCCGGAGCCAGTCCGCGACCCTGGCGGCGTGCCCGATCTCCGGGAAGTCGCGTCCCGGTCCGGCGACGTGGCCGATCGTGACTGCCGTCGAGACCTGGTCGGGAACGGGCGGGACGGGCTCGTCCATCGCGGTCGGGAGGTCCTGGCCACGCCGGTTGGCCACGCGTCGGCGGCGGACGACGTCGTGGACGCCGTCCAGGCCGTCCCGTTGCCACCGCTGCAGGATCGCCCAGTGGTCGGTGCGGGTGCCGTCGGGAGCCCGGTCGGGGTGCTGGAGGAACCACGCCGGGACGGTGACGGCGTGCAGCCGGCCGTACGGGTCGGGACGCGAGAACTCCAGGGCGAGGAGTCGGTCGAACAGGTCGCGGCAGTCGGGTGCGCCGCACTCGTGGCAGGTCAGTGGCATCGTCAGCCGCCCTCGCGCCACCGTCGGACGAGGCGTCGGCCGGTCCGCGTCGGCACGAACTGCTCGACGTCGATGCGGGCGGCGTAGTCGGCGGCGAGTCGTTCGAGGTGGGCTCGCGCGACCTCGCGCTCGTCGGCGTCCCGGCACGACGCCAGGGCCACGGCCGCGTGCCAGCCCTGGGTCCGGGCGTAGCGCAGCAGCGCCTCGGCGGCGTACTCGTCGAGGCGGAAGGCGAAGGCGTCGAGGATCCGCACGGTGGGGGAGAACTGGTCGGCCAGCAGGTCCTGGACCCGGTCGACGGTCCGTGCGAGGACGTGGTTGACGGCGTCGTAGTCGAACCGACGTCGCGCCAGCACCACGGCGGTGTCGCCGTCCTCGGCGAGGTCGCCGTGGGCGACCAGCGTGGCGGCGACGGCGCGGGGCAGGTCGTAGACGATGTGGGCGTTGATGCCGAGCAGGGCGTGTTCGACGACGAGGTGGCGGTTGCTCGTGGCGGTCCGGAACGCCACCTCCCACGGCGTCGCGCAGCGTCCGTCCCGGCACCAGGCGTCGTCGGCGTCGAAGTAGGTCTCGGCGAAGCGGAGCGTCAGGTCCCGCGTCCAGTCCCGGTCGAGGAACAGGTCGTCGTCGAGCGATGCCTGCATCGACTGCGTCATGCTGCGATAGACGGTCAGGAAGATGCGACGCAGGTCGTCGTCGGCGTGGTGTTGCTCGAGACGCTCGTCCATGCGGCCGACGAGTTCGTCGAGCCGTGCCGTCGTCCTGTCACCCATGTGCATCGCCCCCGTCGTCTCCCCGTCCGAACGGTAGGCAACGCACGTCCCCGCTGCCGTGGCGGCCGGGTCGACGCAGGCGCAGTCGGGCATGCCTCGACCCGCGCGGGCCATGTGGCCGGCGCGGAACGAGGCATGGGGCGGTACGGGGGGACAGGCGAGCGTGTCAGGGCAGGTGCTCGACACGGCCCGTGCCGATCACGGCCCGCGCGGCGTCGGCGGATCCTTGCCGGACGGGTCGTCGGTCGGGCGTGACGGGGTGGTCGGTCGACTCGGTGGCGTGGGGAGGTGGAAGGGGGGAGGTTGGTGGACCTGGTAGCCGGACGTCGGCACGGTCCAGGTCCGCGACCCGTCGGGGTGGCGGTCGAGCCGCCACTGTCTGCGGGTCTTGCGGGTGTGGGCCCGTCGCGACACCAGCCCGAGGTTGTCGACGTCGGTCGGACCCTCCGGCCACGGAACGACGTGGTCGACGTCACACAGCCGCGCCGCGGTCGTGGAGGCCGGTGCGGTGTCGTGGAGGTCCCGTGCGATCACGGCGTCACGCAGCCACCCGGGCGGCACCTTCGTGCGGTGTCCGACCCCGACGACCTGCCCGACGTCGTCGACCGCGACCAGCCGTGTCGCGGCCCCGTCGGCGACCCAGCGGCGAGCCACGTCGGAGGTGACCTTCATCCGTCCGGCCAGCTTCGTCAGCACCCACGCGGGCGTGGTCCCGTCGATCAGCGTGTCGACGTGGCAGGTCAGCGTGACCGACGGCACCCGACGGCTCCGCCCGGACGTGTCGTCGTCGAGGTGGAGCGGTGCGAGGGTGCCGGCCCGCTTGCCGGTCACCAGCGCGAACAACGCATCGGCCCGGCGCCGGCTCCGTGCCGCTTCGAGGGCAGCGGCGTGCCGGTGCGCCTCGGTGAGAGCGCGGTCGTCGTGCACCGACGAGCGGTCGTGGCCGTCGGGCGTGTCGGAGTCGTCAACTTCGTTCGTGGCGGCCAGCGGGTCGTCGTCGTAGGGGTCGGCGAGGGTGGCGGCCATGTGGTCGATGGCTTCGACCCAGGGCATGAAGTGGGTCGGGTCGTAGTCGCCGTGGAAGTTTCCGGAGCCGTCCAGCCGTGGCGTGATCCTCATCTTGTTGTTCGCCACCGGCGTGCGGTCACGCTCCTTCGTGCGTTGCCCGACGAGCTGGTCGGCGAGCCAGTCGATCTCCCACACGAGGTGGTCGGCCTCGACATCGGCATGCGACACGGCCCGTTCGGCCACGAGTGCGTCGATGCGGTCACGCCCCGCGACGTCCACGGTCCGGGCCGCAGTGACAATCCCACGGACCTGGCTCCAGGACACCTGACCTTGCTGGAACGCCGACCGGACGGCCGGCATGACCGCCAGCGTGGTCGCGACCCGCAGCAGCGTGTTGCGTTCGAACCCGACCTGCCGGCACGTCTGCGCCAACACCACCTCGACCGGCACGCCCAGCGTGGTCTCGCACGCGTCGTCCTCGATCGCCCGGATCAACGTCTCGACCAGATCGGCCGCGAGCCGGTCGAACCGCCCCGCCGCCTCCACCAACCTGCCCACGATCGCGGCCTGGCGGCTCCCGGACCAGTCGACCTCCCTGGCTGCCGACGGCGCCGGCGCCACCCCCTCCGCCACCGGAACGACGGTCCGCGCCCGACCGGCGGGTCGGGGGTCGGGAGTCGGGGCGTCGTTCGAGGTCATGTGAGGCACCGTAACCCCCTGCTGCGACATCCCGACCGCCAGATTCGACCGTTGTGGAGAACTCGATCCGCGCTCGATCCGATGGCTGGGACAGGCCGACCGCACCCCGACACGTGCCAGTCTCTGGCACGTCTGTGGCCGGCCCTCACGTCCCCGAGCCTCCTGCCGGAGGGAGGGACCGTGCCGACGGACCGGGGCGACTCAAGCGGAGCGCAGTGCGCCAGGACATGGTCCGTGGGGAAGACCGTCGCAGCCGGCGGGCGCGCGAGCACCAAGCGGAGCCCCGGGCCGACGGTGCGGCCCGACCACCGGACCAACGCCCACCGACCAAGCGGAGCCCCGGGCTGACGGTGACGCCCCGACCACCAGCCCACAGCCCACCCGGGCCGACGGTGCGGCCCGACCCCCGGCCTGGCCCACCGCGTACTCGCGGGCCCTTGCAGCTGCCCCAGCACGCGTCCGGTCGCCGCCGGGGTCCGAAGTACGCTGCGACCGCCCGGCGACCCCCACGGCTCGCACGTCGCCGGTGACCCACCACACCCCTCGACTCCGACGACCTCCCAGGACCCCGCGACCATGACGACTCCGCGCCTGACCCGGATCGACGCGACCGACTCGGTGGCCGACATCCATGCGTCGCTCCCGCGCCCCCGGGTCGACCTGTCCGCGGCACGCGACGGCGTCGAGGCGACGCTCGCGGCCGTGCGCGACCGGGGGGACGCGGCCGTCGCGGAGCTGAACGAACGGTTCGACGGGCAGGGGCGGCTGGACATGCGAGTGCCCGACGAACTCCTCGACGAGTCCCTCGAGGCGCTCGACCCGGACCTGCGGGCGGCGCTGGAGCGCGCGGCCGACCAGGTCCGCTGGTTCCACGAGCGCGCCCGTCCCCACGAGTGGTCCGACGAGCGCGACGGCGCCCGCATGGGCCAGTGGTGGCGCCCGGTGCAACGGGCCGGCATCTACGTCCCCGGTGGCAAGGCGGCCTACCCCTCCACGGTCGTGATGACGGTGGTGCCGGCGCAGGTCGCCGGCGTCGAGTCGCTGGTGCTGTGCACGCCCCCGACTGGCCCCGACGGCTGGCCGAACCGCACGATCCTCGCCACTGCCCGCCTGCTGGGGGTCACGGACGTGTTCGCGGCCGGCGGCGCCCAGGCGATCGCCGCGATGGCCCACGGCACCGAGACCATCGACCCGGTCGACGTCGTGGTCGGACCGGGCAACCTGTACGTCTCCCTGGCCAAGCAGCGCCTGGCGGGGGACGGCCTGATCGGCATCGACGGCTACGCCGGGCCGACCGAGGTGGCGATCGTCGCCGACGACAGTGCGGACCCGCGGCTGGTCGCGGCCGACCTGGTCGCACAGGCCGAGCACGACGAGCTCGCCACCTGCCTGCTGATCACCACCGAACCCCACCTGGTCGACGCCGTCGAGGACGCACTTGCCGACGAGGTGGCCGCCACCCGCCATGTCCAACGGGTCGAGGCGGCGCTGGCCGGCCAGGGCACCGCCATCGTCGTGGCCGACATCGCGGACGCGATCACCGTGGCCGAGCAGTTCGCCGCGGAGCACCTCGAGGTCCACACCCACGATCCACACGACGTCGCCGTGCGGATCCGGTATGCCGGGACGACCTTCATCGGCCCGTCCACGCCGGTGTCGCTGGGCGACTACGCCTCCGGCCCCAACCACACGCTGCCGACGTCGGGGACCGCCCGCTTCACCGGCGGGCTGACCACCGCGTCGTTCATGGTCCCGGTCAACTGGGTGTCCTACGACGACGACTCGCTGGCCGAGCTGGCACCGACCGTGCTGGCCCTGTCGGCCGCCGAGGACCTCCCCGCGCACGGTCGCGCCGTCTCGATCCGGCTGGAGGACACCCCGTGACCCCCGGCACCGAGGCGACCCCGCACGCGCGCACGCCGGTCCGTGACGACCTCGCCGACCTGGTCCCCTACGGCGCGCCCCAGCTGGACGTGCCGGTCCGGCTCAACACCAACGAGACCGCCGAGCCGCCACCGGACGTGTTCCTCGCGGAGGTCGGCCGCCGCATCCAGTCCCTGGACCTCAACCGCTACCCGGACCGGCCCCACACCCGGCTGCGCGAGCTCCTGGCGGGCCGGGTCGACCTCGACGTCGGCCAGACGTGGGCCGCGAACGGTTCCAACGAGGTGCTGATGCAGCTGCTGCAGGCCTACGGCGGACGGGGCCGACGGCTGGCGAGCGTGCGGCCGGGCTACTCGATGTACCCGGTCCTGGCCCGGGTCAGTGCGACCGAGTTCGTGGAGGTCGACCTCGCCGACGACTTCGGCTGGGACGACCGGGTGGTGGCCGACCTGGCCGCGGCCGATGCCGACGTGGTGTTCGTCGCCAACCCCAACAACCCGACCGGCATGCGGGTGCCGGCCGAGGTGCTGGCCGCGCTCCACGACGCCGTCGCACCGGCGCTGCTGGTCGTCGACGAGGCCTACGTCGAGTTCGGCGGTGCCTCGGTGGTCGAGCACGTCGGGACCTGGGACCGCCTGGTCGTGTCCCGCACGTTCTCCAAGGCGTTCCGCCTGGCCGGGCTCCGACTGGGCTACCTCCACGGACCCGACTGGGTGGTCCAGGACCTGCGCCGGGTCCGGCTGCCCTACCACCTCGACGCGCTGAAGCAGGTCGCCGCCGAGGTCGCGATCGAGCAGGAACAGGCGTTCCTCGGTCATCGCCAGCGGGTCGCGGACGAGCGCGACCGGGTGATCGACGCCCTGCGCGCACTCGACGAGGTGCATGCCTGGCCATCGGATGCGAACTTCGTGCTGTGGCGTGTCCCCGACGCACCCGCCGTCTTCGACGCCCTGCTCGACCGGGGCGTGCTGGTGCGAGACTTCTCGTCGAAGCCACGCCTGGACGACTGCCTGCGGGTGACCATCGGGACCGCCAGCGAGAACGACGAGTTCCTCGCGGCGCTGGCCGACGTCCTGGCGTCGTCGTGAGCACCGACGGCGGGGGCGACGACTTCGACGACACCGACGAGCTGCCATCGACCTCCCAGGTCTTCAAGGTGCCCGACGACTCCCCGGCGGCGCCGACCGTCCCGGTGGACCCGGGTCAGCGCTCGTCCACCACGCCACTGCCGTCACGATCGGCCGACGTGGGGACGGCCCGCCGGCCGACCACCCGCGACCCGGTCGACGAGTCCGACCGGGTGGCGGCCGCCCGGCCCGCACGGTTCGCGTCGTCGCGTCGTCGTGCACTGCTGTGGGACGCCGGGTGGTGCCTCGTGACCGGCGTGGTGCTGCTGGTGCTGGCGGCCGCCGACCGCCCGGTGGAGTACGGGCCGACGTGGGCCACGGTGGTCTCGGGGATCGTGGCGATCCTGTGGGCCGCCGTCCTGGCAGGTGCCGCGGCCGGCGGTGTGTCCCGGGCGGCCACGACGCTGGTCGGCCTGCTCAACCTCGCGGTCGGAGCGGGCGGCGTCGCGCTGGGCTGGGCGCGCCCCGACGTGCCGACGCTGCTGGTCGTGCTGGCGGCACAGGTGGCGGGCTTCGGCGTGCTGCAGCTGGTCGCGAGCGTGCGTCGCTGACGGACCCGCCGTGCCGGCGCACGCAGGCACGCCGGTACCGTTCGGGGCGGTCCGGGGACCGCCCCCGGCCACACCACGAGCAGGGACGACGGGATGGCACAGCGGCGCGGCCGGGTCGAACGCGACACCAAGGAGACCCGCATCATCGTCGAGGTCGACCTCGACGGGTCCGGGACGGCCGACGTGGCCACCGGGGTCCCGTTCTTCGACCACATGCTCGACCAGCTCGGACGTCACGGGCGACTCGACCTGTCCGTCCGGGCCGACGGTGACGTCGAGATCGACGCCCACCACACGGTCGAGGACACCGGGATCGCCCTGGGCCAGGCGCTGGCGGAGGCATGGGGCGATCGCGCCGGGGTCGAGCGCTTCGGCGACGCGACCGTGCCGATCGACGAGGCCCTCACCCGGGTCGCGATCGACCTGTCGGGCCGCCCCTACCTCGTCTGGGACGTCGACACTCCGGTCCAGGTCGTCGGCACGTTCGAGACCACGCTGGTCAAGCACTTCTTCGAGGCGGTGGTCGCCAACGCCCGCATCACGCTCCACGTCGAGAACCTGTCGGGCGACAACAGCCACCACATCTTCGAGTCGGTCTTCAAGTCCGTCGCGGTGGCGCTGCGGCGTGCCGTCGCGGTCACCGGCACCGGCGTGCCGTCCACGAAGGGCGTGCTGCAGTGACGCCGACCCCGGCCTCGGCGGCACCCAGGGCCGCCGTGCTCGACTACGGCGCCGGCAACGTGCGGTCGGCCAAGCGCGGGTTCGACGCTGCGGGGGCCGACGCCTTCGTGACCGACGACGTGGCCACGGCGGCCGCGGCCGACGTGCTGGTCATCCCGGGCGTCGGCCACATCGCCTCGTGCCTGGCGAACCTGCGGGCCAGCGGCATGGTCGGCCTGTTGACCGACTGGATCGGGCGGGAACGACCCGTGTTCGGGATCTGCGTGGGGATGCAACTGCTCTACGGCCACTCCGCGGAGGGCGACACCACGGGACTCGGGCTGCTGCCCGGTGCGGTGCGTCGCTTCACCGACGACGTCACGGTGCCACACATGGGCTGGGACGTCGTCACGGCGGCACCCGGGCACCGCGACGACCCGATCCTGGCCGGGGTGGCGGGGGAGCGCTGCTACTTCGTGCACTCCTACTTCGCGGTGCCGGATGACCCGGCCCACGTCGTGGCGACCTGCGACCACGGGGCCGCGACCGGCTTCCCGTGCGTGGTGCGCGAGGGCAGTGTCGTGGGCACCCAGTTCCACCCGGAGAAGTCCGGCGAGGTGGGGCATCGCCTGCTGCGCAACTGGCTCGCGAGCCTGTCGTAGGTCCGACGGAGCAGGGGCGCGGCCCTACAGGTCCAGGTCGCCGTCGACGATCCGCTGGCAGACGTGGTGGAGCTTGGTGCTGGTGGAGCGGGCGTGGCGCCGGAGCAGGCCGAACGCGTCGCTGGGGGTGATGTCCAGCTTGCCGGCGACGATCCCCTTGGCCTGCTCGACGATGACCCGGCTGTCCAGGGCATGCTGCAACTGCTGGGCGAGGTCGCGTGACTCGGACAGCTCCAGGTTGTTCAGGACGTAGCCCGACGCCATGTTGGCCAGCACCTGGCCCACCCGCAGCTCCTCGTCGGTCCAGTCGTGTGGCTCGACCGTCCACAGGTCCAGGGCGCCGATCCGCTGCTCGTGGACCGGCATGGGCAGGCCGGCGACGGCGGCCAGGCCCTGGTCCCGTGCGGCGGCGGCCAGTTCGGGCCAGCGGTCGTCGGCTGCCAGGTCCGACGACGCGACCTGGGCGTTGTCGTGGAAGGCCTGGATGCTCGGACCACGGCCGTTCTCGAGTTGCAGTTCCTGCAGCGTCGCCACCCGCTTGTCGGTCGTCGACACGAGTGCCAGTTGGTCGTCGTCGTCGGCCAGCACGACCCCGGCTCCGTCGATCTCGAGGACCTCGACGACCTGGTCGGTGAGCCGGTACAGCATCTCGCCGATGTCGTAGGTCTGCAACAGCGCCCGGGCGTAGCCCTCGTAGGCGCGGAGCAGGGCGGCATGGTTGAGCATCGGGGGGACTCCGTTCCCGGTGGTCAGGCGTCGTCGCGGGCGAACGCGGGGTCGTCCACCAGTCGGCGGGCGGCGTCGTGCAGCGTGGTGTCGTGGCGGTCGGCCAGGGCCTGCAGCGCGTCGAACGCACCGCGGCGGTCGAGGTCCAGGCGGCCGCCCAGGATGCCGCCGGCCTGCTCGACGAGGGCCCGGCTGGCCAGGGCGTGGCCGAGCTGGGTGCTCAGGCTGTCCGGCGTGCTCAGGGCGACGCTGGTCAGCAGGTAGCCCGACGCCATCGCGGCCATCATCTGGGCCACCTCGACCTCGCGCTCGGACCACGCCCGCGGATCCACCTGGTAGAGGTTGAGCGCACCGATCGGTCCGGTGTTGGTGGGCAGTGGCACGGCCACGACCGCGCGGAACCCGAGGTCGTGGGTGGCCTGGCGGTAGGCGGGCCAGCGCTCCTCCTCCGCGAGGTCGTCGACCACCACGGGCTCCCGGTCGAGGTAGGCCTGGTGGCAGGGGCCACCCTGGACGTCCTGGTGCTCCTCCACCTCGGCGACGACCGGGTCGGTGGCGGCGACGAAGCCCAGCAGCTGGTCCTCGCGCGCCAGCGAGACCCCGGCGCCGTCGACGCCGACCACCTCGACCACGCGCTCGATCAGGGTGTGCAGGACCTCGTCGACGTCGAAGGGGTTCACCAGTCCCGTGGCGAAGTCCTCGAAGGTCTCCAGCAGTGCCCCGTCGTCGACCACGCTGGATCGTCCTTCCCCGTCATGTCCGTCCCGCCCTCCGGACGGACGGCTCGAACGGTAGCCGACCCCGGACCGACGCACGAACGGGTCCGAGCGCGGTCGTGGCACCGCACACGGCGGTCCGCATGTTTGACAATTCGGTCGGACGCGGACATAGTGAAGGGGCTTCCTCCCAGACCCCGGGGTCGCAGTTCTCCCAGACCCCGAGGACTCGAGACGGAGTGGTGACCCCCGGGTGACCACGTGTCCGTCCGCTGGGAGGACATCTGCATTCCTCGTGGCCTTCGCCACGGACCGCCCTCCTTCGCGGGACGCGACCGTCTCGGCCGCCATGGTCGACAACTGTCACGAGGAACACACCCCATGAACGATCCGTCCGAACTGCGCCACGCCTTCGCCGAGTGGCTGGACCCCCGAGGCGCCACTTCTGTCAACGGGACCGCTCCGCACCAGCCAGCAGCACCGTCGACGGCGGTGTCACCCGACGCCTCCGTCCCGATCGCCCGCCGCACCCCCGGTGAGCTGTTGTACGCACTGTGGGACGACCAGACCCCCCTCCCCGCGGGACTGCGTGACCTCCATGCGCTCCCCGCGGAGACCTCCTACTCCGACCTCGCACGGATCCTGTACGTGCACTGGGACACCGGCGACGTCAACTCGCTCGAGGTCGCCCGCGACGGCCTGTCCGATCGCGACACCCAGGACCTGCACGCCGAACTCGAACAGGTCCGTCGGACCGGAATGGCGACCGCATGACGGCCGTCCTGCCGACCCAGTCCGCCCCCCGCCATCGCCTCGCCACCGCCGACCTCGCCGAGTTCGACGAGCCGCGCGAGCCCCCACGCAAGGCCGCCAAGGTCGTGCCGTGCCCGATCCTGTACGTGACCAACGGCCCGTCGGCCGGTCGCGTGCTCCGACTCGAGCTCGACCGCGCCACCATCGGTCGTGACCGCAACAACGCCTACGTGCTCGATCATCCGAGCGTGTCGCGCATCCACGCCCGACTGCAACTGCTGTCCGGCGTGGTGATCCTGACCGACCTGGGGTCGTCGACCGGCACGTGGGTCGACGACGAGCCCGCCACGACACCCACGGTGCTCTCCCACGGTGCGCAGATCCGGTTCGGTCCGGTCGAACTGGTCTTCGAGAACCCGGTCGCGGCCTGCCGTGACGAGGAGGACACCGAGGTCCACGAGATCGTCGAGGAGGACCCGGTCACGCTGTCGCCCCGCAAGATGGACGTCGTGCGACTGCTGGCCGAGGGCCTCACCAACGCCGAGATCGCCGACCGGCTCGGCCTCGCCGAGCTGACCATCAAGTCCTACACCGACGAGCTGTACCGCGAGCTCGACGTCCACAGCCGTGCCGCGGCAGTCGCCGAGGCCATCCGGCTGGGCCTGCTCTAGGAGTCGGGGCCGTCCGGGGCTGCTGGTGACGTGCGCGCCACCACGGCCCCGGAGGTCGCCTCGGCGAGTGCGGCGACGAAGTCGTCGACCACGATCGTGGGGACCGCCACGAGCCGGTGCACGCGAGCGCCGTAGTCGGTGCTGACCGCCACCGTGTCGTGCGCGGCGACCACGGCCTCGACCCGGGACGTCAGGTCCCAGTCGTGCACGAACGCGAGCCGTGTGCGCCGACGTCGCGTCCGCACGTCGGCCGCGGCGATCGCGGTGGCCGCGGTGTCCCCGTAGGCCCGGACCAGTCCACCGCTCCCCAGCTTCGTCCCGCCGAACCAGCGGGTCGCGACGACCACCACGTCGACCAGGTCCGCACCGTCGAGGTGGCGCAGCATCGGGGGACCGGCCGTCCCGCCCGGCTCGCCGTCGTCGTCGCTGCGACCGGTGCCGTCGGCTCCCCGCCAGGCCCAGCAGTGGTGGCTCGCGTCGGGTTCGCGTGCGCGGACCCGGGCGACGAACGCCCGCGCCGCCGCGACGTCCGCGACGGGTGCCAGGTCGCCGACGAACCGCGATCCCCGGATGCGGTCGAGTTGGACCCGGACCTCGCCGGCCACGGTCCGGACCAGGTCACCGGGCACCGCGTCGGGCGGATCGGTCACCACCAGGCGCTGCCCGGCTCGGCACCCTTGAACGGGCCCACGACTGACGAGGTCACCCAGCCACCGTAGAAGTCACCCTGCACGGCCCGGACCACCTCGTCGTCGACGAGGCAGCGGTCCATCCGGCCCGGGTAGAAGCAGACCGTGCTGGCCAGCGGCTCGTACCCGGCGGTCGGCTGGGGGTAGGTCCAGCCCGCGGCGGGCGCGACGGTGCCGTCGCGCCCGACGACGTCGAAGTAGGTCGCCACGCCCTTGAACTCGCAGAAGGTGCGTCGTGGGTTGGCCTGCAGGGCACCCTCCACGACGTCGTCCAGGGGCAGCGCGAACACCGGGGGATGGCTGGTCTCGAGCACCCGCCACCCGTGCCGGGTGTCGGCGATCGGCCCGCCGCCGAACTCGACGACGACGTGGGCGTCGGTGCGTTCCAGTCGGGGCGGTCGGGGATAGTCCCACACCGACTCCTGGCCGGGTCCGGCGGGGTCCGGCGTGGGGCGTCGACGGGTGGTCACGGGGCCCTCGCTCGTCGCGGCGGCAGGATCGGTGGTTGGAGGATCGTACGGACCGGGCGGTGGCGGGGACCGGGGGGACCCGCCACGATGGACCCATGATGACCAACACCTCCGAACCCACCACCCCCGAGACCGCTGGCGTCGTGCTCGACCTCGACGGCACCCTCGTCGACTCGGTCTGGCAGCACGTGGTCGCCTGGCAGGCCGCGCTGGCCGCCGCGGGACACGACGTGGCCCAGGCCCGCATCCACGCCGGCATCGGCATGGGCAGCGACCGGCTCGTGCCGTGGCTGCTCGGCGACGACGTCGACGACGCCGCCGACATCGCCCAGGACCACACCCGCCGGTTCCTCGACCTGTCGTCGTCCCTGCGCCCGACCCGCGGCGCCCACGCGCTGCTGGCCGACCTGGAGCGTCGCGACGTGCCGTTCGTCGTGGCGACGTCGGCCGGCGGCGACGAGCGCAGCCGCCTCCTCGAGGTGTTGGGACGCAGCGACCTGCCGGTCACCGACGCCGAGGAGGTCGACAGCTCCAAGCCCGCACCGGACCTCGTGCTGGCTGGCTGTCGACAGGGCGGGTTCGCCCCCGACTCGGCCCGGATGGTCGGCGACGCGCCGTGGGACGCCGTCGCGGCCGTTCGTGCCGGGGCGACCGCCATCGCCGTGCGGTGCGGGGGATTCCCCGACGCCGTCCTGCGCGAGGGTGGCGCGACCCGGATCGTCGACGACCCGGCGGAGCTGGTCGGCCAGCTCTGATCTGCGGTGTCTGTGGCCGCCGGCCGGGTCCGACCCCCGTTCGGACAGTCGCGGGCGACCGTCCCCGTCGCACACTGGAAGGACACCCATCGACGACGAAGGGATCCGCCATGCCCGCAGGAGACCACGGACCGTCCGTGAAGGACGACGAGCAGTACGAGGCGCTTCGCGACCAGGGCGCATCGAAGGAGAAGGCCGCACGGATCGCCAACACCGACCGGTCCACCGCCGGCGAGCGCGGGGGCAAGGCACCTGCATACGAGGAGTGGACGGTCGACGACCTGCGCGACCGGGCCGCCGAACTGGACGTCGAGGGCCGCTCGGACATGACCAAGGACGAGCTGATCGACGCCCTCCGCAACCACTGACCGCGTCGGTCCCATGGGCGGGGTCGACCGCGGGTCGGCCCCGCCGCGCCATGCCCGTACGCTCCCGTGCGTCGACGCCCCCGACCACGCGAGACGACGCCCATGGGCATCACCCTGTACCCGGCCGTGGACATCCGCGACGGCCGCGCCGTGCGCCTGACCCAGGGCGCCGCGGACGCCGAGACCGTCTACGACGTGGACCCGGTCGCGGCCGCGACGCGGTTCGCCGACGACGGGACCACGTGGTTGCACGTCGTCGACCTCGACGCCGCCTTCACGGGCGAGCCCCGCAACCGCCACCTCATCGAGGCGATCGTGGCCGCGACCGACGTGCGGGTCCAGGCGTCCGGAGGTGTGCGCACCATCGACGACGTCGAGGCCAGCCTGGGCTACGGCGCGGAACGCGTGGTGGTCGGGACGATGGCGCTGACCGACCCGGACTTCGTCCGCGAGGTCCTGGACCGGGTCGGGCCGCGACTGGCCATCGGGCTCGACGCGCGTGGTGACGTGTTGCAGGCCCGCGGCTGGACCGAGGAGGCCGGTGACCTGTGGGAGGCCATCGACACCTTCAGCGCGATGGGCGTGCCGCGGTTCGTCTACACCGACGTGGCCCGTGACGGCATGCTGGCCGGGCCCAACCTCGAGATGCTGGCGAAGGTCGCCGATGCCACCGACGCCGCGGTCACCGCGTCCGGCGGCGTGTCGTCGCTGGACGACATCGCGGCCCTGGCCGACCTCCACGAGCGGGTCGACGCCGTGATCGTCGGCAAGGCGCTGTACGCCCAGGAGTTCACCCTGGCCCAGGCGCTCGACGTGGCGGCCGGGACCGCGTCGTGACCGTCGCTGCCCGGGTCATCGCCTGCCTGGACGTGACCGGCGGCCGGGTCGTCAAGGGCGTCAACTTCGTCGACCTGCGTGATGCCGGCGACCCGGTCGCGCTGGCCGCGGCCTACGACCGGGCCGGCATCGACGAACTGGTCTTCCTCGACATCACGGCCTCGTCGGACGAGCGCGACACGATGGTCGACGTCGTCAGCCGGGTCGCCGACCAGGTGTCGATCCCGTTCGCGGTCGGCGGGGGGCTGCGCAGCGTCGACGACGCCCGCACCATGCTGCACGCCGGGGCCGACAAGGTGGCCTTCAACACCGCGGCCGTGCGGCGCCCCGAGCTGGTCGCCGAGGCGGCCGCCTCGGTCGGCTCGCAGTCGGTCGTCGCCTCGATCGACGCCCGGCGTGTCACCCCCGACGCCCCCGACGAGGTCCGCGCCGCCGCCACCAGCGGGTTCCACCTGACCACCCGGGGAGGTCGGGTGGCCGAGGCCATCGACCTGGTCGACTGGTGTCGCCGGATGCAGGAGCTGGGTGCGGGCGAGATCCTGCTGAACTCGATGGACCGGGACGGCACCAAGGCCGGCTTCGACGTCGAGATGACCCGCGCGGTCACCGACGTGGTGACCATCCCGGTGATCGCCTCCGGTGGTGCCGGCAGTGCCGAGCACCTCGCCGAGGCGATCGTGGAGGCGGACGCGAGCGCCGTCCTGGCCGCATCGATCTTCCACTTCGGCGAGGTCGGCGTCGACGAGGCCAAGGACGCGATGGCCACCGCCGGCATCCCCGTCCGGCGGACCTGACGCCCGGGTCAGCCGGACGTGCCCGACGGTCCCGGCATGCCGGCCGCGACGGCGGTGACGGCCCGGGGGACCAGCGCCTCGAGCCGGTCGGCGACCGCGGCCACGTACTGCTCGCGTCCACAGGCTGAGCACCGCACCATCGGCGCGACCGGCACCAGCGTCACCACGGTGGGGCCGTCGTCGTCGACCACCGGTGTCTCGGTGGTGCGTGGGGGCAGGGCGAGGTCCTCCCCGCAGTTGCCACACGTGTCCCGGCGAAGCAGGCGACGTCGGCCGGCCACGAGCAGCTGGCCACGCAGGCTCGCGACCAGGTGGTCCGCCAGGCCGTCGTCGACCACCGTGACGTGCCCATCGTCGCAGACCTCCACGCCGACGCCCTCCAGTCGCAGGACGACGATGCCGTCGTCGACCTCCACGGGGGGCGCGATCGCGCGACGCCGGGGGCGGCCGCACGGACAGGCGTGCACGGACACGGGCACTCGATCGTTGGTGGTCACGGGGTCGTACGCCGGCCACGGTAGGACCCCGGCTGCCGACCGAGCGCCCCCGTGCCGCCGATAGGCTCGCCGTCGTCGTCGACCAAGGCCACGTGGTGGCGAGTCCTGCATCCTCGACGCCGACCTCCTCCGCCCCCGGTGGCCGGTCCGGCGGTTCGGCCGAGCTCGCCTCGGCGGCCAACCCGCTGGTCGACCAGCTGGCCTTCGACGACCGCGGGTTGCTGCCCGCGGTGGTGCAGGACCACGCCAGCGGTGACGTCCTGATGGTCGCCTGGATGAACGCCGAGGCGGTCACGGCCA
Organism: Salsipaludibacter albus; assembly: GCF_019798055.1. Taxonomy (GTDB): domain Bacteria; phylum Actinomycetota; class Nitriliruptoria; order Nitriliruptorales; family Nitriliruptoraceae; genus Salsipaludibacter; species Salsipaludibacter albus. The sequence goes on along the minus strand of NZ_JAHOPH010000018.1, from coordinate 16,632 downwards.
CCCTGGACGAGGGTCGGACGGTCTTCTGGTCCCGGTCGCGACAGCAACTGTGGCGCAAGGGTGAGACCTCCGGCCACGTCCAGCACGTCGTCGACCTGCACGTCGACTGCGACGCCGACACCCTGCTGGTGACCGTCGACCAGGACGGGGTGGCCTGCCACACCGGCGCCTGGACCTGCTTCCATCGTCGCCCTGCCGACCTGACCGCCCCCGACCAGGACCCCGCATGAGCGTCACCCCCGACCGCGAGACCTTCCTCGCCCTCGCCGCCGACCACACGGTGGTGCCGATCCACCGCGAGCTGCTGGCCGACCTCGACACCCCGCTGTCGGTGTACGCACGGCTGCGCGGTGACGGTCCGACCTTCCTGCTGGAATCGGCCGAGCACGGGCGCAACTGGGGTCGCTACTCGTTCATCGGCACCGACCCGCTGATGACCCTGCGCGGCCGGGGCGGCGAGGTGGTCATCGAGGCCGAGCCCGGGATCGCGGTCCCGGACGCCGCCCGCGACGCCGACGGCCCGCTGGCCGCCCTCGACGCCCTCGTCGGCGCCCTGCACGCGCCCGACTTCCCGTCCCTGCCACTGCACGGCGGCGCGGTCGGCGTCATCGGCTACGACGCCGTCCGCGAGGTCGAGGACATCCCCGACACCGGCACCGACGACCTCGGCCTGCCCGACGTGCTCATGATGGTGCACCGCCACGTCGTGGGGCTGGACCACCTGCGCCAGACGATGACCGTGGTCACCAACGTGGTCGTGGGCGACGACCCGGCGACGCAGTACGACGAGGCCGTCACGGCGACCGACGCCCTGGTCGAGCGCCTGGCGACGTCGGTCGCGTCCTCGCCCAAGCCGCCACCCGTCCTGGGCGAGGCCGCGCCGTCCACCTCCAACCTCGCCGCCGGCGAGTACGAGGCCATGGTGGAGCGGGTCAAGGAGCACATCGTCGAGGGGGACACGTTCCAAACCGTGGTGAGCCAGCGGCTGTCGGCGTCCATGGAGGCCGACCCGTTCGACCTGTACCGGGTGCTGCGCGTGATCAACCCGTCGCCGTACCTGTTCTACTTCGACTTCGAGGACTTCCAGGTGGTCGGGTCGTCGCCCGAGGCGCTCGTGCAGGTCAAGGGCCGCCACGTCGAGACCTGGCCGATCGCCGGGACCCGACCCCGTGGCGCCACCGAGGCCCAGGACCGCGAGCTCGAGCGCGAGCTGCTGGGCGACGCCAAGGAACGCGCCGAGCACGTGATGCTCGTCGACCTCGGACGCAACGACCTGGGCCGGGTCTGCGAGATCGGTTCCGTCGAGGTCGACGAGATGATGGTGGTCGAGCGCTACAGCCACGTCATGCACCTGGTCAGCTCGGTGACCGGGACGCTGCGCGACGGGCTGAGCCCGGTCGACGTCCTGCGCTCGGTGTTCCCGGCCGGGACCGTGTCCGGCGCCCCGAAGGTCCGGGCGATGCAGATCATCGACGACCTCGAGCCGTCCCGTCGCGGGGTCTACGCCGGTGCGGTCGGCTACGTCGACTTCTCGGGCAACCTCGACACCTGCATCGCGTTGCGCACGGCGGTGGTCAAGGACGGGGTCGTGCACGTCCAGGCCGGGGCCGGGATCGTCGCCGATTCGGACCCGACCACCGAGCAGCAGGAGTCCCGGGACAAGGCCGGGGCGCTGCTGTCGGCCGTCGCGGCCGCGGAGGCGTGGCGTGACCCCGTCGGTGGGGGAGCGGGCACGTGACCGCCTTCCTCGACCTGCTGCTCGACGAGGCCCGGACCAGGGTCGCCGCCGACCGCGCCCGCGAGGGCACCGACGCACTGGCCGCACGGATCTCCGGCCCGGCCCCTCCGTCGTTCGCCGACGCCCTGCGAGCGCCGGGCGTGGCCGTGATCGCCGAGGTCAAGCGGGCCTCGCCCAGCAAGGGCGACCTCGCCCCCGACCTCGACGCGGTGGCCCAGGGACGCGCCTACCGGGATGCCGGGGTCGCCGCGATCTCGGTGCTGACCGAGCCCGACCGGTTCAAGGGCAGCCTCGACGACCTCGTGGCCGTCTCCGCGCTGGGCACGCCGACCCTGCGCAAGGACTTCACGGTCGACCGTCACCAGATCGTGCAGGCACGCCTGGCCGGCGCGTCGGCGGTCCTGCTGATCGTGGCCGCACTGGACGACGACGAGCTCGCCACGTTCGCCGACGCGGCGGCCGCGCTCGACCTGTCGGTCCTGGTGGAGGTGCACGACGAGGGCGAGCTGGCCAGGGCGCTCGCGATCGAGCCGGCCGTGGTCGGCGTGAACGCGCGTGACCTGCGCACCTTCGAGGTCGATCGGGACGCCTTCGCCCGGCTGCGGCCCGCCATCCCCGACGACGTGGTCGCGGTGGCGGAGTCCGGGGTGCGGGGTCCGGCGGACGTGGGGGCCGCGGCGGCAGCCGGCGCCGACGCCGTGCTGGTGGGTGAGTCCCTGGTCGTCGCCGACGACCCCGAGGCCGCCGCCCGTGCCCTGGTCGATGCCGGACGGGCGACCGCCGGCGTGGGGGGCGAGTCGACCGGGGGTCCTTCCAGGGGTCTGGGGCGATGGTGATCGGCCGGTCCGCCCATCGCGGACCGGCCCCGACACCGACGAACGTCCTGCCCGTCCCGACGGACGTGGCACCCTGACGGCGATGCAAAGGCCCCTGTCATGACACACGCACCGACCCACCACCCGCCCCGATCCTCCAAGATGAGCCCACCGCCGCCGTCGGAGCGGCCCGGCTACTTCGGCCGCTTCGGTGGCCAGTTCGTCCCCGAGGCGCTGTTCGGCGCCATCGAGGAACTGGCCGACGCGTGGGCCGACGCCAGCGCCGACGAGGCGTTCACCGACGAACTGGACCGGCTGCGGCGCCACTACGGCGGGCGTCCGACGGCGCTGTACCTCGCCGAGCGGCTCAGCGAGGAGGCCGGCATCGCCACCTGGCTCAAGCGCGAGGACCTCGCCCACACCGGCTCGCACAAGCTCAACAACGTCGTCGGCCAGGCGCTGCTGGCCAAGCGAATGGGCAAGCCCCGCATCATCGCCGAGACCGGGGCCGGCCAGCACGGCGTGGCGACCGCGACGGCGGCCGCGCTGTTCGGCCAGGAGTGCACGGTCTACATGGGCGCCGAGGACTGTCGTCGCCAGCGCCTGAACGTGGTCCGGATGCAACTGCTCGGCGCCGAGGTGGTCCCGGTCGAGTCCGGGACCCGCACCCTCAAGGACGCCATCAACGAGGCGTTCCGGGACTGGGTCTCCAACGTCGACACCACCCACTACCTGATCGGCTCGGCCATGGGGCCGCACCCGTTCCCGACGATGGTGCGGACCCTGCAGTCGGTGATCTCGCTGGAGTCGCGGGCCCAGTTCGCCGAGCAGGTCGAGGAGACCACCGGCGTGGCCGGCGCGCTGCCGGACGCGGTGATCGCCTGTGTCGGTGGTGGCTCCAACGCCATCGGGTCCTTCGCCGACTACATCGACCACCCCGAGGTGGCGCTGATCGGGATCGAGGCGGCCGGACACGGGGTCGGCTCGGGACACTCGGCCGCGACCATCACCGAGGGCCGCGAGGCGGTCCTGCACGGTGCGCGCCAGATCGCCCTGGTCGACGACGACGGGCAGGTCCAGCCGGCCCACTCGGTGTCGGCCGGGCTGGACTACCCCGGCGTGGGCCCCGAGCACGCCCACCTGGCCGACACCGGTCGGGGGACCTACCTGTCGGCCACCGACGACGACGCCCTGTTGGGCTTCCGCCGGACGTCGGAGCTGGAGGGCATCATCCCGGCGCTCGAGCCCGCACACGCGGTCGGATGGCTGCTGCGGCACGGCCACGAGGTGCTCGACGACGACGCCCGGGTCGTGCTGACGATGTCCGGACGCGGCGACAAGGACGTCGACGAGGTGGTCCGGGTCGCGGGATGGGACGTCGGCGTGGACCTCGACGAGGCCGACAAGGTGGTGGACTGATGGCCGACGAGCCGATCCGGATCGTGACCGAGGACCTGCGCGACGCCATCGCCGACGGCGAGGTCGCGCCCAGCGCGGTCGACGAGACCGACGACATCCCTCCCGAGCGCGTGGTGGACCCCGCGGACGTCGCGGCCGAGCGTCCCGACGGCGCCGGCCGCGTGGCCCACGCGTTCGCCGCCGCCCGGGCGCAGGACCGTGCCGCCCTCGTCATCTACCTGCCGGCGGGGTTCCCGGACCACGACACCTCGCGTGCCTGCCTGGCCGCGGCGGCCGAGGCCGGAGCCGACGTCCTGGAGGTGGGCTTCCCGTTCTCCGACCCGGTGATGGACGGTCCGATCATCCAGGCCGCCAACCAGCAGGTGCTGGAGCGTGGCGTGACGGTCGCCGACCACCTCGCCATGTGCACGGTGCTGACCGACGAGGTCGACGTCCCGGCACTGGTGATGACCTACGTGACCATCGCCGATGCGCACGGCTACGGCCGCTTCGCCGACGAGCTGGCCGCCGCCGGGATCGCCGGGACGATCCTTCCCGACCTGCCGGTCGACGAGTCCGGGCCATGGGACGACGTCGCCGCCGGGGCCGGACTGGCCTCGGTCCTGATGGCGTCGTCGGTGTCGTCGGACCGGCGGCTCGACGCCATCGCCGGGTCCAGCACGGGCTTCATCTACGCGACGGGGCTGCTGGGCGTGACCGGCGTGAAGTCGGTGGCACGCCGGGCCAGCGAGGACCTGGTGGACCGCCTGCGGACCCGCACCGACACCCCGATCGCGGTCGGGGTCGGGGTCAAGGACGCGCAGGACGCACGGGCGGTCGCCGGCTTCGCCGACGGGGTCATCGTCGGCTCGGAGGTGGTCGCCGTCGTCGCGGACGGCGCCCCGGCCGGGGCGCCCGATCGTGTCGCCGCGCTGGTCGCCGAGCTGCGCCGCGGGGTCGAACAGGGCTGACGTCCGCCCCCGCCAGCATCCTTCCGCACGAGCGGGCGGGGTCGGCATTCCGCCACCACCCCCGACGAACGTCGGGGTTGACGGCACCGTGTCGGTTGGCATTGACGACCTCTGCCCCTACGGTGGAGGTCGTGACGAGGTGGACCCGCCCGACCCCGGTCCGACGGGTCCCGCCGCTCGTGTCGCCGCCTCCCGCTCCGGTCCGCGGGGCGGGCTGCGTCGCGGGGCGCGCGCCTCGTTGCGCATGACGCACCGAGTTCGAGGACCGGGACGACGAAGGACCACCGCGTGAGCCACATCGACGTCAAGGGCCTGACCAAGGTGTTCGGGAACCATCCCGAGCGCGGGGTCGAGCTGGCCCGGCAGGGCAAGTCCAAGGACGAGATCCTCGCCGAGACCGGCCAGGTGCTGGCCGTCAACGACGTCTCGTTCGACGTCGACCAGGGCGAGATGTTCGTGGTCATGGGCCTCTCGGGTTCCGGGAAGTCGACCGTGATCCGCATGCTCAACCGCCTGATCGAGCCGACGTCCGGGACGGTCGATCTCGACGGCGAGCGCATCAGCGACATGTCGATGTCCCGGCTGCGCGAGGTCCGCGCCCAGAAGATGTCGATGGTGTTCCAGCACTTCGCGCTCTTCCCGCACCGGACCGTCGGGGACAACGCCGCCTACGGACTCAAGATCCAGGGCGTCGACGAGGCCGAGCGCCGCGAGCGCGCCGAGGGGGCGCTGGCGCGCGTGGGCCTGTCCGGGTGGTTCGACCGCTACCCGTCGGAGATGTCGGGTGGCATGAAGCAGCGCGTCGGGATCGCCCGCGGGCTGGCCACCGATGCCGACATCCTGCTGATGGACGAGCCGTTCTCGGCCCTGGACCCGTTGATCCGACGGGACATGCAGGACCTGCTGATGGAACTGCAGGCCGAGCTGTCCCGCACCGTCGTGTTCATCACCCACGACCTCAACGAGGCCATGCGCATCGGGGACCGGATCGTGGTGATGAAGGACGGCGCGGTCGTCCAGGTGGGCACGGGGGAGGAGATCATCCACGACCCCGCGACCACCTACGTCGCCGACTTCGTCGCCGACGTCGACCGGTCCCGGGTCCTGACCGCCTCCCTGGCGATGCATGAGCCCAGCGCCACCTTCGGGCCCGACGCGACGCCACGCGAGGTCCTGGACCACCTCGACACCTCGGAACGCAATGGTGTGTACGTCGTCGACGACGACAACCGCGTCCTGGGGGTGGCACGCGACCAGGAGATGGCGGCGGCCATGCAGGCGAACGCCCCGACCATCCGCGACCACCTGGTGGACGCCTATGCCACCGCGTCTCCGGACACCCTGCTGGACGACCTGTCCGCCATCGCCGCCCGACACACGGTCTCGATCGCCGTCATCGACGACGAGGGACACCTGTTGGGCACCGTGCCACGCCCCGCGCTGCTGCGGGCCCTGGCCGGGGACCGCCGGATGGACGCCACGCGTGGCTCCGACGGCCCCGCCCGGGACCAGGTCGAGGCACCGTCCGAGGACGCCACGACGAGTCGGGAGGTGCCGGCATGAGGCTGCTCGCACAGGACGCCCTGTTCCCGGACTGGAACATCACCGAGAACGTCGGCAATGCGTGGGACGCCTTCGTCGACGCCAGCGAGGTCGTGTTCGACGCGCTCTCGACCTTCCTCGACGACACGCTCGTGTCGTCCGTCGAGTGGATCCTGACGACCCCCCCGCCGATCGTGGTGATCATCGCACTGGCGTTGGTCGCGTGGTTCTCCAAGGGCTGGAAGCTGGGGCTGGGGACCTTCGTCGCCTTCTGGGCCATGCAGTCGATCGGCTACTTCGAGCCCACGATGGAGTCGCTGGCGATCGTGCTGGTCGCCGCGCTGATCGCGCTCGTGATCGGGGTCCCACTGGGGATCCTCGCGAGTCGATCCGGACCGGCGTCCAAGATCCTGCGACCCGTCCTGGACTTCATGCAGACCATGCCGTCGTTCGTCTACCTCATGCTGGCCGTCGCGCTGGTCGGGGTGGGCGCCGCCGGTGGCGTCCTGGCCTCGGTGATCTTCGCGATGCCGCCGGCCGTGCGCCTGACCGAGCTCGGGATCCGCCAGGTCGACAAGGAGGTCGTCGAGGCCGCCGAGGCCTTCGGGGCCACGCCCGGCGAGGTCCTGCGCCAGGTCCAGTTGCCACTGGCGCTGCCCACGATCATGGCGGGCGTCAACCAGGTCATCATGCTGTCGCTGTCCATGGTCGTCATCGGCGGCCTGGCCGGTGGGGGCGGGATCGCCGGCAACGTCGTCGAGGGCGTCACCCGACTGGACTTCGGGCTGGGCATCGTCGCCGGCCTGTGCGTCGTCGTGCTCGCCGTCTTCCTCGACCGGGTGACGTCGGCGCTCGGCGGCGACGACGGCGCGGCAGCCGCCGCCTGATCCGTCCACACCACCACCAACCACCACACACACCACGAACCAACGAGAAAGGAACCCCGTGCATCACGCACGATCGCGCACGATGAAACTGTTGGCCACCCTGTTCGCCGGAGCCCTGGTCCTCGCCGGCTGCGGCGACAGCGACGACGGCAGCGAGGGCGGCGACACCGAGTCGACCGCCACCGAAGGTGCCGCCACCGAAGCCGCCGGCTCGGGCGAGATGGAGTGCCCCGGCGAGGCTGGTGACGGCGGGACGATCAGCGTCGCGTCCATCGGCTGGACCGAGGACGTCGCCGTCAATGCCCTGTGGACCGAGCTCGCGGCCGCCTGCGGCTACGAGTGGGAGAGCACGACCGCCGAGGTCGGCAGCATCTACACGGGTGTCGCCGATGGCGACTTCCACCTGTTCATGGATGCCTGGCTCCCCGCGACCCACGCCGACTACTGGGAGCAGTTCGGTGACCAGATCACCGACCTCAACGTCTGGTACGAGGAGGCGCCGCTGACCTGGGCCGTCCCGACCTACGTGGCCGAGGACAACGGCATCTCGACGATCGCCGACCTGGCCGACAACGCCGACCTGTTCGGCGGTGAGGTGACCGGCATCGAGTCCGGCGCCGGCCTGACCCGCATCTCCAAGGAGGAGGTCATGCCGACCTACGGCCTCGAGGAGAACTTCACGCTCGTCGAGTCGTCCACCTCCGCGATGCTGTCGGCACTCGGCGACGCCATCGACGACTCCGAGCCGATCGTCGTGACCCTGTGGGAGCCCCACTCGGCCTACGCCAAGTGGGACCTCACCAACCTCGAGGACCCGGAGGGCGCGCTCGGTGAGCCCGACGAGATCCACACCATCGCCGCCGAGGGCTTCGAGGACGAGTTCCCGTCGATGGCCGGCTGGCTGTCGAACTTCACCATGACCGGTGAGCAGATCTCCGACCTGGAGCTGGTCATCGAGGACGCTGGTGAAGGCGGCACGCCCGAGGCCGTCCAGCAGTGGATCTCCGACAACTCCGACGTCGTCAACGAGTGGTTCGCCTGAACCAGCCACGATGTCGGCGGGCGTGACGCGCTCGACGAGCACCACGACGGCGGGCGACCGGGAACTCCGGTCGCCCGCCGTCGACGTGTGTCGAGGGGGGTGGGCGTCGGCCCTCGTCAGCCCTCGTCGGAGGTCGTCTCGGACGCGTCGTCGACCGTGGCCTCGTAGGTCCGCGTGGCCACCCCGTCAGGGGGCGCGGCGACGTCGGTGAAACCCTCGGGGTAGGTGACCGTGTCCGGGTCGCCGTCGGACACGAACGCCCGGCCGTCCTCGTCGAGCCAGTCGAGCCAGCCCCACCAGTCGATGTCCTCGGCGCCCCACGGGCCGTGGGCCGGCACGCGCATCACCGATTCCGGCTCGTAGTCGACGTGGTTGGGTGACGAGTCGGGCATCCAACCCACCTCGAAGACCAGTTCGTGGTCGTAGGAGGTGCCGTCGCTGGAGGTGCCCGCGAGGGCGAGGTCGTCATTGGCGGGGTGGACGCCGAAGGGCAGTGTCAGCGTGTCGACCGTGGCCTCGGGGACCAGCTCGGTGACGTTGTCGACGTTGTCGCCCAGCTCGTCCTGGACCTCCTGGTCGGACAGGTCGCCCAGGCTGGTGTGGCTCACCGTGTGGTTGGACAACTCGTAGCCGTGGTCGACCAGCCACTGCAACTTGGCCGCGATCTCGTCGTCCTCGCTGCTGCCGAACGGCGTGTTCCAGTTGTAGGCGAACACGGCCGTGGCCCGCCACCCCTCGTGCTCGGCGGCGAAGTCCTCGAGGATGCCGACGACCGAGTCGGGATCGGGGGTCTCGCCGTCGTCGGCCCACTGGAAGTGGTTCGGGGTCGAGTCGTCGAAGGTCAGCACCACCGGGCGGGTCCCGGCCGGGATCGGGAACGTCGCGTCGCGGTACTCCCGGGTCGTGACCGGGCGGTACCCGCGGTCGTACAGCTCCTGGAGCTGGGCCTGGAACGTCTCGGTCGTGTTGGCGTAGTCACCGTCGGCATCGGCCCCGATCGTGTGCCACTCGCTGACCATGACCCGGCCGATCTCGTTGACCGCCATGTCGGCGAGCTCGTCGTCGGACAGGTCCTCGACGGGGGCGAGGCCGTCGACCGTCCCCGGACCCGCTGCCGCCGTCGGCGACGCCGAGGGAGTCGGGACGGGTGTGGACGTGGGGGACGCGTCGGGTGCGGCCGAGGCGGGCGTCGTCTCGGCCGGGGTGGTCGGCGGTGCCTCGTCTCCCGAGCAGGCGGCGAGGAGGAGCCCGGCGACGAGCGCGGGCACGACGAACTGCTTCACGATGTGCTCCGTGGACGAGGTGGAGGACCCCGGTGGACGGCGTGACGCCGGACCGGACGACACGCGCCGCGGACGATACCCCCGCTCACCGTCACCAGCATGGCCCCCCGTGTCCGTCCGGACCCGCCCGTCGCCTTCCGTGTCCTGGTCTGCGGGGCGACGCAGTGTCCGGCACCTGCGCTGGATGTTGCGAGCCCCTGGCGAGCAACTCCAATGTGTTCGGAGGGTGCCTCGTCCGGAGCGCAACGGGCATCGACGAACACGCGGCTACCATCACCGTCCCGGCGCGCCGCGAGGCGTGCAACCGGAACGCCCGGCCCCGGTGGTGGAACTGGCGAGACACGCGGGACTCAAAATTCCGTGGCCGCAAGGCCGTGTGGGTTCGAATCCCACCCGGGGTACGACACGGTCGGGTGAACGGTGGGTGCAGGATGCAGTGGCGACGACGACGGCTGGAACGCTCGATCATGCGGGTGACGGACCGCATCGAGCGGGTCGAGGCCGAGCTCGAGGTCCTGCGCGCCCAGGCTGGACAGTTGGCGGCCGACGCCGACGACGCGGCCGTCACCGCGGCCGTCCGCCCCGGCGGACCGACCAGCCGTGAGGCCGACCGTGCCACGGCCGCCAATGACAATCACCGACGACTGTTGGACGAGCACCGCGCCACGCTCGCGGACCTGCGCCGCACGCGTGACGACCTGCTCGACCAACTCTGAACCCCTTGCCGACGGTGCCGCGCAGGCCCGCACGTGACGTGCAGCCTGCCCGGACACCACGGTGCTGGCGCGTGCCAGCCGAGGAGCCATCGTGACCGACTCGACCGACGACCGCGCGACCCGCGTCCTGATCGCCGAGGACGAGGCGCTGATCCGCCTCGACCTCAAGGAGATGCTGCTCGAGGAGGGCTTCGACGTCGTCGCCGAGGTCGCCGACGGCGCGTCCGCCGTCCGCCTGACCCGCGAGCTGCGCCCCGACCTGGTCATCCTCGACGTCAAGATGCCGGTGATGGACGGCATCGCGGCCGCCGAGGAGATCGCCAAGGAACGGTTGTCGGCGATCCTCATCCTCACCGCGTTCAGCCAGCGCGACCTGGTCGAGAAGGCCCGTCGCGCCGGTGCCATGGCCTACCTCGTCAAGCCGTTCCAGAAGCACGACCTGCTGCCCGCCGTCGAGATCGCCGCCGGCCGGTTCCGCGAGATGAGCGGGCTGGAGGACGAGGTCGACAGCCTCCAGGACCGCCTCGAGGTCCGCAAGCTGGTCGACAAGGCCAAGGGCCTGCTGATGGACAAGCAGGACATGAGCGAGTCCGAGAGCTTCCGGTTCATCCAGAAGCAAGCGATGGAGCGGCGCGAGACCATGAAGCAGGTCGCCCAGGCCGTCATCGACCGCCTGTCGTAGTCAGCAGCCCACGTCCGGTCGGTTGGGGAGTTGGTGCCCGCTGGTGGGGGCAGAGACGACAACCGACGGGGGTCGGCAGCCCACGTCCGGTCGGTTGGGGAGTGCGTGCCCGCTGGTGGGGTGGATCCGACAGCCGACTGGCCTGGTCACATGCGGAAGATGCCGTAGGTGGAGCTTGGTGACGCGGGGGCGTCGGTGGCGGCGAGGGCGAGGGCGAGGGTGGGACGGGTGTCGATGGGGTCGATGATGCCGTCGTCCCACAGGCGGGCGGTCGCATAGTAGGGGTTGCCCTGGTGTTCGTACTGGTCGCGGATGTCGTCCATGAACGCGGCCTCGGTGTCCGGGTCGACCTGCTCCCCCCGTGCCTCCATGCCGTCGCGGCGGACCGTGGCCAGCACGTTGGCCGCCTGGTCGCCACCCATCACCGAGATGCGCGCGTTGGGCCAGGTGAACATCAGGCGTGGCTGGTAGGCCCGTCCGTTCATGGCGTAGTTGCCGGCGCCGTGGGACCCGCCGATCACGACCGTGTAGGTCGGCACGTGGGCGTTGGCGACGGCCATGACCATCTTGGCGCCGTCCTTGGCGATCCCGGCGGCCTCGTACTCGCGCCCGACCATGAACCCGGTGATGTTCTGGAGGAAGACCAGGGGGACGTCACGCTGGTTGCACAGCTGGACGAAGTGGGCGCCCTTGAGCGCCGACTCCGAGAACAGGATCCCGTTGTTGGCGATGATCCCGACCCGGCGACCGAACAGCCGGGCGAAGCCACACACCAGGGTGGTCCCGTACCGGGGCTTGAACTCGTGGAAGCGCGAGTCGTCGACCAGCCGGGCGATGACCTCGCGGACGTCGAACGGGGTGCGCGAGTCGGTCGGCACCAGCCCGTACAGCTCCTCGGGATCCTGCGCCGGTGGCACCGGGTCGGCGAGGTCGTCGGGTGGTCGTGGGGTGCGGTTGAGGTTGGCGACGATGTCGCGGGCGATCGCCAGGGCATGGCCGTCGTCGCCGGCGAGGTGGTCGACGACGCCGGACTCGGTGGCGTGCAGCAGCCCGCCCCCCAGGTCCTCGGCCGTGACGACCTCTCCGGTCGCGGCCTTCACCAGCGGGGGTCCACCGAGGAAGATCGTGCCCTGGTCGGCCACGATCACGGTCTCGTCGCTCATCGCCGGGACGTAGGCCCCTCCGGCGGTGCACGAGCCCATCACGACGGCGACCTGGGGGATGCCGGCGGCCGACATCCGTGCCTGGTTGTAGAAGATCCGCCCGAAGTGGTCCCGGTCGGGGAAGACCTCGTCCTGGCGGGGCAGGAACGCGCCCCCGGAGTCCACCAGGTAGACGCACGGCAGGTCGTTCTCCAGGGCGACCTCCTGGGCGCGCAGGTGCTTCTTGACCGTCATCGGGTAGTAGGTGCCGCCCTTGACCGTCGCGTCGTTGGCCACGACCACGCAGCGGGTGCCGTTCACCGAGCCGATCCCGGTGATGATCCCGGCCCCCGGCGCGTCGCCGTCGTACATGTCGTGCGCCGCCAGCGGCGACAGTTCGAGGAAGGGCGTGGCGTCGTCCAGCAACGACTCGACCCGGTCACGTGGGAGCATCTTGCCGCGATCGACGTGCCGTCGGCGGCTGCGCTCGGACCCGCCCCGTCCGGTCGTGCGGCGGCGCTCCGCGAGCTCGGCGGCCAGCGCCCGGTGGTGGGCATCGTTGGCCGCGAAGTCGTCGTCACGAACGGCGGCCCGGCCGATCCGTGGCGCGGTTGCGGTGGTCGCGGGACGCGTGGTCACGACAGGCGCTGGGCGACCATGCCCGACACGCGCTTGCCGTCGGCACGGCCACCCACCTCGGCCATCACGGTCTTCATGACCTGGCCCATGCCGGAGCGGTCGGTGGCGCCGGTCTCGGCGATGGCCCGGTCGACGATCGCGCCGAGCTCGTCGTCCTCGAGCTGGGTGGGCAGGTAGTCGGCGTACACCTCGGCCTCGTACTCCTCGGTGTCGGCCGACTCGTCGCGGCCGCCCTCGCGGAACGCCTGGGCGGCCTCGCGGCGCTTCTTCACCTCGGTCTGCACCATGCGGACGATCTCGTCGTCCGACAGCTCGCCCTGGGGGCCCCGGCCGGCCTCGACCGCGGCGTTCTTCATGCTGGCGACGAGGAGGCGCAGGGCCGCCATCCGCTCACGGTCGCGGGCCTTCATGGCCGTCTTGAGGTCGTCGGTGATCTGGGTCTGCAGGCTCACGGGATTCCTCGGTGCGTACGGTCGCGGGAGGGTCGGGTCGACCGCTCACGGTAGTCGCCACCCACCTCGGACCGCCCCTCCCTCCGTCGAGTGTCGGATCCATGCCCGCCAGCGGGCACGAACTCCCCAACCGACGTGGGGTGGACACGACAACGCCCCCTCCACGGGGAGGGGGCGTTGCGGTGGTACGGGGAGACGGACTAGCTGGCCAGCGAGCGGCCGGCGGCGACGACCGTGTCGACGGTCTTGCGGGTCGAGGTGACGGCCGCCTTGACCTGCGACCGGGCGTTGCCGGCCTGGTCACGACCGGCGCCCAGGGCGGCGTCGGCGATGTTGGTCACGGAGGTGACGGCGGCCTTGACCTGGCTGCCGGTGTTGCCGGCCTGGTCACGGCTGGACGCCACCGCGGTGTCGAAGCCCTTGCGGGTCCCGTCCAGGATCGCGCCGACGGTCTTGCGGCTGGAGGTGGCAGCGGCCTTGACCTGGCTGCGGGCGGTCCCGGCCTGGTCGAGGGCGGCCTTGTTGGCCTCGAGTGCGGTCTTGCGCACCGAGGTGGCGGCGGCGCGCACCTGGCGGCGGGTGTTGCCCGCCTGGGCGACGACCGGCTCGAAGGTGGTGGTCACGCGCTTGACCTGCGGGGTGTCCAGCAGGTCGGCCGTGGCCTTGCGGCCGTCGGCGACGCGTGCGTCGAAGTTGGCGCGGAAGTTCGCGGCGGCCTGGTCCATGCCGGCGCGGGCCTGGGTCGCGGCGGCCTCGCGGTTGCGGGGCAGCTGCGACGGGACCTTGCTGGTGAACGAGACGACCTCGCTCACGGCACCGGCCCAGGCGTAGCCGACCTGCTGGGCCAGGACGCGCGGCTCACGGCCACGGACCGGGGCGTCGGGGCCGGTGGCCTCGAGGACCGGGTCGGCGGGGGAGGTGGCGCGCTTGGCGTTGGTCTTCTTCGCGGCCGCCTTCTGGGCGGTCTTGGGCGCAGCCTTGGTGCTGGCGCCCTTCTTGGACGTGGCCTTGGTGCTGGTGGCCTTCTTGGTGGTCTTGGTGGTCGTGGTGGCCATGGTGTGGACCTCGCGTGTGGGTGGAGGGTGGGTGATCGGTTCCAGCGATCGGGTGGAGAGACGGACTGGGAGCCGGCGGACCGCGTTGGCGATCGTTGGGTGTTCCGTCTCCCCGCCGAATCGCTGGCGGGGCTGCATCACCGGGAATGGTAACGGGGAGTGCTAACTATTGCAAGCAGAGTGCTTGCAATCGTCGTCCGTTCGGCGGGGGCCGTGTGGCCATCGACCGTCTGGCCGGGGCGCGCGGGACTCAGGTGCCGAGGTGCACCGGGAGGTGGTTGCCCATGACGAGCTGGACCGGGCCGAGCCGCAGGTCGAACGCCTGGTCGGCGACGCCCAGCACCCGGCTCCACCAGTCGGGGTGCGCGGCCATCAGGGCACCGGGCACCAGCAGCTCGACGGCGCTGGGCAGCGAGGTCGACGGTTGCGGTCCGACGATGCGGTACCCGCTCGACGCGAGGTCGTCGTCGCTGACCCGCGTGTGCTCGGTCCGCCCGACCGCGACGGTGACGACCTGGTCGTCGGGGACCGGGGGGAGGCGATGGATCCAGCCGGCGTCGTCGCAGCGGACGCGCACCAGGGCGGAGCCGGCGGGTGGTGCCAGCGCCTCGTCCATCACCATCGTCGCCAGTCCGGTCCTCGGGGAGACGCGATGGTCGCACGCCGGCCGGCGCAAGTCACGGACCCGGCGCGGGTCCGGTGGCCCCGCCCCCCAGCACGGTGGTCCGGTGCGCCGCTCGACCATCCGGTCTTCCTATCCTCGGGGTCGGCCACGGGGACCACCGTGGCCACGGCGAGGACGGGACGGACGTGGACCGCGAGGTGGAGGCAGGGGGCCCCACGGGGGTCGTCGACGTCGGCGACGCCGTGGGCGTGCTCCTGCTGACCCGCGCCCAGGAGCGGCTCGACCGGGTGACCCATGCCCGGTTCACCACGTTCCGGGAGGGGGCCCGGGGCGGGTGGGACGCCGCCGCGAGACGTCGCCTGGTGGACACGCTCGCCGACGGGGCACCCGCCGTGGTCGACGGGTCCCCGGTGCGTGAGCGCCTGGCGGAGCGACGGTGGCTGGCGTGGTTCCCCCGACCGTTCGGGCCACACCACGCCGTCAACGTGGCGGGCGAGGCGGTCGGCTGGACGGCCGCCCGGTGCCCGGGGATCCGGGTCGTGCGCACCCACCTCGCGGCCCGGTCGTGGCAGGCCGAGGTGCTGCAGGCGGCCGGACCGTTCGCGGCCACGGGATGGGGCGGGCGTCGCCTCCGGGGATGGGTCGCGCGGGGCGATCGCCTGGAGGACGACCAGGTCCAGTGGGCCTGCGTCGTGGAGGTGACCAGGGACGAGCGTGAGCTGGTCCGGGCCTGGGCGTGGGGGCGAGGTCCCGTCGCGGCCGGGTCGGCCGTGGCGACGACCGCCGCCGCGACCCTCGACGCGCCCTGGGAGGCGGGCATGCCGGCACCGACCCTGGCCGCCGGCGACGCCCGGCGCCTGCTCGACGCCCTGGCCGGCGCCGGCGTGCTGCGCTGGTCGGTCACCGGCCCGGACCCCCGGTGACCGGGCCGGGCGCCCCCAGCCTGCTGGGTGACGAGGAGATCCGGGGCGAGGTCGTCGGGGTCCGCTACCGCGACGAGACGTCGGGGTTCGGCGTGGTCGAGGTGATGCCGCGCGACGGCGACTCGCTGGCGGCCAGCGGCCCCCTCGCCGACCTGGTGGACGGCCAGCACGTCCGGCTGGTCGGGCGATGGAAGGACCATCCCACGCACGGGCCGACCTTCGAGGCGGTCTTCTACGAACAGATCGCGCCCGACACCGAGGCCGGCCTGCGCGCGTTCCTGACCTCGGAGCGGTTCGCGGAGATCCCGGCGAGCGTCGTCGACCGCGTCCTGACCGTGTTCGGCAAGCGGGCCGGCGTCGTGATCGACCGGGAGCCGTCGCGGCTGGTCGACGAGGCCAACGTGGCCGAGGACGTCGCCGACGACCTGCACCGTGCCTACGTTCAGGGGCGCAGCCTGGCGGAACTGGTGTCGCTGCTGGAGCCCGCCCGGGTGCCGATGGCGGTCGTGCGGGGCGCCCATGCCGTGTTCGGCGCGGGTGGCGCCGAACGACTCCGGGACGAGCCCTACGACCTGTTGGAGGTCGACCGGGCCCGGTTCGCGCATGCCGACGCCCTGGCGCGCCACCTGGGCTTCGACGCGACCGATCCGCGTCGGCTCGCGGCCGGGGCGCGCGCGGCGGTCGGTGCGGCACGACGCCGCGACGGCCACCAGCTGCTGGTC
>NZ_JAHOPH010000017.1 GCF_019798055.1 Salsipaludibacter albus | reverse complement strand
GGGGCTGGGGCCTGTGGGGTCTGTCCCAGGGCGAGACCGTCGCGGTGCTGGCCGCGCTGTTGCTGCCGATCCTGGCGTTGCCGTTCGCGTGGCAGATCACCGTCGCGCTGTTGCCGGTGTCGGCGGTGTCGAGGCCTTGGAAGACGGTGAAGTAGACGAGTGCGGCGGCGGGCTTGTAGAACACCAACGCCAACAGCCACCCGGTCACCTTGGGAAACCACTGCCGGCCGATCCCGGTCAGCTGTCCGGCCGCGGCCAGCGGGAGCATCCCCGTCAGGATCAGGATCGCGCCCTCGCGAAACAGCATCAGGACGGCCTGGGCAAGCGACAGCACGAAGATCACGATCGCCATGATGAACACCACACCCGGGTTGGTCACCGACGTCAGCGACAACGCCGCAATGACCTCATCACCCACCCCGTCAACCCCGGCCGCCAACAGCTGCGCCGCCCACTCATCGCCGGCCCGGACCAGCATCCGCACCAGCGACAGGCCGGTGGCCGACACCAGTGCGACGATCACCATGCCCTTGACCGCGTCAACCGCCGGATCCGCCCGCCGCGCCACGATGATCCGGATGCCCGCCGCGACGAGGCCGGCCACGACCACGGCGAACGCAAGCCACGCCAGCTCGCCACGCACCGGCGTGTTCGCCACCGACGGGAGAACCGAATCGACCTCGATCCACCACCCGAACGCCAACGCGACCATCCACTCGGCAGCAACCTTCAGCATCTCCACGAACTGCCCGAGAGCGCCTCGCAGGAAGGTCTCAGCTGCGCAGCCCAATGGATTTGTGACCGGGTTGCAGGTGGGCATCAGCGCACGCCTTCCGGGAATTCGGTGAAGCTTGTCGTGTCGGGGAGCTCTCCGGCGACCGTTGCCCAGTCGCCGTCGGGAGGCGCCTGGACCTTCCATTGGCCATCCCAGATGAGGTCCACCTCGCTGGCGATCCGGACGGTGCCGTCAGGGCCCTGAGCCTCTGTCCACAGCTCGACCGTTGCGGCCGCGTCGGAGTACGAGAGCACTCGGTACCCACGCACAGTTCCTGCGGCGCGCGGATCGTCGCGTCCTTGAGCGTCGACCGCAGCGGCGTACTCAGTTTGGGCGGCCGTGAGTAGGCGCTGTGCGTTCTCGCCGGCAACGACCTGCTCCTCGATGGTCGGTTCAAAGACGGCAGGCGTGGCGAACCCGCTCAGCCGTGGGACCAAGTGGACCGCCGCCATCACTGCACCAAGCTCGGTCTGTTCGAAGTCCTGGGCACGGCCGTCGGACAGGTCGTGCGGACCGGCCTGCTCCGACACGGGCAAGGTGATTCCGGCGACGTCGACACTGGTCCATTCCTCACCGGACACGGTCGGCGTCGTGGTCTCGTCTGGCGCGGTCGGCTCTGTCGCGTCGGGCGTCTGGCTGGCCGTGGGCTCGGTGGGTTGGGCGTCTGGTTGGTCGTCGTTTCCGAGCAGCAGGATGAGGCCGATGACGCCGGTGAGGACGACGGCGGCGGCCAGGGCGACGGCCCAGAGTGGGATCCTGCGTTGGTCGGTCATGGGTCAGGCCAGCACGGCGCCGGCGAGTCCGACCGAAAACGAGATCAGGGTGAGCCCGCCGAGGACCCAGGGGATGCCGGCGGCGCCGTCGGCGGCCATGGAGGACCGGTTGCGGCGGCCGGCGGCCATCATGATGCCGATCACGATGAGGCCGGCGATGCCCGCGCCGAGCCCGACCCACATCATCCAGCCGAGGAAGGTGTCGGCGGTGCCCTGCAGGCCAGGTGGGGCTTCGACGTCGGGGTCGAACTGCTGGGCGATCATCAGCAGGTCGGTGACGGTGGCGTTCAGGGTGTTCATGAGGCAGCTCCTGTGTAGTTGGGGGGTGCAGCCAGGTGGGAGATCCGACGGATCGCGTCGCGGTAGTCGTTGGTGGGGGGTTCGTTGGCGGCGCCGGAGTAGCGCCAGATGGGGACGTAGGGCACGTCAACGACCGCGTCGACGTGGCCGTCGAGGTTGCGGGCACGGGCCCGCACCGCAGGAGGCCACCCACCGAGCCCGTCGTTGACGATCGCGACCACAACCCGACCGTCACGCGGCAGCAGGTGTTCGAGCAGCTCGAGCAGCGCCCGGGTGGCGTCGGCCGTGGACGACGCAGCGACGACCATGGGTTGGCCGGTGTCGGCGGGTGGGGTGGTGGCGTGGTCGACGTAGTCGAGGTGGCGGGCCAGCGTGGAGGTGCCGGCACCGCCGGTCGCACCGACCACGCTGGGCCTCGTCGACCCGGCGAGGCGTGCGTGGTGGTGGCCGTTGGTGGAGAGGTGGACCGGTGGGTGGTGTGTCGACATCAAACCTGCCGCCCGCTGTGACTAGAGTTAATGTTAGACTCTAGCGCCACGCGTTGGGGGGAGACGCGGCGGATCGGCGCCCTGAGGATAAGCACGACCCGACCAGAAAGTCACCAGGTGGCCAAACTTGCATCGGCAACCATCGTCGCCCTGCTGGGATTCGCCCTGCTTGCGGCCGTGTTGGTGGCCGATGACGACATGTCCGGCCAGGCAGCAGGGCTGAACGTCGGCGCGCTTCCGGCGGCAGCCGACGGCATCGTCGACACCTTGCTGGATGCGGCCGAGGCCGGGTGTGGCGAGGTACCGGTGGCGCGGATCGCGGCCCACATCACCGTGGAGTCGGGCTGGGATCCGCGTGCGGTCAACGCAACCTCGGGCGCGTCAGGGCTGGTGCAGTTCATGCCCGCCACCTGGGTCGCCGTCGGCGGCGCCGGCGGAACCTGGCCCACCGGGAGCCGCCCTCCGGTCGCGCATCCGGTGTTCGACCCCACGACCCATCTGGCCCGTGCGGTGCAGCTGTTCTGTGACAACGCCGCGGCGATGCGGGCCCACCTCGCCACGGCGCCGGACAAGCCGGTCAGCCTGTTGGACGCCGTCGCGGTGTGTCACGTCGCCGGCTGCTCGCGGGTCACCAACTCGACCACCGGCATCCCCACGGCTGGCGACGTCGTGGCGACGGGTTGCCAGGCGGTATGTGTGCGCACGGTCGCGGCCTACGTGGAGCGGGTCAACGACCTGACCGTCCGCTACACCGCAGTCGGCGGCGCCGCCCCACCCGTGGTCGTGGACGGCCTGCCGGCGCCGCCGGTCCCCTACACCGGGATGTCCTCGGGCTGTGGGTTGGTGGACCCGACCGGCACCGGCGGGTGTGTCACCGGGGTGGCCGACAACCTGTACCGGCAGACGTTGGCCGCAGCGGGGGGATCATGGCCGGCAGGGATCGGGTGCTGGGGCCAGCGTCCCACCAACCCGACCTCGGACCACCCGTCCGGGCGGGCGTGTGACTTCACCGTCGGCACCATCGGCGCGTTTCCGACCGAAGCGGAACGGGCGGCAGGGTGGATGTGGGCGGAGTGGTTTCGGACCTATCACGCCGTGCTCGAGGTGACCTACGTGGTGTGGGACGGACGGATCTGGAACGCCAACCGCGACGACCAGGGATGGCGGCCCTACCGACCCGGCGCTGCCTACGACGAGTCCACCCCCACCGGCGGCCACTACGACCACCTCCACGTCTCGGTCGCCCGATGACCACCACCATCAGCCTCCGCACCACCACCATCACGCTCGCCGCCACCGTCGCGATCGGCGCCACCATCGGGCTCGCCATCCTGGCCGAACAACCCCACGACAACCCGCCGCCAGCTCCCGCGGCCGCGACCTCGTCGACCGATGACGAGCCCGAACCCGCGGCCGAGGCGCCGCCTACCGGCGCCCATCTCGTCGACACGTCCTCGACCCCGCCCACATCGACCTCAGCGCCTGGCGGCCCGTCTCCTACACCGTCGCCGTCCAGGTCAGCGACCTTCATCCTCGACGATCGCGAGGCAGTGCTGCGAGCTGCCCGCACCGCGGCGGCATGGGTCGACACCTACCGCCCCGACGGGACCCGCACCCGACCCCCGGAGGTCATCGCGGCCGACAGCTGGCTGGCACAAACCTCGTTCACCGCCGCGCCTCCACCGGGCGCAGCACGGCAGACCACCGTCGACGACGTCGAACTGGTGGCCGCCACCGCTGATGTCGCCTACGTCTCCACGACCTGGACCGCCACCGACAAGGAGGGCGCCGGTGCCACGTCGGCGGTGCGCACGTTCGTGTTCGAGCTCGTCCGCACGGCTGCCGGGTGGCAGGTGACAGATCTGCATCCGACGCTGCCGGACAACGCCGCCCACATCCCCGCCACCCACTGACCTGCACTGAACGACGTCGCGTCGACTGGCCCGACGACGTCGGGTTCGTCTAGCGTTGGGTGTAGAGTCCATGCTTGTCGGGGGAGGTCAACGTGTCGGTGCTGCCATTTCCGTCAGCACCCGACGACCCATTCACCGCCCGGCTCGGGACCGCCCCTCCCCCGTCACCGTTTCGCGCCGCCGACGGCGCCACCCCACCCGTCCTGGCCGGCCGCACCACCCAACTGCTCGCAGCCGCCGACCTGCTTGCCGGACTCGTGGACGGCCGGTCGGCGGCGGTCGGGTTCCATGGGTCGGCCGGGATGGGCAAGACCGCCCTGCTGGACCATCTCGATACCCAGGTCACGGCCCGCGGCGGACTGGTCGTGCGGCTGACCGGTACTGACCTCGACGCCGCGCTGGGTGAGTTAGCCAACGCCCGCGACCAGTTGCTGGCCGGCACCGACTCACAACCCGAACCGACCGGACCGGGCCTCGCGAGCGCCTACCAGGCCACGGCCCGTGCGGCTTCAGCAGCGGGTCGTCCCCTGATGGTGATGATCGACGACTGCAACGCCGTCACCGACGAGGTCGCCGAGCTGGCCGCCGCGCACGACCTCACCGGCACCGACCCCGACGCCACCATCGGGCTCGTCGTCTCCGGCGTGCATCGCCACGCCGGCATGGCGGGCGTGCCGTCCGGGCTGGTCTCCCACCCGCTCGGTGTGCTGCAGCCCGCCGAGACCCGTCAGGCACTCGTCGCGGCCGCCGACGGCAATGGGGTCGAGCTCGACCCGGAAGCGGTGTCGGTGGCCGTAAACCGCTCCGGCGGGATCCCGGTCGCGGTGCAGGCCTGGGGCGAAGCACTGTGGCAGGCCGCACACACCGACGGCCCCGTGGATCTCGCCCGGGTGGAACGGACTGCCGAGGCGCGCCTTGGGCAGTACTACACGAGGATCTGGTCGTCGCTGACCGACTACGACCGCGCCTATGTCGCGGCGGTCGCCAACGAGTTCGGCGGCGCGATCTCCGCTGGCAATGCGGCCGAGCGCGCCGGGTATGAGTCGGTCAAGGCCGTGTCACCGCTGCGGGCCAAGCTGATCGACCACGGCATCGTCGCCTCGCCGCAGCGCGGCACGATCGAGGTGGCCATTGCCGGCTTCGGTCGCTGGTATAGCCGCACCCGCCACACCTCCACCGCGGACTCAGGTCCGTCCGCTCAAGCGCGAACCCGGCTCGAAGCACCGACGCCGGCACGGACAATCGCGGCCGACCAAACCTCGACTTACCAGCCCCGACGCTGACAACACCGCGTCTGTATGTCCACAGGACCATGACGGCAATGCGGCAAGGCGTGTTCGGCGGGTTATTGTGTCGGCGTCCCCCGAAACTGTTTCTGTGGAGTCCACAATGCCCACGCTCACCGACGAGCACAAGCGCGCCATGGCCGAAGGCCGCCGCCAGGCCCGCGCCGTCAAGAACTACCTCGCAGCACTGGAGACCAGCCGCAAGCGGGGCCCCAAGCCCGACCCCGACAAGATCCAGGCACGCATCGACGAAGCCTCCGCCGCAATCGAAGCCGAAGACAACCCGGCGACTCGTCTCGAGCTGATCCAGCAGCGCATGGACGACCAACAGCAACTCGAAGCCCTCACCGAGCAGGACTCGATCGAGGACCTCGAGGGCGACTTTGTCGATGTCGTCGCCGCCTACTCCGACCGCAAGGGGATCTCGTATGCCGCCTGGCGCGAAATCGGTGTACCCGCCGCGACACTACGGGCAGGCGGCCTGACCCGCGGCAGCTGACCTCGCCATGCCTGGCCTGGACCCGAACCGTCGCAGCCCACCGGAGGGTTGCGACGACCACGGCTGCCACCGCGAGCTGTATGCACGCGGGATGTGCTCCATGCACTACATGCGCTGGCTCAACCACGGCGACCCCGACTGGGACCGACCCCTCAACCACCAACGCCGCGCGCCAATCACCGACTACGGCACCTGTGTCGACAACGGCTGCGACCGCGACCCGGACGCTCGAGGACTGTGCTCGCTGCACTACAACCGCTGGCTAGAACACGGCGACCCGGACTTCGACCGGCCCGTCGGCCAGGCACGTCACCCCGCTCCCGTCACGCGGTACGGGACGTGTGCCGACCACGGCTGCGACCGCGACGTCAAGGCACGCGCCATGTGCCACGCCCACTATCGGCGCTGGTACGAGCACGGCGAGCCGGACTTCGCCACCCCGATCGGCGACCCCAACGTGCCTGGGGAGTTCGACCTGACCGAGTACGGCACCTGCCACGACAACGGCTGCCAACGCCCAGTCAAGGCCCGCGGCCTCTGCTCACCCCACTACGGCCGGTGGCTGCGCGATGACGACCCCGGTTTCGGCCGGCCGATCCGCCCCGCCAACCGAACACAGCGACAACACCATCCGGGCTCGTGTGCCGACCACGGCTGCGGCCGGGAACCCGCCACCCGCGGGCTGTGCAAGGCCCACTACTCCAGATGGGTAAAGACCGGCAACCCGCGGTTCGACGAACCCATCGAGAACCGACGCCACAGCGCCACGAAGTACGGCACTTGCCCCGACAACGGGTGCGAGCGTCCGGTCAGGTCTCTCGGACTGTGCGACACGCACTATCGACGTTGGCAGCGCCACCGAACGCCTCAGTTCCACCGTCCCATTCGGACACCGAGCCCCTAACACGTAGCCTCGCGCAGGGCTGTGAGATCTGCGGGATCCCTTCGGTAGGCGGATGCCAACGAGAGCTCCGGAGCTCCGGACTACCGTGTGGTTGAGCCAGGGGGCGCTACCAGCAACGGAACTTCACATGAGGACACATCGGACTCTCGCTCTGCTGTCCATAGTCATGCTTGGGCTCGGAGCATGTGGTGACCTGTCGGAGCTGTCGCGCATCAACGGAGAGTGCCAAGACCAGGCGGAAGAACTTGCCGGAGGCGACGAGTGGGTCGAGGCCGCCCTGTGGGAATCGTGCATCGGTGACCGAGGATGGGAGTGTCGCCGGGTCGAAGTCGATGGAGCGGAGGAACCTCGGTGCTTCACGGCCGACGGACGGACCAGTTTCGCGCATCCGTATGCCGACGTCATCGGAGGTTGAAAGCCGGCTAAGAGAACTCCGTCCGTCGCTGTCCGGACGCGAGGACTGCTCCCGCGGTCCCGGAGGCCCCTCGCCTCGTGAATCGATACCCGCGGTCCCGGTTCCCGCTCCGTCCGGCGGGGACCGCCTGGAGCCTGCAGGATCGCTTAAGGTCAGGCGCCCGGAAGACCCGGAGAATGCGGAGCCGCCCAACCACAAGCACAGAGAGCCGCGCAGGCCAGTTGCGTTACAACCTGTGATCGAGGTTCAATTGCCCGAGAAATCTGCCATAACATTGAAAGGTTTGAAATGGACTTCCTCAACCATTTGAAGTGTGCAATGGTTCTCAGGAAACTGCGAGAGTGACTGGCGTATCAACTGCCGCTCCTCATTACACGGAACGGCGGCAAGGGCCAGGGATCGGCGTTCCAATGGTCGAGCGCTATCCTTTAGCGAGGCACGTATGGCCCCTCGATACGCTGCTGGATCCATTGTCGCAAGACGTTGGGCCGCCAAACTGGAAAAAGCTAGATTGCCGCTGGGAGCTGCGCGGGCGCGTCGGACGGTCGTCGAGCCGGTACATGTCCCGAAGGGCTTGTTTGAGCCGCAACGTCGCCAGGTCCCACATACCGGCCACCCGCACCGATCATCATCGCCAACTGCGTGAGCACCGTCCCGCGGTCGTACGCCGAGGCCCGGATCGTCGTGCCCGCCATGGCCCGCGACAACCCACCCGATCGGCAAGCCGAGCAAGCATCCACGTGCCGGCCTGCCCCGTGACGCCCCTGCCGTCACCACTGACAACAACCTTGGTGATCGGTCCGGCAGTGTTCACCCGCAAGGTGCCCTCCGGCGTTGGCAGCGTTTCCTAGACAGAACGCATCCAACACTCCGGAGGGCACTTTCCATGCAACTCCGACCATCGCCTACTGCAAAATCGGGGCTAGTCGCGCCACTCGTAGTAGTGGGTCTCGTCGGCTCCAATCCGCGTCGGTGGGACGACACGGCCGCCGTCGAGCTCGACGGCAGCTCCACTCTGGCTGCCGCCGATCTCGCCGCGCACTACCACGCGACCAGCGTTATGGAGCGACCCCGCGATACGGCCGCGGGGTTCGACGATGACGACTCCACCGGTCTCTACATGAACTGAGCCGTTGTGGCGGCCGTCGATGGTGGCCGTCGCCGCGCCCGCAACGTGGAGGGAGCCGTTGTGTACGCCCGACACGTGCACGTTGCCGTACACCCGTGCGCTGCCGTTGAGGGTCCCTGCAATCTTGACCGCAGCTTGGCGCTCCACGATAATCGGGTAGTTGCACATGCCCGACAGCACGGCGTCGCTGTCGATGGTGCGTGATTCGACGGGCGGCATCCGGACCTCCGAGGTTGATTAAGAAGCAAGTTATGCGCCGGCTGCGACACGCATCCGAAGCCATCGCGGGATTGGCGGCTCCCCAGGAACGACGGGGCCAAGAGATCCGCGACGTACTGACAGGTGTGCCAGAAGGGCCACAGCGTTCACGGTGGTTGGCTGACCGGGCCGCTCTCAAGCATGTGGCCAGGGTTGTGCACCCTGAAAGCACTATCGGTATCCCGCGGATCTAGTCAGTTTCGTGCCGGGCCTGAAGCCTCGTACAGTGACGGGATCGCAGCCATGGGGAAGACCGAAGATGGCACCGAAACCGCGAGCAGTGGTCAAGCCTCTTGCCGCACGCATCTCGGAGCTGCTCCAGGGGCTCTTAGTTGTGCGTGACGCCTCGGCCGCGATCAATGCCGGAAAGACCTATCAGGCGATCGCTCTCAGCGGCCAGATCCGGGCGCTTCTGCTCGAGCGAAGGAAGGACGCCTCTCCCCTCCTCCTCACAATATTGGAGGAACTGGGTCTATCTCACCAGATCTTCGTCATGCCCTCCTACTCCGGCCCAGACCTGCCATCTCCGAAGTTCCATGTCTTGGGCCCACCGATCACTCGCACAAGGGTGCTCACGGCCCAAGTGCCGCTCGCACTCGGAGATCTCGGCGCACATCCAGTCGTATCCGTCGATGGGGAGGAGTTCGACCTCGCCTTCATCGTTCGATTGCTGGCGAACAAGGGTGGTGGGGCACACTATTCCAAGACCATGCCTACGACCTTCGCGTGGATGCTCGAGCTGGCCAGTGTGCCAGCCCTTCAGATTCGCAATGCGATAGTGAGTCTGCTGGGTCAGGTCGGCGAGGCCCTGACGATGGCAGGCGTGGAGATGCTGCACCAAACCGCCGCCTGGGAAGTCTTCATTGACGTTGGGGTGCCCGCTCCGAGCGAAGGATCGTTCATCGAATACATCCACCCTAGCCTGCCTATGGGCCTCTCAGTCGGCTTGACCAAGAACCGTCAGCTGGCTGTGGAGGCGAGGGGAATTGACGCCGCTCGTGCGATAGTCGTTGTCGAGGATCTGCTGGACTGGGGAGAGAGTCATCAGATCCACATCCAGCTGACGCACGGGGACAATTTGAGTGCGAAGTTGTTCGTATCCGTTGATGGTGACACCGTCCGCTCTACAGTGTCGAGCGAAGTTCCGGTCTTCCTTCCGATCTCCAGCATCAAGGAGTTCAACCTGCACGTCAACGGAGCAGAAGGAGGATCTTGGAATGGCAGCATTGCCCTCGGTTCCATGTTTGCTCGCTCCCTTGGGCCGTCTTCCGAGGACGCGAAGTCCCTCCTCGCCATGCGGTCCGTCGCTGAAGATCCTGACCGCAAGGCGGTTCTCTACAAGGTGGGGTCGACCGGCTTCTCTGCGAGTGGCCAAGGCGACATCAGCAACTCGGATGGGGTGGTCATGTCTCGGATGTCTTCCGCCCTGAAACGGGAGTCTCCGCCGGAGGCCTCTTGATCTGCATCGGAGGGGTGTCGGCAGAAGTAGACCCGATGGACGCTCAGATGATTGACTCGAGCCGAGCGCGGTCACTGCTTGGCACAGAAGCCCACCAGTCGATGGTTAGGGCGAATATCTTGAGGAGGGGCCGACCGGTGTATCCGAATGCATCCACTCGCCTTTCGGGGCGCATGCGGGCCTGAGGCATTTGGTCATCGATTAGTCTGTTCCGGACGTACGAGATGGGCTCACAGAAGTCCTCGCGTCACTCCGGTCTCACCTGCGGCAACCCCGGTATCAGCGAGTGCAAGTCATGGGCGGGCTGCGAGATGAGGCCGTACAAGTCCGACAGCTCTTCCAAGCGTGATTCGAGCTGGCGTGCTCGCCCCCGTTGAAAGGCACCTCGAACACGGCGGTCGTCGCGGTGGACGTCAGCTGTCACCGTCGCCGTGAGAACCTCGAGGCGTTCGGCCCAGTCAGTTCCGAGGTCGTGCATTCGCTGCCGGAGGACTCCGGCTCTGACGGCTCCGATGTCGTCGCGTCCGTGCAGCTGTAGCGCAAGAGCCAAGGATGCGAGGATCTTTCCCCGTGTCAGATGCTGCAACCAGAACTCGGTCTCCGGGGCCTCCAACTCGTTCGCCAGAGCTCGCAGGCGTCGGTTTGTCAGCGGTCCCTGCGACGCCAACTCCCACAGGCGACTGAGCTGAGAGATCGCCAAGGCTACCGCAGCATTCGCCTCCCGCTCGGCCTGCACAGCCAGATTGCCCTCCAAGAGATCCAGGTGCTGCCCGTCGCGGACCAAGGCAAGGAGTTCGCCGAGCACCGACAGGTGGGCGTCGAGCTGAGCGCTCCACGCCCCGTACTGGAATAGGAGGATCTTGTGCAACACCTCGGATTGCGCGGCCAACTGCTGCTCGTAGCGAGCCAGCTCCTCTTCGTAGCGATCGATCACGTCCTGGACGGCCGAAGTGATGACTGCTGCCTCCAAGGACCCGCCGCCATCGTCGAACTCATCGACGTCGACGAGGCGGGCCTTGCGTCGGACACCTCGATGGCCGTCCTCGTATATCTGCGGGAGGATCCTGCCGTCCTTATCGACCGCCAACCTGCCCCCTCTGGCAAGCAGCTCCTGCGACTCGTAGTCGAGTCGGAACACAGCTCCGTCTCGCGGGTCGGCGATGCCTTGCGCGAGCAGCTGCTGGACGAAGCCCGCGTCGGAGTGCCACAGCCGTTCAGGTAGCGGCGCGCCACCCCACGCGGGAGCCTTCGCGGCGATCTCGTTCCCCCAGGCCATGTACAGGCCAAACTCACCGTCGAGAACTACGAGCAGCACATCGTCGTTCGCCGGCTCCAGCGCGTCCTCGGCCATCACACCTCCCAGGTCGATGTCATCGATGGCGCGGGCTGTGCACTCCACGGGGTCAGCGCGCAATCGCCGACCGTCACGGCGTAGCGCCCTTTGCACGATGGACGGGGAAGCAGTCCACCGACAGCGCGTCGGTCGGGTTGTACGTCTGGTCCTGCTGCGCCGAGCCTAGGGACCGACCCATCGCATGCACAGCCGATCTGATCACTCGCGCGGACGACGGCAACTGAGCTTCATGATCTCCTGAGGAGACGCGTCTCCAACTCGGCACATTCGTCCACCCAGCGGTTTAGCTTTCGTCCAGACCTGAACGCGTCTAGAAGCCCCATCTCGATCTCCCTGTCTGACTCACACGTCCTAACGTTACATCCGGCGAGTTGCAGCAGCTGCACGGCGGAGGTGAGCAACTTGACGGCACCGCGGGCCCTGCCCGGATGCCCGTCGTCGGCCTGCAAGATCCGCCCGCGCTCGCCACCTTCGAGGACGCCAGTGAACGCCGCAGTGCCCGTTGCTGCCGGCCAACGATGGCGGACGTGCACGTTCCGGGGAGCTGCCTGATCTCATCCGCGATCTGGCGTCTGGGGCCTCCGACACGGCGAGAACGAGACGTCGTGACCCATGACGCGCTCCCTACCACGGCGCGAACCCACCGGGGGGCTCCTGGTCAGCGGGCCTAGCCTCGACCCCAGGTCTAGTGAGGAGCCGGCGTGGGACTTTCGGAGAAGGATGTCGTTGACCAGTTCCGCCGATGGCTCGAACGAGCCGGATGGCACGTTGAGCTTGATGTGGACTGGGTCGACGTCATTGCTACCCGTGACGATTGCTGCTTGATCGCCGAAGCGAAGGGGACCACGTCGGCAGTAGGGCTTGACGTCGACACGGGGTACGGCCAGCTCCTGCGACGCATGCGAGTCGAGGAGGCCACCCACTACGCGATTGTCGTCCCAGCTGGATCCGTGAGCGCAGCCTTGCGGGTTCCGCCACACGTGCTCGACGCCCTTCGGATCGCGGTGTTCTCCGTTGCGGACGATGGCACCGTCACTCTCGAGGCAGGCCCTGCTCCCGACGCCGGCGTCCGGAGTGACCGCCGGCCACGCCAACTTGGCGGCTCACCGCCAGGAGTCGATGCCATCGTCAGGTCACTGAGCGAATTCTCGCATACGTCAAGCAGGGCTCACGTTTTGGCGGAACGTCAAGAGCTCCCCGACCGGGGCATCTATGCGTGGTGGTTCGACGACCTGAACAACGACGTGCCAGTCGCCGGAACCGTCCGCGACCGGAACTGGCGGCTGCTCTACGTCGGGATCTCGCCAGCACGACAAGGATCTGGCTCCGGCTTGCCGACTCGGTTGTCCCAGCACCTGACCTCGAACGCCGCTGGTTCCACACTCCGACTGTCACTGGGCTCAGTTCTGGCACACCGGCTGGGTCTGCAGTTGCGCCGTGTCGGGTCCAGCGAAAGGCTGACCTTTCACTGCGGTGAGGAACGGCTCAACGAGTGGCTCGCCGACCACGCGCGCGTAGCCGTGGTCGGCGTGGATGAACCCTGGACGGTGGAGGCGCAAGTCATCGGGCAGATGGCGCTTCCGCTCAACCTCGACCATCAGGCTGGCGGTTTCACTCCAACACTCTCTCGACTTCGAGCCAAGCAACGAGCGACCGCTCGAGAACTGCCGCCGAACCCTTTCTGCTGCAGCTCCTGAAGAGGCGTATCCATGGAGCCTCACCGCCTTGAGACGCGCCACGCAGGCAGTGGTCACAATCTCAGGAACCTGCGAGAACGAGCCCTCTCTCTGTCAAGCCCTGATTTCTTGGTGTGAGTGCGGGCAGGCGGAGAGTGTCCGCAGCCGAGGTGAGCGGCGGACTAGGGTGGGTGACGGCGGTTCGGGATGTGACTCGAATGAAGAGCCGACTCGGGGTTGAAGTCGGTCACGCAGCCTTCGGGCGCGTCCCCATCTGTCCATCCCGGACCGTCTGCATGTGTCGGTGGTCGGCCAGCATCCGCCGGTAGATCACGTCGGAGAGTTGCCGCTTCAGGCAGCGGAGCGCCTCGAGGTGCTTCTTGCCCTCGGCCAGTTTGCGTTCGTAGTAGTCACGGCCGGGGCCGTCGCGTCGGATCTGGGTGATCGCGGCGGTGTGGATGACCTTGTTGAGTTGGCGGTTGCCACGCCGGTTGAGCCGGTGACGGTCGTGGTCGCCTGAGGACGCGTCGACTGGGGCGGTGCCGTTGTAGGACGCGAAGTGTCCGCGCGTCAGGAACCTGGTCGGGTCCTCCACGATCGCCACGATCGCGGCCGCGCTGGTGGTCCCGATCCCGTCGATGTCGGTCAGGGTGGTGCCGTGCATGGCCACGGCCTGGTCGAGGCGACGTTGGGCGTCGTTGATCCGGCGGGTCAGCCAGCGCCACTCGGCCAGGAGGTCCTTGGCGGCCTGCCGGCGGGCCGCGTCGGCGGGGTTGTCGGTGCGGATCGACCGCAACGCCTTGGCCGCCGCAGTGGGCGACAGGGCCTTGTTCGCGCCTCCTGCGGTCAGTTCGGTGATCCGGTCGTGGAACCGGCAGATCACCCGGTGGCGTGC
The DNA here is from genome assembly GCF_019798055.1 of Salsipaludibacter albus. Taxonomy (GTDB): domain Bacteria; phylum Actinomycetota; class Nitriliruptoria; order Nitriliruptorales; family Nitriliruptoraceae; genus Salsipaludibacter; species Salsipaludibacter albus. Next base: position 67,922 of record NZ_JAHOPH010000017.1, on the reverse strand, counting down.
TGAAACCAGGTGCCAGCGCCGGTCCAGCAGCACCCGCAGCTCGGCAGGGGTGTCGTCGAGTTCGACCCGGCGCAGGCTGGTGTGGTTGGCGCCGACGATGGCTACGGACCGGGCGTCGAACTCGTCGGACTTGCGGGCAGAGTGGCCCGACAGCCGCCTGGTCCGTGCGGTGAGCCGGCCGGGGACGTCGACCACCGTCTCGCCGCGGCCGACCAGCTGCTGGGCCAGCAGCCGTCCGAGTCCGCGGGCGTTCTCGATGGCGAAGATCCGGTCGGGCCATCGCGCCGCCCAGGCCAGCAGCCGATCGGTCTGTCGTCGATCTGCGACCAGCCGGAGCTGGTTGCTGATCTGTTCGTCGTTGTCGAGCACGACCGCGGTGTGCGATCGCTTGTGGGCATCCACGCCTATGACCGTGGCATCCATCTCGGACCTCCATCCGTTCGCAGGGATCCGCGGTCGACAGGCATGATGTGAGTTGCTCGGTGCAGTCCTCTCTTGAGTCAGACCGCGGTAGGGACAGGCCCTGCCGGGCGACACCTCGCTACTGAGGTCAGCCACCAACCGCGGCGACAAGGGGATACAGAGTCATCCCGACAGGGCCCCGAGCACAACGAGTCGCGAACCCGCCGTGCCTACGGCCATCCAACCATCACGGGGGATCTCGCCACTTTCGCAGGCCGCCGTGAGACTTCGGAGCGCGCCGAGGATCTCGCCCTCCGGCGACCCCCGACGGCATCCGCCCGGTATGAACGCCGTCTCCCCGAACAACAGTGTCTTGCCATCCGCTGGACGGTCGAGGGTCAATCCGCGCCTGACATGGCGGCAGGTGCCAGCCATCTGCGCACGACTCGAGCTCCAGCAGTGGCTCTCACGACCAGTTGCCAGAGGTGAGTCGTTGCGCCGAATCACTCCCCAAGGACTGCCCCCTCAGCCCGGAGCATTCCGAAAGTCCCCATGACGGGCACATCGAACGCTGCACACACGTCAGGGATCTGAATCTTGGTGCGCTTGTCCGGCTTTGACTCCTCCAGCGTGACCACCGTGTCGCCGTGCGCAAGCGCGTCAGCGACCAGGTAGTAGTCGGCCACGCGCAGAAACTCGTTCTTCGCAGCATCGAAGTACCGAGAGTGGCCTACCGTCCAGACGGCGATAGTCCTCATGGCGGTGACGGTTGCATCATCCGGGGCGCGAGCGAACTGGTCGAGTCCCTCGACCCACAGACGGACCGGGTCCTCGTCGTTCCCGGACATGATCTCGTCGCGCACCTTCGTCACCGTGCCAACGGTCCCCGCAGCGATCGCGTCCTCGAGCCAGCTCCAGAATGCCGGCACCAGGTCAAAGGCGTAGTAGTGATTGTTCGCGGTGATGAGCACGTTCGTGTCGATCAGGTACACGTCACTCCTCGACGCGAGACAACAGGCCCTCAAGCGACTTCAGGGACCGAGCGTGGAGCAGCGACATAGCCTCGGAATACGTGGTGCGCATCGCGCGGGTCTCGCGGGCCACCGCCTCCAGGAATGTGGGACTGATCATGTGGGGTGCGGTCGCGTAGTAGTTCCCCCCATCGCTGTCACGAGCCTCAAGCGCCTCCAGTGCGCGCGTCCGCTCGGCGTCTCGTTCCGCGATGTATCGCTCCCAGGTCAGCAGCTCGAGGTGATGCAGTTGGCTAAGGACGACCAGCCCGCTGGCGCGGTAGCGGTCGGTCAGCACCCTCAGGGAGTCCTCCATGGGCTGGCCCGGTTCAAAGCGTGCTCGTAGATCATCCAGTGGAACCAGCACGTTCGCCGCCACGGCGTTGCACCAACGTTCGACGTCATCACCGTCCCCCGCGTCGAGGTCCGGTCGGTCCAGCGCCGACCTGCCTAGGAGTATGTGGCCTAGTTCGTGCAGGAGCGTGAACATCTGCGCGGCCTTGCTGTCCTTGCCGTTCACAAAGAGCGCAGGGGCCATGTCGTCGACAAGGCAGAAGCCACGAAACTCGTCGACGTCGAGACCCCTGTGAGTGCTCCCTACATAGCCAGCGATCATCACCAGAACACCTGCGGACTCCGCCGCGGTGACGAGCCTGTTGCGCGTCTCCTGCCATGTGCCGGGGCGACGCCTCGCCAGCCCGAAGTCGAGAACATCTCGCAACCGGTCCGCCACCTCCCCGGGTACATCTCGAGTCGTGGCCGATCTGACGAGATCGTTGGGCGCCTGTCCCTGGTCGATGAGATAATCCCGGTACCAGGTCTGTCGCCTTTGGACGAGGTGAACGGCGTCCTCGAGCTCTGCGGAAGTCGTCGTCACGCTCGCGCTACGAATAGTGCGGTAGTCCGTCAGAGGAAGGTCAGAACCAGGTGGATCGTCCAGTAGCATCAGCCCGATCGGTGTCCTTGCGGTCCGTGCGAACTTCTCCAACTGGTTGAGGGTCGGCTCTCGCTTGCCCTCCAGCCATTCCTCCAGCGGGTAGGCCTTGAAGTCGGTCGCGGGACGATGCGAGCGCGTCATCGCCCAGTGCAGCATCTCGGGCCGTACGGCCACGCGCACGTGCGCCATCCCGTGCCCTTCCCTTGCCGTATCGATCGTCGCCCGGTCAGGCTACGCCGGGGAGTGACACATCGAGCTCGGCAGTTGACGGCGAGGCTCGCGTGCGAGACTACCGACGCGGGGGCGGCAGATTGAGGCTGCCGCTCGCGTCCCCGCGCGCCAGGACCCCGCCTCTGCGTGATCGTCCACCTACCTTGGCTCGCGAGAACGAGACAGGCCGGGAGATGATGGTGGCCTCACAGGATGGGAAATGATGTCGGACTTCCAACTTCCGAACGAAGCCGAGCGCCTTCAGCGGTACTACGAAGCGCTCATCGATGGCTACTCAAGTGACCGAGGAGCCGTCGTCACACCATGGGCTCGCGCGGCCATGTCGAACATGCTGGTAGGTCAGCATTTTGAGTACCGACTTGGAGACCAGCGTCTGAGTGGGCACCCGCCTCAAGAGAGGGAGGCAGATCCTGAACTTGGCCGCGTGACCCGCGAAGCGCTAGACGACATGATCAGTGACTCCAGGCGCGACACCAGTCCGCTGGCGGATCAGGTAACTACCCGGGACGTCTTTCACTGGATTCAAAATTCTGGTGGGCGAGTCCTGCAGAGCGTCAGTTGGCTCCCGGGTCACAAAGATGACTAGCCAGGCACATGATCCGGCGCTGTCAGACCATCCCAACCCGTGGTCGGTCCTCATTGAGGGCACGAGGACGATCGTGGCCCTATCGACCGGTCTTCTCGGACTGACGGCGACGTTCGCCACCGATCTTTTTGGCGAATCGACCCATGGATGGCTCTACGCTGCGTGGGCCTTTCTGGGCCTTTCGATAGCTGGCTGTATTTACACGTATGGAGATATTCAAGCAGCAGTGCGCAATCCCAATCGCGTCACGCAGTACGAATCGACCAGAGTGCTGGGTCCCTTCAATGCCTCGTTCATCTTCTTAGGTTTGGGCGTGGCTCTGGTGGCTGTCGCGGCGCTACTTGACCTTAATTCAACCGATACCGATCCGTCGCTGGACTCCTTAGCGCGCAACGCTGAGGAGGCCGCGGAGCTCTTCTCTTCGGAGACATCAATGGATATCCGGTCGATCGAGCGTTCCCATGAGGGGACGACCTTTTTCTTCGAGAGCACCGATCAGGGCCTTCGAGTCCGCGTCACGTTGGATTCCGCGGGGGAACTTGTCACTTCCGAAGAAGTCGAGACCGATTGCTGAAGCTTGCTGCCAGTGGACAATGGACGAACGAGAGGTTCTGCACGTCTCCTGTTCCTTGACAGGCCTGTCGACCTCCCGCTGACCTGCAGGCTCCTCGACAGGTGGCGAGCGGCGAACTTGGGGACTTCCTCAAGAGTTTCGCTCGTTAGATCGTCAAGCCTGTGAAGCGTGAAGGTCGAGAGCACTACAGGCACACCCCGACGCAGCGCGCAACCGGAGCAGTAGGGAGAAGAGTGGCGATGCTGAACCAACAGGCTGTCGCGAAGTTGGATGATGCAGCCGGGATGTTCAATGAGGCCTTGATCGAGGTGTCTGCTGTCAACCACGGTCGCGCTCTGATTGCCGATATCGAACCGTTGCTTGCAAGCAAGTTCGAGAACTATGCGCCCTTCATTCGGCAGTGGCACAACGACTCGGTCGTGGCTGCTTGCGGTCGACTGCTCGATGCCACGAAAGGCGTGCGCAGCGTAGTCAAGGCGCTCGACGCAGTTGCAGCACTCGCGCCCAGGATTGACTACGAGGGGATCGTGGCGGTGAGACGCCGCGCGAGCCAGCGATCGAATTCTCAAGACAGCCCGGTCCCGCCAGAGAGTCCCTGGGAGCGGGCTGCGAAGAGCACCGTTCGGCACGACCAAGAGCGTCTGCAAAGTGCACACACCGAGGTCAAGAAGGCACGCGATGAGGTCGTCGCTCATCGACAGGCATCCTTTCACGACGGCGATGGGCTGAAGGTTGGTGGCGAACTAGTACCAGATGAGCTTCTCGACTCAGTACTTGGTGATCTTCACGAAATCGCTCGCAAGTGGCACCTCTATCTTCTTGGTTGGGCTCCACCGCTCGTCCGACCGAGCACCGAAACCCAGACGTATCTGATGCTTGCCTTGACGCTCTTTGAGCCTGGGCAGTATCTCCGCTCGTGGATCGACGCGCGGGCGCGCCTAGATCGACACTTTGGGCTTGGGGAACGACCCGCGGATGTAGATGACACCTACCAAGAGGCCGTCGAAGTCCACTTCGTCTGGCCCGACCCATACGCGTTGTTTGGCGAGGCTTGAGCTCGGATGGAGCGGGAACTCGAGTACGCGCACCCCTTTGGTACCAGCCATCGGATATCACCCGGTATCGACACTCGCGAGGATCGGTCGGGACCCGCGGGGTGCACCCCCCATCCGCTCAGCGCAGCAGACGAGATCGGGCGATCTGGCCCGTGAGGATCGCGGCGCGGTCGGTGGGCCCCGTTTGTACTCGCCGACCAGAAGCATCCATCGCCACGGAATCAACAGCAACTGCATGCCCGACCGCAGACTGTCAGTTCGGCACTTGACGAGCCGTCAGTGAACCCCGACGACGCGGCTGAAGGCGGCCGCGAAGGGTGAGTCCCATCACGTGGTGTAGGAGCCGGCCCGCCGAGTCCTCCGTGACGTAGGCGGGCCACCGTGCGAATCTCTTCAGCTTCCACACGAAAGAGGTTCCACACGATGACCCACTACCAGTCTGCCATGCACGAACTCGCGGAGCGTCTCCAGGACGCCGACGCGACCCTGACCACCTCGATCGCCGACATCCTGGGTGCCGCGATCCAGGAGCTGATCGAAGCCGAACTGTCGGCCAGGATCGGTGCCGAGCCTGGTGAGCGCACGCCGTGGCGCACCGCCCAGCGCAACGGACATCGTCCCAAGCGGTTGTCGACCCCGGCCGGGGACGTGGAGTTGGCGATCCCCAAGCTGCGCACCGGATCGTTCTTCCCCGAACTGCTCGAGCCACGCCGCCGGATCGACAAGGCACTGTGGGCGGTGATCATGCGCGCCTACGTCACCGGCACCTCCACCCGCAAGGTCGACGACCTGGTCAAGGCGCTGGGGTGCGACTCCGGGATCAGCAAGTCGACCGTGTCGCGGATCTGCAAGCTGATCGACGACGACGTCGCGGTGCTCCGCCAGCGGCGGCTGGACCATCTGCCGTTCGTCTACGTCTGGCTGGACGCGACCTACGTCCACGTGCGCGAGCACGGCCAGGTGATCTCCAAAGCGGTCGTGATCGCGACCGGGTGCCGCGCCGACGGCCACCGTGAAGTCCTGGGCGTCGACATCGGCCACAGCGAGAACGAAACGTTTTGGACCGAGTTCCTGCGCGGGTTGGTCGACCGCGGCCTGGACGGTGTGAGGCTGGTCGTCTCCGATGCCCACGCCGGTCTGCGTGCCGCGATCACCCGGGTGCTGCAAGGCGCAGCCTGGCAACGATGCCGGGTGCACGCAAAGCGCAACCTGCTCGCCGTGGCACGCCATCAGCACCGCACCGTGGTGTCGGCCGCGGTGTCGACCATCTTCGCCCAACCCGACGCCGACGCTGCCCGGGCCCAACTGCGCCGAGTCGTCGACCAGCTCATCCCGATCGAACCCGCCGTGGCCGAGCGGCTCCAGGCCATGGAGGACGACCTGTTGGCCTACACGTCGTTTCCGCCGGTGCACTGGTCCAAGATCTGGTCCAACAACCCGATCGAACGGCTCAACCGCGAGCTCAAGCGCCGCACCGACGTCGTACAGATCTTCCCCGACCCCGAGTCGGTGATCCGACTGGTCGGGGCGTTGCTGGTCGAGGTCAGCGACGAACTCGTCGCCGCACCCCGCCGCTACATCGCCGAAGCCACCCTGACCCCACTCACCAACCAGGAGGACCGTCTACCGTCCCTGCCCGCAGCACCCCGCACCTGACAACCGAGACGCACGGTCCTACACCACCACCCGGGACGCGATCGCCGCGAAGTCGACGGGTCGCTCCGTACTTGTGTTGGAACCCTGGAGGCGGGCCCCAGGCCTCGACCTCCTCCGCGGTGACCACACCGCCGGCCAGCATCTACTCCCGAGCCGCCCAGGCCGGACCTCGCATACCCCTCGGCAGCGTCTGGTGTCGGACCATCGGCGATCTCAGATTCGCGACAAGATCTCTGCCTTCTTGGCCTCGAACTCCTCGTCGGTAACGACACCAGCGTCACGCAATTTGCCCAGACGCTCGAGTTGTTCGATCGGATCTAACGTTGGCCCGTTGGCCTCAGCAGAATCGGTTGTGGGCCTTGCGTGGCTCGGGTCGACCGGCGCCTGAGGCCCACCGGAATGCTCGTATCTCATCGTGTTGGCGTGCTGCTGCAAGGTGCGCCGAGCTTCATGGGCGGTCTCATTGATCAGCCGCTGACCCTCCCGAAAGTTCGGCACGTCAGCCATCGTCACTGTCTCAGTCCCTTGTTGGCGCTCCACGTGGACAAGGATGTTCCCAACCCCACGGGCTTTCTGTGACATCGACTGCTTCACATCGACATCCGTAACCTTCGCGATCGGAATTTGCTGTGAGTCCGTTCGGAGTGTCCCGGTCTCGAAGAACAGGTAGTGCTCCGTCAGCTTGTACCGGCCGGCGCCCATGCCGCTAAGAGGCTTTCCGCGGACCTGCCATATCGCGTCCTCATCCACGTGAACGGCTCCCGAACCGTCACTTTGCTCTTGGGCTCCGGGAGCGAAATGGTCCGTCCATGCTTGTCCGTCCCAGTAGCGCTGTCGCCCGTCATCTTGCGGGTACCAGCCAGCCGGGGCCATGTCGTCGGTCACGTCGCACTCCAATCGCTCGTGGTGGTGAGAGCTGGACCACCAGCCTAAGGGTCACGAACTGGCTGAGCAGGCCACACCGCACACTCACGGAGTCGAGGCCTACGGGACAGCCCGAGTCCGATGGGCCCAGGGTCGGAGGCTCCGCGAAGGTCGCCTAATCCAAACACGCTCGAGGCCGACTCGGAAGCCTAGGAGAGCCACCTATGCCGACCGTCCAAAGGGCGCTTCCTCGGAAAGGGTGCGACGCTGCCGTACCTGGTCTACTGCGCCGAGTCGGTTAGTTGCGCGGTTCCAGCCTGGTTGCGCGATCAAGCCGTTCCTGAACGCGCTCACGCCTTGCGGCGCACCAACGATCGAGGTCAGGAGAACAAGGGTGATCGTTGTGACAGGCCTGCCAGATCACACCCGTCGCCGAGTAGGCGGCGGTGTTGGCTTGTCGGCCGGTGTACTGAGCGAGCCTCCACTCAACGGGTTGCTTCAGTAGGTCGTGAGTGACGGGATCGCGATACGCGGCGGGAGCGTGGACGGCCAGATCGCGTAGCCCGAAGATGCCCGAGACGGCGGACTGAAGTTCAGCGCTCCCGGGATTCGTGGGGCGAATCAGTCGCCTGAGAACCTCATTCACGCGGCGATGCCGGGCAGTCTTGTTTCGCCACTGGCGTTTCAACTCATCGGCCCCTGGAAGCTTTAGGAGCGCGTGCGTGTGGAAGTTGTCCAGGGCGAAGGCTGCGGCCGAGATGGCCACGAGAGAGGCACGACACTCCTGCGTCATCAAGTCAGCCAGCAAGGACGGATCGGCGCCCTCCCTGCCCTTCCCAGACGCGGCCTCAAGTTCCAGCCGTGCCATCTGAGCCGTCTGCGCGTGCTCAATCGCGACATCAAGCCACATGGGCCATACATCAAGAGCAACGGCAAGCGAAATCGACGAGTGGGTCCTGCCGCTCTCGTCTACCGAAATCGTGAAGTCCGTCAGGTGGACTTCCATGCCCTTCATCACGAACAGTCCGGCCATGCCCACCTCGTCTGCCGCTCGGCCTGCTAGATCAGCGGTCCGAATGATCGGAGTCAACGATACGGGTGGAGAGCGACACGACGGCCGCGTCGTCCTTCATAGGGGACCGTGCGTCGGCGCTGCCATCGGATAGCCCCCGCTACCAGAGGTCTTGTCGCGCCACATCCGGGACGGGCCGGGGGTGATCACCACCTGGACGGTGGCATGCAACTGCTCGAGGCGACAGCGGAGGGGTTCAGCGGTTCGGAGATCGACGCCAGCAAGGAGTTCCGTGCCTGGCCCACGGATCTGCACGGCCAGTGCGACTGACAGAGGTCTTCGGTGGCCCGGAGATGGTGCCGGTGCGATATGGGGCCTGCGGGTCAGGCCCGACCGGGGCAACCCTGCCAGGGACTGATCCGGACTCGTTGACGTCTATCGTGGCATTCGAGATGTGCGGAGGCGAAGGCTCCCATGCCCACCCATGGCAACTGTGGTTCGGACGACCCGGCCGGCAGCGTTGAAGCTGCACGCCTGCGGCTGTTCGGTCTCCCCGAAGGCAAGCTCGACGAGATGTGTCGTCGCCACAACGTGTGGGTGCTCACCTTGTTCGGCAGTGCAGCTGACCCTGAGGTGGACCGGCCGCGCGACCTCGACTTCGGCGTGGTGTTCGAACCAGGCAGCCGCCACGACGTCGTCGGACTACTCGACAGTCTGGTCTCGCTGCTGGGCACAGAAGCCATCGATGTCGTGGACGCCGCTCACGCCACCACCACGGCACGCCGCCGTGCGATCGCCGACGGAATCGCACTGTACGAACGCGAGCCGATGGAACACGCGTTTGCAGCCATGGCGGCCGACGGCACGTTCATGGAGACCGCAAGCATGCGACGCGACACACTCCGGTCGCTCCTTGCCACGACCACCGCCCCGCTCGATGTTGCGACCCTCCGAGCCAGACTCTCCACAATCGGTGAACTGCTCGACGACCTTCGCCGTCACGGCAACGTCCAGAGTTCGGACCTCGAGGTCGACAGAGATTTACGTCACTCGCTCGAGCGAGTGCTGGCCAGCCTCGTCGATACCGCAGGACAGATCAACGCCGACATGCTCGCCGCCGCGGGACGGCGAGCACCCACCGACAACCGCGACGGCATCGAGCTCCTGGCACATGCCGGGATCCTCCCAGGTGACCTCGCCAACCGGCTGGCAACCTGCGTCGAGCGCCGGGATCTGCTGACCCACCAGCCCGAGCGCATCTACCCCAAGGCGATCGCGGACGCTGTGCCCGAAACACGGACCACCTTCAGCGACTACCGGCAAGTCGTCGAAGACCACCTCGCACACAACTCCGAACCCCAGCGGCACTGACGGTCCGGACCCTGCCCGCCCATGAGACCAAGGATGAGGAGGGCCGCAGGGGCAACCCCGGACCTCCCGGCTTTGGGAATAGCCCCGACCCGCATAGCCCCGAGTATCCGCATCCGAGTTGCGATCCCCGGCCGCCTGCCGATGCAGAGGCAGCTTGAGCACAAGCAGGCGTTCAGTGTCGTCCTGCCGACTTCATGCGCGGTGAAGAGCTATCCCAGTCTCAAGGTCGGGCTTGAGGCTGAAGCGGTTCATGCCGGCTGTGGTGTCAATCGCGACATCAATGCTCGGCCCGGCGTAAGACGGGGCGTTCTGCTGGGCCGGAAGGCGAAGGACCTGCCCAGGCGCTCGTTGGGCGTCAGTCGGCGACCGCGAAACTCGGTCGGAGCCTGCAAAAGCCCGAGCGGATACAGGGCACGTCGAGGTCTACCCCTTGGCGACGACACCAACAACAGTTGACGGACGCAGCGACATCTGCAAGGGTCCATTGGGCGACTGGATTGGGGATGGGGCAGCCGATGAGCACTCGACGACGTTCGCCAGTAATCGCCGTGGTGGGCTTCATGAGTTTGGGTGTGCCGGCGGCAAGTTGCGGACTCATCTTGTCCAGAGGTTGGGAGCACAGGTGACGGGGCAGGGCTGGGGGACGTCTGATGCGAGCTTCTGGGAGCTCCGGATCCATGGCGTGGCCGGGACGTCGGCCGAGTCGCTGCTCGAGGTTGGTGTCAGCGAGGTCGAGTACGGGTTGCCCACCGGCCTTGAGCTGACGGGGAGGGGGCGGCGTGTCCCGAGGGACCGGCGTGCGTTCTCATGGGGGTCTCTGACGTCGGGTCGGCCGTGGCACGCGTTCAACATTCTGCTGCTGCCGTTCATGCTGAGCAACGTGGCGGGCTGGATGCTGCCCTCGATACGTCCGAACTGCACCGCCGAGAGGCCACCTTGGCAGGGCAGGCTCGCGACGGCCATGCTGCGGTTGCACGGGCTCGCTTTGACCGTGCTGTGGTCAACGTTCGTGGCGCTCGCGTTCCTTGACGTGGCCCCGTCGGTCGCGGGGGCCATCGTCGGCGAACGCATCGGCGCCTGGGTGGGTTACGTGTTGGCGCTCAGCTCCATCGCGGCCCTCGCAATCTTGACGACCGTCGCCCCGCGAGACCCGTGGAGACCGCTATGGCCGAAGCGCTCCCCGCTGGTGGTGGAGCGTGCTCGGACGACTAGCTTTGAGGTCGATCCTGATGGGATGTGGTCTACACCGCAGACCGTCGCTCACAGCCATCGCCCGCACACCGCGGTCGCGTTCTCCGTGATCGCCGCGACCGTCTGCACCGCCGCGTTGGCGGTGGGTGGAATCACATTCGAAGCGTGGCCGCCCCGGGTTGTGGGCGAACTAGCGGAGAATTGGGTAGCGCTCAGTGGTCTCGTCGCTGCTAGTGCCTGCATTGCGATCTCAGCCGGGTTCCTTGTTGCGATGTCGTGGTCCGCGGGCCGACCGCTACATCGGGTGTGGAGTGCCGTTGCACGCTGGCTCGCCGGGTTGTTGGGGGCTCTGAGCGTCGTCATGGCCGGCGCGTCTTTGTCGCGCCTGCCCATCGAGCCCACTGAGACGCTGCCTGGCCTCCGCGGCACTCTCGTCGTCGCCGCCGTCGCGGTGCTAGTCGCGGCCGTCGCGGTGGCCGTGCTTGAGTTCTGGACCTCTCGTCTAGGGTCACCGGGGACGTCTGGGTTGCAGGTGTTGACGGGGCCGTCGGTGATGCTGCTCGCCGGCGCTACGGGTGCTGTATACGGGGCCGGCTTCCTGCTCGGCGGCATGGAGATCCTCGCGGGGCCGTTGACCGGGAGGGCCGAGAAGGCGCTGACAAAGATTGTCACGCCTGCCGTGCTGGAGTGGGTCGCTCTTGTCTTCCTGGTGCTGGCACTCCTGGTCGTCGTGATCGGCGGCATCCGCCTCGCCAGTCTCGTTCAGAGGCAGAACCCCGACCTCGGTTCGCGACCGATGAGCGCCGTGCGGCAACTGGTCAGCCAGCCCACCCGGCTTGTCGTCTTCCTCGGCGCGCTCGGGGTGATCGGCTTCATTGCTCTCTACAAGGCAGTCCGGGAGTGCACACGGCCAGGCGCCACGCCATGGGGCTTCGAGGCAGTGGCGCTGGACAGCCAGGAATGCCTCAGAATCGGTTCGTCAGACTTGGTGTGGGGACTCGGCGCCGTACTTCTCGTCACGGTCGCTGTGATTGTCTTGATCGCTATAAAGGGCCCCTGGCGATGGGTCGGTTTCCTGATCTTCCTCCTCGCTGGGTTGACGCTCTTGCTCGGTGTCATCGAGACAACGCTCAAAGGTGGCTGGACTGGCCGCCTGGAGTGGCTGGCGGCACCGGCGTGGCTACCGCCGTACGACCCGTCGCTGTCCGACGTGGCGGTGTTCGTGGCCTTCACGGCCCCGGTCTTGGCGATCGGCACGAGGATGGTCTATGGCTTTCGGGACCGATCGACCCGGCGGGGGCTTGCGGTCCTGTGGGACCTCACGGCGTTCTGGCCACGGTGGTTCCATCCATTCGCGCAACGCAGCTACTCCGACACAGCTGTCAGCGGCCTCGCAGTGGTCCTGCAGCGACGCAGGGCGGCTGGTGCCTCGACGATCCTGGCTCCGCACTCGCAAGGCAGCGTGATCGCCGTGCCGGCGTGTCTGCTAGCGCACGACAAGGACCCAGACGCAGGCTCGCTCGACCAAGTGGCCTTGCTGACGTACGGATCGCCGGTCCGGCGGCTGTACAGCGAACTATTCCCTGGGATGTTCCACGCGGGGCTGCTGACGGAACTGGCCGGCCACCTGACGAGTCCTGGGACGGGGGAGATCCGGTGGCGCAACCTGTGGCGTGTCACCGATCCCATCGGCGGGCCGATAGCCCACTCCCAGGACAGCAACGAGGACGAAGCCTCGACGGTAATTGACGAGCTGTCGGACCCCCCGTACGGACTTGCAGATCCACAGAACCGGCTCCATTCGGGATACTGGTTGGAGGACCGGTACGCCGTGGCTATCACCGAACTGCGGCCGATGTTCGACACACACAGTCCGCCAGACCCGACCGCGACATGAGTCAGCGCACGCGCTCCGTGGCCCACGACGGTCGTCGGTTCGAGGTCGTGTCCTATGGCGAGGGACCGCCGGTGGTGCTGCTCCACGAGCTTCACGGCGTCTCCACCGCCTTCCACGAACTCGCGTGCATGCTCCAACTGCAGGGCTATTCGGTCCACGTGCCCCTGCTCTACGGCGACTCCGAGGTGCGCAGCACACTCGGAGGCGCTGTGAAAGCCTGGAGCTGTCTTCGACGTGAAATGGCACTGTTCAGCGCAGGTGGTCCAGACAAGCTCACTAACTGGCTGAACGCTCTCATCGCCGAACTGGTTGCCGACCCAGAACTCGACGCCAGTCGCGGCGTCGCCGTGATCGGGATGTGCATGACCGGAGGCATCGTGCTCGGCACGCTCGCCAACGAGAGCACAGCTACCGTAATCAGCAGCCAGCCGTCATCTCCAATGCGTCCCTGGTCCCCGACCACCAGCGCCGACCTCGGTCTATCCGACGAGACGCTCGAGGCGGCCGAGGAATCGGACACGCCCCTGCTGTGCCTGCGCTATCGCAACGACCCTCTGTGTGGCGACGGTCGGTTCGACCACATCCGCACCCGCCTGAAGTCCACGGACGAAGAGCACCCGCTCGGAGAGTGGCAGCGACGTGGCCACCTGCGAGTCTTCACGCACGGACGCTTGACGACTGTCGAGGTCCCGGGCTCGCGTCACTCCGTGCTAACAAGCGATCGAGATCCCGAAGCACTCGCCCTGACAGTCGAATGGCTGGCCAAGCACCTCCTCGATCCCGGGCCGGAGCCCGGCAGTGACGTCGCTCGCTGGGGGAATCCGCTGCTCCTTGGGGCAGCAGCCGCTCTGGCTGGTTGGGCCGTCGGTCGCTGGTTGGGAGCCAGGACTCCGCCCGTCAGGCCAAGCCGGACTGACGATGGCAACGCTTGACTCCGCCTTCCCATCTTCCCGAGGAAGTAGCGCTACCAGCCCACGGGCAACGTCCGGGGTGTCACAGCGGGTCGGCTCGAAGTTTCCACCCCACCTTCATAAGCAGGCCTAACCACACCTGTTACACAGAGCCCCGATTATCTCGAATTCGTACGCGGGCTCGCTGCGCCCGAGTGGGCGAAAAGAGCAGGCGCTGCGGCCGGTCAATCCCTGTTCGGTAGATGCGACGGGATCGCGTCCTGGGTGGTGGTGCAGGACCGTGCGTCTCGGTTGTCAGGCATTGAGGTGCATCGGAAGTCTCAGGTTTGTACTACGGTTTCGCTCGCTGTCGTCACTAGGGGAACTTCGTGTCATCGCCCACGCCGCCGCCGCCGTCCTCCGAAGGCGATGAGGGATCGCCGTCCTCGACGCCGCCTCCAGCTCCGGCTGTTGGCGACAACACCCCCGAGGACGGGGATGGTCGTCCCTGGTGGAAGACCTGGTGGGGCATCGGGCTCATCGCACTGGGTGTGCTCGTAGCTATTGGGATTGCTGTGGACGGCGATGAGGATCCCGAGGAGCAAGACGCAGCTGCGCCAGCAAGCCCTACGCCGAGTCCGACGCCCAGCCCCACGCCGAGTCCGACACCCAGCCCGACGCCGAGTCCGACACCCAGCCCCACGCCGAGTCCGACGCCCAGCCCCACCCCGGAGCCGATAGGGGTTCCAGACGTTGAGGGGTTGTCGGAGGCGGACGCCCGGGCAGTGTTGGAAGGGTTGGATCTGGCAGTTTCAGCCCAAGAATCCGAGGTGGACGCAAGTGACCGCGATGGTGTCGTGGTGTCACAACAACCGGCGGCCGGAGAGGAAGTGCCACCGGGAACCGAAGTCGTCATCGCGGTCGGGCGCTTCACCTGGAGTGAACCCATCGTCTTGGAAGGCAACGGAAATGATGTGATTCTGGACTTTCAGATCCCTGGCGACGCCGTGGCGTATGTCCGAGCTGACGCCAATGGCGACAGCAACTTCGTTGTGGATACCTACGACGAAGATGGCGAGCAACTTGATCTACTTTTTAACGGGATCGCCCCCTACGAGGCTGGAGGCGCCATCAACCTCTTCGTCGGCGAGAACACGCGGGAGTTCGACGTCATGGCCGACGGGCCGTGGACGATGACCTTTGAGCCCATCCAGAACGCTCCCAACATGCAAGATGGTGCCATCGAAGGAGAATCCGACGAAGTGGTGTTCATCCCTGAAGGCGAGGGCGAAGGACGCATCGCCAATGTGACTCACCAAGGCGAAAGTAACTTCGTGATTGATGCCTACGGCGACTACGGGTCCGAGCTCTTGGTCAACGAGATTGGTGACACGGACGTTAGGGCGAGATGGCCCAGCGGAACTCAACTGCTTGAGATCATGGCTGAAGGGACATGGACGATCGAGCTTTCCAACGACTAGACCGGGGGAGGCCAGACGAACTTTGGACGTCGGGAATCCTCCCCTTTTGCAGCCAGTCCCGACACGACAGCAATATCCGCATTGGCACTTGCGTCCGGCCCGTCATCACAACAGGGGTACTAGTGTCAAAGTCCACGCCTCCTCCACCTCCACCGCCACCACCGCCACCACCGGCTCCGGGAGCGGAGGCCAGCAAGCCTTGGTGGAAGCGCGGGTGGGGAATCGCGCTGATCGTTTTCGGTGGACTCCTAGTGGCACTGTTTCTTCTCGCCTTTGTCACTGCCTTGTTCACCGTGGGGACCACCACGGAAGAGTCCGAGCCGGTCGTGGCCGAAGGCTTGGAGTCGTTCGAAACCCTTCCACCGGAGCCATCGGTCACACCGACACCCGCGGAGGAGGCTTCCCCTCCTCAGGAACCGACGCCGACCCCAGCGTTAACCCCCACCCCGACCCCAGAGCCGACCACTACCCCTGAGCCGACAACGAGCCCAGGGCCAGTCTCGTTCAGCATCCCGGACAGCGAGCGGTCGGATCTGGCCTCCGTGTCCCAAGAAGTGATGCCTGAGCTGACGGGGCTTTCGTTGCAGTTTGCGCAGGACTTCCTACAAGCACTCGATGTGGCCCTCTTCATCGACGACTACGACGCCACCGGTGAGGGGCGAGTAGCAATCAGCGACTCGGCATGGGTGGTCGTTGAGCAGGAGCCCGCCGCAGGCACGCAGATCAGTCTTGGAGGTGAGATTCGGCTCGAACTCGGTTACGCCCGCTGGGGTGAACTTGGTACCCCCGATGAACCATCCTTCGAGGACGGTCTGATACCAGCCGTCGGCTGCCTGGATGGCCAGCTAGCAGTCGATCTGCTCAACGCCCACGGATTCCGCGACATCGAGCCCACGGACCCGACCGACCCCGACGATTCCTTCGTCCCGCAGCGCGGACGACTCGCCGTAGGCATCGATCCGTCACCAGGCACTCAGTGGCCTCCCGACCGGACGATCGTGCTACTGCTCGTGGATCCAGCCGAGGTCAGCGTCGAGGGTTGCGGGGGAGCCTGAGGCACCGGGCGGCCCGGAGAGCGCCCGGTGGCTGGTCCACGGCTATGCGGGTTGAGGTTGTGTACTGGACCGGGTGATCCAAGCCTGGTGGAACGCGGTCGGGGTCAGGGCGTCGAGGGCGGAGTGGGGCCGTCGGGTGTCGTAGTCGATGCGAGAGCCGACGTCACAGCGCCACGAAGTACGGCACGCGCCCCGACGACGGGCGCGAGCGTCCCGATTAGGTCGCTGGGGCTGTGCGACACCCACCATTGACGCTGGCAGCGCCACCGAACGCCCCAGTTCAACTGTCCCATTAGGACACCGAGCACCTGACACGGCGTCTCGCAGGGCTGCGAGATCTGGGGGATAGCGCCACTCTCGCGATCGGCCAAAGGGGACTCGTCATCCTCGTGTGGCGCGCGGCATGCAGCCCTGCCGCAATCAAGACGGCCTTCGACTCGGCACGTCCGCCCTCCACAAGCCAGCTTCTACACCTAGGAGTCCCGCACCAGTCGCGGGAGGCGCGATCTTGTGGTCCCGCGCTGCCAACACCCCGTGGAGGCCATCAATCCGGCGAAGAGGAACAAGCGGGCGCGTTCGGACTGACGAAGTGGACCCACTGGCGCATCCGCGTGCTGCCCTGCGCCATTAAGCGAGACTGGTCCAAGCTGGCCACCATCAACCCGACACCCACATGAACTACCGAGGAGCCGCTTCGAGCCGACACTCCAACTTGTTGCAGTTTGACTCGTGGCTCGAAGCCCCTAGTTCTCACCGCGGCCTGGCGCACCGCTGCTATACCCGACGACCGCACTCCGCGCAACAGGCGAAAATGGGATCCCTCCTCGCGATTCACCCCGCAAGGCCTGCTAGCGTCTCATTCTGCGTGTAGTGGGGATCCTGGCCATCACGGCTTGGAGATCGATCAGTCTGGGGAAACAATGCGAGGGAACAACGAAGCACATGGCCGGTTGGGCCGCAGGGTGGCGAAGTTCGGGGCCGCATGTGCCCTGATGTTGGGCGTCGTATTGACGCCTACGGCGGCCAACGCGGACCCGGGTGACGAAACTAAGGTGACCGCATCCGACGCCGCCGCAGACGACGCGTTTGGTTACGCGGTTGCGGTGGATGGTGACACCATCGTCGTCGGCGCCATCGGCGATGACGACAACGGGACGAACTCGGGATCGGCGTACGTGTACCAACCCGACGGCAACGGTGGCTACACCCAGACGAAACTGACCGCATCCGACGCCGCATCGGGCGACGAGTTCGGTGTCTCGGTTGCCGTGGATGGTGACACCATCGTCGTCGGCGCCTCCCTCGATGACGACAACGGGACGAACTCGGGATCGGCGTACGTGTACCAACCCGACGCCAACGGTGGCTACACCCAGACGAAACTGACCGCATCCGACGGCGCCGCCTTCGCATACTTCGGTTGGTCGGTTGCGGTGAATGGTGACACGATCGTCGTCGGCGCCATCGGCGATAGCGGCAACGAGTCGGATTCGGGGGCGGCGTACGTGTATCAGCCTGATGGGAACGGTGGGTACACCGAAACGAAACTAACCGCCTCCGACGGCGCTGCAGATGATCATTTCGGTTGGTCGGTTGCGGCGGATGGTGACGCGATTCTCGTTGGCGCCGCCTTTAAGGGCGGCATCGATGGGTCCTGGGGGGCGGCGTACGTGTATCAGCCTGATGGGAACGGTGGGTACACCGAAACGAAACTGACCGCCTCCGACGCGGCCGCAAACGACCTCTTCGGCTACTCGGTTGCGGTGGATGGTGACATCATCGTCGTCGGCGCCACCGGCGGGACGAACTCGGGGTCGGCGTATATGTACCAACCCGACGGCAACGGTGGGTACACCGAGACGAAACTGACGGCGTCCGACGGCCTAGGGAGCGACCGATTCGGTGTGTCGGTGGCGGTAGACGGTGACACAATCGTCGTCGGCTCCTCCTTCGATGACGACAACGGGTCGGCGTCGGGCTCGGCGTACATGTACCAACCCGACGGCAACGGTGGGTACACCGAAGGCAAACTGATTGCATCCGACGCCGCAGCGGGCGACGAGTTCGGCAACTCGGTTGCAGTGGATGGTGACGCAATCCTTGTCGGCGCTTTTCTCGATGACGACAACGGGTCCAACTCGGGGTCGGTGTACGTGTACACAGCAACCGTGGACGGTGACGGTGACGGTCTCGACGACGATGTCGACAACTGTCCCGGCATCCCGAACACCGACCAAGCCAATCTCGACGGCGACAGCTTCGGTGACGCCTGCGACGACGACATCGATGGTGACGGCGTGGACAACAGCGACGATGTGTGTGCTGCCACGAGGTTGCCGGACGAACCGACCCGAGGTTTGAAGACGAACCGCTACATCGCAGTTACGGACGGGTTCGTGTCCACCGACGGCGTGGTTGCCTACACGCTGGCTGACACTGGCGGCTGTTCAGGCGCCCAGATCATCGAAGCGACCGGACTTGGGAAGGGACACTCCTGGTTCGGTATCACCGGCGGCGAGCTCAAGAACTGGATCGAGACCCTCAACGCGTAATTCCACACACTGGGACGGTCTCGGAGAGTCAAAGCAGGTCGTGGTGGGTGCTGCGATCCACCCTGGCCGCGGTGGTCTCGCCGACGACGCCCCGCGACGCAATCGCCGCGGCGGTCCGCCACCGGCCAAGCGTCGTCGTGGTGGACCTGTGCATGCCCGACGTCGACGGTCTCGGTGTGGTTCATGCCGCGGGTCAACATGGACGGCGCGGCGTTCGAAGAAGACGGTCTGGTCGTGCAGCGCCGCCAGAATGTCCAGGAGTGGACACCGCAGGAGTGGGGCCTGGCGGCTGACGCGCCGGCCCCGTTCAACTGGAACCTCAACCCGTACTCGCCCGGACCGTTGGACGTGCACGGCTACGACCTCAACCGCGACTTCAACGCCGACCTGGACTTCCGCCTGGACCCGTCCAACGCCCACCTGCTGCCCGGCGACGAGACCGGTTTCGGGTTCTTCGCCACACCCGAGGCCCGCACCATCGCCGACGTGTACCAACAGCCAACGCCATCGGGACCGACGCGTCGCCGTTCTCCGCGATCAGCCGCTACCGGCTCAACTGGGACGTGCCCAGTTCCGCACTCGGATCCTTCGAGCTCAACGGCACCGCCGGGATGCTCATGGAGATCCGCGGCCAGGTCGGCCAGAAGTCCAACGGCATGCTCACCAGCCAGGTCACCCGCGGCGTCACCGCCCTGTCCGGCATGGCCACCGGCGAGGTCTACGACGTCGACCCCCAGGCCTACTTCGACATCCCCCACCAGGCCCCGGCGCCGGCAACCCCAACTGACCCAGACCCCAAAACACAGGACATCTCTCATGGCCACCAGAGCAGGGATCACCCGGCGCGGGCTGCTTGCAGGCACCGCCGCAGCAGCAGCCGCCCGCGAGCCTGGGCGGCCTGACCCAGCCGGCAGCCGCGGCCCGGGGCCGGTTGGTGACCCCACAACGGTCGGTTCCTGCCCAAGTAGGTGCCCTACTCCGATGTCAATCAATGACGCTCCGATGGGCCCTAGAGCTACGACGCAAATCGACGATCAATGCAGGCATATGATGGGGCTGCCATTGACCAGACCACGGAAGCCATCAACCCATCGACCCAGATCGCGTTTCTCGAACGCTGGCCACTCGCCGTCGGCTTGATCCGGGCGTGTTTGAAGATGCAATGGTTGATCTGTTCGCCGACACTCTCCCCGGCCTGAACCCCCTGCCGGGTGGAACCGACTGGGGACGGGATGCGGACTTTCGACTCCCCAACGGAGGAACGGGACGAGTGCTTGTCACGTCCTCGCGAACCCTGGACGGTGTGCGCGCCAACATGCGCAAGGGCATCAAGCAGATGGTCGCCAAGGGGGTCTCCACCGAGCGAATCGTGCTCATCAATCCGGCACGGCTGACGAACCTGCAGCGTCAGCGACTGAAGGAGTCAGCCGAAAAGCTCGACGTCTCCCTAAACGTCGCTGACGTGTACGGACACGACGCTGTGGTAAGCAAGTTGCGCCGTGACGGCGCGTGGCGAAGCCGTCTCCTCGGACTACCGACTGATCCGTTGACGCTAATGGCCAAGCCCCGTGAGATCGCCGAGAGCCCTTGGGGTGCCTTGCCGCTCGTAGGTCGAACGAACGAACTCGCGAAGATTCGGGAGACAACCGTCGACGTCATCGTCACGGGCTACCCAGGCGTGGGCAAGTCACGCTTGGTATCGGAGTTGGATGGACTCTGGTTCGTAGATCAGTACGCGGACTTCGGGCAACTCGCCGACGACTTGCGCTATGAGTGTCCAGGGCTTGTAGGGATCGACGATGCTGGCGTCGCCCTAGATCAGGTCGAGCGCCTTGTTGCCTTTAGGGCAACCGAACCAGAGATTAACTTCCGGCTCGTTGCTGTCTGTTGGCCTCACCAAGCTGACGAAGTGGCTGAGCTCATGACGCCAGCCGTCCATCTCGGACTTGAGTTGCTCGAGCGCGAGCAACTGGATGAGGTCGTTCAGACTATGGGTGTGACTCACCCCACAGCCCGTCAAATACTGCTAGACCAAGCCGAGGGCCGTGTCGGCTGGGCGGTCGCCCTCGGTGAGGTCCTGATTCGGACTGGCGACCTCAGAGGCGTAGCCGCAGGCACTGAGCTGGTCGCCTACGCCCAGCAGTTCTTGCGCCGCGCCCAACTCGCTACGGCCGGCCTCGAGGTCTTGGCCGCCGCGTCATTTCTTGGCGGGGTGTCTAGGCAAGGACTGCACGGCATCGCGGACTTGCTCGACATTCCACGTCCACGAACTAGAGAGATCATCGACGCTGTGGCCAAGGGTGGTCTTATCGATGTTGTGCATCGGAGCCGCGAACCGTTCTACGACGTCCGTCCCGAGCCAATGGCCAGGGCCATGGCCATCAATCAACTCTATGCGGCCACCGTCCCGCCCTTCACCGCAGAGGAAGCCGCGACCCGGTGGCCCGACAGGATCGAGGGGATGGCCGACGTCACGATTCATGCCGCCCTGCAAGGCTTCGCTCCTGCGCGAGGGGACTGCCAAGCACTCCTCGCCCGTCTCGCGGAGACATCACGGCTCACCCCCGAGCTACTGGCCGGATACCTGCACCTAGATCGCGACGCCTGCACCACCGCACTCGAGTACACCCAAGCTGAACTCGCCCGCAATAGCCCCTACGGCCGTGGCGGATGGCTGAAGCTGGCTGGCGAGGTCTATCGGAAGCATCGAATTCAAGGCGCACTAGACCTTCTGCTCGAGGATGCAATCGACGACGACCGCCCCACCCACCCACACCCAGAGCACCCACTACGGATCATCGAGGAACTATCGACAAGGCAGGACCCCGACACGCACGTCGACATCGCCCTGCGAGTCGCGGCCTTCGCCGACGCACAACATTGGTTTGCCGGAGACCGCACGCCAGAACGCGCTCAGGTCATAGCCCGTCTGTTCCCGGCGCTTTGCTCGCTCGAGATCAGCGGCTCCCGTATGCATCCCAGCCGCCCCACTGTGGAGATGTTTGCCGCCTTCGTCACGGCCGAGGACACTCGCCAGATTTTGGGACAGTTGCTGCTACGAGCCATCGACATGGTCTCTCCAGACCTACCCCAGACATTCTTGGTGTCGGCGATCGTGGACGTTGCCGAGGAGTGGCTCCGCGTAGGCAACGGGGCACCTGGGGCCTTCGGAGCTACGCCCAGCGACGAGACGGCTGCGGTGGCGCTTGGCGGTGCTGAAGATGTTCTTCGCCGGCTCGCGACTCGGAACGACCTCCCGCGGGGCTTGCGCTGGCGGATCCTCCGAATGTGCCGGGACTACGGCCTCTCTGTTGAGACGGATGTCGAGGACAATGCCATCCTGTCCATCTCCGACTGGTGGCGGATGGATGAGGACCCCGAACTGGAAAGAAGTCTCACAACTCAGATCAACGAACTTGCTGGGCAGGAGCCATCCGACGGGCTCGAGAGACTGCAAGCCATCGTCGACGACGCCATACTGGCAGGCACCGACGGTGGATTGCTACCTCGCGTGCTGCCGCGACTGGCAGGCGCGGTCGACAATCCCAACAGATGGTTCATTGCCGCTCTCTCGGACCACCCCGATCTCGCACCCGACTTCCTCCGACAGGCTCTTTCGGAATCGGGATCCTCGGAAGTTCTGTTGCAGACTGCTGTCCAGAACAGGGCAACACGGTCACACGCGATTAATCACCTTCTCTCGCTTGCCGCACAGCATGATTGGGCGGCGGGCATGCTGACATTCAACCTCAAGATGAGCGACCACTACGTCCTGAGTTGGGCCTTCCTGGATGGTCGGCTCGGCCCAAGATTGCAGCAGCTCCTTCTCGAGCATCCTCGGCGAGAGATCCGAGTCTCGGCGGCGCTGGCTCTTCGCCCGCCCCTGTCGAACAATGCGACCGGCTGGCCGCTCGAGTCTCAGATCCTCCCCCTGTGGCATGCAGCCTTGCGCGAAGCCAAACTTTCTGACCTCACACAACCCCGACGCTACGACCTCGACTCGCTTGCGTCTTACTTGGCCTTCCATTGCCCCGATGTCCTAACGGACATGGTCGAGAACTGGGTTGTGGACAAGGACCCTGATCGGCTGCCAAGCAGCATTTCAAACCAGCTCAACCACTTGCCCGGAGCCTGTAAGCAACGGCTCTGGCTGCAAATGCGGAGTTCCGGGACAGCGGGCGTCCTGGTCGGCAGCCTGGGCAGTGACGACGTCAGGTGGATCGCCGAACTCCTGGACCGCGGTGACATCGAACCGTCGGAGGCGCTCCATCCATACAACTTCTCCTTCGACCGCGAACGCCCCATCCGCGACCTCGCCACGAACCTGGTCCCTCGCGGGGTCGATCCTAGGACCATCGCTTTCCAGGACATGGGTGGAATCACCCACGGGCCTCGCTCGGTAAGGTTTCAGGAGCTATTGGCGAAGTACTCCGATCTTGTCGACGATCACGACCCCGACATTGCCGCGGTAGGTAGGGCAGGCGTCGACCTGTACACCTCCAAACTTGCTGCAGCCGAAGAACAGGAAGCCAAAGCGCGCATACGAGGCCGTTGGTAGGCCCCGATCCGGTAAGTACTGCCGTCCGCCGAGATGGCGAGAGCCTCGTGCTCTCCGAGGGTTCGCGGGCGTTCGCCAGAGTGTCGAGATCCACCGTTCTGGTCCCAGGCGCCTCCGCGACAGCGGCAGGCATGGGAGATCCGGCCTTCCCATCACATCGAACTGCAGTCGCAGGCTCCCGAGACTGGGCCCTACCTCCTGCAGCGCTGTCATCCTCGCCGGAGTCCTGCAGGATCTACGGGTTAGGGCCGAGCTCTGGCGGGGTGGGATGCCGCCACGCCGCCGACGGGTGGTTGGCATGCCAGAGCACTACGTAGCCGATGCCCTCCCCGGGCGTAGCGGACCATGAGCCAACCCAGATCTCATCAATTCCTGGGGCGAAGTCAAGGGGAGGTGCGAACGCCGGGTTTCCGCTCCAGAGTCCGAACTCCGCCTCACGGCACCAGTCGGGGTCCAGCCAGACAAACAGATGGCGTCGATCTGCGCGCTGTGCCGCCGGGCGCGATAGGACGGGCGATTTCCTCACAGCCGCCCGGGTCACTTCCTCCGTCACCAGATGCTCGGTATTGCCCGACCCGCCCCCTGAACGCCGAATGAACTCCACGCTCTGACGTCCGTCCGTTCGGGCAAAGGCCCATGCGGTATCAACACCGAGATCGAGAAGCTCGTAGGCCACCGGCGGAACGGCCCCGCCAGGATCGCCCGCCCGGTGCCGGATGTAGAGGCTGGAGTCAGATCGGGCAGGTCGCCCAAGGCCGTCGACACCATGCCTCTCCAACTCTGCCAGGTGCGGCGCGATCACTTCGATGAGTCCGTCGAGCCGGGTTGATTCCGTCAGCCTGACGGCCCATGATTGCACGAGACCTTCTACATCGACATGAACACCGTGCCGATCGCGCGCCGCCTCAAACTCGGCCGCCTCTTCGTCGATGCAAGTTGTGACCTCGACGGCGATGGTCGTCCCGTCCGCCAGCAGCACGTCAAGGTCATGGAGGCCGTTTTCGCCGACAAGCTCATCTCTGCGGCTGCACGTGCCTCCGAGGATCCTCGCAAGCACTCGCGCCGCGATCATCTCGGAACGACGGCTCCGAGACTCCGGGAGACCGCTGCTGTCGATCCGTATCGAAGGGGGGTACTCCATTGTGGTGCTCCGCAGACAGTTCGGACGGCCAAGCCGCGGCGAGGTTCACGGATGTCGCGGTGCTTCTTGCTCCAGCATTGTGCCTGCCGTCCGATTGCGGTGGAAGACACCACGGGCTCTCGGGCGCAAGGCGTCGTCTGCTGGCTAGCTGTAGTTCCTCGCAACGTTGTTCACATGGTGAGAGCCTCCCGGTTCGTCGGGCTAAGACGAACAACCAAGGAGGCCCTCGTGGAGCATCGTAGAGCAGCACTGACCGTGGCTGGCCGTCGCTTGCTGGTCGAACGGATCCGGTTCGGTGGCTGGCCAGTGACCAGGGCGGCCGAGGCTCAGGGCGTGTCGCGTGCGACTGCGCACAAGTGGCTGGGTCGCTACGACACCGAGGGGTGGGCAGGGCTGGCGGGTCGGTCGTCGCGTCCGCATCGGATCCCCCACCGGATCTCACCGGAGCGTGAAGCGGCGATCATCGCTCACCGTCAGGCGACTCTGGAGGGTCCGCACCGGATCGGGTGGGCGCTGGGCGAGTCGCGGTCCACGGTGTGGCGGGTGCTGCGTCGCAACGGTCTGCCGCGGCTCGCTGACCTGGACCGGGCCACCCGGACCGTGGTGCGCTACCAGCGTGACCGGCCGGGTGAGCTGGTCCATGTCGATGTCAAGAAGCAGGGCCGGATCCCCGACGGGGGCGGATGGCGCATCCACGGCCGCGGAAAGGTCGCCAGCGGCACCCATCTGCGGGCACGCGGCAAGCAACCCCGGCTGGGGTTCGACTATCTCCACATCGCGGTGGACGATCGGACCCGGATCGCCTACCTCGAGGCCCACCGTGATGAACGCAAGGAGACCGCGACCGGTTTCATCGCCCGTGCGATCGACCACTTCGCCCAGCTCGGGATCGGCGTGGAACGGGTCATGACCGACAACGGGTCGTGCTACCGGTCACGGCTGTTCCGTGACCAGCTCGCCGACCGCGGCGTCCGCCACCTGCGCACCAGGCCCTACCGGCCCCAGACCAACGGCAAGGTCGAACGGTTCAACCTCACCCTGAAGAACGAATGGGCCTACGTGCAGCCCTACACGTCCAACCAGCAACGCCTCGACGCGCTCGATGGTTGGCTGCACCACTACAACCACCACCGACCCCACACCGCCCACGACGGCCAGGCTCCCATGTCACACGTCGACAACCTGGTGAGGAATCACAGCTAGCGGCGCCTTCGACCGGCCACCAGGGAGGCCTCTGGTAGCCGCCGATAGCAGCACTCACATGAGCTCGCCCGACCAGGCTCCAGAATGAGATATCGGACGATCAGGCCACGATCCTGGCCGTAGAGATCTGGGACCCTCAGCGCTGGCGAAGGGAAGTCGCCCCACACCACGACGAAGGGGCCGACCTCGCCGGTCAGCCCCTTCGTGTTGCGGAGGGAGAGGGATTCGAACCCTCGAGACCCGAAAGGGCCTACTCGATTTCGAGTCGAGCGCACTCGGCCGGACTATGCGATCCCTCCTGGTACGGCAAGAGAGCGTAGCGCTTGTCCTACGGCCTCCCCAACCACCCAACTCACGGGGAGCTTGTATCTAGGATATTACTTAGATTATAGTACCTCGTGTCGCCCACTCCCGAAGGTCAGGTCGATACAGTGTCCGCAAGAAGTCACCTCCCCCCAACCATCAGTGTCGAAGAAGCGGGCACGATCCTCGGGATCAGCCGGCGAGCCGCCTACCGAGCGGTGCATCGGGGCGAGCTCCCCGCCGTCCGTATCGGTCGACGGCTGTTGGTCCCGTCGGCGCGCCTACTGCACCTACTGGGCCTTGATCCCAACGACTGGGTGGAGGACGCCACCCCGCGCCAACTCCAACCGCCACCACCTGCGCCGAGGCCGACCTTGGCAAGCTCCGCCAACGAGAGTCGGGGCTGAGGTGGCCGGCACGATCTACAAGCGCTGCGGTCGCAAGGTCCCGGGCCGCCGTTGCGCACGCGAAGGCTGCACCCGCTCGACGGTGAGCTGGGCGGTCAGCATCCTCCTCGGCCGCAAGGCAGACGGCTCGCAGGACCGCGCGTTCCGCAGCGGGTTCGCGACCAGGCGCGTGGCCCAGCAGGCCTTGGACGAGCTGCGTCGCGAGGCCGAAGCCGCCACGCCCGAAGCCGAGCGAATCGTCGTCGGTGAGTACCTCATCGACCGCTGGCTGCCTCGAACCCGCACGACCGAGAAGACCCGGGTCGATCGCTTGCAGCACATGGAGGCCTATGTCCTCCCACGGATCGGCGACCTCCACCTCGACGAGGTCAGCGGCGACGTCCTGAACGAGATGTACGACGACTTGGCCGTGCGCGGTCGGACCCGCAAGCCCGACCCAGTGCTCGGGTGGGGCCTGTCGCCGACGACGATCCGGCGGATCCACACCCAGCTCAACAAGGCCTTCAACGACGCGATCCGCTGGGGCCTGCTCCGACTCAACCCGTGCGAGCAGGCCGACCCGCCCTCGACCAGTGAGGTCAAGGCCCGGGCCATGGCGGCGCGCACGACCTACACGTGGGATCAGCTCCGCCACTTCATGGCCGTGGCCGAGACCGACCGGCTCGCCGCGCTGTGGCACCTCACCATCGTGACCGGCATGCGTCGCTCCGAGGTGGTGGCGCTGTCCTGGAAGCACGTCGACCTCGAAGAGCGCATGGTGTCGGTCGTCCGCGTCGCGGTGGAGTTGAGCGGCACGGTCTACGAGCACGAGCTGCCGAAGTCCGACACGTCGTTCCGCGCGATCGAACTCTCCGACACCGACGTCGACATCCTTCGGCGACATCGCAAGCAGCAGGGGGCCGAGCGCGAGTGGGTCGGCGCTTCGTGGCGCGACACCGACCTCGTGTTCACCTCGCCGGTCGGTGGCCGGCTGTACCCGCCAGACATCACCAAGCGCTTCCACGCACTGACCGAGGAGGCCAGGATCCCGCGGGCCAGGCTGCACGATCTACGCCACACCAACGCCACGCTGCTGATCAAGGCCGGCGTGCCGGTGAAGGTCGTCACCGAGCGGCTCGGCCACTCGACGACCGCCTACACCCAGGACGCCTACCAGCACGTCATGCCCGGGATGCAGCGCCGTGCCGCCGAGACCTTCAACGCCCGGTTGCGCGGCCACGAGGACGCCCAGCCAGAGCCCGAGGAGCGTGACGAGGATGACACCAGCCAGAACCTGGAGACAGAGGACAACGACGACCGAGAGGAGGACGAAGGATGACTTGCGAAATGACCGCGCCACGGACACCGTGTATCAATTGTGTATCAGTGCCCGCACCAACGCCGGAAACCGATCAAGGCAGCAGCGGCTCTAACATGCCGCTCAGCAGGGGAAACATCGACCGCAGAGGATCGACGTCGGGCCCATGCATGCGTCACAGCCCGCCCGGTTTCGAGGCGGGCGCACTCGGCCGGACTATGCGATCCCTCCATGCGGTCGAAGATGGTACCAAGGTCGACGTGACGGCCTCAGTCCCCGTCGTGGCGCGCGACGTGGTCCGCGGCGGCCTCGTAGATGTTGCCGTACAACTCCCCGTCGCCGAGGCGCTCCACCAGCCCGTCGCGCTCCAGCAGCGCCCGCACCTGCTGCTTGACCCGGGCCAGTCGCACGCTCGCCCCGTACTCCTCGGCGAAGTCCACGATCTCGCCCAACGTCGACGCACCCTGCGAGTCGATGAAGTTCACCCCCTCGAAGTCCAGCACGATCGTGTGCACGTGCTCGCCGGCCTGGTCCACCACCTCCCGGACCCGGTCCTCGAGCGCGGCGGCGCTCGCGAAGTGCAGCCCGGCGTCGAAGGCCAGCACCACCACGCCGGGATAGGTCGACCCGTCCGGGTACTCCTCGAGACTGCGGAACACCTGCGTGCCGGCCTGTCGCCCCAGCAACGGCATCGCCGGGTTGGTCGACACGTGCACCAGCCACGCCACCGACAGCGCCACGCCGATCAGCACGCCGGCCAGCACCCCGGTGGCCAGCACGCCCAGGATCGCCGCCAGCGCGATCCAGAAGTCGGCCCGCGCCACGCGGAACAGCCGACGCAGCTCCGGCAGGTTCATCATCCCGAACACCACGGCGTCGATGATCACGGCCGCCAGGACCGGCTTCGGCAGCGCCGAGAACACCGGGGCGAGGAACACCAGGGTCAGCACGACCAGCCCGCCGGTCACTAGCGACGCCATCGGGGTCCGTGCCCCGGACTGGTCGTTCAACGAGCTCGCCGACAGGCTGGTCGCGACCGGGATCCCCTGGAGCACCCCCGACGCGGCATTGGCCATGCCCTGGGCGGTGGCCTCCTGGTCGATGTCCACCCGGTAGCCGTGCCGACTGGCGAACTCGCGGGCGTCCCCCGCGGTCTGCGAGAACCCGATCAGCAGCAGGCCGACGGCGGCCGCTCCGACGAGTTGCGCCTGCTCGACCAGCAGCGACAGGGATGGCAGCACCGGCGCGGCGAACCCACGCGGCACGTCACCGACCAGCGCCACGCCACGGGCCTCGAAGTCCAGCACCGTCGATGCCACCAGTCCGGCGACGACCACCACCAGCGCCCCCGGCAGGCGGCTGTCGGTGAACCGCAACCCAAGGATCAGGGCCAGCGACGCCAGCCCCACGACCACCGTGGTCGGGTCGGTCGACGCCAGCGACGCCAACCACTGCCCGGCCTCCTGCCACGTGGAGCCACCGTCGACCTGCGTCCCCGTCACCTTCGGCAGTTCACCGACCACGACGTCGATCGCCGCCCCGAACAGGAACCCGGTGATGACCGCCCGGGACAGGAACTGCGAGATCCAGCCCATCCGGAACAACGCCAGGAGCAGGAAGAGGACCCCGGACACGGCGGTGATGGTGGCGACCAGCGACACCGCATCGGGCCCAGTCATGCCCGACAGGAGGACCGCACCGCCCGCCACCGTCGCCAGGGCCGAACTGGGGCCGGTCGAGATCTGGCGCGACGTCCCGAACACGGCGTACAGGAGTGTCCCGGCGACGGCCGCGTACAGGCCGTGCTGGATCGGGACGGCCGCGATCTCGGCATAGCCCAGGGACTTGGGCACCACGAGCGCCGCGACGGCCACGCCCGCGACCAGGTCGTGGCGGAACCACTCGGGTCGGTACGCGGGCAGCCAGGCGAGGATGGGGACGTGGCGCGCGAGCCAGCCCGAGTGGGACGACTGGCGACTCCTGCCCACCCGCATCACCCACCCCGTCCGGTCGGGCGACCCCGCCCGATGCAGCAACCGCCAATGGTGGCGTCCGGGGGTCGAGGTCCGTCGACGCGCCCGCAACGGCGATCGAATCCTACACCCGGGTCACTGCCGTCCGGGCAGATCGACGAACGGCAGGGTCCGGCCCGTCGCCCGGGTGTGGGGCGGTCGTCGACGTGGCAGCATGGGGGACACGCGATCCCCGGAGGTCCCGGTGGCCGAGCCACGCACCCGACGCGCGTCCGACCCGTCGGACGACGAGGTGTTGGTCCCGGCCGCCCTGGACGACCGCGGCCCGTCGCCCGGCTGGACGACCGCCGACCTGCGCACGTTCCGGCGAACCGACTGGACCCGGCTCGCCAACGACCTGCGTCGCGACCTGCAGTACCGCCACGCGACCCTGATGGCCGCCGGGGTCGCGTTCCGGGCCTTCCTCGCCGTGTTCTCCACCCTGGTCGTGGCCAGCTCCGCCCTCGCACTGGCCCAGCCGGCCGGCGAGATCATCTACCAGACCCGCAGGATCACGCTCGGGCTCCCGGCATCGGCCCGCGAGGTCCTGGTCACGCAGGTCGAGACGATCGTCCTGGCCGACAACACCGAGCTGCGCATCACCTTCGGTGTCGCCCTGCTGCTGGCCGTGTGGGTCGCGGCATCCACGATCCAGGGTGTCATGGAGGCGCTCACGGCCGCCAACGGGGGCGTCGAACGTCGTTCCTGGGTCAAGCGACGACTGATCGCCGTCGCGCTGACGCTCGGCTCGATGGTGTTCGTCGCGATCAGCCTCGCGGCCATCACCGGACTCCCGGTCGTGCTCGGCTGGTTCGACCTCGGCGAGGGAGGCTCGAGCGTGCTGGCGATCACCGGCGAGCTCATCGGCCTGAGCCTGATGATGTTCAGCGCCCTGCTGGTCATCTACCACTACGGACCGGCCGAGCCGCTGCCGTCGTGGCGCTGGACCTGGCCCGGCGCGGTGGTGGCCACCTTCGCCTGGGTGCTCGGGACCGAGGGGTTCTCGCAGGTCGTCGAGCAGGTCGGCACCTACAACTTCCGGTACGGCACGGTGGCGGGGATCGCGGTGCTGCTCCTGTGGTTGCTGCTGACCTCGTGGTGCGTGCTGTTCGGCGCGATCGTCAACGCACGGCTGGCGCGACGCCACACCCACCGCCGCTCCCCCAGCGATCCGATCCTGTCCTCGGCGATCGACGAGGCCACCGGTCGCCCCGCCGAGCCGGGCGAACCGGCCGGAGCCGCTGACCCCGACGAGTCCGTCGACCCGGTCAGTCCCGGTCCACGAAGACGCTGACCGCGTCCCACGCCGCGCTGGCGGCCTCGGGGTCGTGGGTCGGGCCCTCGGGGTCGGCGAACCCGTGGCGCGTCCCCGGGTGCACCACCACGTCCACGGCCAGGTCCTCCATGCGCATCGTGGCCTCGAGGAACGCCCGGTCGTCGGCCGAGATGAACCGGTCGGTGTCCGCGAAGTGCAGTTGGTAGGCCGCGTCGGCACCCGCGAAGTCGATGCTCTGGCTGCCGTACAGCGACACCACGCGATCCACCAGGTCGGGCCGTCGCACGGACAGCCACAGCCCGAGCGACCCGCCCATGCCCACGCCGACGACGGCCAGGCGCTCGCCCGCCGACTTGCCGGCCAACAGGTCGGCCGACGACAGCACCATCGACGCGAGCCGGTTCGGATCGGCCGCGCCAAGCGCCGCCTCGGCGGCCTCCTCGGACTCGGGTCGCGCACCGAAGTTGAGGTCGGGCACCAGCACCGTGGCCCCCGCGTCGGCCAGGCCGTCCGCCCGGGCCTTGACGGCGGAGGTCAGCCCCCACCAGGACGGCAGGAACAGGACGCCCGGACCGGGCCGCTCGGGTGGCCCCACGAAGTAGGCCTCGTCACCCATGCCCTCGGCTCCTCCCGCCAGCGTCCATGGACCGGCAGGGTACGAACCAACCTCTCTCGCCTCCGGGCGGACCCCCTACCGTGAGGGCACCCGACGGGAGGGACGCGGGATGGGCGAACTGCTCCAGGTCAACGTGGGATCGAGCCAGACCTTCCTGATCGGCGGACGGCTGGTCGAGACCGCGATCGTCAAGACCGCGACGGACGGGCCGGTCCGCCTGGGCGACGACCACGTCGAGGGTGACACCCAGGCCAACGAGGTCCACCACGGCGGCCGGGACCAGGCGGTGTACGCCTACGACCGGGCCTCCTACGACGCGTGGGAGTCCGAGCGCGACCAGCAGCTGCCCAGCGGGTTCTTCGGCGAGAACCTGACCCTGGCCGGCATCGACGTCGACGCGGCACGGATCGGCGAGCGGTGGCGGATCGGCGACGAGGTCGAGGTCGAGGTCACGTCGCCCCGGATCCCGTGCGCCAAGCTGGACTGGCGGATGCAGGACACGTTCCAGAAGACCTTCCTGCACGCCGACCGCTCCGGCGCCTACCTGCGCATCGTCACCCCCGGCGACGTCCGGGCCGGCGACGTCGTGGAGGTGGTGTCGCGCCCGGACCACGAGGTGACCGTGGCAGACGTCATGGCCCTGTGGCGTGGCGACGACGTGGCCGCCCACGTCCTGACCGCCGGCGACCACCTCCCGGACGAGACCCGCCAGCGCGCCGAGCAGCGGGCCGCACGCACGACCGGCTGACGCCCGCGTGGGCCGTCAGCCGCCGGACAGGGCGGCGACGGTCGCATCGCCCACCAGCTCGCGCGCCGTGACGTCGTCGACCTCGGCCGGGTTGTCACCACCCTGCTCGCCGTAGGCGCCGAACTGGGCGTGATTCACCCCGTCGAGTACGACGAAGCTGGCGTCGCCGGGCAGGTCGGCCCGGCTGGCCTCGACGTCGTCGGGCGTGGTCAGGCCGTCGGCCGTCCCGCTGATCGACGTCACGGCCAGACCGGTGTCGGCCAGCACGTCGCCGTTCGGGTACGACGCCCAGAACACGACCCCGTCCCAGTCGTCGGCGGTCGCCGCGGCGTGGCTCGCGGCCATGGTCCCGCCCAGCGAGTGCCCCGCGAGGAACCACGGCCCGGTCGTGGTCGCATCGGCCCGGACCCCGGCGGCGGCGTCGGCATCCAGCACCGCGAGCCGCAGGGGCATGGCGGGGATGTGCACGGTGGCGCCCGTGGCCTCGACGACCGGCGCCCACGTCGCGACGTAGGCCTCCGGCGGGACGCGCGCACCGGGGTAGAACACCACCGACGGGGCCGTGTCGGGTGCACCGCCGACGGGTGCGACGGTCACGACGTCGTCGCCGTACGTCACCTCCACGTCCGGGTCGTCCACGACGGCCTGCAGCGGTCCGGGCTCGGCATCGGGCGCCCCCAGCACCCACCAGGCCAGTCCGCCCGCCACGACCAGCACCAGCCCGACGACGGCCCAGCCCAGCCACCGCAGCCAGCGTCGTCCGCCGCGGGTCTTGACGTCGTCGCCCATGCTCATGCCCGGTCCGCGTCGCCGGCACCCGCCGGGTCCGAGGACCGACCCGCCCGGCGACCACGCCGAGCACGGAAGAACGCCCGCAGCAGGTCCCCGCACTCGTCGGCCAGGACCCCCGACGTCACGTCGACCCGGTGGTTCAGGCGGGGGTCGTCCAGCAGGTCGTCCAGCGATCCCGCCGCGCCTGCCTTGGGGTCGGTCGCACCGAACACGACCCGCGGGATGCGTGCGAGCACGATCGCCCCGGCACACATGTGGCACGGCTCGAGCGTGACGTACAGGGTCGCGTCGTCCAGTCGCCACGAACCCCGCGCGGTGGCGGCCGCCCGGATCGCCAGCAGCTCGGCGTGCGCGGTCGGGTCGTGGTCGACCTCCCGACGGTTGTGGCCGGTCGCGACCACCTCACCGTCGACCACCACCAGCGCGCCGATCGGGACGTCGTCGTGCGCCTGGGCCTCGCGCGCCAGGTCGATCGCCTGTCGCATGTGGGCCTGGTCGTCCGCCCGTGCCACCACGTCCCCTCGCTCGGTGCTCGACCGGCCACGCTACTGCGGTCGGCAACGCCACCTCCGAGCCGGGTCAGGCCCGGGGACGTGGCGCCGTGCTGGCCCGCTCGACCAGTGTGACGGGCACCTCGAGGTCGACGTCGGGCTCGGTCCCCTCGACCCCGGCCAGCAGGACCCGGAGGCTGCGCGTGCCGACCTCGTCGAAGTCCTGTCGCACGGTCGTCAGCGGCGGGGCGTAGAAGGCCGCCTCGGGCACGTCGTCGAACCCGACCACGCTGATGTCGTCGGGGATCGACAGCCCCGCCTCGCGCACCGCCCGGTACAACCCCAGCGCCATCGGGTCGTTGCCCACGAACACCGCGGTCGCGTCCGTCTCGGCCAGGAGCTCGCGCCCGAGCTCGTAGCCGGACGACGCGCTCCAGTCGCCGACGCGCACCGGGGGGACGTCGCGACCGGCGTCCTCGAGCGTGGTCCTCCAGCCGTCCACGCGCGCGGAGGCCTCGATCCCGTGGCGGCCGCGTCCCCGCTGCGAGCGAATGTTCGCGCTGACAGGACGGGTGTCAAGAGGTCGGCGTCAACACGGTGCAGGACACCTGGTGGCCGTGGTGGCGCTCAGCCGTCGTCGTCCTCGCCGTCGTCGCGGTCCTCGTCGTCATCGTCGTCACCCGGACCGCTGTGGTCGCGGTCGTCCTCGTCGACCCGGTCGACCGGACCGTCGTCCCACCAGCCATGCACCCGGGACCGGTGGTCGTCGGACTCGAACTCGACGGTCGCCCGGGCCGTGCCGTTGCCCGACAGGTCCAGGTCGAAGTCGTCGTCGCTGGGGACCGCCGCGACGACGGTCACCTGCCCGGGCGCGAACCGCAGGGTGACCGAGCCACCGACGACGCGGTAGGACCGCAGCTCGCCGACCGCGGTCGTCGCGACGTCGGTCGGGGCGGTCGACGGCTCGGGGGGCGGCGGGTCCTGCGTCGTGCCGGGCGTCGGGGCAGCGGTGTCGGCGGCCGACGGAGGCGGGCTGCCGGGATCTCGGCCGGGCGACGTCGGCAGGGCCGTGCCCGGGCCGTCCGTGGGGGTCGCCGAAGGTCCGCCCGACCCGGACGCCACGGCGAGCGCCTCGGGCGGCAGCGGTTCGACCACGCGGGTGGACACGATCTGCACGCCGGCCCAGGCCACGCCGATGGCGGCGGTGGTGACCGCCAGCCAGGCCAGGACGAGCAAGAGGGTGCGGGGCATGGCGCCAGCGTGCCGCATCGCCCCGCCGTCCACCTCAAGAGCGGGTTAAGCCCGGCTTGGGAGGTCGTCAAGCCGGACGCTCCGGGTCCGGGACGCTCGTAGGCTCCCCCCATGGCGCACGTGCTGCTCGTCGAGGACGACGCCCGGATCCGCAGCTCGCTGGTCCGGGCGCTGACGGACCGTGGCCATGCCGTCCTGGCCGAGGCCGCCGGCATGCCCGCCCTCGAGCGCGCGATCGACGACCCGCCCGAGGTCGTCGTGCTGGACCTCGGCCTCCCCGACGTCGACGGCGAGCGCTGGCTGGCGATGTTCCGCGGGCTCAGCGATGCCCCGGTGGTCGTCGCCACCGCACGGGACGGCGAGGAGGAGATCGTCCGGATCCTCGACGCCGGCGCGGACGACTACCTCGTCAAGCCCTTCTCGGCAGCCCAGCTGGACGCACGGATCCGAGCCGTCCTGCGCCGCGTCGGGACCGCGAGCACCCGTCCGGGACCGATCGACGTCGGCGGACTGCACATCGACCCCCGCGGGCGGGTCGCGACCCTCGACGGCGACGAGCTCGATCTCACCCGCCTCGAGTTCGACCTGCTCGCGCACCTGGCGGGTCGGGCGGGCGAGGTGGTCAGCCGCCGCGAGCTGCTGACCGAGGTCTGGCAGCAGCCCCTGGGCGGTGCCGACAAGACCGTCGACGTGCACCTGTCCTGGCTGCGACGCAAGCTCGGGGAGACCGCCGCGGAACCGCGCTACCTCCACACCGTCCGGGGCGTCGGCGTCAAGCTGGTCGCGCCGACCGAGGACTGACGACGTGCGGCGCCAACTGACAGTGGTCGCGGCGGCCACGACGGCGATGGTGGTCCTGGCCTTCGTCATCCCGCTGGGGTTCCTGGTCGCCACGCTGGCCGAGGAGCGGGCGCTCGCCCAGGCCGGCCAGGTCGCCGACCTGATGGCCGTGGCGCTGGTCGACGGTGGCCCCGACACCGTCCGGACCGCCCTGGCACTGGGACCGGTCGCCGACGCCGGCGAGGTCACGGTCGTGCTGCCCGACGGAACCACCGTCGGCGCCGGGCCGATCCCCAACGACGTGCTGGCCCGCGCCCAGGCCGGGCAGGGTGCGCGCGTGCCCGTGCCGGGGGGGATCGCGCTGGTGACCCCGATCGGCGGCGCCGACGACATCAGCGTGGTCCAGGTGGTCGTGCCCGAGGATCGCCTGGGTGCCGGGGTCGCGGCCTCGTGGGCCGTGATCGGCCTGCTGGGCCTCGCACTGGTCGTGGGAGCGACCCTGTTCGCCGACCGGCTCGCGCTGCGGATCACCCGACCGGTCGCCGGCGTGGCCGCGGCCGCGCGCGAGCTGACCACCGGACGACGTGACACCCGCGCCCCGGTCGACGGGCCACCGGAGATCGCCGACGTCGCGACCGCGCTGAACGGGTTGGCCGACGCGATCGACGACCTGCTGACCGCCGAGCGGGAGGGGGCCGCCGACCTGTCCCACCGGCTGCGCACCCCGCTCACGGCGCTGCGGCTGGACCTCGAGGCGATGGGCGACGCCCCCGGCATCGACCGGCTCGCCGCCGACCTCGCCCGGCTGGAGGCCGCGGTCGACCAGATGATCCGCCAGGCCCGTGCGGGCGCCGCGGGGCGAGGGCCCGCCGACCTCGCCGCGGTCGTGCGTGGGCGGCTGGACTACTGGGGCCCGCTGGCGGAGGACGAGGGGCGGGCGGTCACGGCCGACGTCACGACGGTCCCGGTGGTGGTCGGGGTGTCCGCCGACGACCTGGCGGCCGCGGTCGATGCGCTGGTCGTCAACGTGCTGCGCCACACCCCGGCCGCGACCGCGTTCACGGTCACGGTGGCCGCCGAGGCGGACGGCGCCGTGCTGACGGTGGACGACGCGGGGCCCGGGTTCGCGTCGGACCTCGTCGAGCGGGGGCGGTCCGGTGACGGCTCCACCGGGCTGGGACTGGACATCTGCCGGCGCCTGGCCGAGGAGGCGGGTGGTCGGGTGGTGCTGGGTACGCCGGACGCGGGCGTCGGTGCCCGTGTCGAGCTGGTCCTGCCTCGTCACAGCCCTCGCTGAGGGTGTGTCCGCGGCCGTTCCCGACGACTTCACCTGCTCTTGAGGTCGCGTGGAGGCGCGCTTGACCCGAGCCGGGCGACGGTGTGGTCACCAACCGAGGAGACCACCATGATGACGCGCACCAGCCTCTTGGCCGTCGGCACCGCCGGCCTGCTGGTCGTGGGCAGCGCCGGCCTGGCGCTGGCCCTGTCCGACGGCGACGTGCAGGCCGCGGCCCAGGTCGACGACTCGCCCGAGGACGACGGGCCCGACGACCGACAGGGCGACCCCTTCGCCCCGGACGACGACCCGAGCCCCGACGACAGCCCGAGCAACGACGCGGCCACCGCCACGTCCGACCCCGGACCGGACCCCTTCGCCACCGACGGCCAGACCTTCGACGTCGCCGAGGTCGGGACGGTCAGCGTCACCCGCGACGGCGTGGTGCTGGAGCTGGTCGACACGTCCGCGATCGACGGCTGGGAGGTGTTCGTGGAGGAATCGCGCGGCGACGAGGTCGAGGTGGCCTTCCGCCACGGCACCGACCGGGTCGACCTGGAGGTCGAGCTGGAGGACGGCGAGATGCGCGCCCGCGTCCGCGACCGTCGGGTCGAGGCGCATGCCGACGACGACTCGGACGACGACCGGGACGACCGCGGCAGGGACGACGACCACGACGACCGGGATGACGACCACGGCAAGGACTCCGACGACCACGACGACGACCGAGACGACCGATCGGGGCGTCGGGATGGCGACGACGACCACGATCGGGACGAGGACCACGATCGGGACGACGACCACGACGAGGACGACGACCACGACGACTGACGGTCGGGATTCGCGCCCACCCGGGGCCGGCCCACCAGGGCCGGTCCCGAGGTCGACGAGCCTGGTTCGTCGATCAGATGCGGGTGGAGTCGGCCCAGAGGTCGACGTCGTCGCTGCCCGCGCGGTCGGCCAGCAGGTCCTCGATCGCGGCCAGCTCGTCGTCGGCGAAGTCGAGGTTGTCCGCGGCGCCGACGTTGTCACGCAGCTGTTCGACGCTGCTCGCGCCGATCAGCGCGCTGGTTACGCGTGGGTCCCGCAGGGTCCACGCGATCGCCATCTGGGCCAGCGTCTGGCCGCGGTCGGACGCGAGGTCGTTGAGCCCGCGGATCCGTTCCAGCAGCTGCTCGGTCATGGTCTCGTCGTCCAACGACTTGTCCTGGGCGGCGCGTGACCCCTCCGGGATGCCGTCGAGGTACTTGTCGGTCAGCAGCCCCTGGGCCAGTGGTGAGAACGGGATGCAGCCCGCGCCGACGTCCTCGAGCGTGTCGAGCAGCTCGTCCTCGATCCAGCGGTTGAGCATCGAGTAGTTGGGCTGGTGGATCAGCAGCGGCGTCCCGAGGTCGGCGAGGATCGCGGCCGCGTCGCGGGTGCGCTCCGGTGAGTACGACGAGATCCCGACGTACAGCGCCCGCCCGCTGGTCACCGCGGTGTGCAGCGCGCCCATCGTCTCCTCCAGCGGCGTCGACTCGTCGGCACGGTGGGAGTAGAAGATGTCGACGTGGTCGAGCCCCATCCGGTCCAGGCTCTGGTCGAGGCTGGACAGCAGGTACTTGCGCGACCCACCGAATCCGTACGGGCCGGGCCACATGTCCCAGCCGGCCTTGGACGAGATCACCAGCTCGTCGCGGTAGGGCGCGAAGTCGGTCGCCAGCACCCGGCCGAAGTTGGACTCGGCCGAGCCGTAGGGCGGGCCGTAGTTGTTGGCCAGGTCGAAGTGGGTGACGCCGAGGTCGAACGCCTCGCGCAGGACGGCGCGCTGGTCGTCCAGCGTGCGGTCGTCGCCGAAGTTGTGCCACAGCCCCAGCGACACCGGGGGGAGGTCCAGCCCGGACCGCCCGGTCCGCCGGTACTCCAGCTGCTCGTAGCGGTCGTCGGCGGCCGTCCAGGGCGAGGAGGACTCGGGCATGCGAGGGCTTTCTGGGTTCGTGGACACGGCAACGCGCCCGAGCGGGCACGCCACGTCGAGGATGCCATGACGTGCGGACGCCCGCACCGCGCCGACGCCCACCAACGGTCCGTCGACGCATCGGCGATGCCCTGGTCACCCTCGTGTCGTGTCGTAGGCTCTCGGTGTCGGAGGAGGCGGACGTGACGGACACGCCCGACGCCACGTCGGGGCGGGACGTCGCCGGTGTCACGGGCGACGAGCACCCGATGGAGGTCGACTCGGGACCGACCGACCATCCCGGGCCGACCGGCACACCCTCGTGGGCATGGTGGCTCGGCGCCGTGCTGGTCGTGGTCGTCGGGGCCGTGCTCGTCCTCGCCCTGGCGTCCGACCGTCCGCCGTCCGACGTGACCGCGTCGTTCCCGACGGCCCCGACCGGACCGGTGGAGGCCACGTGGCAGGTGCCACTGGCGTTCGAGTTCGGCACGGGCCAGGTGGTGCGCCACGGCGACATGCTGGTCGTCGTCGACGCGGTCCCGGACGGTGGGCGGGTGCGGGGGATCGACGTCGCGACCGGCGACGTCGCCTGGGCGCACGAGCCGGCACACGACGAGGTGACCGCGGTCGTCACCGGTGGCACGACCATCGCGGTCGAGCAGGTCCGCACCGCCGTCACGCCCGACCGGCTGGTGGGGCGCGCACTGGAGGACGGCGCGCAGCTGTGGGAGCTCCCGGTCGACGCCAGCTTCGAGGGATGGGCCATGCCCGATGGGCGCCTGGCCGTCTCGGGCAATGGCCAGTGCGGCCAGGTCCGACCGACCGATGGCCAGATCGTCCGGCTCCAGCCGGCCCCGTCGTGCCGTCCCCGCGGCAACGACATGGTCGTGCTGACCGGCAGCTCGGTCCAGCTCCAGACCGCGGCCGGTGAGGTGGTGTACGACGAGGCCCCGACCGGGACCGACCCGCTGCGGGTCGGCGACGAGGTCGTGTCGGCCGACGGCGCTCGGGTGGTCAGCCAGGGCCCGGACGATGGCGAGCGGTGGGCACGGTCGTTCGACACCGACGTGCAGGACCTCCAGGCCTGGGGGGACGGGCAGGTCGCCGTGACCCTGGGCGGGTGCCGGGGTTCGACGAACCCGTGTGTCGTCCTGCTGGACGGCGACGGGACCCGGCGGGCCACCCTGCAGTCCGGGCTGCAGGACGCGGTGGAGGTCGACGGACAGCTCTGGGTCGTGGCTGACGGCACCGAACGGCTGGAGCTGTCCCGGCCCGGCGAGCCCCCGACCGTCGTGACCCCACCGAGCCCTGCCTTCTTCTTCGGGGCGGTGGCCGCGACCGACGTCGGCGTGCTCGCCGCGACCGACGGCATGGACGACACGGACCTGGCCCTGTACGCCTACCCGGACCTGTCGGTCACGTGGACCACGCCGATCACCGCCGGACTGGTGATCGCCTTCCCGGTCACCGATCCGGACCTGCTCGTGGTGCAGGCGGTCGAGCAGGGTGAGGATCCCGGTGCGGCGCTGGTCGCACTCCGACCGGCCGACGACGCCGACTGACCGTCCGTCGCTGTCGAGTGTGCTGATCGCGGCCACGCGCGTCCCCGAACCGCACACTCGACGACCGTGGTCGACGTGTCGACACCGGCCCGGACGATGATCGACGGGGCACACCCGGCCCCTACCCTGCGGTGGTCATGCCCGTCGAACCCGATCCCCACTACCCCGGCCCCGTGGCGCTGGGGCGTGGCGTCGTGGTCGCACCGGGTGCCCCGACCCCGCCCGGCACGTCCGCGGACGCCCCGCGACTGGTCGTGGACGACGCCGCGGTGGCCGCGCCGTCAGCACTGGTCGCGCGGCTCCACCTCGCCTGGGCACGTCGCGAGCCGGTCGTGGTCGAGCTCGCCGCGGACAACGCCGGCCTGCGCGAGCCCGAGGTCGAGACGCGCGACCCGTGGGAGCTGCCCCACGGCTTCACCTTCGAGCGCGAGCGGCTCCACTTCCTGGTGTGGGCCAACAACTACGACGCCCGCTCCGGCGACCCGATCTGGTGGCACGGGGAGCTGGCGCGTCGCCGCGGCGGCGAGGACACCCCGGACGCGGACGCGGTCGTCGACGGCGTGGTGGCCTGGGCCGACGGTGGACCCCGTGGCCCGGTCGCCGGGCTCGGCGACGACGGTGCCCCGACCGGACTGGTGCACCGCGAGTCGATCCAGGAGGGACGTCCGCGACTGCTCGGGACCACCGCGGCCGGCGACGACCTGGCCGCGGACCAGGGCGAGGCGGTCGCGCACGACGGCGGGGCGGCCCGGATCATCGCGCCGGCCGGCTCGGGCAAGACCCGCGTGCTGACCGCCCGGATGCGCCACCTGCTGGCCGACCGCGGCTACGAGCCGTCGCTGGTCACCGCCGTGGCCTACAACACCCGCGCCGCGGCCGAGATGCGCCAGCGGCTGGGCGACGTCCCGGGCGTGGCCGCCGGTGGGCGGCGCAGCGTGCGGACCTTCCACAGCCTCGGCAAGTGGATCTGTGACCTGGACGGGCGTCGCGAGCTCATCGACGAGGGCCAGCAGCGCTCGATCCTGGACCGGCTGGTGCGGACCGCCCGGATCCCCAACACCGACCCGTTCCAGGCCTACCTCGACGCACTGGGGCTGGTCCGGCTCGGGCTGGTCGACCCGCTGTCGGCGGGGCTCGCGTTCGAGGTCGACGAGTTCGACGACACGTTCGGCAAGTACCGCGCCGAGCTGGACCGCCGCAACCTGATCGACTTCGACGAGATGATCTTCCGGGCCTGCGAGCTGCTGCTGACCCGCCCCGACGTCCGGGCCCAGGCCCAGCGGCTGGGCACCCACCTGCTGGTCGACGAGTTCCAGGACCTCACCCCGGCGTTCCACCTCCTGATGCGATTGGTCGCGTCCCCGTCGCTGCAGGTGTTCGGGGTCGGGGACGACGACCAGGTGATCTACGGCTACGCGGGGGCCGACCCGGACTACCTGATCGACTTCGCGGCCGACTTCCCCGGCGCCGGCGACCACCCGCTCGAGGTCAACTACCGCTGCCCGCCGGCGGTCGTCGACCAGGTGGCGACCCTGCTGGGCCACAACCGCCGCCGGGTCGACAAGCAGATCCGCGCCGGCCGGGACCACTCCGAGGTCGCGCCGCAGGTCCACGCCGTCGACGCCGGGGCGATGGCGGCACGCACCGTGGAGGTCGTGACCGACCGGCTGGCCGACGGTGCCGCACCCACCGACGTCGCGGTGCTGGCGCGGGTCAACGCGACCCTGCTGCCGGTCCAGGTGTCGCTGGCGATCGACGGCGTCCCGCACACCAAGGTGCTGGACGTCGGGGTGCTGCAGCGGACCGGGATCCGCACCGCGCTGGCCTACCTGCGGCTGGGGCTGGACCCCGAACGGATGCAGCGCAGCGACATCTTCGAGACGCTGAACCGCCCGTCGCGCAAGGTCAAGTCGGCGGTGTCGGACCACCTCCGTGGACGGCGGTTCTCGATGGACCGGCTGCGCACCGTCTCCGAGGTGCTGTCGACCACCCACGCCACACGCTGGGACGACTACCTCGACGACGTCCAGGCCCTGTCCGACGCGATCACCGACGGGGCCGAGACCGCCGCGTGCCTCCAGCTGATCCGCAGCCGGATCGGGCTGGGTGAGGCGATGGACACGCTGGACGCGTCGCGGTCCCGGCCGGAGGGCTCCAGCCACGGCGACGACCTCGACGCGCTGGCCCAGCTCGCCCTGCTCGAGCCCGACCCGGCCAACTTCGGCCCGTGGCTGCGTGACCAGCTGGCCCTGCCGGGTGACGACGACGGCGTGACCCTGTCGACCGTGCACCGGGTCAAGGGCATGGAGTGGGACCACGTCGTGGTGTACGCCGCGACCGACGGGCTGATGCCGCACCGGCTGGCCGAGGACGTCGAGGAGGAGCGTCGCGTGTTCCACGTCGCGGTGACCCGGTGTCGCGAGTCGGTCGCGGTCGTCGGGGACCGCAATGGCCTGTCCCCGTTCGTGGCCGAGCTGTCACGGGCGGCCGACGAGCGGGCGGCCGACGACGACGACCTGCCCGAGCGGTCCACCCCGCGGGTCGTGGACGGCCGGGTCGAGGCGGTGCCGGGCGCGGTCCTGACCGCCCCCGGTGGCGTCGAGGTCGTGGTCCGACGGGTCGAGCGTTCCGGTGGGACCGACCGGGTCGTGGTCGACGTCGACGGTGCGGCCGCCCACCTGTCGGTCGACACGGAGGTGGAGGTGGAGGGCGAGCGGGCGAAAGTGGTCCGACCCCGTCGCACCACCACCAGCCCGGGGTCGCGACGCGACGGCGAGGTCGCCTCGGTGTCCCGGCTGGACGCCTACCGCCAGCAGCGCCAGGACCGGCTGTCCGGGACCGGTGCGGCGGTCGACGAGCCGGACGCGCTGACCCCCGAGGCCGAGGACCGCTTCCAGGCCCTGCGGGCGTGGCGCACCGACCAGGCGCGCGACCAGGGCATGCCGCCCTACATCATCTTCAACGACCGCACGCTCAAGGCGATCGCCGCGGCGGCCCCGACCTCGTCGGCCGAACTGGCCCGCTGCCACGGCGTCGGCGCCACCAAGCTCGACCGCTACGGCGACGACGTCCTCGCCCTCCTCGACGACCTGGCCTGATTCCCTAAGGCTGTTGGGATGTCAAGCGGCGGTTTCGTCCGGGGTTGACGTTGTGGTGTGGCTGGTGGGATGCTTGGGTTGGGAAGGTCGCCTCGGTGAGCGCTGTGCGCTGTGAGGGGCCTTCCCGCTCTTGTGGGATCGGCGTTGTCGGCGGATGTGGTCGGGCACGGTGTAGTGGTCGGTGATGATGCGTCGGGCCGTGGCGGGATCGACGGGGTTGCCGTGGAGGTCGCGGAGTTCGTAGGGGCTGTTGCGGGCCATGACGGTCCAGGCACGTTCGGCGAGTCGGGCGGCGACCACGGCGAGGGCTTTGGTGTGCACGGCGCCCTTGTGGACCATCTGGTCGTGGTAGACCGCGGCGAGTTGGGGGTCGAGCTGGCGGGCGGTCTCGGCCGAGCGGATCAGTTGGGTGCGGAGCCGGCGGTTGCCGGCCTTGGACATGGGTTGGCCCTTGCGGTCGGTGTTGCCGGTTTCGGAGGCGCGGGGGGCCAGGCCGACGTAGGACTTGAACGCGGCCGCGTTGGGGAACCGGTGGGGATCGCCCATGACCGCGACCAGGATCGGGCCGCCGGTGGTGGCGATACCGGGCAGGGTGCGGGCCAGCTGGGTGGCATCGACGGTGCGGTAGGCATGTTCGCGGGCGTCGGTGTGGCGGTCGCGTTCGGTCTCGAGGGTCCGGATGAGACGGATCTCGGTGGTGATCTCGTCGGCGAGGCTGTCGAAGCTGATCGCGGCATGGTCGCCGTAGAGGTCGAGGGCGGCACGGGCGGCTGACCGGAACGCCTCGGCCTTGGCGGCAGGATCTCCGTGGCCGTGCGCAACACGGTGGATCAGCGCGGTGAGCCGATCGGGACGGACCGCAGCCAGCCGGCGAGGATCGGCGTAGCGTTCCAGCACGGCCAGGTCGGTGCGACTCAGCGGGCTGGCGAGCACGGTCCCGATGGTCGGGATGGCCTGGCGGGCCAGTTCGATCAGGCGGCGCTTGTGGGTCCCGAT
The DNA here is from genome assembly GCF_019798055.1 of Salsipaludibacter albus. Taxonomy (GTDB): domain Bacteria; phylum Actinomycetota; class Nitriliruptoria; order Nitriliruptorales; family Nitriliruptoraceae; genus Salsipaludibacter; species Salsipaludibacter albus. The sequence goes on along the minus strand of NZ_JAHOPH010000017.1, from coordinate 23,415 downwards.
CTCGTCGGTCAGACGGGCCGCAGCCCGCACCCGGCGGTCCAGAGTGGCCGCGGCGGCCGTGGCCGGCAGCGCCACCGGTGTCAGCCCGTCGGGGTCGATCAGTGGCAGCCGGGCCAGGGTGTGCGCGTCGATGCTGTTGGACTTCGCGTGCCGCGACAGGAACCGACGCAGATCGGCCGCCTTCTGGGTCGAGACCCGAAACACGGTGTGGCCCCGGCGGGTGAACCACACCGCGACCGGCAACCACGCCGCCCCGGTCGGTTCGATCACCACCTCCAGACGCGTGCCCGGATCCGCCCCCGCCAGCGCGGCCTGTTCCAACGTGGTGAACCCTTCCACGGTCGGTTCGACCCGACGCTTGGCGATCACCTCCACCTGCTCGTCAAGAACCTGGGCGGTGTGCCGCGACGCCACCCCCAGATCCAACCCCACGATCCGTCGCTGCCGGTGTCCTGTCTCCATGATGTCTCCCGTCGTCGAGTCGACCCGACGGTGACACCAACGGTCCCAAGAGCATCCGACCGCGTCACCGCGGCAGCCCACTCATGTGCTGCAACCGGGGCACCACTCGACGGTGGCCCCCACTTCCCTCAACCGGGTCATCCGTGGCGACCCGGGCAGGCACTCAGACCAACGGAGCACCACTCCAGGTGGCCTCCAGAACCGGAGTCTCGCCTCGACCCGGAACCGCCGGGATGCCATCATGCACCCTGGGACCCGACCGTGATCACCGACCGAGTCCCTTACATGAACGGGCCGTCCCTGGAGCAGACCGATGGTCTCGTCACACAGGCCATGGCCATGGAACGGCGTTCCCGTCCCTTCGACCGCGAGGCCACGCCGCCGAGGGCTTGACTTCCTATCAGTGATAGGTAATGATCCCTATCACTGATAGGAACCAATGAGCGGGGAGCCCTGTGGTCGCCAGCAAGGTCGCGCAGCGTCGGGAGGCACGGATCGCCTCGATCGTCGAGGCGGCCTGGAGCCTTGCGCACGAGCAGGGGATCCAGGTGTTCTCGCTGCGGGACCTGGCCACGGAGGTCGGGGTGCAGCAGCCGTCGTTGTACACCTACTTCGACTCCAAGAACGCCCTGTACGACGCGATGTTCGCCGACGGCAACCAGCAGTTGCTGGAGACGCTCGACTCGGTCGACCTCCCCGACGACGCGGAGGCAGCGCTCAAGGTCTGCCTGCGGGTCGTTGCCGACTTCGCCGTCGAAGATCCGGAGCGCTACTCGCTGCTGTTCAGCCGCGTGATCCCGGGGTTCGAGCCGAGTGCCGAGTCCTACGCCGTGGCCCAGGAGGTGCTCGGCCACGTCGTCGTCGCGGCGGATGCGGCCGGCGTGACCAACCAGGGGGACATCGACTGCCTCGTCGCGGTGACCGCCGGTCTGATCGATTCGCAGATGAGCAACGAGCCGGGGGGTGACCGCTGGCTGCAGCACCTGGACCGAATGATCGACCTCCTGGTCGACGATGCCACGAACAGGAGCGTCCGATGAGTCCCACCACCACTGGAGCCATCCGCATCGACCGCAGGCAGGCCCGGGGGCTCGCCCAGGACGAGTTCGACAGGTTCGCGGCCCTGGCCGTCTCGTTGACCCCGCAGGAGTGGGCGAACGACACCGCCTGCCCCGGGTGGGACGTCCGCCGGATGGTCCTGCACGTCCTCGGCTCGGCCGATGCCCAGGCCTCCCCGCTGGTCTTCCTGCACCAGCTGCGACGTGGCCTGGCGCTCAACAAGGAGATCGACGCCCACCACTGGGTCGACGGCCTCAACGAGTTCCAGATCCGCGAGCGCTCGGAACTCAGCAACGCCGAGGTGGTCGCGCAGCTCGCCGCAGTCGGCGGCAAGGCGGTCGAGGGCCGGTTCGGCACGCCCCTGCCGCTGCGCTACACCCCGGTGCCGTTCGGCGCCCCGATCGGTTGGAAACCGGTGAACTACCTCCTGGAAGTGGGGTTCACCCGTGACGTCTGGGCGCACCGCATCGACATCCACGCCGCCATCGGTCGGCCCATGGACCTGCACATCGACCACGACGGCCGCCTGGTCGCCGACATCGTCCGAGAATGGGCAGCACTCCACGAAGAACCCTTCGACATGCACCTGACCGGCACCGCCGGCGGCACCTTCAGCCAGGGCACGGGCGGGGAGCACGTCGAGATGGACGCGCTCGAGTTCGTCCGCACCCTGTGCGGACGACTTCCCGGCACAGGCGTGATGCGCCACCCGCTGCCGCTGTGAGCCCCCACCCGAACCCTCGACCGAAAGGCACCACCATGACCGCCACCCTGACCAACTCCGCCGTCCAGCAGGACGTCCGGGTCCTCCAGCAACGCTTCATCGACGACGTGATCAACGCCCAGGACCTCGACGGGGCGCTGGACGAGATCGTCGCCGAGGACTTCGTGGAGTTGAACCCGCTCCCCGGCCAGGGCCCCGGCCGGGCCGGCCTTGCCGACGTGCTCGGCATGATGTTCACCGGCTTCCCGGACCTGCACTGGACGATCCACGACACCCTCGTGGAGGGCGACAGGGTCCTGGGCTTCTCCACGTGGACAGGCACACACGACGGCGAATTCATGGGCATCCCAGCGACCGGGCGCGCCGCCACGGTCGAGACCTGGACCATCGACCGCTTCCGCGACGGCATGTTCGTGGAGAGCCGCATCATCATGGACGTTGCCGGCATGCTCGGCCAGCTCGGCGTCACCCCCGCTCCCGCATCCGCCTGACCCCCAGTGCAGAGCGCGTCGCGGCGGCCCCGGACGACTGGCTGGACGGACTCGGCTGAATCGACTCACCTTGGTGCGAGGCGCCTCAGCCAGTCGGCGTGGACGTCGGCAGCGGCTCGTCACCGGTGGCAGGGCCACCCGTGGGTGTCGACGTCGCTGTCGGGTCTGGAGTCGCGGATGACTCCGACTCGGACTCGGCATCGCTCGTGGTCCCAGCCGGCGCAGACCTGACCGGCAACGTCTCGACCGCGATCCAGCCGGCCGCCAAGAGCATCAGGAGGCCAGCCACCACCAGCGCCACGGGGGGCTTCAACTTGCTGAAAGCCTCCCCGACCGCCGTCACGACCTTCTCGAAGCCAGGCAGTGCACGACCGCCGAGAATCTCTGCCTGGGGCAGCTCGGTTCGCACGACGGCCTTCCTCATGGCGGCAGCCTGCAGCCACGCCCCCAGTGCGATGACTCCGAGTCCACCCAGAGCGAGCAGTCGAGCCATCTGAGCAGCGAACGGAAAGTCTCGTGCGGTGACCACCTCGACGCTCGTGCCATCGGAATTCGTGATCGTCGTGGTCTTGACGTTCGTCTGCTCGGCCGTCCAGTCAGGAGCCTCCATGACCATGAGGATCGCGACCAGCACGACCAGGGCCAAGGCGATGCCGATGACGCCGAGCTCCTCGAAGGCAAACTGCGGCATGGTGTTGGCTGCGGCAGAGCCGTCGTCGCCGTTTGCAGGCGGCGGCGCGTCCCCGCCGTCTGTCCCGGCGGCGGCCTGAAGGTCCCCGACCTCGTCCTTGTTCCTGCCCTTGGCCATGGTGCGCCCCGATCCCCGTGCTGGCACCGCTGACGCTAGGTCCTGCAAACCACCATGCACAGGGACCGGGGTCCCCTCGGGATGGGGACACCGGCCGACACGGCGGTCGAGGTTGTCCACAGGTTCGGAAGGCCGCCCGTTGCCGGTCCACGTGACCTCTTGTAGCGTCCGGCATGACGTCCACCCCCCGGAGACGCCATGCCGGTCCCCCCGCCGGAGTCTCGATCGAGCCAACCGGCTCGTGCGGTCCTCGGTGTCTGCCTCCTCGCCTCGGTGGTGCTGGGCCTGCACCTCCTGGTGCCGCCCGCACTGGCAGCGCCCGACCTCGGTGCGCCCGGCTCGTGGCTCGACTGGGCGAGTTCGCGCTCGCCGGTGCTGGTCGCGATGGCGCTCGTCCGCGTGGCCGCACTCGCCCTTGCGTGGTACCTGCTCGCCGTGACCGCGCTGCAGGTCATCGCGGTCCTGACCGACGCGGGTTGGCTGGGATCCCTGGCCCGAGTCATCACGCCCACCATGGCCCGCCACCTGGCCACGGCCATGGTGGGGGCTGGCGTCATGGCCGCGACCCCCATGGCGTCGGGTCCGGGCGCCGCCTTCGCGAACACGTCGGGTCCGGCGACTGCCGCGGCCGCCCCGCTGCCCGCCGGGGTGCGTGGCAGCGTCGACCTCCCACGAGCGGCCACCAGTCCACCGTCGCTGCGTCGACTCCCGAACCCCACGCCCACTCCGGATCCGGCCGTCTCCCCGACCACCCCACCACGCCTGCGTCGGGCACCCCCCTCCGCCGGCCCGACCACGCCGGCACCAGCGGACACTCCCTCGGGCGACCCGACCACCTCGCAGCCGGCACCTTCGGCCACGTCCCCATCTCCACCCGGTCCCACGAGCACCCCGCCGGTCGATCCTGCGCCGCGCCCCTCTCCGGGGACCGATCACGACCGCGTGACCGACGTCCCCGACCCGAGTCCTGACGACCCGACCGCGAACCACCCGGACGACCCCCCGCGGCTGGTCCGCGTCCCGTCCCCCGCACCCGACGAGACACCGACGTCCACCCGGGAGGAGTCGAACGAGACGATGACGGGGCCGGACGAGCCAGCCACCGCCGAGGCGACCGGAGCGGCCGCGGCCGAGACCGCCGACCGGAGCAGCGGGGCGGACGCAGACCAGGCGACCACAGCACCCGACGGCGAACCCACGGTCAACGTCGACGCGTCGGAGGCCACCACCTGGACCGTGGTGGCCGGCGACCACTTCTGGGGTGTGGCCGAGCGCGAGGTCGCCCGCCACCTCGGCCGGGTCCCGACCGAGGACGAGGTCGCCACGTGGTGGCGACGACTGGTCGAGGTCAACCGTGACCGGCTCGTCGACCGGGACAATCCCGACCTGATCCTCCCGGGCCAGGTCATGCGCTTCCCCGCGCCGACATCGGAAGCCGGATGACCTGGCGACCGGGACACGACCCGACCGTCGGACTTCGTGACGACGCCCTGCTGGACCGGGCCGTCGCGGACCGTGCGGATGCCCACCTGCTCCGGCGGGTCTCGGTCGAGACCGCCACGCTCGCGGGGACCCTCCGCGACCTTGCCGAGCAGCGCGCCGGCGTGACCCTCGAGCTTCCGGGCGACCACCTCGTGCAGGGCAGCCTCCTGGCCGTCGCGCCGGACCACGTCGTCGTCGCGACCTCGGCGGACCAGCGCGCCCATGTCCGGCTGTCCGACGTCGTGACGGCGCGCCCCGATCCAGAACGACGCGTCGCCGTGGCACAGGGCAACCGGAGTGCCGCCCTGGACCGGACCCTGCCCCACGTCCTGGCCCGTTGGGAGGCCGACCGCCCCCACCTGGCCGTGGTCGTCCGGGGCCGGCCCGAACCGGTCCGCGGCCGACTCGTGGCGGTGGGCGAGGACGTCCTCACCCTGGACCAGGGGCCTGGCGGCCAGCCCGTCTACGTCGCGACCGATGCCGTCCAGGTGGTCCTGGTGGACCACCGATGACCACGCGGCCGCGAACCGACCACCGAGGAGACCACCGTGCCTGACCTCGGAACCGCGACCAGCGCACCGATCGGACGGACGGAGCCGGAGCCGGACGACCGCCAGGTCGCTCGTCGACGCTCCCTGCCCGGTGGACGCGCGGTCGTCGGCGCACTCCTCATCACGCTCGCGGTCATCGGGGTGTTCGCCGCCTGGCTCTCCGCGACGGCGGAGCCGACCACCCGGTGGGTCGTCGTGAGCACGACGGTCGCCGCCGGGGACGAACTCGCCGTCGACGACCTCGACACCGTGGCGATCGACCTCCCCGACGCCCAGGCCGACCGGACCTTCGCCCAGGTGGACGAACTCGTGGGCGCGATCGCCATCGCACCCCTGTCCGCTGGCGACCTCGTGACACGCAGCGTCGTGCGAACCCCCGACGCCGCACCGGGTCGCTCGCTGTTCAGCTTCGAACTGCCGACCTCGCGTGCCCTGGCAGGACAACTCGACCCGGGTGACCGTGTCGACGTGATGGCGACCGCCGACGGGCGGACCGGCTACGTCGCGACCGGCCTGGAGGTCGTCCGGGGCACCATCGACGGCGGGGCCGTGACCATCACCCTGGCCGTGGACGATCCGGCTCGGGTGCTGGCACTGGGCAACGCGGTCGACGAGGCGGCGGTCCACCTGGTGGCGTCGGCACGGACCGGGGACTCCGCGACGCCGTCCGACCCGGCCGAGACCTCCATGGTCGCCGACAGCCCGTTCGCGGAGGACCTCGGTTCGTCGCCGGTCGACGACACCGGACCGGCCGAGCCCGACGCGACGACTCCCGCCGCTGCCCCGGAGACCGCTGCGCCCACCGAGCCACCACCCAGCACGTCACCGACCGGGGGTGGCTGATGCAGGAGCGCTACGTCCTGCTCGCCCTCGGCCGGCCCCGCGCGGAGTGGTTCGCGCGGCTCGGCCAGTGGGCCACCACCGGGGCCGTTCCCTGCGAGGTCGTCCGCTGCATGTCACCCGCCCAGGTCGGGTCCCGGCTCCGCTCCGGGCGCGCGTGGTCGGCCGTCGTGCTCGACGCTGACGTGGCAGGCGTCGACCACGACCTGCTGACCGAGGTGGCCTCGCACGGGGCCGTGCCCATCGTCGTCGCCACCGACCTGCGCGAGTGGCGCGACCTCGGCGCCGTCTCGGTGCTGCACCCGTCACACGACCGGGCAGAGCTCCTGGAGGTGCTCGGCCAGCACGCCACGATGATCGGCGAGTCCGACGTCGTGCGCACCGTCGACGACGACCCGCGGGACGAGCGTGCCGGCGAGCTCGTCGCCGTCGTCGGGCCGGCCGGCGCCGGCACGTCGGTCACGACGATCGCACTCGCCCAGGGACTGGCCGCGACCGGGGACGAGTCCGTGCTGCTGGCCGACCTGTGCCGGGTGGCCGACCAGGCGATGCTGCACGACTCGCGGGTGGTCGTGCCGTCCGTGCAGGACATCGTCGACGCCCACCGCGTGTCCCGACCACGGGGCAAGGACGTCGTCGCGCAGACGTTCACCATCACCGAGCGGGGCTACCGCCTGCTCCTTGGTCTGCGTCGCCCGCGCCAGTGGCCCACCATCCGGCCGACCGCCTTCTCGAGCACGCTGGACTCGCTGCAACGCTGCTTCGACCTGGTCGTGTGCGACATCGAGGCCGACCTCGAGGGCGAGGACGACACCGGGTCGGCCGACATCGAAGAACGCCACCTGATGGCACGGTCGGCTGCCCTGCGCGCCCAGGTGATCGTGCTCGTCGGCCGACCGGGCCTCAAGGGGGTCCATGCACACGTCCGCGTCCTGCTGGACCTCCACCACCTCGGCGTGCCCGTCGCGCGCATCCTCCCGGTGATCACCTGCGCCCCCCGGAGCCCCCGCCTGCGGGCCGAGATCGTCACCGCCCTCCAGTCGCTGGCCGCGTCCAGCCTCGGCGGATCGGCGGACGAGCTCGCCAGCCCGATCTTCCTGCCCAGCCGCAAGGTCGACGACGCACTCCGGGACGGGGTGGCACTCCCCCGCAGCCTCGCCTCCCCCCTCGCCGCGGGAGTCCGGGGCGTGCGCGATCGACTGCTCGACGGGTTGGCGACCGAGCCGATCGCCGGCACGACGATGCCCGAGCGGATCACCCCGGGGTCGCTGGGGCTGGAGCCCGGGGGTGCCGGATGAGCGCCGGGATCCGCGACGACGTCAACCCCTTGGAGGTGGTCGAGCAGCGCGTGCTCGAGCGGGCCCGCGACGCCGCCCTGGCCGTCGATGACCACGCGACCGACGAGCTGCGCACCCTCATCGAGGACGAGGTCGCGCGGTGGAGCCTGGACTTCAAGAACGGCCGCCGCCCCTTCGACCTGGTCGCCCCCGAACTGGTGGTGGACCGAGCCTGGCGCAACCTCACCGGCTACGGCCCGCTCCAACCACTGCTGGACGACGAGGACGTCTGGGAGATCATGATCAACGCCCCGGACCAGGTGTTCGTCAAGCGTCATCGCGGGCAGTCCGGCTACCACGACGAGTCGTTCCACGACGACGACCACGTCGTGCGGATCCTCACCAAGATCCTCGACGACGCGTCGACGTCACATCGCAAGCTCGATCCGTCGGAGGGGCTCCAGGACGCCCAGCTCGACGACGGAGCACGGCTCCACATCGTCCACCGCGACGTCGGTCGCGGCAACCACATGCTCGTCAACATCCGCAAGTTCACCGGGGTCGGATTCCGGTCGCTGGGACAGTTGGTCGACCAGGGGATGCTGACCCACGACGTCGCCCGGTTCCTGGGCGCGTGCATGCGCAGCCGAGCCTCGATCGTGTTCGCCGGTCCGCCCGGCTCGGGCAAGACCACCATGCTGTCGTGCTGCACCGCCGAGCTGGACCCGTCCCTGCGGGTGGTCACCGCCGAGGAGGTCTTCGAGGTCGACGTGCCCCAGCCCAACGTCGCGTCGATGCAGACCCGGGCCGGTCGACCCGACCGTCCCGAGGTCGACCTGCGACGGCTGGTCGCCGGCTTCCTGCGGATGGCCCCCGACATCGCCATCGTCGGCGAGGTCCGCGACCGCGAGGCGTTGCCGTTGCTGCTGACCCTGTCGTCGGGCGTCAAGGGCTACACCACGATCCATGCAGGATCGGCCCGGCAGGCCCTCACGCGGCTCCGGTTCATCGCCCAACTGGCCGACACCCGCTCGGAGCTGCCGATGTCGGCCCTCAACGCACTGGTGAGCGAGGCCGTGGACGTCGTGGTCCACACGCAGCGCATCGACGGCATCCCCCGGGTCACCGAGGTCGTCGCGGTCGAACACCAGCAGGCCGGCGCGGAGGCCGCGACGTTCACCACGACCCAGCTGCACCGACGCGGGCCGGACGGACGACTGGCGTGGACCGGCCAACTGCCCCAGCGACTGGCTGACCTGTTCGCGCGGGACGGCGTGGACCTCCGGGAGGTGCTCGACGACGGCGCGAGCCAAGCCTCGACACCGCGCCCGGTCGGTGACGACACGGAGGTCGGCCGTGGCTGACCTGCTGACGTCCGGAGCCGGCGGGTTCCTGCTCGCCGTGCTGGCCGGGCTGGGCACCGCCCTGCTGGCCCTGCCGGTCAGGCGACGACGGCCGACCACCGGGCCGTCACGTCGCCAGCGACTCGACGACCTGCTCGTCCAGGCGGGTCTCGGTGGCGTGGGCGTCCGGGAGTTCGCGGCCGTCGCGGTCGTCCTGTTCGCCCTCGGAGCCCTGGTCGGCTGGGTGTTGTTCCCGGGGAACCTGCTGTGGCTGGTCACCGGTGCCGTCGGGGCCGCCGTGCCCGTGCTGGCCGCGCACCAGCGCCGGACCCGACGTCTCGACCGGTCTCGCGACGCCTGGCCACGGATGATCGAGGAGTTGCGGATCCAGGCCGTCAGCCTCGGGCGCTCGATCCCGCAGGCCCTGTTCGCGGTGGGACGTCGCGCGCCCGAGGAGATGCGTGGCGCCTTCGACGCCGCACACCGCGAGTGGTTGATCTCCACCGACTTCGACCACACCCTCGCCGTGCTCAAGGCACAGCTCGCCGACCCGACCGCCGACGCGGTGTGCGAGACGCTCCTGGTGGCCCACGAGATCGGCGGGACCGAGGTCGACCGCCGCCTGGCGGCCCTGGTCGAGGACCGGATCTTGGACCTGCAGGGGCGCAAGGACGCCCGCGCCAAGCAGGCCGGTGCCCGGTTCGCCCGCAGCTTCGTGCTGATCGTCCCGCTGGGGATGGCGCTGGTCGGCCAGTCCATCGGGCCGGGCGCCGACGCCTATGCCTCGCCGGGGGCGCAGGCCGCCGTGCTGGTCGCCCTGGTCATGATCGCCGCCTGCTGGATCTGGGCGGGGCGTCTCATGCGGCTGCCCAACGAGGACCGGGTGTTCCACGACGACCGGACCGGACCATGACGGCCTGGCTCCTGCCCTCCGGGTTGGCCCTGTGGGTCGGCCTGTCGTTGCTGCTGCACCGGCTGCGATGGTTCTCACGACCCCGGCTCGAGGACCGGCTCGGGCCCTACGTGCCCGGCGGGATGGGTGTGAGGCCACGGGTCGGCCTGCTGTCCGCCGAGTCGTTCGCACAGGCCGTCGGGCCGCTCGCCCGGTCGCTGGGGGATCGCGTGTCCCGACTGTTCGGCGTCGGCGAGGAGCTCCATCGTCGCCTCCGTCGCATCCACGCCGAGTACGACGTCACCGCCTTCCGTGTCCGCCAGGTCGCCTGGTCGCTGTGCGGCCTGGCGATCGGCACGCTGGTCGCCCTGGTCGCCCCGACCCCGCCGGCGGTCGCCGTGCTGTTCGTCGTCGGTGGGGCACTGCTGGCGTTCCTGGTCGTCGAGCAACAGGTCGCCCGTGCCTCCGATGCCTGGAAGCGGGCGCTGTTCCTCGAACTGCCGGTCGTGTCGGAGCAGACCGCGATGCTGCTGGGCGCCGGGTTCTCGCTGAACGGGGCGCTGGAGCGGGTCGCCACCCGGGGGCAGGGTGCGGTGGCATCGGATCTCGAACGCGTCCTGCGTCGCGTTCGCCAGGGCCTGGACACCGAGACCGCCCTGCGTGAGTGGGCTGACCTCGCCGACGTGGACGCGGTCACCAAGTTCGTCGCCGTCCTGTCGTTGAACCGCGAGGCGACCGACCTCGGTCGCCTGCTGACCGAGGAGGCCCGCGCCATCCGGCGGGACGTCCAGCGCGAGCTGGTCGAGACGATGGAGCGACGGGCGCAGCAGGTGTGGATCCCCGTGGCCGTGGCGACGCTCGTCCCGGGCGTGATCTTCCTCGCGATCCCCTTCATGGCAGCGTTGCGCTCACTGGACCTGTGATGACGCTGCGCCTGGTCCTCGCCGGGCCGGACGGGCAACGGGAGGTGGCAGCGTCCGTGCCACCGGGCACGACCGTCGCGGACCTGCTCCGGGCCGAGGGCCTGCCGACCGACGGGTCGTCGGCCTGGGTCGACGGTCGGCTCGTCGACCTCCACGACACGGTGGAACAGGTCGCGATCCCGCCGGGCGCCACGCTGTCCACCCGGCCCACCGACCCGGTCGTGGCCCACCCCCACCCGGCATCGGCCTGCCCGACGGCGAGCGATGGCCCGTTGCGGGTCTGCGTGGTCGCGGGGCCGGGAACCGGACGGTCCACGCGGTCCCGGGTCGGGACCACGCTCACGGTCGGACGTGACGAGGACAACGACCTGGTCCTGACGTCCAACACCGCCTCGGCCCACCACCTCCGGGTCCGGTTCGACCGCGACGCCGTGGAGGTCGTCGACCTGCTGTCCCACAACGGGACCTGGACGGGGGGCGAGGCCGTCGCCCCCGGCGAGCCCACGCTGCTCACCGTGCCCGTCACCCTGCGGCTGGGCGCGACCGTGCTGCGCATCGACCGGCCGACCGGATGCGAGGCCCCCCGTGGCCACGACCTCGGCGGGAAGCTCCGGCAGGTCCACCGACCCCCGCGCCCCGGTCCGCCTCTGCCGGTCGGATTGATCACCCCGCCAGCACCCGTGGAGTCTCCACGCGCCGCACCGGCACTGCGGTGGGCCGGGATCCTGGCCCCGCTGGCGCTGGGCGGGGCGATGGTCGCGATGACGGGCAGTGTCCGCTTCGCCCTGTTCGCGCTGCTGTCCCCGGTGATGGCCCTGGCGACGTGGTGGTCGAACCGGCGCCGGGCTCGCCGGGACGGGCGCGAGGCGTCACGCACCCGGAGGGCCGACCTCGCCCGCTTCGACGACGACCTCGCGTCCGCCCGTGCCGCAGAACGGATCCGGCGCGAGGAGGCGGTGCCCGACCTCGGGCTGCTCGTGGACCGCGCGACCGATCCGAGCCGTCGCCTGTGGGAACGTCGCCTGCACCACGACGACGCGCTCGTGGTGCGGTGGGGATCCGGGGACGTGACCTGGGGACCACGCCTGGTGGGATCCGATGGCGCCCCGACCGGTCCGTCCGGTCCCCCACCGGGGGGATCGCGTGTCGAGGCCGTCCTGCACGACCTCCCGGTCCCGCTGGACCTCGCACGACACCGCATCATCGGGCTGGTGGGCGTGGCGGACGTCCGTCGAGCCGTCGCCCGATCGCTGGTGCTGCAGGCGGCCGTCCTCCACGGCCCGGCAGACCTGGTGATCGAGCCGGTTGGCGCACCGACGACCTGGGACTGGGCGAAGTGGCTTCCCCACGTCTCCACCCGGGGTGGACGCCGAGAGTCCCGGAGCCCGGCGAGCCAGCCGGGTCGCCGGCCGGCGCGGGACCGGATCCACGAGACCGCGCCGGCCAGGCTCCTGGTCATCGACGAGGACGGGCCGGGCGGTCGCGTGCTCCCGGATGGCGTGGGCGTCTCGGGCGAGGATGTCGACGGCGGGTCGGCTGGGACCACGACCCTGGCCATCGTCATGGCGGACCATGCTGACCAGCTCCCGGCCACGTGCACCGTCGTGATGGAGGCCCTCGCCGACGGGACGGGTCGGTTCCTGCGCGACCGGGACGCAGGAGTCGACACGCTGGCACTGGCCGTGGCGGACACCGCGACCGCCCGACACGTCGCCCGCGCCCTCGCTCGATGTGTCGACCCGGAGCGAGCCAGCAGCTCGTCCACCCTGCCGACGGCCGTGCCACTCGCGGACCTCGTCGACGACAACGACGCCGGGCGGCCCAGCGCCGACGGACTGGTCGTCCCGATCGGTCGGGACCGGGACGGGGTCGTCGAACTCGACCTCGTCGGCGACGGACCGCACGCCCTGGTGGCGGGCACCACCGGATCGGGCAAGTCCGAGCTGCTGCGCACCCTGGTGACCGGACTCGCCCTGCGCCACACGACCGACGACGTCGTCTTCGTGCTCGTGGACTACAAGGGCGGGTCCGCCTTCCGAACCTGCGCCGACCTCCCCCACACGGTCGGCCTCGTCACCGACCTCGACGAGGCGCTCGGCGAGCGGGCCCTGCGGTCTCTACGAGCCGAACTACGACGCCGCGAGCGGGTCCTGGCCGCCGCCGGCGTCGACGACCTGCCCAGCCACCGAGCGGCGGGATCACCGGGTGAGGCACTCCCCCGCCTGGTCGTCGTCATCGACGAGTTCGCAACAATGGCGTCCGAGCTGCCCGACTTCCTCGACGCACTGGTGGGCGTCGCACAGCGCGGCCGGAGCCTCGGCCTGCACCTGGTGCTGGCGACCCAGCGGCCACGCGGCTGCATCAGCGCCGACATCCGGGCCAACACCGACCTGCGGATCGCCCTGCGCGTGCACGGCGAGGCGGAGGCCCGTGACGTCCTCGACGACCCGCGACCGGCCCACCTCGATCCGGAGATCCCCGGTCGGGCATGGATCCGCCGGGGGCAGGCCGAACCTCGGGAGGTCCAGGTCGCACACGCGTCGGCCCCACCGACTGGCACCGGTGCGGCCCTCGTCGTCACCGACTTCCGGCTCGGCGTGTCGTCCTCCGACGACCCCGCGGGGCCCGCCCAGGACCACCTGCCGATCCTGGTCGAACGCTGCCTCGACCGCACGGCCGCGCTGGGCCTGCCGCCGCCTCGCCGGCCGTGGCTGCCCCCGCTCCCCGACCACGTCCCACTCGACGACCTCCGCCCCGACCCCACGCGGGGAGTCCTGGTCGGGCTCGCCGACTTCCCGGACCAACAGTCCCAGCGACCCGTGCACTGGCGTCCGGACCAGGGCCACCTGGCCGTCGTGGGCCGACGTGGCAGTGGCACGACGACCACGCTGGTGGCCGTGGCTGCCGGCCTGGTCGCCGAGGCCGGGCCGGACGACGTGCACCTCCACGTCGTGCACGACGGCACCGGGCCGTGGAAGGCCGCCCGCTGCCTGCCCCACGTCGGCTCGGTGGTGGACGGGCACGACCACGACGACACCGTGGCCCTGTTCGGCTGGCTGCTCGAGGAGGTCGACCGCCGACGTCGCACGACGGATCTCGGTGACGATGCCCGAACTGCCAGACCACCCCGGATCGTCGTCCTCGTGGACGGCCTGGCGGCCCTGCTCGACGTCGACGACCCGCGGGCCGGCGCCGACATCGCCAGTCGTCTCGGCCGGGTCCTGGACGACGGACCGTCGGTCGACGTGGCCGTGGCGGCGGCAACGGATCGCCTCACCGGAACTCCCGCGAGGCTGCGGAGTGCGTTCAGCCGTCGTCTCGTGCTGGACGTCGACGACCGCGAACTGGCGATGATGGGGATCTCCCGCGACTGGTCGCCTGCCGTCCCCGGTCGCGCGTTGGACCCCGGCGACCTGGTCGAACTCCAGGTCGCGGAACCGCCCTCGTGGGATCGACTCACCCGTCCGCGTCCCGGGCCGCGGAACCGCCCACCCCACCGGATCACCGGCCTGCCGGACCGGTCGGCGATCGACGACCTGCCCCCGCCGACCAGCCAGAATGGCCTGTGGCTCCCGATCGGGACCGGACGTGATGCCGTCCCGGCCGTCCTCCACCTCCATCCTGGCGACCATGCCGTCGTGGCAGGGCCGGCGCGGTCCGGACGGACCAGCGTGCTGCAGGTGATCGCGAGCCAGGTGCGCCGGGCCGATCCACGTGTGCACCAGGTCGCGGTCTGCGACGAGGACCGTTCGACGCTGCACGGCTGGCCGAGCCTGGACGCGTCGGGTTCGCCCGCCGTGCTGGACCGGGTCCTGGCTGCCGTCGAGCAGGACGCCGACCGTCGCTGCCTGGTGCTGGTCGACGACGTCCGTCGCTGGGGCGACCTCGACCGGCTGGGTCATATCGTCCGGAGCTGCCGACGGGTGACGGTGGTGGCCAGCGGTCGTCCCGACGAGCTCCGCGGCCCGTTCGGCGGGTGGCTCCGGGCCCTGTGCACCGCGCGGACGGGGGTCCTGCTCCAACCCGACCTGGCGACGGGCGGCGACCTGCTCGACGTGAGACTGCCCCGCCACGTCTCGACACCGCTCGGCCCCGGACGGGGGTTCGTGGTGGATGCCGGCTCGCCGTCGATCGCGCAGTTGGCTCGGCCCCCCGCCGAGCCGGCGCCGGGTGGGCTGGCGTCGGCCTGACGCCGTCCCGCCACGGACGGACACCTGGATCGGAATGTCCGTACAATTGCTCGCGTTGGTCCAGGCACGAACTGCACCCCACCCGAGACCACGGAGCACGATCGATGGAGATCGTCACGATCGAGACCCCGACGCTGGGCGACCGCAGCTACGTCGCCATCCACGACGGCGTGGCCCTGGTGGTCGACCCGCAACGAGACATCGACCGGGTCCTGGACGTGCTGGCCGAACACGGCGACCCGACGGTCAGCCACGTGCTCGAGACCCACATCCACAACGACTACGTCACCGGTGGACACGCGCTCGCCGAGCTGACCGGGGCCACCTACGTGGTCAACGCGGCCGACGAGGTCTCGTTCGACCGCCACGGCGTGTCCGACGGCGACCGGCTCACGGCTGGCGACATGACCGTCCGCGTGCTCGCCACCCCCGGCCACACCTTCACCCACCTGGCGTACGTCGTCGACGTCGACGGCCAGCCACCGGCCCTGTTCTCCGGCGGGTCACTGCTGTACGGCTCGACCGGGCGGCCGGACCTGCTGGGCCCGGACCACACCGACGCCCTGGTGCGCCACCAGTGGGACTCCGCACGTCGGCTGGCCGACGAACTGCCGGCCGAGACGGCCCTGCTGCCCACGCACGGGTTCGGCAGCTTCTGTGCCGCGAGCCAGGCCGAGGGGACCTCCGGCACGATCGCCGACGAACAGGCCATCAACCCGGTCCTGACCGACGACCGCGACGCGTTCGTGGCCGACACGCTGGCCGGGCTGGGTGCATGGCCCGCCTACTACGTCCACATGGCCCCGACCAACGCGGACGGCCCGGACCGGCCGGACCTGTCACCGCTCCAGCCCGCCGACCCGGCCGAGCTGCGTCGCCGGATCGACGCCGGTGAGTGGGTCGTCGACCTGCGGTCGCGCACCGCCTACGCCCCCGGCCACGTGACCGGCACCGTCAACATCGGGCTGGACGGCAGCTTCGTCACCTACGTCGGGTGGCTCAAGCCCCGGGGCGCACCGATCACGCTGCTCGGCACTGCCGACGAGGTCGCCGAGGCCCAGCGCGAGCTGGTCCGCATCGGCATCGAGCGTCCTGCCGCGGCCGGCATCGGCACGGTCGATGACTGGGCAGGTGGCCGCGAGCTGGCGGACTACCCGATCGTGGACTTCGCGGACCTGGCCGAGGCGCTGGACGGCGCCGATCGCCCGCAGGTCCTCGACGTCCGGCGGACGGACGAGCGGGTGGTGTCGCACGTCCCGGGCAGCCAGCACGTCCCCATCCACGAGCTGCCGCACCGACTCGACGAGGTCCCGACCGACGGCACCACGTGGGTGCACTGCGGCGCCGGGTACCGCGCGGCCATCGCCGCCTCCCTGCTCGATGCCACCGGGCGCGACGTCGTGCTGATCGACGACGAGTTCGACCGCGCGGTCGACCTCGGACTCGTGACGTCGAGCGACCGATGACGCTGGCGCTCACGCTCGCGCTGTCGGTGCTGATCGGGATCTCGCTCGGCCTGCTCGGTGGCGGAGGCTCCATCCTGACCGTCCCCATCCTCGTGTGGGTCGCCGGCCAGGACCCCAAGGCCGCCATCGCCACCTCGCTGCTGGTCGTCGGCGTCACTGCCGCGGCCGGGGCCGTGTCCCACGCCCGGGCCGGACGGGTCCAGTGGCGGACCGGCCTGGTGTTCGGTGGCGGCGGGATGGTGGGTGCCTACGCCGGTGGCCGGCTGGCGGCGTTCGTCCCCGGCGACTGGCTGCTGGTCGCGTTCGGGATCATGATGGCCGTCACCGCCGTGGCCATGCTGCGCGGCCCGGACACCGTGCCCTCGGCGGGCGACGGCCGCCTCGCGACCGGCCACGCCATCCTCCACGGCCTGGCCGTCGGGGTGGTGACCGGCCTGGTCGGTGCCGGTGGCGGGTTCCTGGTCGTGCCCGCACTGGTGCTGTTGGGTGGCCTGCCGATGGCCACCGCCGTCGGCACGTCGCTGGTGGTCATCGCGATGAAGTCGGCCGCCGGGCTGGCGGGCTACCTCGCGACCGTGCAACTGGACTGGGGTCTCGCCCTGGGCGTCACCGCGGCCGCGATCGTCGGCACCGTGATCGGCAACCGGCTGGTGTCGAGGATCCCGCAGGACAGCCTGCGACGGGGGTTCGGCTGGTTCGTCGTCGCGATGGCCGTCATCGTGCTCGGCCAGCAGCTCGCCGGCGACGTCCCGATCCCCGGCGGAGCCGCCACCCTGGTCGGGGCGGGCGTGCTGGCCACCGCCGTCGCGGCGATCGTCGACCTGCGACGCATGGCCGCACGCGGGTCCGAGCGCACCTCCCCCACCACTGAGCAGGAACCGGAACAGGTGCGCCCGTGACGACCGACACCGCCCCGCTGTGGCGCCAGGTGCTGGACGACCTCGAGCGCCGGCTCGCCGATGGCGAGATCGCCGACCGGTTCCCGACCGACCGCGAGCTGGTCGAGCACTACGACGTCAGCCGCCACACCGTCCGCGAGGCGGTCGACCGGCTCAAGGCCCGCGGGGTGATCCAGCGCGAACGCGGCCGCGGCAGCACCGTCGTCCGACCGCAGTTGCTGCAGGCCATGGGAACGGTCTACAGCCTGTTCCGGGCCGTGGAGGCGACCGGCGCCGCCCAGACCAGCGAGGTGCTGCGCCTGGACGCCACCACCGACGAGCGTGCCGCCGCGAAGCTGGAAGTCGATGCTGACGCACCGCTGGTGGTGCTCGAACGCCTCCGTCGTCTCGACGGCGAACCGCTGGCGTTGGACACGGTGTGGCTGCCCGGTGACGTCGCCGAACCGCTGTTGCAGGTCGACTTCCGCCACACGGCGTTGTACGACGAACTGGACGACCTCCTGGGGATCTCGCCGACCAGTGGCGAGGAGATCATCACCCCGGTGGTCCCCGACGCGCACCTGCGTGAGGTGCTCGACCTCGACGAGGACGAGGCCGTCCAGCGCATCGTGCGCACCAGCCGACACGGCGACCGGCCGCTGGAGTGTCGCATCACGCTGATCCGCGGCAGCCGCTTCGCCCTGGTCTCGCAGTGGCCAGCGGACCGGCCCCCGACCGTCGAGGTCAGCCCCGCGATCTGACCGTGGCGTTCCACCCCGACTCAACCGGGAGCGAACGCCATCAGGCACTCAGGTGACCCAGGAGCCCGGCGTTCGACCCGGACCCAGCAGGGGGCGAACGCCAAGGGATCTCGCGTCAGCCGAGAGCGTGGCGTTCGATCCATGCACAGCCGGGAGCGAACGCCAGCAGGAGTGTCGAGGGCGAGCCACGCCGCGAATTCCCCCTGGACTCCCCTGGACAGCGCGAAGCCCGGCGACGCGGGGCGCGTCGCCGGGCTCCACCTCGACATTGCTGTCGAGCTGACGAACCCTTCCCCCCGGACGGGTTCGTCAGACCTTGCGCTGTGGGAGCAACGATCGTGGCGTGCGATCCTTACACCCTCGCGGGAAGTTGATTCCGATTTGTAACTCCCGCTCAACCCGGACGGTATCCAACCGCAGGGCCCGGCGTCCACTCGAGGCCATGTCCGAAACCGGACGTTGTGGCCGTGACGCGTGACACGCCGGGCGTCGGCAGAGGCTCAGGCGTCCGACGTGGCGGCCTCGGCCGCGGCATCGTCGGTGTTGGACGCGTCCTCGGACGCCTCGTCGGAGGTCTCGTCGTCGGAGGTGTCGGAGTCGTCGAACTCCTGGGCAGCCTCGAGGGCCTGGGCGGCGAGCCGCTCGAGCTCGTCCGAGGACAACTCGTCGGTGCCGTCCGCCTCGGCCGCTGCGGCTGGGTCGACGTCGGGGTCGATCTCGCCCGACAGTGGCGGGGGTGCGATCGGGGTCTCCTCGATCTGGCCCGCGATGACCTCACCGGTCTCGTCGAGCACGTCGAGGGTCACGGTGGCCATCACCTGCGGGTGGACCTGGACCTCGATCTCGTAGGTCCCGATCTCCTTGATGTTGGACCGCAGCTCGACGCGCTTCTCCTCGAGACGGTGACCGCGCTGCTTGAGCACGCGCACCACGTCGCCACGCCCGACCGAGCCGTAGAGGTGACCACGCTCGTCGACGCGGACCTCGACCTTGAGCGTGCGCTCCTCGATCTGGCGCTTCATCTCGTAGGCGTCGTCGATGGTCTCGGACTCCTCGACCTTGCGTGCCCGGGTCATGGCCTGGGCCTGCTTCATCGCGCCTTTGCTGGCCAGGATGGCCATGCCACGCGGGAGCAGGTAGTTGCGGCCATAGCCATCGGCGACGTCCACGACGTCACCGGCCAGCCCGAGGTTGTCGACTTCCTGTTGCAGGACGACCTTCATGGTTGTCTCCTTGCTCGCTCGGGTGGCTCAGCCGCCGAGGTAGGGGATCAGCGCCATCTCGCGGGCGTTCTTGATCGCCTCGGCAAGCTTGGACTGGTGCTGGGCGCAGGCGCCGGTCTGGCGACGGGCCTTGATGCGGCCACGGTCGGTGACGAAGGACTTCAGCAGTGCGAGGTCCTTGTAGTCGATGTACTCGATGCCCTGCTGGCACATCGGGCACGGCTTGGTACGCACCGGCTTGCTGCGCTTGGACGGCTTCTTCTTGGCCATGGGGAGGCTCTCCTCGGTACCGCGGGCGTGGCGCCCGCGTCAGTCACGTCTGCGTGACGGAGTGGTCGTTGGATCGTGTGGGGTCTAGAACGGGACGTCGTCGTCGCTGGGCGGGGGCGGGCTGTAGGAGCCGCCGCCACCACCGCCGCCGTTGCCACCGCCGGACGAGCCGCCGGAGGACTTGGAGATGCTGGCGCGGGCCCAGCGCAGGCTGGGGGCGACCTCGTCGGCCTCGATCTCGGTGATCCACTTGGTCTGGCCGGACTGGTCCTCGTAGGACCGGACCCGGATGCGCCCGATGACGATCGCGCGGTCACCCTTGTGCAGCGACTCGGCGACGTTCTCGGCCATGTCGCGCCAGCAGTTGACGCGCATGAAGGTGGTCTCCTCCTGCTGCTCGCCGGCGCGGTTGGTGTAGCGGCGGTTGGACGCGACGGTGAAGTTCGCGACGGCCGCGCCCGACGGGGTGAACCGCAGTTCGGGGTCGTCGGTCAGGTTGCCGACCATCGTGGCGATGTTGGACTCGTAGGCCATCGTTGCTCCTTGCGCGACCGGCGCGACGCCGGGGGTGGAAATGGTGGGTGGGCGGCCCGGGTCAGGGCTCCCTGCCAGCCAACCGGGCGCCTGCGACGCTGTCAGGCCCGATCGGCCACGGTGTGGACCGGGCGGGTCGACGGTGACGCGCCACGGCGGGCGCGCCGGGCCCGGACCGGTTCGGTCCTCAGGCGGTGTGGACGCGCAGCTCCGGACGCACGGTCTTCATGCGCCACACGTCGTCGTTGATCTTGAGCTGGCGCTCGAGCTCGGCGACGCCCTCGGAGGTGGCGCGGAAGTCCAGCACGCCGTACCAGGCGTGGTCACGCTTGTGGATCTCGTGGGTCAGCTTGCGCTTGCCCCAGAAGGACTCGTCGACGAGTTCGCCACCCTGGTCGGCCAGGATCGACTTGATCCGGTCGAACAGCGCAGTGGCGTCCTCCTCCTCGAGCAGGTCGGAGAGAATGACCATCATTTCGTAGTGCCGCATGGGGCACCTCCTGTGGACGTGGGGCCTCGGGCGGACGCGAGCCGGTGGGCGCCGGAACTCGCCGGTGGAGGCAGGGGTGCGAATCTGTGTGTGATTGTCGCGCGCCCGGCGAGAGCGTCTCGCGGTGGAGTCGACACGATCCGGGCGCGTTCGACGTTGCTCGCTTCGCTCACAACGTCGGGACCCGGCTGCATGGGAGAGATCGTCGCAACCCGGGCGGTGCAGTCACGGTACCGAGCCGCACGTCACGGCGGCAACCCCGGTCCCGACCA
Source organism: Salsipaludibacter albus (assembly GCF_019798055.1). Classification (GTDB taxonomy): domain Bacteria; phylum Actinomycetota; class Nitriliruptoria; order Nitriliruptorales; family Nitriliruptoraceae; genus Salsipaludibacter; species Salsipaludibacter albus. The sequence goes on along the minus strand of NZ_JAHOPH010000017.1, from coordinate 2,479 downwards.
TGCGGACGACGACGCGGGACACGCGCCGACCGGGTCAGGCGGACTCGGGTGCGTCGGCGTCGGGCTCGGCCTCGGCGGACACCGTGCGGTCGCGGTCGCGCACGTCGAGGCAGGTCGCGACGAACCCGGCAGGGTCCTCGAGCGGGGCCCAGTGGCCGGTGTCGGCGACCAGCCCCATCTCGGCCTGCGGTGCCAGCTCGAGCAGCCGACCGGCCACGGCGTCGGCCGGGGTGTAGGGGTCGGCGTCACCCCAGACCAGGTCGACCGGCATGGGCAGGCGTGACAGCTGGGCGGCGGCGACCACCGTGTCGGTGCTGTCCAGCGCCGAGAGCTGGCGCTCCAACGACCGGATGACATCGTCGTCGGTGACGGTCCCGTGCTCGAACACCCGCGCCACGTCATCGGCGCCCAGGCCGTTGGGTCCCGCGCCCCGGGCGACCCAGCGGTGCAGCCGCGACGTGCTGACGGGGCGGCGCAGTGACGAGTCGGCCCGCTTGCGCAGCTTGTCGACGAACGGCACCGGCCAGGTGTCCTCGACCATCGATCCGCTCAGGGTGAGGTGGGACATGGCCGTCGGGTAGCGGGTGGCCACGATCTGGGCCACGCCACCGCCGAGGTCGTGGGCGATCACCCACGGTGCAGTGCCCGCCGTGGTCCGCAGCCACGTGCCCAGGAGCTCGGCCATGCCGCCGGGCGAGTGGTCGGCCCGCGCCGGGGTCAGGGTCTCGCCGTGGCCGGGCAGGTCCACGGCGACCACGTGGCGGCCGGTCTCGACCAGCTCGTCGGCGACCCCGCGCCACAGCTCGGCCCCGGTCAGCAGGCCGTGCACGAGCACGACGGTCTCGCCGTCCTCGGGGCCGGCGACCAGCGCCGACAGGGCCTGTCCACCGATGCCGAAGGTGACCCGCTCCATGTCGACCATCAGGCGTCCTCCCGGACCCGCGCCAGGAAGTACCGCCGCTTGCCGACCCGCAGCACCAGGGTCGTCGGCGAGGCGAGGTCGTCGGTGGTCAGCTGGCGGCGGTGATCGGTCACGACCTCGTTGTTGAGCCGGACCGCACCCTGCGACACCTGCTGACGCGCCTGGGAGTTGGAGCTCGTGGCGCCGACCTCGGTCAGCAGGTTCAGCAGACCGATCCCGGTGTCGAGGTCGGCACGGCCCACCTCCACCGACGGGGCCTCCGCGAAGGCGTCGGCCAGCACGGCGTCGTCCATCCCGACGAATGACTCGTCGCCGAACAGCACGGCCGTTGCGGCCTCGGCGGCCTCGACCCCGGCGTCACCGTGCACGATCCGGGTGGCCTCGCGGGCCAGCACGCGCTGGGCGGACCGGGCGGACGGGTCGCGCTCGTGCTCGCGCGCGACCTCCTCGATCTCGTCCAGCGGCAGGAACGTGAACAGCTTCAGCCACGCCACGACGTCGTCGTCGGTCGCGTTGACGAAGTACTGGTAGTACCCGTACGGCGAGGTCAGCTCGGGATCGAGCCAGACGGCGTTGCCGGCCGACTTGCCGAACTTCTTGCCGTCGGCGGTCAGCAGCAGCGGCCAGGTCAGGCCGTACACCTGCGCGCCGTGCATCCGGCGGGCCAGGTCGATCCCCGCCGTGATGTTGCCCCACTGGTCCGAGCCACCACCCTGCAGCCTGCAGCCCTCGGCCTCGTACAGGTGGGCGAAGTCGTGTGCCTGCAGCAGCTGGTAGCTGAACTCGGCGTAGGTCAGGCCACCGGAGTCCAGGCGGCGCTTGACGGACTCGCGGCCCAGCATCTGGGTCACCGGGACGTGCGCCCCGACCCGGCCGAGGAACTCCAGGAACGACATCGGCCCGGTCCACGAGTAGTTGTCGACCAACTTGCCGGCATCGCCCTCGAGGTCGAGCACCAGCGACAGGTGCTCGCGGATCCCGGCGAGGTTGGCCGCCAGCTGGGCCTCGTCGACGACCTCGCGCTCGGCGTCGCGACCGGTCGGGTCACCGATCCGGCCCGTGGCGCCACCGGCCAGAGCGATCGGGCGGTGGCCGGCCCGCTGCAGGTGGGCCATCGCCATCATCCCGACCAGGCTGCCGGCGTGCAGCGACGGCGCCGTCGGGTCGAAGCCGACGTAGAAGGTCACCCGCTCGCTGGCGAGCAGGTCACGCAGTCCGGCCTCGTCGGTGACGTCGGCGACGAACCCGCGGGAACGGAGGGTGTCCAGGACGTGGGTCATGGCCCGCCACGGTAGCCGTGTGCTCGTAGTGGTCCATCATCCTCCGCACACATCGACATCCGAGCACATTGGAGTTGTTCGCTGCGCTCGCAACGTCCAGCGTGCCTGGTGGAACCACATCACCTGCGGAGGGGCCGACCTCCAGGCACATTGGAGTTCCTCGCTGCGCTCACTGGGCAACCTTGGGGGGTATCAGCAGGTTGACTGCTGATGCGCCCTTGGTGTCCACCGGGCCATCGCCGGCTGCGCTTGCCCTTCGAGGGCCGTTCCGAGTTGT
>NZ_JAHOPH010000016.1 GCF_019798055.1 Salsipaludibacter albus | reverse complement strand
CCCCGGGGCGTCGTCGAACCGGGGGTCGGGGAGGCCGTGGGCGGTCCTGCGGACATGCGACCCTCGTCCAGTGACCCGGTGCGGGCCGGGTCGGTCGTCAGCCGCCCGGTGCGATCGCGGTCGGACCGCCGGTCGGGAGCCAGCCAGTCACCGGTCGCGCGCTCGTCGGCCCGCGACCGGACGTCGGCCGGGCCGTCGCCACGTGTCGCGGCGTCGTCGTTCTGGCTCATCACTCCACCTTGGTCGAGACGTCCCGACCGTGGCACCGTGGAGGGCCACGCCGGGCAGACCCCGCTCCGGCAACCGTACCCGTGCAGGCACCGTGGCCGATCGTCCGGAGGGGGCCGCCCGGTGCGCCGCGGAGGGTGACGACGACTACCGTGTCGGCGGACCGGGAGGCCACCACATGGACGTGAGCGCGCTGCAGAGCACCATCCACCCCGAGGACGACGTCCTCGCGGGCGTCCGGGCGCGGGTGGGCCAGTCGGTGAAGGTGCCCGACGTCGGCACCAGTGCGCTCCTGTCGCACCTCGCGGAGCAACGCAACGTGCGCCACGCCGTCCTGCTCGGGACCACCGGCGGGGTCACCGCGGCGTGGCTCCTGGACGGGATGGACCCCCGTGGGATCGTGACCTGCATCGAGCCGGACACCCGCCGCCACGGGCTGATGGGTGACGCGATCGCCGAACTGGGGATCGCCGACCACGTCCGGCTGATCAACGGGTCGCCCGCCGAGACCTCCGAGCGACTCCGCGACGGCAACTACGACCTCGTCGTCGTCCAGGTCGACACGCCCGACGTCGCCCTGGCCGCCATCGCCGCGCGGCTCCTGCGCGTGGGCGGCATGGTCGTCGTGCGCCACGCCGAGGCCGGCGACGCCGACCTCGCCGCGAGCCTGGCCGACACCCCGTGGGCGACGCCGGTCGTCCTGTCCGACGGCACCTACCTCGCCGTCCGCGACCGCGACCCCGAGCCCACGCACCCGTCGTAGCCCTCGTCCTCCGAGGAAACGCCACTCCGGATGCACCGGAGTTGCTCGCAGGCTCGCAACGTCCAAGCGCGTCCGTGCCCACCCTCCCGCGTCCGACCACCCATCGCGATGTGAGTTGCACGCCGCGATGTGAGTTCGACGCCGTGACGCGCCGAACTCACATCGCGATCGCCAACTCACATCGGGTCCAGCCACCACGCGGCGGCGGGCGAGACGAGCCAGGCGAAGCGAGGAGGGGGGCGGGCAGCGCCTCAGAAGAAGCGGAGCTTGGCGGCGAACTCGGCGGCGGGGGCGAGGATGACGGCGAGGTAGAACATGCCGGTGGAGGCCTGGATGGAGCGGCCGCCCTCGTTGGCCAGGCGGAGGTTGAAGCCGGCGATGACCGCGATCAGCGCCATCACCCCGAACCCGATCAGCAGGGTCATGTTCCCGACCGACAGCAGCGGCGAGATCGTGGACACGCAGGTCGACAGCTCGGCCCCGGCCAGTCCGACGCACGGTGGCGCGTTCAGCGACGACAGCGCGACCGATCCGAACCCGGCCACGACGGCACCCACGTTGACCTTGGCCATCCACACCATGTAGCGGTTGGAGAGCCGGCGCTCGACCAGGTACCAGTGGCCGAGCACCATGCCGTCCCAGATCGCACCGAGCAGGATCGCGCCGAGCACCAGCTCGAGCACGCCCAGCCCCCAGCCCCCGGCACCGTCGCGCAGGGTGCGCAGCCCGGCCAGCGGCACCAGCGAGGCGACCCCGGCCACCGTGGCGGAGATCCCGGCGATCCGCCCGACCACGGGCTGGATCCGCACGGCGAGCACGACGACGGCCACGGCCGCGAGGATCGCGGTGGCGGCCAGCCCCCGTGAGGTCCAGGTCGTCAGCGACAGTGCACGGGCGGAGTCGCCGGCGACGGTCGCCATGGGTGACTGCAGCGAGGCCCAGGCTCCCCACGCCATCAGTGCCAGGGTCGCGGTGACGAGGATCTCGTAGCCGTGGCGCAGGTTCCCCCAGGTCGGCGCGAGCCAGACGAAGACCAGGCCGCCGATGGCCGCCTCCGCGAGGATCAGGGCCAGGACGGCCGCGGGCGCATCCATGGCCGGGTTCCTCCACACGGGGTCGGGGACGTCACCGGGCGAACGATCGCGGTGACGGGGTCGTCATGGTGCCAGCAGCCGGGCGGGGACGCGAACCGGGCTTGGTCAGTCCCACAGCCAGTCGAGCAGCGTGCGCACCGGGATGCCGGTGGCCTGCTTGGGCACGTAGCCGCCGTAGACGGACTCGTCGTTGAAGGCGGGTCCGGCGATGTCGAGGTGGGCCCACGACTGGCCGTCGGGCACGAACGTCTGGAGGAACAGCGCGGCACGGATGGTGCCGGCCCCGGTTCCTCCGGTGTTGCGCACGTCGGCGACGTCGCTGACGACGTCGGTGCCGTACTCGGCCTCGGCCAGCGGGAGTCGCCACATCGGCTCGGCCGACACGGCGGACGCCGCGAGCAGCGACTCGGCCAGCGCGTCGTCGTTGGCCATCACGACGGTGTAGCGGGGACCGAGCGCATGGATCGCGGCGCCGGTCAGCGTGGCGATGTCGACAAGTTCGTCCACGGGCGGGTCGAGCTCGGCCGACCAGCCCAGGGCGTCGGCCATGACCAGCCGGCCCTCGGCGTCGGTGTTGAGCACCTCGACGGTGGTGCCGTCGTACATGGTGATGACGTCACCCGGCCGGGTGGCGCTGCCCGAGGGCATGTTCTCCGCCAGGCACAGCATCCCGGTCAACGCGACCGGCACCTCGGCCGTCGCGGCGGCCCGCACCGTGGCCAGGACGCTCGCGGCGCCGGCCATGTCGATCTTCATCCACTCCATGCCCTTGGGGGTCTTCAGCGACAACCCACCGGAGTCGAAGGTGATGCCCTTGCCGACCAGGGCGACGTGGCGGGTCGCGTCGTCGGGGCGGTAGCGCAGCTGCACGAAGCGTGGCTCGACGGCCGATCCCGCGGCGACCGCCAGGTGGCCACCGAAGCCGGCTGCCTCGATCCGGGCCTGGTCCCAGACCTCGACCTCGACCGGGAGGTCGGCGAACAGCTCGACGACCCGGTCGGCGAAGGCCGGGGGTCGCTTGTCGCCGGCAGGCGTGTTGCCGAGGTCGCGTGCGAGCATCGTGGCGTCGGCGCTGATCCGCCCGCGGGCCGTCCCGACCTCGACGGCGTCACGGTCCCCGCCCACCAGCACGACCTCCGTCAGGGCACGGGCGTCGTCACCGGTCTTGAAGTCACGGAAGACGTAGTGTCCGAGCTCGGTGCCCTCCACGACCGCCCGCGCGGCCAGGGCCGGATCACCGATGTCGACCGTGTGCAGGGTCGTGGCGAGTCGGTCGCGGCGGCTCGCGACCCGCACGGCGGTGGCGCTGGCGGCACGCACCCCGTCGGCGTCGACCGCGTCGCTGCGGCCCAGCCCGACCAGCACCAGCAGGGCCGCGGTGACCGCGTCACCCGCGGGCACGATGGCACAGCTGCCGACCGTGCCGTCCATGTCCACGGCCCGACAGGCGTCGACCAGGTCGATCCCGAGTCGTTGTCCGATGGCGCGACCGGGGTCCGTCACCTGCACCTGCGCGTCGGCGTCGTCGCAGGTCACGCCCAGGACCAGGACGTCGGCCTCGACGTCACCGGGGTGGGCCTCGTCAGGGCGAAATGTCAGCACTCGATGACCGTTCGACGGGGGAGGCGGGCCGGTCGGACCCCTGCACAGGCTACTCGGTGCCACCCCGCCGACCCGACCCGAGCGGGCGACGCGGGCCCGCCCGGGGTTCCCGGCCCCCGCACCTCCACGGCAGGACCCTGTCGCGCCCGGACGCGCGGTCCACGCCGTCGGCCCGGCCGTACCCTGTCGTCCATGGCTGACCACCCCAGCGAATCCCCCGACCGACCTGCCGACCGACCCGCCGACGGGCCTGCCTTCGACGCGGCGTCGTCGACGGCTGCCGACCTGTCCGACGAGCACTCCGGCACCGGCTCCGACGGCCTGTCGGGGGACGACGTCACGGACGTCGCGCCGCGTGGGGACGTCGTCCCCGTGGACCTGCGTGACTACGTGTCGTTCTCCCTCGACGAGGCGACCCGGGTGCGCACCCTGGCGACCGACGACCTCGCGCTGGACCAGTGGTGCCTCGAGCCCCAGCAGTCGACCGGGGTGCTGCAGTACCCCGACTCCGACGTGGTCCACACGGTGCTCGGCGGCCGGGCGTGGTTCGTCACCGAGCAGGGCGAGATCGGGCTGGACCCCCTGGGGGCGTTGCTGGTGCCGGCCGGCACCGTCCACGGCATCGACAACCGCGGGACCGATCCCCTGATCGTGACCTCGGCGATGAGCCCTCCGGACCGCCTGTCCGTCCACGTGCCGGACCAGCCGTCCGGCATGGCGGTCCGTGACGACGCCCAGCACGGACGGGTGGGCCGCGCCCTGAAGGCGCGACTGGGGAACCTCTTCGGACGCTGAGCGCTGCGCGCCGCGTCGCAACACGGGGCGCCGGCGGACCCTCGAACGCGCTACAGGGCGTCGAGCTCCGCGAGGAAGTCCCGGCTGCGCACCACTCGCTGGTCGAACGAGCCCCGGGCCACCATCTGGCTGCCGCGACGCACGATCACCTCGCACATCAGGCGCTGGGAACTGACCTGCGCGACCGTGGCGGTCAGCTCGATGGTCGCACCGATCGGCACGGGTGAGCGCTGGGTGACGTCGAGGTGGTGGCCGACGCCCTCCTCACCGGGCTCGAGGTGCTCGACGAGCAGGTTGCGGCACACCTGCTCCATGTGGCCGACGAGTGCCTGGGTGCCGTAGACGTCGTGGATGACCTCGCCGTCGACCGTGGCCGCCATGTCGGGCGTGACGGTGACGTCGAGCACCTCGGTGGCGCCCCGGGGCGGGCCTGGTTGCATTGATCGCGTCCTCGCGTGTGGCACGCAGGCAAACCTATCGCCTGGTCGTGCCGCGGCGGACCCCCGGATCCCGGTCGCGTGGCCTCAGCGTTCCCCGGGCCGGAGCTCGCGCACGTTGAAGCTGCCGGTGAGGCGATCGGCGTCGGGCAGGGTCACGTCGAAGTCGGCGGCGACCCGCTCGTCGGCACGCTCGACCTCCAGGCGCCCGTCGACCGCGCGACGCCCGCGGCCGTCGGCCCGGATCTCGACGACCACGCCCTCGGTCACGGTGTCACAGTCGTCGACGCAGTCGCTCGTGACGACCTCGACGGTCTCACCCGGGACGAGCACGTCGGGGTTCTCGATCACCATCGAGACCATCATCCCGTCGATGGTCCGCGCGGACCAGCAGACGTCGTCGTCGACCTCGAACCCCGGATCGCAGTCCCCGAACAGGACGTCGGGCACGCCCTCGGAGATGGCGATGCGGGCGCCGTCCAGCGTGCCGGTCACCTGGACGCCGTCGTCCATGGCCTCGGCCTGGCGGTGCTCGGTGGAGCTGGTGGCACAGCCGGCGAGCAGGATCGCGACGACGACCACGCCCACCCACGACGCCGGACGCGCACGGCCCGTCGCGACGGTCATGCGTGGGCGTCGGGCCCGCCATGGGCCCGCTCCTCGGCCAGCGCCGCCAGCCGTCGCAGGCTGGTCGAGAAGATCCGTCGCAGCACCGGCAGGGCCAGGCCGGCACCGAACTCGCCCAGCGCGCCCAACGGTGCCTCGACCTCCTCCCACCACGACAGCCGGGTCCCGCCGGCCTCGTCGGAGAGCTCGAAGGCACCGACACCCCGGATCACGCGACCGAGGTGGGTGGCCTCGAGTCGGTGGGGCGGGTCCCAGCCGGTCACGCGCATCACGTCCAGGACCGGAAGACCCAGCAGCGAGGTCGGCACGTGGATCGTGACGCCGTGGCCCTCGCGCTCGGGGGTGACGACCTCGACCCGCTTGGCGTCGAGCATCCAGTCGGACTGACGCTCCCAGTCGACCAGGACACCCCAGACGACGTCGATCGGGGCGGCCACGTGGCGCTCCACCTCCAGGCGCACGGATCGCCTCCTCATGGGTTCGCGGACGCGCCAGCGTATGCCCCCGGCACGTGGTCGGGCGACCTGCGACGGGGGCTACCCTCACACCCGGCGGCGATCCCTCGAAGGTCGCGCCACGCCCGTCGTCGTCGCGCCCTGCCGGTCGGTCGTCCACGGCCCTGTGCGCTCCCCCGACGACGCCGGCCACTGCCTCCCACCCGTCCTCTCGACTCCGCGAGCTCGCCCATGTTTGCCTCGATCAACGACGCCACCCTGCACTACCGCAGCGACGGTGAGGGCCCGCCGGTCGTGTTCCTCCACGGCCTGGGTGGCAGTGCCAACATCTGGCACGGCGTGATGGCGGCCATGACCCAGCACCACCACTGCGTCGCCATGGACCTGCGCGGCCACGGCCGCAGCAGCGGGGCGGGCCGGTTCAGCATCGAGGGGTTCGCCAAGGACGTCGAGGGACTCGTCCGCCATCTCGAGCTGCCCGCGATCACCCTGGTCGGACACTCCATGGGGTCGCTCGTCGCCCAGCAGCTGGCCCATCGTCGCCAGGACCTGGTGAGCCACCTCGTCCTGGTCGGCGCGATCAGCCAGTTCGAACCCGCCACGTCCGAGGCCTACCGGGCACGTGCGCAGCAGGTCGAGGACGACGGCCTCGACGGCCTGGTCGACGCCTGGCTGGCCGGCGCCGTCAGTCCGCAGACCCACGCCCTGCAGTCGGGGGCGACCGGGCTGCTGCGTGAGCTGTTCCTGCGCAACGACCCCGCCTCGTACGCCAAGGCGACTCGCGCCCTGGCCGAGGCACCCTCGATCCGCCGGGACGAGCTGGGCCAGCCGACCCTGATCCTGACCGGTGCCCACGACCGCTCGACACCGCTGGCGATGTCGGAGGAGCTGCACCGTTCCATCCCGGTCAGCCGGGTCGAGGTGCTCCCCGACGTCGCGCACTGGTCGCCGGTGGAGGCACCCGGCCGGATCGCCGCGTCGATCCTCGAGTTCCTGACCTGAGCGGTCCGCCCGTGGACCGCCCACCCGCCGACGACCGGGACCTGCCGGCCCTGGCCCGGCGGGACCTGCACCGCACCCTGGTCGTGCCCACCCTGGACGAGGTGGACGCCGTCGAGCGACTGGCCGACCTGGCGACCGCCGTGCGCACCGGCGGCGTCGTGGACCGGGTGGTCCTCGTCGACGGTGGCTCGACGGACGGCACGCCGGCCCGGGCACACGAACTCGGCCTGGAGGTCGTCGTGGCCGCCGACCGTCCTCCCGGTTCGCCGGTGCGGGGCAAGGGCGACTCGCTGTGGCGGGTCGCGGACCTGGCGACCGACGTGCTGGTGTTCCGCGACGCGGACGTGGTGGGGGTCGGCGCCGACGACATCGACGCGCTCGCCACTGCGGTCGAGGCCGGGGGCGTCGCACTCGCCAAGGGTCGCTTCACCCGGCTGCAACATGCGGACGGTCCGGCCCGGGTCGTCTCCGGCCGGATCACGGAGTTCGTGGCACGTCCGCTGCTCGGCCTGCTCGCCCCGGAGCTCGACCTGCCCGAGCCCCTGTCGGGCCAGTTCGCGATCCGGGCGTCGGTCCTGGCGGAGCTTCCCGTCGTGACCCGGTACGGGGTCGACGTCGGGCTCGCCCTGGACGTCGCCGCACGGTTCGGGCCCGAGGCGGTCCGCAGCGTCGACGTCGGCTCGCTGACCCACCGTGCGAAGGGCGACGCGTCGCTGGTGCCGATGGCCCACGACGTCGCCGCGACGATCCTGGGACGCCGGGCCCCCGACGACGGGACTCCCGGCCCCGTGCGCACCGCGAATGTCGACGCCATGCTGGAACCGCCCGACGACGAACCGGGCGCCGTCGCCGGCCTGCTGGCGTGCGCGGGCCCCGACGGTCCGCTGGTCGTGCGTCCGCCGCGACGGGCCTGGCTCGCCGGTCGGGCGGACGGCCACGCCGACGACCACGCCACGGAGCGACCATGACCACCTGGCTGTCCGACACCGGCGCGACCCTGATGGGGATCGTCAACGTCAACCCGGACTCCTTCTCGGACCCACGGTCGGACGTCGACCTGCAGGAGCGCCTGGCGGTGGCGCGTCGCCAGGTCGCCGACGGGGCGTCGGTGGTGGACCTCGGGGCCCAGTCGGCCGCGACCCACCTGCCGGTCGTGGACCCCGAGGCCGAGGTCGAGCGCCTGGTGCCGATCGTGGAGGCGCTGGTCGCGGACGGCGTCGCGGTCAGCGTCGACACCTACAAGCCCGCGGTCGCCGCCGCGGTCCTGGCCGCGGGGGCCGACATCGTCAACGACTACTCGGGGGTCGAGCACCCCGAGATCGTCTCGCTGGTCGCCGACCATCCCGACGCGCGCTACGTGCTGACCCACAACCGGGGCCGGCCCAAGCAGCGGCTGACCGAGCCGGCCCTGTACGACGACGTCACCGGCGACGTCATCACCTTCTTCGAGTCACGGCTCGACGACCTCGACGAACTCGGGCTGCCGGCCGAACGCGTGGTCCTGGACCCCGGTGTCGACCTGTCCAAGACGCCCAGCCAGACCCTGGCCGTCATGCGCGAGGTCGACCGGATCGCATCGGCCTTCGACCTCCCCCAACTGTGGGCGATCTCCCGCAAGGACGTACTGGGCGTCGCGACGGGGCGGCCGCCGGCGCAGCGCGACCCCGCCACCCTCGCGGTGCTCGAATGGTTCGCCGACCGCCCCGACACCCTGCTGCGGGTCCACGACGTCGCCGGCGCCGGGGACTACCTGGCGATGCGAAGCCTGCTGCACGGACGCGCCGACCTCGCGTCCACGACGATGCTGGACCCTCGCCTGTACCGACAGGCACCCCCGGCGAGCGGGGGTGCCTGACGGCTCGGGCCGGCGGTGCGGCCCACACGGGTCGGTGCTCACTGGGTCCGGACGCTGACCCCCAGCGAGATCGGCATCAGGCTGGCGCGGGTCCAGACGTTGCGTCGCCCGCCGCCCAGGGTCAGGTCGCCCTTGTGGATGCCGTCGGCCTCGGTGCCGAACGACCACGGGCCGCCGCTGTCGCCGCCGATGGTGTTGTCGGAGTCCATCGCCATCAGGAACCAGTGGGTGGCCCCGAAGGTCGCGATCACGAAGTTGGAGTAGACATCGTCGCACTCGCGGTCGTTGGACGACCGGCCGTAGACGCACGACGGGACGTTCACGGGCAGCAGGTTGGACACCGAGTTGACCTCGCGCACCTGGGTCGCCGTCGCGTAGAACTCGGCCGGCTCGACGTGGTCGGTCGTGTACCACGCCACGTCCCCGAACAGGCCGTAGTGGTCGGCCTCGTGGTCGATGTCGTACTCGAGCCCGTCACTGGGCTGGACGTACTCGTCGACCTCCGGGGTGCAGTGGCCCGCGGTCGAGATGCCGGTGGTCCCGGTGGTGGACCGCACGCTGAAGCCGGTCGTGCACCAGTTGACCTCGTTGTTGAGCAGCCATGCACCCCCGCGGGTGTGCTCGTCACGCGCGACGGGCCGCTCCGAGACGGTCAGCTCGACGCCCTTGGCCAGCTCGTCGGGCAGCTTCGGGCTGCCCTTGCCGTACACGGATGCCTGGATGGTGTCGTCGGGCATGGCCGCGGCGACGACCTGCTCGTAGCCGGACTCGACCAGCAGGTCGTGCACCTTGGCGGTGCGCTCCTGCAACTCCTCGGCGGTGTGGCGGGCGTCGTCGGTCAGCTTCACGCGCAGCCCGCTGCGCTCGACGAGCTGCTCGACCTCCTTGGGCACGTGGCCTTCGAAGCGCAACAGTGACGTGTCACCGGGTCGTTCGGCGTAGACGGCGGCGGCGAAGCGGTCCGGGTGCGACTCGGCGATCGAGGCCGCCAGTTCGGCGAAGCGCCGGGAGTCGACCAGGAACTCGCGGGTCGGGACCGGCTTCCAGTCGTTGGCCTCGGCGACGAGCCGGGCGTCGAGGGCCTCGGAGGTCGTGCGGTCGAGGACCTTGTCGTCGACGGCCGGGTCCTCCTGGGCGGCGGCAGCGGTGGCGCCGGCGACCAGGGCCGTGGCGGCCAGGACGGCGGCGGTGCGAATGACGAGCGTGCGATGCATGGGTCTGTCCTTGGATGGATGACGGGTCGCGTGACGTTTCGTTGCACGTCACTCACCCACAGGGGAGGCTCTGTCGGGCAGCGGTGATACGAGAACGGACCGTCTCGGGCGTCACCGGCGGTAGCGTGGCACCCATGGAGGACCTGCCGAAGCTCACGCCCGACGACCTCGGGGACGACCCCCTGCAGGCCTACGTCGACTGGGTCGACGAGGCCCGCGATGCCGGGGTCACCGATCCCGACGCGGTCGTGGTGGCGACCGCCACGCCAGACGGGGCGCCGTCGGCGCGCGCCGTGCTGGTCCGGGTGGTCGACGCCGACGGCATGCTGTTCTTCACCAACCGGTCCAGCCGCAAGGGCCGCGAGCTCGCCGCCAACGACCAGGTCGCCCTGACGGCGGTCTGGACCTCGCTGCATCGCTCCGTCCGGGTCGAGGGCACCGCCGAGTGGTCCACGGAGGCCGAGTCGGATGCCTACTGGGACAGCCGGCCGCACGGTTCACGGCTGGCCGCGATCGCCTCGCCCCAGTCCACCCCGATCGACCGCGACGCGTTGCAGGCCCGGTGGGAGGAGCTGTCCCGTGCGCACCCGGAGGGCACGCCCATCCCCCGCCCGGAGCGCTGGGGTGGGGTGCGGGTCCGTCCGACCAGCATCGAGTTCTGGCAGGGCCGGCGGTTCCGGCTCCACGACCGGCTGGTCTACCGGCGGACCACGGACGGGTGGGACGTGGTGAGGCTGGCCCCGTGAGCGTCGACGTCCACGGTCACGAACGCCTCCCGTGGTGGCACCTGCACCTGCCCACCCTGCTTGGCAGCGTGGTGATGGCCACCGTCACCGTCGTGGTCGGCACCGACGCAGTGCGCACCGGGTCGATCCTGGCATGGGTCGCGACGGTGGCACTGGCGGTCAACTCCGCCGCCCTGCTCGCGGCGTCCCGGGAACGGGTCATGGGCCGGGAGTACGAGGGCACGCCACGCCGGTTCGCCCGCGTGGCCGAGCTCGGGCCCCACGGTCGGCGCGAGTGGTGGTGGTCGGTGGTCGCGTTCGGCGCGTTCGTCATGGCCATGGTCGCCACCCTGCTGGGCTAGGTGTCATGACCGGCGATCCGTCGAGCCTCCGGCGCCCGACCGTGACCGATCAACGCGCACTGTTGCCGCAGGCCATCACGCTCGGGGGAGTGCGGGGTGTTCAGTCGGTGCGGGCGCGGAGTTCCTCGACCAGGGCGGGGACGACGTCGTAGAGGTCGCCGACGATGCCGAAGTCCGCGATCTGGAAGATCGGCGCCTCGGCGTCCTTGTTGATGGCGACGATGTTCTGCGAGGTCTGCATCCCGGCACGGTGCTGGATCGCACCCGAGATCCCCGACCCGATGTAGAGCATCGGCGAGATCGTCCGGCCGGTCTGCCCGATCTGGTAGCGGTGCGGGTACCAGCCCGCGTCCGTGGCGGCGCGTGACGCACCGACGCCGGCGCCCAGGACGTCGGCCAGCTCCTCCATCAGCTCGAAGCCGTCCTCACTGCCCAGGCCACGGCCACCGGCGACCACGATCGCGGCCTCACCGATGTCGGGCCGGTCGGCCGAGGCCTCCTTCTCGACGTCGGTGACGCGGGCGGCGGTGGCGGACTCGGACAGCTCGACGTCGAGGTCGACGACCTCGGGCTCGCCGCCGTCGCCCTCCTCGACCGGGAAGGCGTTGGGCGACACGCCGAACAGGGCCAGCTTGCCGTCGGCGACCTTCGACTGGGTGATGGTCGCACCGCCGAAGACCTCCTTGGTCGCCACGATGGTGCCGTCCTCCACCGCGAGGTCGGTCACGTCGGTGATCACGCCGCCGTCGCGACGGATCGCCAGGCGGGCGGCGACGTCCTTGGTGTGGTTGGACGACGCGAACAGGATCGCCGACACGTCGGCGGTGTCCAGCACGGCCTCGAGGGCCTCGACCTTGGGGAGGGTGACGTAGGCGTCGGCGTCGGGGTCGTCCCACCAGTACAGGGTCTCGACGCCACCGGCGCCCAGCGCCTCCATGGCGTCGTCGGCGTCCTCGCCGAACCAGGCGGCGGCGACGGAGTCACCGGTCTCGGCGGCGAGGCGGCGGGCGGCGGTCAGCATCTGGAGGCTGACCTTGCGGGGCGTGCCCTCGGCGTGGTCGATCAGGACGAGGAGGCAAGACATCAGTGGGTTCCTTTCGGGAGCATCGTTCGTGTTGGTCGGTCGCGCGTGCAGGCGACCGTCAGATGAACTTCTGCTCCTCCATCCAGTCGGCGAGGTCGTCGGCGGCCGAGCCGGACCCGTCGTCGGTGACGATGGTCCCGGCGGCCTTGGGTGGGCGCGGCTCGAAGGCGTACATGGTCGCGGCGGCGTCGCCCGCCCCGACCGCGGCGGCGTCCACGCCCAGGTCAGCCAGCGACTTGACGTCCAGCGGCTTGGACTTGGCGGCCATGATCCCCTTGAAGTTGGGGTAGCGCGGCTCGTTGATGGCCTCGACCACCGACACGACGGCGGGGAGGGTCGACTCGACGACGTCCCAACCCTCCTCGTGCTCGCGGTGGACCGTGATGGCGTCGCCGTCGATCTCCATGAACCGGGCGTAGGTCAGCGACGGCAGGTCGAGCAGCTCGGCCACGGCCGCCGGCACCAGGGACGTGCGGGCGTCGGTGGACTGGTTGCCGAAGATCACGACGTCGAACTCGACGTCGGCCAGCGCCGCCGCGATCACCCGAGCCGTCCCCAGCGCGTCGGAGCCGCTGATCGCGTCGTCGGTCACCTGGATCGCGCCGTCCAGCCCGTACGACAGGGCCTTGCGGATCGTCGACTGGGCCCCGTCGGGACCGATCAACAGGACCGTGACCTCGGCGCCGGTGGCCTCCTTGAGCTTCACGGCCTCCTCGATCGCGAACTCGTTGACCGGGCACAGCACGGTCTCGCCGGCATCACGATCCATCGTCTTGGTGTCGGCGTCGATGACCTTGTCGCCGGCGGTGTCGGGGACACGCTTGACCGGAACGATGACCTTCATGGGCGCGGGCCTTTCGGGAGACGCTCGGAGAGGTGGGGAGCCGGTGCCCGGAGGGTGGGCGGCGCACGTGCAGTGCTCCGGTCCGTCCTCCGGACGGTATCCGGCAGGGTCTTCCAGTGAAACTGGAGTGGACACTCAAAGTCAAATCGAAGAACCGCCGAGCGTGACCGAATCCTGCGGGATGCTGCGCTGATCCTTCACGCTCGGCCGGGGTCGTCGAGCGAGCGCCTCCGCCGGGCGCGCGTCAGTAGAGGCCGCGGGGGCGGTGGAGGCGGTCGTGGGTGGCCAGGGCGTAGCTGTCGGACATGCCGGCGACGTAGTCGACCGCCTGCTGCAGCGGGTGGTCGTCGGGACTGGCGTAGCCCGGGGGGATCTCGTCGGGCTGCTCGGCGAAGTGGTCGACGAGACCCCGGATCAGGCGGATCGCCTTGACGTTGTGGTCCCGGGACTCGTCCCGGAGGTAGACGTCGGCGAACATGAATGCCCGCAGGTCGTGGAAGGCCTGCAGCTGGCGGTCGTGCATGGTGATCTCGCCGGCCTCCGACGAGGCGACGACGAGGTCGGTCGTCATCGCGTCGATCCAGTTGCCGGGCTCGCCGAAGACGGCCAGCACGTGGTCGGGGACCATGTCGACGGTCAGCACGCCGGCGCGCATGGCGTCCTCGGCATCGTGGGCGAGGTAGGCGATCCGGTCCGCGAAGCGACACGCCATGCCCTCGGCCGTGCGGGGCGGCGGATCGTTGCGCCAGGACGACCCGCGGATGCCGTCGCGGGTCTCGAAGGTGAGGTTGAGCGGCTCGAGCTTGTCGACGATCCGCAACGACTGCACGGCGTGCTGCCACTCCCCCAGCGGGGCACCCAGCGTCACCATGTAGGGCGACAGGGCCTCCTCCCCGGTGTGGCCGAACGGCGAGTGCCCGAGGTCGTGGCCGAGGCAGATCGCCTCGGTCAGGGGCTCGTTGAGTCCGAGCCCGACCGCGATGGCCCGCCCGACCTGGGCGACCGCCAGGGTGTGGGTGAGCCGGGTGACGAAGTGGTCACCCTCGGGATTGAGGAACACCTGCGTCTTGTGCTTGAGCCGTCGGAACGCCTTGCTGTGCAGGATCCGGTCGCGGTCCCGCTCGAAGGCCGTCCGGAACGGGTGCGGCTCCTCGGGGTGCTCCCGACCACGCGACCGGTCGGAGGTGGTGGCGGCCGGCGACAGCCACTCGTGCTCCCAGGCGATCCGCGCGGCGCGGTCGCGCGCGATCATCCCGCCCGTCGGCGTGGCCGGCGGGTCGGACTCGGGCAGGCCGGTGGGCGTGCCGGTGGACAACGTGCGTTGGAAGCTCATGCCTGCCTCCGTCGGGTCGTGGGGTCGCGTCGTGGCGTGGCGAGCGCCGTCACGACGACCGGGATCGAGCGGGTCATGACAGGCCCGCCCCGCCGCCCACCGGGTCGGTGGTCAGCCGGGCACGCTCGTCGGGGTCCAGGTCGTCGGGCAACCCGTCGCCGTCCACGTCGCCGGTCCCGTCGGGACCCGCGATGATCCGACGTCGGATCCGACCCGAGATCGCGTCGACCAGGATCGTGGCCAGCACGACCACGACCAGGGCGAGTCCGGCACGCTCCCAGACCTTGAACTGGATGTACTGGGCGAGCAGTCCACCGATCCCGCCGGCACCCACCACGCCCAGCACGGCCGAGGCCCGGATGTTGACCTCGAAGCGGTACATCGCGAACGACGCCAGCTCGGGCAGGACCTGGGGGACCACGGCCCAGCGCAGCCGCTGCACCCCGGTCGCACCGGTCGCGTCGGCCGCCTCGATCGGTCCGTCGTCGAGCCCCTCGATGATCTCGTAGCACAGCTTGCCCAGGGTGCCGATGGAGCCCACGCCCAGGGCCATGATGCCGGCCTGGGGTCCGAGTCCGAAGATCGGGATGAACACGACGGCCAGGATGATCTCGGGCACTGCACGCAGGACGTTGAACACCTGGCGGGTCAGGAACGCGACCCAGCCCGGCACCAGGTTCTCGGCCGCGAGGAAGGCGAGCGGGATCGCGAAGATCGTCGCGATCACGGTGCCCAGCCATGCCATCGCGATCGATTCCCACATCGCCGACAGCAGGCCCGGCAGGGCGGACCAGTCGGGGTCGCGGAACATCAGTCGGACGATGGTCGCGAACTCGCCCGGCGCCTCGAGCAGGCGACTCCACTTGATGTCGGCCGACAGGCCCCAGGCCAGCAGCACCAGGACGACGACCGTCACGACCCAGCGGAAGACCTCGGTCGGCTTCTCGGGCCGCAGGAGCTCGTCGACGCGCTCGGCATCGGACGTCCTGTCCGTCGACTGGTCGGGGGGCTGCTGCCTGGTGGAGCTCACACCAGCCTCCTGCGGAACATGATCGACAGGCGCTCCACGACGAAGGTGATGGCGAAGAACAGCACGATGATGCCCCACACCTCGGGCCACCGACCGGCACTGCGGTAGAACTCGATCCGGGTGCCGATCCCGCCGGCACCCACCAGTCCCAGCACGGCCGAGGCGCGCAGGTTCAGCTCGAAGTTGTAGAGCAGGAACGAGCTGTAGGCGGGCAGGATCTGGGGCACGACCGCGGTGCGCAGCTTGGCGACGTGGGCTGCGCCGGTCGCGTCGGCTGCCTCGACGGGGCCCAGGTCGATGCCGTCGAGGACGTCACTGGTCAGCTTGGTGGTGACCGCGATCGAGAAGAACACCAGCGCGAGCAGGCCCGGCAGGACGCCGATGCCGACCATCGCGACGAACAGCAGCGCCCACAGGATGTCGGGGATCGCGCGCACGACGTTGTTGAAGGCACGGACGAGCCAGCGCACCGTCGTGGTCCGGGCCCCGACCTCGGTGCTGGCCAGGGCCAGCGGCAGCGCCGCGGCACCGCCGATGATCGTGCCGACCACGGCCATCTGCAGCGTCTCGACGAAGGCCGTCAGGGTGCGCGTGCTCGTGATGACCGACAGGTCAATGTTGAGCAGGCCGCTGATCGAGTCGTTGCGTCGCCCGAGGTCTTCGATGATCCCGTCCAGGGAGAACCCGGTCGAGACCACGGACAGGGCCGTCATCACGACGAACAGCACGCCCATCGCCACGCCGAAGCGCGACGGTGGTGGCTCGTCGGGCCGGGCGACCCGGCGGGACGGGGCGGTCGCGCTCATGCGGGGGACGTGGGCGGCGTCACGACGGCCTCGGCGTCGCCCCCGCGCTCCTCCTCGCCCATGACGTCGTCGGCCGTCAGGCTGCGTCCGTAGATGTCGCGGAAGACGTGCTCGTCGGCAGCCGAGCCCGGGCCGTCGAAGACCAGCTCGCCGTTGCGCAGGCCCACGATCCGGTCGGCGTAACGGGTCGCCAGGTCGAGGAAGTGCAGGTTGACGATGGTGGTGATGCCGAACTCGCGGTTGATCTGTTGGAGGTAGCGCATCACCGCGTGGGAGGTCGGCGGGTCCAGCGACGCGACCGGCTCGTCGGCCAGGATGATCGAGGGCTCCTGGGCCAGCGCCCGGGCGATCCCGACCCGCTGCTGCTGGCCACCCGACAGGTTCGAGGCACGCACGTACGCCTTGTCGACGATCTCGACCCGTTCGAGCGCTCGCATGGCCAGCTCGACGTCGTCGGCGGGATACATGCCCAGCAGCGTCCGCCACGTGGGAACGCGGTGCAGGCGACCCATGAGCACGTTGTTGAGGACGGTGGTGCGCTTGACCAGGTTGAAGCCCTGGAAGATCATCCCGACCTCGGCCCGCAGGTCGCGCAGGCGCCGCCCGGTCAACCCGACCACGTCGTAGGACGTGGGCTCGCCCTCGCTGCGACCACCCAGCGAGCGGCCCGGTCGGACGTCGACCTGCAGCGACCCACCCGTCAACGGGACCAGCCCGTTGACGGCACGCACCAGGGTGGACTTGCCGGCCCCGCTCAGCCCGACGATGACCACGAACTCGCCCTGTTCGATGGTCAGGTCGAGATGCTGCATGGCGTGGACGCCACCGGCGTAGGTGACGGAGGCATCGGAGAACTGGATCATGCGACGTGTCCTGGTGCGGTCGGAGTCGATCCGGCGAGCGCGACGAGGGTCGGCAACACGGTAGTGGCGACCCCTGCGACCTGCGGTGGTGGTGCGGTGGGCGCATCGCCGCGAAACCTCGTCGCCCCCGGTGATCACCAGGCCGTCGCGCGGGCCCGCCGCCCGACAGACGTCCGGGCCACCCCGCAGGATGGCCCGGACGATCACGACTGGTGCGCGGTCGCTACTCGAGTGCGTCACCCAGCTCGGCCTCGAGGTCACGGATGACGTCGAACTCGGCGTCGTTGACCTCCTGGAGACCGTCGATCTCGTAGAGGTCGTACATGACGCCGCCCTCGCCACATGCGCCCTCGTCGTTGCAGATCTCGACCAGGGCGTCGGTGATGGCCTGGGTGCCGGCCTCGTCGATGCTGCTGGCGACGGCGAAGCCGTCGTTGGGGATCGGCGCCGACCACCCGAACACGACGACCTGCTGGCCGACGTCGGGGGCCTGCTCGACCAGCTCGCCACGGGCGTCGTTGAACGACACACCGACGGCCGCGTCACCGTCGTAGACGGCCTGGACCGCGACGTCGTGGCCACCGGCGAAGGTGCCGTCGATGTCGTCGAGCGGGTCCACGCCGGCCTCGAGCAGCTGCAGCGCCGGGATGGCGTAGCCGGAGGTCGAGCCCTGGTCGACGAAGGCGACCGTCTGGCCGGCGACGTTGGACAGCGCGTCCTGGCCGATCGGCTCCTCCGGGAGCGTCCCGTCGGCGCTGTAGGCCTCCTGGGCCTCGGCGACGCCGTTGCAGAACAGGTACGGCTCGCCCTCCTCCTGTTCGATCGCGACCGGCTCGTCCTCGCAGTAGGTGTCGGGGTCGTTGGTGAACCACT
Organism: Salsipaludibacter albus; assembly: GCF_019798055.1. Lineage (GTDB taxonomy): Bacteria > Actinomycetota > Nitriliruptoria > Nitriliruptorales > Nitriliruptoraceae > Salsipaludibacter > Salsipaludibacter albus. Next base: position 72,295 of record NZ_JAHOPH010000016.1, on the reverse strand, counting down.
GGGTGACGTAGCTGAACGAGCCGAACCGCTCGGACTGCAGGATCATGGTCGCGTCGGCCTGCTCCTCGGACTGGACCATCTGGCGCGGACCGAGGCCACCTGCGACGTGGGCCTGGCCCGACGACAGCGCGGCGATGACGCCGGCGTAGTCGGTGGGCACGAGGGCCTCGACGGTGACGCCCAGCTTCTCCGACATCATGTCGGCCAGCGGCTGGGCGGTCTCGATCAGGCCACCGGTCTCCTGGGACGGGGTGAGGGTGAACACCAGCGGGTCCGGCAGCCCGGCGGCCGCGCCCTCCGTGGATGCCTCGGACGACGACATGTCCTCGGTCGGGGCCATCGACTCGGACATGTCCTCGGTGGCGGTCTCGGTGGCGCCCGAGGGCTCGGTGGTCTCTTCGGCGGGGTCGTCGCCCCCGCAGGCGGTCAGGACGAGTGCACTGGCGGTGGCCAGCGCGAGGAGTGCGCGACGCTTCATCTGGAGGTTCCTTGGACTGGGATCTCGGGCGGGCGGCGGACGACGGGGCGGGCGGTCGGCCCGGCCGTGGGAACCGACGCCTCCCTCGGCAACGATCGCGATCGTAGTGGACCTCCTCGGAGGCGTTCCGTGGCTGCTCGGTGTGCGCTCACCCCCGCAACGGTGCGCGCAGGCGGACGGACGTGGACGTCCCGTAGGCTGCGGAAGGCACCGGCCGGACGTCGGGGACACCGCGCGGCGGGACGGTGCGGCGCGTGCCGCGATGCGGCCGGAGCGACGCGTCCGGGCCCGACGCCGACCGGAGGAGCGCCGTGGACCACGACGTCGGGAACGACGCTCCCGCGACCGCCACGCAGATGGTCGTCGGGCACGCCGATCCGCCCCCCGGTCCCGGCCGGGTCGCGGGCGACGACGACGGCGGCCCCAGCCGTCGCGGGTGGCCCCTGGTCGCGGGCGTGGTGGTCGTCCTGGTCGCCGCCGCACTGGTGCTGGCCCGACCGAGCGAGCGGCCAGACGTGTCCGTGCGTGACTGGCGGTCCGACGAGTGGGTCACGGCACCTGCGGCACCCTCCGGACCGATCGCCGAGCGCTGGTCCCACGTCCTGCCGACCGACCGTGTCCTGGTGGGCTTCGCGCCGGTCGACGGCCACCTCGTGGTGGCGAGCCGCGACCGGCTCCGGTCCCCCGAGGACGACCGCGTGGTGGTCGAGTCCCTGGCCGACGGCGACGGGACCCGGACCTGGCGCCGCGAGGTGCCCGATCGCGACACCGTCGTCATGCTGTCCGACGGTGCCGAGACCCACCTGCTGGCCAACGTCGTCCCCTTCGGCGACCCGGAGGGCCGCTCGGCCTGGGCCGGGAGCGGCGTGGCGATGCTCGACGCGGCCACCGGCGAGGTGCAATGGACGGCCGACCTGGGGCGGGATGCCGGCGTCGAACTCCAGCCGGACGGTGACCTGGTCGTCCAGGACGCCTCCGGTGTCCGGATGGTGGACGCCGGGTCCGGCGCCATCCGCCTGTCATGGCCTGCCCTCGACATCGGTGACGAAGACTCGGCGGACGGGCGTCGCGCCTGGCGCGAGGGTGGCGCATGGATCGTGCCGACACCGGACGGGGTGGGAGATCGCCGACGACGACGGGACCGTGGAGTTCGCGGTGCCCGGGCCGAACACCTGGCCGGCGGTGGACCGCGACGTGGTCGTCGTGGGCGACGGCTCACAGCTGGTCGCCCGGCGGCGGCCCGGCGGCGAGATCGCCTGGCGTGCCGAGCTCGGTGACCGCCTGCTGTGGATCGACCTGCTGGACCGAGGTGTCCGAGGGCCGGACGACCCGGTCCGCCTGGTCGCGCACCTCGGCGACGGGCCCCCCGGCGACGACCAGGCACTGATGCAGGAGCGGTCCGTCCTGGTCGTCGATGGCCGGGTCGTCGGTCCCTGGGACCCACGGACCGCCTCGGCGCCGACGTCCCTGGGTCGCCTGTCCGTCGAGGTGGACGGTCGTCGATTGGCCGTCTGTCGGTCCCTGCCACCCGAGTTCGGGCCGGCGTCGGCAGCGACGTGCCCGGCGGACCTCGCGTTGCTCGACGGCGACGAGGAGGTGCTCGCGACCGCGGTCGCGCCACTGGCTGCCACCGTTCCGATCATGGTGATCGGGGGCTGGCAGGCGACGGACGCCGGTCTCGTCGTCATCGGGGAGGAGAACGTGGTGTTGCGGGGCTGGGCGGACCTCTCGGCGACCTGGGAGGTCGACCTCCCCGCCAACGCGACCATGGACCAGGCGACCGTGGTCACCACGACACGCGGTGTCGCGATCTCGGCTCCCGGCTCCGATCCTCCCCGGGTCACCTGGTACGGCTGACGTGCCCGGGCGGCCCGGCCATCGACCGGGGTGCCGACGGGCCACCGTCCTACGCTGCGGGCGAGGGTGACCGTGCGGGGCGGGACACCCACGGACTGGTGGCCCACCCGGCCGGCGCGCCGGGGTCGTCGACGACCGGACGCAGCAATGACCGCTCCCCGACCGGGCACCCGGGCCCGCGATCCCTCGCCCGGCGCCAGGGCGGCCGACGCCCCGGCACCGACCCCCACCCCGATGGTGGTCGAGCAGTCATCGCTCGGCCACGCCTCGGACGCCCGGTCCGGCACGACCCGCCCCGGCACCGGTCACCGACCGATCCGGCCCTGGACGGTCGTCACGCTGGTCGCGGTCCTCGCGGCGGCGGGCATCCTCCTGGCGACCCGCGAGCCGGCACGTCCCGACGTCCAGTACGTCGACTGGTACACCGGGGCGCTCGCCACGGCCCCGGGAGCGCCCGACGGCCCCCTCCAGCAACGCTGGTCGAGTCCCGTGCCCCGTGACCGTGAGCTGGTCGGGGTCGACGTCGTCGCCCGGACGGTGGTCGTGGTCACGCGTCCCCGACTGGGCACCGGCAGCGGGGGCGCACCCGAGGGAAGCGTGGTGGCGACCGGCCACGACCCGGTGGACGGCGCGTCGGTGTGGCGCCGAACCATCGACGAGACCCGACCTGCCGTGGTCGTCCTCGACGACGACCAGCCCGTGCTCGTGGCCAACATGGGCGACGACGGCGCGGTCGCCGACCGCTTCGTGTGGGACCGGACGAGCGTGGTCGCACTGGACCCGACCGACGGCACGACCCGATGGCGCCACGACTTCCCCGACGGTGACGGCACCGTCCGGGTGCGTCCCGACGGAGCCGTGGTCCTCGGAGACGGCGGCGGCGTGGCCGAGGTCGACGGCGGCACCGGGAACCAGGTCCTGGCGTGGCAGGCCGTCACGGGGCCGGACGGGGCCCCACCGCGGTACGCCCGTCGGTACGAACACGGCTGGGCGGTCCCGGTCGCGACCGGCTGGCAGGTCGCCGACCTCGACGGCGCGGTCGAGTTCACAGCCCCGGAGGCCGACGGCCCGCCCCACGTCGACGAGACCCTGGCCGTGGTCCGCAGCGGCACCGAACTCGTCGCGCACGAGCGGCCCACCGGGGCGATCGCGTGGCGGGTCGACCTGGGTGGCGAGGTGCGCTGGCTGGAGCAGGTCACGTCGACCACCCCGACGCCCAGCAGCTGGCTGGTGGGTGTCCGGGGTGCGGGCGACGACCCCCCGACGATGGATCCGGTCCTGGTCCGGGACGGCCGCGTGGTCGATGGATCGGGACCGGCCTCGGCACTGGGCGAGGTCACCGGGGCACGCATGGGCGTGGTCGTGGACGACCGACCCCTGACCCTGTGTCGGCGACTGGACACCGGGGCGGGCGGGTCGCGTCCGGCGTGTCCCGACCAGCTCGCGCTGCTGGACGCCGACGACGGGGTCCAGGCACGCCAGCCGTCGGTCGGCACGTCGGACCTCGACCCGTCCCTGACCTGGCAGGCGACCGACCTGGGTGTCCTGACGATCGAAGGAGAGGTCGTCCGGCTGTCGTCGTGGACCGGGCTGTCCGAGGTCTGGACCATCCCGCTGGAGCGTCCGATCCTGCGCCCGGTCCGCGTGGCGACCGACGCGATCGGGGTGGCGGTCGCACGCAACGACGTGGGTCCGGCCCGGGTCACCTGGTACGGCTGAGGCCCGTCAGCCGGCCAGGTCGTCGACCACCGCGGCGAAATTGGCCCAGTCGTGGACGTCGACCGCTCCTTCGACGGGGTCGTTCCACGCCCGCACGAACCGGCACACCGTCGCCGAGGACCGCTTCCTCGCCAGCGTGGGCAGGACCTTCGGCGAGTCGTCGAGGTAGACGTCGCAGTCGACCTCCCACTTCGCGTCGAGCATGTGGACCTCGCGGGTCGGCAGGGCGTGGTCCGCGATCCAGTGATAGGTGTCGTGGATGGCCCACCACGGCTTGGAGGTCAGGATCACGACCTCGTGACCGGACCGCGCCAGCCGGTCGAGGGTCTCGACCGCCCCCGGATAGGGGTCCAGATGACGGAAGATGCTGGCCCGACGGTCGCCGCCGCGCGCCCACCACCAGAACTCGCCCATCGAGCGGAACCCGCCGACCTCGTGCAGGTCGTCCCACCCCGTCACGAGTTCCGGGGTCAGCTCGGTGCCGTGCTCGTCCGCATGCAGGCGCATCCAGCCGGCATTGAAGTCCGCGACGACCCCGTCCAGGTCGATCCCCAGTCGCACGACTCCCCCGGTCCCTCGGTGCACGCGAAGTCGTCACCGTAGCGTGGGCGGCTGCCCGGACACCCGGAGCCCACACGCGGGCGCGCTCGGCTCCGCGACCCGTCGAGGGCGATAGCGTGGATCCACGGCGGTCCACCTCGGGGGTGCCCATGTCGACCCAGCGGGTGGTGCCCGACGGCGTCGACCACGAGGCCGTGCGTTCCCCGTCGGACGCCGCGTCGCCGCCGACCACCGGCATGGCGGTGGGGTCGGTGACGGCGGTCGACCCGGTCGCCGCGCCACCGACCCGACGACGGCGTCTGCCGGGTCGTCCGCGCTCGCTGGTGGTCGCCTCGGTGGTCGCCGTAGTGGTCGTCGGGGTGCTGTGGTGGCCCGAGCCGGGGCCGCCAGCCCTGGTCCCCGACGCGGTCGGTGCCACGCCCCGGGCCCCCTCCGGATCGGTCGCATGGCGGTGGACCCTCCCCCAGGAGGGATCGGTCCAGTACCTCGACGTCGTCGAGGACCGGCTCCTGGTCCTGGACCTGCACCGCCCCACGACCGGCGACGACGCGCCGCCGACACCCGTCCAGCGCCTCCGGTCTCTCGACGTCGTGGACGGCGTGACGCGGTGGCAGCACAGGATGCTGGGCAACGAGGCGGTCGTGCTGGTCGACGACCGAGCCGGCGTGACCACGGTCGTCCCGACCGCCCTGGGCTCCCCGGCGGTCGTGGTCGCGCTGGACATGGCCACCGGCCTGGCCCGGTGGCGCGTCGTGGTCGACGACGTCGACGGCATCGACACCGACGGCGGCCGGATCGTGGCCCATGGCGATCGCGGGTGCGTCGTCCTGGACCCCTCCGACGGCACGCCGCTGCAACGGCTGGACGGAGGCCGATGCCTGCCCTGGGGCACCACGCTGGCCCGCTCCGGCCCGGACGGCTGGGAGCTGTGGGGGGACGGCGAAGCGGTCGGCCCGCCCGTCCCGGGCTCCCAGCCACCGGTCGCGCTGGACGACGGCGTCGTCGTCGCGACGGACCGGCAGGTCGTGGCCACGACCCTGGGGGGTGCACCCCGCTGGCAGGTCCGCACCGAGGAGCCGGCCAGGGTCGTGCGACCGTTCCCCTCCCTGGGCGTGCGGGTCGACGGGCTCACGACGAGCACGATCCTGTCGGCGGAGGGTCGTCTCCTCGCGGAGGTGCCCTGGTGGTACCGCGGCGTCGTGGACGAGCGAGGCCTGGTGTTCCTCGACGTGCCGACCGGCCTGGACCGCACCGGGCCCCCGGTGGTCCGCGTGGTCGGCGGTGACGGACAGGTCCTGGCCGCGACGGACGTCGACCCGGAGGCCACCGGGATCGACCCGGTGACACCCGGCGTCGCCGAGGGCGTGATCGCGACCTCGGCCAGCGTCGCGGTCGCGGCACGGGTCGCCCCCAGCATGTTCTGCCCACCCGTCGCCGTGACCTGTCGCGCGCGACGATGGCCAGCCGTGCGCCTGACCGCCGACGGGGTGCTGATGGAGTCGAGCGGGACCCTGGCGCTGCACGACCTGCGGACGCTCGCCCCACGCTGGGAGGTCGACCTCGACGGCGCATCGGTGGACGCGCTGGCCGCCGGCCGCCGAGGCGTCGTCGCGCTGGTCACCGGTCCCGAGGGCAGGACCTGGCTGCGTGGCTACGCCTAGGACCCGCGACCACGCCGGACGGGTCGGCTGGTTCACTGGGCACATGAACCCACCTGACGTCCCCCCGCCCGACCCGACCCGATCGACCGAGGTCGAGGCCGGCGCGCCGACGCCGCTGCCACTGACCGGCGAGCGCACCGGGCCCGACGTGCCCGACGAGAACTACTGGTTCCGCCGCCACGTCGCCGCCTACGACCATGTCGCGGCGGCGATCCACGGCACCGTCCTGGATGCCGGCTGCGGCGAGGGCTACGGCCTGCCGATCCTGCTGGCCGCCGGCGCTCGTGGGGTCATCGGCGCCGAGCTCGACCCGACCACGGCCGAGCACGCCCGGCGTCGCTACGCCGACGACAGCGTGGCGGAGATCGACGTCATCGAGGCCGACCTCGCCGAGCTTCCCCTGGTCGACACGACCCTGGACGCCGCGGTCTGCCTGCAGGTGGTCGAGCACCTCACCGAGCCGGACGAGGCCATGGCCGAGCTGGTGCGCGTGGTCCATCCCGGTGGCCTGGTGGCGGTGTCGACGCCCAACCGCACGACCTTCACCCCGGCGGGCAGTCCACGCAACCCGTTCCACGTCCGCGAGTACGACGCCGTGGAGCTCGCCGAGCTGCTGGACCGTGCGGGCCTGGTGGACGTCCGGGTCCTGGGGCTGCACCACGGGCCGCGGCTCGCGGCCGCCCTGGCCCCGCTGGGCGACGACCCGGTGGCCGCCCTGGCCGACCCCGACCGGTGGGACGGGCCGCTCCGGGCCCTGGTCCACGGTGTCCGGGCCGACGACTTCACCGTGGTGGCCGACGACGTCGCGTCGGTCGGCGACAGCCTCGACCTGGTGGCCTGGGGCCGCGTCCTCGGATGATCACGACGACGAGTCGGGAAACGCCGGATCAGGCGTCCTCGTCGCCGCCACGCGTGAACAGCCACACCACCAGCGCGACCAGGGCTGCCACGCCGAGCACGGGGACGACCCGCTTGGCCACGCTCCCGCCGGCGACGTCCATCAGGTCCAGCGCCTCGACCTCGGGCTCGGTGTCGGCGATCCGGCGTGGCGCCGAGGCCGTCGCGGCCTGCTGGGCAGCAGCCGACGCCTGGGCCGGGGTCGTCGCCGACGGCGCGTCCACCGGCTCGTCGCCGACGTCGGGCACGGCGGTCCCGGTCGGCTCGTCCGCCTCGGCGCCATCCGTCGCACCGGTGTCGCCCGCGACGACGGCGTCCGCGTCGTTCGCGTCCTCGTCGTCGGAGGACGTGTCGAGCTTGCGGGACAGGCAGTCGGCGAACGCGTCGATGATCTTCTTGCCGACGTCACCCATCACCCCGCGCCCGAACTGGGCCGGCTTGCCGGTGATGTTGAGGGCGGTGACCACGGTCACCTCGGTGCCGTCCTCGACCTCGCGCAGCGAGGCGGACACGTCGGCGTTGGCGGTGCCGCCGCCACGGGCCTCGTTGCCCTTGGCCTCGATGGTCGCGGAGTGGGCCTCCGGGTCCTTGTCGACCACCGTGGCCGTTCCGCGGTAGGTCAGGCTCATCGGGCCGACCTTGACCTTGACCTTGCCGGTGTAGACGTCCCCGTCGACGCTCTCGAGCTTGGCACCCGGCATGCAGGGTGCGACCGTCTCGAGGTCGGTCAACGTCGCGAACGCCTCGTCGATCCCCGCCGGAATGGTGAAGGTGTTCGTGAACTCCATGGGCTGCTCCTGATGGTCTGGACCCTGTTCGCGAGGGTAGTGAGACGACCGTCCCGGAACGCCGCCTGCGACGCCGGGATCGGCCACCTCGGTCAGCTCGACTCGATGCGCAGCCAGCGGTAGCCGTGCCCGGCCAGGTCGACGACGAGCCGGGACCCGTCGGCCTCGACGTGCTGGTCTCCCAGCAGGTCCCGCGCCACCTGCCAGTCCTCGACGTCGGGATCGACGTCGACGTGGGACGGGGTCGCGGCGAGGTTGTGCAGCGTGAGCACCGTCTCGTCGTCCAGCACGTGGCGCACGCCCAGCACCGCGGTGTGACCGGTGTCGACGACCTCCCACTCGCCCCAGCCCAGGATCGGCAGGTCCCGTCGGTGCCGGATCATCCGCTCGAACCAGTTGAGCAGTGAGTCCGGGTCGGCCTGCTGGTCGCGGACGTTGACGTGGTCGGGGTCGAAGTCGCCCTCGGGCGGGGGTCGACGCACCTGGTCGCGGTCGGCGCTGGTGAACCCGCCGGTCGGGCCTGGCTGCCACTGCATGCTGGTCCGCACGGAGCGACGACCCTCGACCGCCAGGTTCTCGCCCATCCCGATCTCCTCGCCGTAGAAGATCGTCGGCGTGCCGGGCAGGGCGAACAGCAGGCTGTAGACCAGCCGGATCCGCCGCTCGTCGCCGTCGAGCATCGGGGGGAGGCGCCGACGCAGCCCGCGGTCGTACACCTGCATGTCGGGATCGGGACCGAACGCGGCGAAGACCTCCTCGCGCTCGGCGTCGGTCAGCTTGTCCAGCGTCAGCTCGTCGTGGTTGCGCACGAACGTCGCCCACTGCCCCTCGTCGGGGATGTCGGGCAGGGACCGCAATCCGTCCGCCAGCGGGCCGGCGTCGCCGCGGGCCAAGGACAGGTACATCGTCTGCATGCCGATGAAGTTGAACAGCATCTGGAGCTCGTCGCCGTCCTCGTCACCGAAGAACTCGCGTTGCTGCTCGGGTTCGAGGTTGACCTCGCCCAGCATGATCGCGCCACCGCTGCGCCGGGTCATGAACGCGCACAGGTCCCGCAGGTAGTCGTGCGGCGCGAGCTCCATGGTCTCGTCGATGCCGTCGGTCTCGAGGAAGAAGGGCACGGCGTCGACCCGGAAGCCGGACAAGCCCTGGGCGAGCCAGAAGCCGATGACCTTGCGGATCTCGTCGCGCACGGCCTCGTTGGCGACGTTGAGGTCGGGCTGGTGGTGGTAGAAGCGGTGGTGGTAGTACTGCCCGGCCACCTCGTCGTAGGTCCAGGCGGACTCCTGCTCGCCGGGGAACACCACGCCGTGCGGGCCGTCCTCCGGGACCTCGTCGCGCCACACGTAGAAGTCGCGCAACGGCGAGTCGGGGTCCTGGCGCGCCTCCTGGAACCACGGGTGCTGGTCCGAGGTGTGGTTGACGACCAGGTCGCTGATGACCCGCATCCCACGGTCGGCGGCGGTGCGGACGAACTCCGTGAAGTCACCGAAGGTGCCCAGCGACTCGTCGATCGCGTAGTGGTCGGTCAGGTCGTAGCCGTCGTCACGGTTGGGGGTGGGGTAGAACGGCATCAGCCACAGGCAGGTCACGCCCAGTCCGGCCAGGTGGTCCAGCCGCTGGGTCAGCCCGAGGAAGTCGCCGACCCCGTCACCGTTGCCGTCGGCGTAGGTCTCGACGTCGAGGCAGTACACCACGGCGTTCTTCCACCACAGGTCGGAGGTGCGAGCGAGGTTCACGGGAATCCTTGGTGGTCGTGTTCTTGGGCGTGGTCGATGTTCACAGGTGCGGCAGGACGTGCTCGCCGAACGTCTCGAGGAACGGGCCCTGCTCGCGGCCGACGTGGTGGATCCAGATGCCGTCGAACCCCAGCTCGACCATCTCGTGGATCCATGCGACGTGCACGGCCGGGTCCGACGACACGACCACGGCCTCGGCCACGTCCTCCGGTCGCACGTGGGCGCTGGCTGCGTCGAAGGCGTCGACGTGGTCGAGGTCCCAGGGCACCGGTGGGCTGAACACGTTCGAGCGCCACTGGTGGTGGGCGATCTCCAGCGCCTCGTCGTCGGTGGGGGCCCAGGAGACGTGGGCCTGGAGGTAGACCGGCTTGTCCTCGCCGCCGTTGGACCGGAAGGCGTCCAGCAGGGCGACGAGCGTGTCGTGGGGCTGCTTGATGGTCACCAGCCCGTCGGCCCACTCGCCGACCCACCCGGCCGTCGCGGTGCTGACGGCGGCCCCGACCAGGGGCGGCGGCGTGTCGGGCAGGGTCCACAGTCGGGCGCGGTCCACCGTGACCAGCCCGTCATGGGTCACCTCCTCGCCGGCGAACAGGGCACGCATGACGTCGACACACTCGCGCAGCCGGCGCTGGCGGGTCGCCTTGTCGGGCCAGCGCTGTCCGGTGATGTGCTCGTTGGAGGCCTCACCGGTGCCCAGCGCCACCCAGAGGCGGTCGGGGAACATCTCGACCAGGGTCGCGGCTGCCTGGGCCACGATCGCGGGGTGGTAGCGCTGTCCCGGCGCGTTGACCACGCCGAACGGCAGGGTCGTGGTGGCCAGGGCCGAACCGAGCCATGACCACGCGAATCCGGACTCGCCCTGCCGGGCGCTCCACGGGGAGAAGTGGTCCGACGACATGCCGGCGTCGAAGCCGGCCTGCTCGGCCAGTCGGGCCGCCGCCAGGAGCTCGCTGGGCGGCACCTGCTCGTGCGAGGCGTGCCAGCCGATGGTGGTCATGCGCGATCCCGGGAACTCGACGACGTGGTCCACGGGCACGGTAGGCACGCCCGTCGGCGCCCGTGGGTGGACGAACGTCGCCCGGACGACCGGCGTCGCACGCGTGGCCCGCGACGCCGGTCGGTCGAGGTGGGTCGATCAGCCGACGGCTGCCTCCAGCGCACGACGGCTGAGCACCGTGGCGAGGTGGCGTCGGAAGTCGGCGTCGGCGTTGAGGTCCGACGGGGGGTCGGTGTCGTCGGCCGCCCGGGCCGCCGCGTCGGCGATCGCGTCGGTGGACTGGCCGGCGAGCGCGGCCTCGGTGGCGCTGGCCCGGATCGGGACACTCCCCATGTGGGTCAGGCCGACCCTCGCGTCGCTGATGGTGCCGTTGGAGGACACCAGCGCGAGCGCACCCACGGTGGCCCAGGCCTGCGCCACGCGGGTGAACTTCTGGTAGTCCCAGCCCCACGAGTCGTCCAGCTTGGGCACGTGCACCTCGACGAGCAGTTCGTCGGCGGCCACCGCCGTCTCGAGGTAGTCGACGAAGAACTCGCTGGCCGGGACGGTGCGTCGCCCGCCCGGCCCCTGCACGACCATCGTCCCCTCCAGGGCCAGCAGGACGGCCGGCAGGTCGCCGGCCGAGTCGCCGTGGGCGAGCCCGCCGCCGATGGTCCCGCGATGGCGGACCTGCGGGTCGCCGATCGTGGCCGCGACGTGGGCGAGGACCCCGCAGTGGGTCTCGATCACCTTGTCGGTGGCGACATCGTGGTGCGTGGTGGCGGCGCCGATCACCAGGTGGTCACCGGCGTCCGTGATCCCCGCCAGGCCCGCCTCCGTGATGTCGACGAGCACCTCCGGGACGGCCAGGCGCAGCCGCATCATCGGGATCAGGCTGTGCCCACCGGCCAGCACCTTGGCCTCGTCGCCGTGCTCGACGAGGGCCGCGACGGCCTCCTCGGCCGAGCCGGCTCGGACGTAGTCGAAGCTCGCGGGGATCATGCGTCACCTCCGGTGCTCGTGCCGGTGTCTCCGGCGGCGTGCTGGGCCTGTCCGGCGTTGTCGGCCGCCGCGGCGTCCGGCCCGGCGTCGTCCGCCTGGACGGCTGCCGCGGCCTGCGCGTCGTCGCTGTCGGCACTGCCGGAGGCCGCGGCCTGCTGGATCGCCGTCCACACGTTGCGGGGCGACGCCGGCATCAGGACCTCGTTGACGCCCAGGTGGCGCACCGCGTCGATGACCCCGTTGATGATCGCCGGCGTCGAGGCGATCGTGCCGGCCTCACCGACACCCTTGACCCCCAGGTCGTTGGTCGTTGCCGGCGTGACGGTGCGGTCGGTGCGGAAGGTCGGGAAGTCCGGCGCGCCCGGGACGTAGTAGTCCACGAACGAGCCGGTCTGGAGGTTGCCGGCCTGGTCGTAGACCGCGCCCTCGTAGAGCGCCTGGGCGATGCCCTGGGCGAGGCCACCGTGGACCTGTCCCTCCACGATCTGGGGATTGACCACGTTGCCCACGTCGTCGACCGACACGTAGTCGAGCAGCTCGACCTGTCCCGTCTCGGTGTCGACCTCGACCAGGGCGAGGTGGGTGCCGTGTGGGTAGGAGAAGTTGTCCGGGTCGACCGACGCGTCGGAGTCCAGCGACGGCTCCATCCCGTCCGGGAGGTCGTGCGCGACGAAGGTCGCCGTCGACACCTCCTGCATCGTCATGGACGTCTCGGGCGAGCCCACGACCCGGAACGCGCCGTCGGAGAACTCGACGTCGTCCTCGTCCGCCTCCAGCAGGTGCGCTGCCACGCGCCGGGCCTTCTCCACGACCTTGCCACACGCCGCGGCCAGGGCCGCGCCCCCGACGACCAGCGATCGCGAGCCGTAGGTGTCCAGGCCCCGGTGCGACACGGCGGTGTCCCCGTGACGCACGATGATGTCCTCGAACGGCACGCCCAGCGCATCGGCCGCGATCTGGCTCCACGCGGTGTCGTGACCCTGGCCGTGCGGGCTCGTCCCGGTGATGACCTCGACCTTGCCGCTGAACAGCATCCGCACCTGGGCGTACTCCCAGCCCCCGGCGACGTAGCGCAGGTTGCCCAGCACCCGGGAGGGCGCCAGGCCACACATCTCGGTGAAGGTCGAGATCCCGATGCCCAGCTGCTTGGTGCCACCGGAGTCACGACGGTTGGCCTGCTCGGCCCGCCGACCGTCGTAGTCGAACATCTCGATGGCCCGGGCGGTCGCGGCCTCGTAGTTGCCCGAGTCGAAGGTCAGCGTCCCGATCATTTCGTAGGGGAACTCGTCGTGCTGGATCCAGTTGCGCTTGCGCAGCTCCATCGGGTCGACGCCCAGCTCGTGGGCCGCCTCGTCGACGATCCGCTCGATCGCGAACGTGGCCTCGGGACGTCCCGCACCGCGGTAGGCGTCGGTCGGGGTCTTGTTGGTGAACACGCCGCGACACGAGAAGTCGTAGGCGTCCATCTTGTAGATCCCGGAGTACATGAAGGCACCCAGGATCGGGATGCCCGGCGTGAGCAGCTGCATGTAGGCGCCCATGTCGGCCAGCAGGTCGACCTTCAGGCCGCGGAAGCGACCGTCGGCGTCCATTGCGAGGGAGATCTTCTGGACCTGGTCACGGCCATGGATGGTGGCCTGGAAGCCCTCGGACCGGGTCTCGGTCCACTTGACCGGCCGCCCCAGCTTCTGGGCGAGCACCAGGGCGAGGATCTCTTCGGCGTAGATGTCGAGCTTGGAGCCGAACCCACCCCCGACGTCCGGGGCGATCACCCGCAGGTTCTGCTCGTCGATCCCGATGACCGCCGCGAGGAACACGCGCACGAAGTGGGGCACCTGGGTCGCCGACCACACGGTGAGCTCGTCCGACACCCCCATCGGCGCCGCCACGACGGCCCGTGGCTCCATGGCCGAGGGGATGAGTCGCTGCTGGACGAACTCGCGCTCCACGACGACGTCGGCGCCGTCGAACGCCGCATCGATGTCGCCGTTGGCGAGCGGCCACCGGTACGACACGTTGGTGTCGAGCGTCGACTGGGCCAGGTCGGCACCGTCGGCGATCGCCGCCTTCATGTCGACCACGGCCGGCAGCGGGTCGTAGTCGACCACCACCCGCTCGGCGGCATCGACAGCCTCCGCCGCCGTGGAGGCCAGCACGACCGCCACCCCGTCACCGACGTAGGCGACCTCGTCGATCGCGAGCGCCTTGTGCTCGGGCGCGACCATGTCCTCGGTCACCGGCCACGCACAGGGCAGGCCGCCGGCGTCGTCGGCGAGGTCGGCCCCGCTGAAGGCGGCGACGACGCCGGGCATGTCCAGCGCCCCCGTCAGGTCGACGTTGGTGACCTTCGCGTGGGCCATCGGCGAGCGCACGACCACCATGTGGACCATGCCGGGCAGGCGGATGTCGTCGGTGAAGTTGGTCCGACCGGTCACCAGCCGGGCGTCCTCCTTGCGCAGGCGCGTCCGGCCGACGTTGGCTTGGATGGGGTTCTCGGTCGTCGTCATGCCGACACCTCCTCGGCCTGGTGGGCGGACACCGAGGAGCCGTCGCCGTTGCCCGCGGCCGCCGCGGCCTGGACCGCACGCACGATGTTGACGTAGCCGGTGCAGCGGCAGAGGTTGCCCTCCAGCCCGTCGCGGATCTCCTCCTCGGACGGGTCCGGGTTCTCCGCCAGCAGGTCGGCCGCCGCCATGATCATGCCGGGGGTGCAGTAGCCGCACTGGAGACCGTGCTCCTCGTGGAACGCCGTCTGGAGCGGGTGCCAGCCGTCCTCGGTGGTCTCGTCGGTGGCCAGGCCGTGGATGGTCGTCACCTCGTGGCCGTCGGCCTGGACGGCCAGGACGGTGCAACTCTTCACGCTGCGACCGTCGAGGTGGACCGTGCAGGCCCCGCAGTTGGAGGTGTCGCACCCCACGTTGACGCCGGTCAGCCCGAGCGTCTCGCGAAGATGCTGGACGAGGAGTTGTCGTGGTTCGGCCTCGTTGGAATGGGCCGTCCCGTCGACGGTGACGTTGACCTGCATGACCGCTCCCTCGTGTTTCGCCTCCCCTCGCGATCGCGTGGGGACGGGGTTCGGAGGGGCCGACGAGAACTGTGCCACGGTGCCGAGGGGTGGGAGCCGCACGCGTGGTGCGGCTCGGCGGGATCCGGGGGGCCGGCGGTGCGATGTCGGTGGTCGCCGACATCTGCGCGGGAACGTCCTCCGCCTCGGTCTGGCTGTGGCTCGTCGAGCCCCACCCGGCTCCGCACGATCCACGCTAACCGGCGCCCTCCACCGCGTCAGCCGTTCGCACGACCAATTCCACCGTCCGCCCGGACCGTGCGCCGAATGCTCAGGCCTCCTGCTCCGGATGCTCCACCAGTCGGTAGCCCATGCCTCGGACGGTCTCGATGCGTTCGTCGCCGACCTTCCGCCGCAGGTACCCGACGTACACGTCGACGACGTTGGACCCGGGATCGTGGTCGTAGCCCCACACCTGCGACAGGATCTGGGGGCGGGACAGGACCTGGCCGGGATGGCGCAGGAACAGTTCGAGGAGGGCGTACTCACGGGCCGACAGCTCGCGTGGCCGCCCGTCGAGGTGGACGATCCGCGTACGCACGTCCAGGCGCAGGTCGCCAGCCTCGAGGACGTCGGCCTCGGCCGTGCCCCGGTCGCGCAGTCGCGCGTGCACCCGTGCCAGCAGCTCCTCGAACCGGAAGGGCTTGGTCACGTAGTCGTCGGCCCCACCCTCCAGGCCCTGCACGGTGTCCTCGACTCCCGAGCGCGCGGTGAGGATCACGACCGGCAGCCGCTCGCCACGACGCCGGATCGCGTCCAGCACGGTCCGCCCGTCCAGGCCGGGCAGCCCCAGGTCCAGGACGACCAGGTCGAAGTCCCGGTCCGTGGCCACGTCCACCGCGGTGCGGCCGTCCTCGACCAGCATCGTGGTGTGGCCCGCCGCACGCAGGCCCTTGTCCACGAACGACGCGATGCCGGGCTCGTCCTCGACGATCAGGATGCGGCTCATCGGTGCAGGCTCGGGGTGGGCGGGTGCACGGGATCCTCCGGGTCGGGGGTGGCGTCGTCCGGGCCGGGTCCGGCGACGGCCACGCCGTCGACCGACTCGCCCGGTCGGTCGGTCCCGGGCGGGAACACCAGGGTGAAGGTCGTGGCGCCAGGTTCGGAGGCGAGCTCGACCCAGCCTCCGTGGCCCCGGGCGACCGCGGCGACGATCGCGAGCCCCAGGCCGGCACCGGTCGTCGCGCGCCTGCTGGCACCGCCGCGGCCGAAGCGTTCGAAGACCTGGCCCTGCTCGTCCTCGGGGATCCCCGGCCCGTCGTCGTGCACCCACAGCACCACCCCGTCGGGATCCAGCCGAGCGCCGATGGTGATGCCGGTCTCCGGCGGGCAGTGCTCGAGCACGTTGCGAACCAGGTTCATCACCGCCTGCTCGAGCCGCTGGTCGTCGGCCTGCACCACGACGGGGTCGGGCAACTCGACCGCGACCGACCTCCGGGCGAGCGCACTGGCTCGCTGTCCGAGCTCCTCCACGAAGGCATCGAGGTCGACGGGGTGGCGCTGGACGAAGTCCGGTTGCTGCTCCCGGGCCAGCACGAGCAGGTCCTCGACGATGCGCGACATCCGTTCGAGCTCACCGTCGACCATGTCCATCACCTCGGCCCGCTCGTCCGGGTCGGAGACCGCGTCGTCGAGGAGGTCGAGCTGTCCACGGATGATGGTGATCGGCGTGCGCAGCTCGTGACCGGCGTCGTCGACGAACCGCCGCTGCAGCGCGAAGGCCTCCTGCAGACGTTCGAGCATCCGGTTGAAGTTCGAGGCGAGCTGGGCGATCTCGTCGTCCCCACGGACGTCGATCCGGGTCGTGAGATCGGACTCCGAGATCGTCTCGGTCGCCTCGCGCAACTCCTTGAGCGGGCGCAGCACCTGCCCGGCGGCCAGCCATGCCATGAGCGACGCGACCAGGAAGATGCTGCCGTAGATCAGTGCCGCCAACCGCACGGCCGCGTCGACCTGGGCGAGCCGGTCCTCGAGGGCCACCGCGGCGACGAACGTGCCGACTGCGTCACCCCCGGCCTGCAGCGGGACGGCCACGAACCGGACGGGGCCGTCGACCGTGGCCAGCTGGTCGCGGACCGGGCGGTCGACGGCTGCCCACGGCTCGAACAGTCCGTCATCGGCCCAGACCGACCCCGGGATGTCGGCCAGGAACCGCTCGCCGTCCACGAACGTGACGATGCCCTCGCCACTGACGCCGACGTTGCGGCGCAGGTAGACGTCGAAGATGGCCGCGACGTCGCCGCCGAAGGGCTCCCCGGTCTCGGGATCCGTTCCCGTGGCGAGCTGGCCAAGTTCCTCGACCTCCTGGTCGAGGGCCGCATCGGTGTCACGGACCACCCGGTCCAGCAGGAACGCCCGCTGGATCAGCAGTGCCGCCGCCAGCGACACGGCGAGCAGGAGCACGTACCACCCCAGGATCCGGGTCCGGGCCGTGCGGCCGGGCCGCACCCGGCCGGGCCGGGCGGGGGACGTGGATGCCATCGCGGCTCCGTGTGGCAGTGAACGGGTCAGCCTAGACCGCCCCGCGACGCGTGGACCGACGGCCCGCGGCGCCACGAGCTCCCGCGGCCGGTCGGCCGCGGGACCTCGCTGGGCACGGTGGGCGCGGACCGCCATGCCCCGGGGGAACGGTGCTCAGGAGTCGGCCGAGCCGTCGTCCGGGCTGTCGGCGGACGCGGGACTGTCGACGGACTGGGGGCTGTCGGCCGACGCCGGACTGTCGGCGCTCGCCGGGGCCGGCGGGCTGTCGACCGACGCGCTGGCGACCGACTGTCGCACGGCGGGACTGTCGGCGGACGCGACCGACTGCGCGGACTGCACCGACTGGGCGGACTGCGCCGACTGCGCGGACTGCACCGACTGCGCCGACTGCACCGACTGCGCGGACTGCACCGACTGCGCCGACTGCGCGGACTGCACCGACTGGGCGGACTGCGCGGACGCGGGGCTGTCGGCCGATGGCGCACTGTCGTTGCGGGCCTGGTCCCACGCATCGGCGTCGGCCACCTGCGGGCTGTCGACAGACGCCACCTGCGGGCTGGCCGGGCTGTCGGCGGAGGCGGGCCGTGCGCGGTCCCGGGCAGCCATCGCCACGGCGTCGGCATCGTCACCCAGCGTGTCGTCGTCGAACGGCGAGTCGAGGTCGACCCGGGCCGGGATCGGCTCGGCGTTGATCACCGCCTGGCTCGTCGCACGCTCGGAGATGTCGCGCGTGTCCGCGAGGTCGATGGCGGCCAGCGCGCCGCCGTCACCACCCTGGAACGCACCGATCGCGCCGGCGACGCCCAGGGCGGAGGCGGCCGTCACGGCCGCGACCGCCTTCCAGTCGCGTGGCTGCTTGAAGGGGTTGCGGGGACTCATGGTTGGTTCCTCTTGTCGTCGGGATCCGTGCTGCACACGGTCGCCGGGGGCGATGAGGTCATCCTGTGAGCCGCGTGAGGGACGGCTCATCTTCGACGTCGGCGATCCGGCGGGCCGAGGCGACCCAGCGCAGGGCGAGGTCGATCCGGCGGCTGGTGTCGGCGGGCCAGTCGGCACGTTGGACCCGGAAGGACCCCGTTGCCAGGCCGGCGACGACGGCGGCGACCCGCAGGCGCAGGTCGACCGGGTCGAGCACCGAGTCGGCCCGACGCAGGACCTCGTCCGCCCACGTCCGCACGCGATGGGGCTGGTTGCTGATCGTTCCCCAGATGGCGAGGTGGCCGAGCAGGGTGGCGGTGTCGTCGGCGGGCCGTCCGGTGCCGACGCCGTCGACGTCCAGCACGCCGGCCACGCGGCCGTCGTCGACCAGCACCTGGGCCTCGTGGAAGTCCCCGTGGACGGGCTGGCGATCGGTCACGCCGTCGGTGCCGACGGCCTCCAGCAGCCAGTCCAGGCGTGCGCGCTCGTGGGGAACGATGGCCTGCAGCAGCTCGACCAGGCCGGGGAGCCGCTCGATCGGCGAGCTGGTCGTGCGGGCGTCCGAGACCTCCGGGAACCCGGTCGCCAGGGCCAGCAGTTCACCGGGATCGGGCAGGACCGCGGTCGGATCCTCGAGGACCCGGCGCAGGGTCGGCGGTTCGAGGTGGGACATGACCACGACGCCGCGCTCGTCGTCGACACCCAGCGACGGCGGCACCGGCAGCACCTCGCTGAGCTCCACGTGGCGGTCGTGGAGGTCACGGGCACGCCCGGGCCGCACGACCTTGGCGTAGAGGCGATCGGGACCGAGTCCGCTCATCTCCACCACGGCACGCCGCGTCGGGCGATGGGCACGCAACCGGGTCCGCATGGTGGTCGCGCCGCCACCGAGGCGCCGGACGAGGTCGGCCGCGACGTCGCTGTCCAGGACCGCGGGCAGACCGGGGAGGAACGGGTCGTGCGGGACGGCCCAGACCGCCACCCGGTCGTCGTCGGCGACCACCTCCAACGCCCCTGCCGGTGCACGCTTCGTCGTGGCCACGATGTCCAGGCCGCCCGTCAGCGGACCTCCGTCGGCCATCTCCACGTCCCACCGGGCGGTGCACGACGACCCCGGCCACCAGGTGACCTGTCGCAGGGCAGCGTGCTCGGCGCGTGCGCCCACGGACGCGACGGCCGCGGCGACGGGACCGGGCACGCCGGGCGCGAACAACTCCTCGACGACGGGCAGGTCCGGATCGGCCAACCGGCTGGTCGCCATGACGGCGTCACCATTGGGCAACTCAGGGGCGGGCGGCGGGACGGGCGAGGGTGAGGTCATCGTGGTCACCACGATGGCCGTCGATCGTGAGCCGGGCGTGAGCCGTCCGTGAGAGGTCTCTCATGGACGGCTCACGGGCCAGGCTCCCGCGCCCGACCTCCGGCGAGTCAGCCGCCGATGTAGGACATCTCCACGCGGTCGTCGCGCGCCGTCTCGGCGGTGCGTTCCTCGGAGTAGCGATCCGTGCGGTGGGTCCAGGTGTCGCGCGCGATCGTGACCACCTCGTCGTCGGTGGCTCCGTCGCGGAGGGGTCCGCGCAGGTCGGTCCCGGACGTGGCGAACAGGCAGGTGAACAGTTCGCCCACGGACGACAGCCGTGCCCGCGAGCAGGTCCGGCAGAACGGCCGGGTCACCGACGCGATCACGCCGACCTCGCCCGCGCCGTCGCTCCAGCGAAGCCGCTCCGCGACCTGGCCCGGGCCGGTCTGCACGTCGCCCACGTCGCCACCCGGCGTCCCGTCGCCGATCGGCTCGAGCGGACCCAGGGTCGACAGGCGCTCGACCACCTCGGCCGCCGGCACGACGTCGTCCAGTCGCCAGCCGTTGGTCGCACCGACGTCCATGTACTCGATGAAGCGCACCGTGATGCCCTCGCGACGACCCCACGCGGCCATCGCGGTGATCTCGTCGTCGTTGACCCCGCGCTTGACGACCGTGTTCACCTTCACCGGCAAGCCGGCGGCGCGGGCCGCCTCGATCCCGGCCAGGACCGCGGTCACGGGGACGCGGGTGTCGGAGATCGCGCGGTGGATCTCGTCGTCGAGCGCGTCCAGCGACACGGTGACCCGGTCCAGGCCCGCCGCCGCGAGGTCCGCGGCATGGCGCGGCAGCAGGGTCCCGTTGGTGGTCAGGGCCAGGTCGGTGATCCGGTCCAGGCCCGCGATGCCGGCGATCAGCGTGGGCAGGTCGGAGCGCAGCAACGGCTCCCCACCGGTCAGCCGGACCTTGTGCACACCCAAGGTCGTGAACAGCCCGACCAGTCGGGTGATCTCCTCGAACGACAGCAACTCGTCACGTTCGAGGAAGGCGTGGTCGGGCCCGAAGATCTCGCGTGGCATGCAGTAGCGACAGCGGAAATTGCACCGGTCGGTGACCGAGACCCGCAGGTCGGTCAGCGGTCGGGCGAAGGCGTCGGTCGGTCCGGGCATGGATGCCATGGCACCGACGGTACCCACGACCCCCCTCGCCCACCTCGCGGGAGGGGGAGGTCGACGCGCGGTGGCGGGTCAGTCCTCGAGGGGGTCGCCGGGGACGGGCAGGCCGCGGGCGAGCAGCGCGGCCGCCTCGTCGGGGTCGACCCCGTCGGGCAGCCGCGAGCGCACCGGGCGGGCCGGACGCCCGACCGCGATCGCGAACGGCGGCAGGTCGTCGCGCACCACCGACTGGCTGCCGACGACGACCCCGCGACCGACGTCGACCCCCCGCAGCACCGTGGACTTCTCCCCGATCCAGCAGTCCGGCCCGATCCGGACCGGGGCGGTCACGATCCCCTGGTCCTTGATCGCCACGTCCAGGCGGTCCACCCGGTGGTCGAAGTCGCAGAGGTAGATGTGGTCGGCAAGCAACGTCTGGTCACCGATCTCCACGTCCAGCCAGGTGTTGACCTGGTTCGCCGTGCCCAGCACCACCTTGGCGCCGAGCACCAGTTGTCCCTCGTGGACCCGCAACCGGTTGCGGTCCCCGATCCAGCACCAGGGCCCGAGCACCAGCCGGGCGGCACCGGCCCGGGCTCGCAGGTGCACGTCACGGCCGGTGAACACCATCCCGTGGGCGACCAGGTCCTGGCCCAGGGCGGCGGCTCGCGCGCGGTGCGCGACCCAGCGGGGGTAGGTCGCCACGTGGTCGCGGGTCCACATGTGGCGGTCCACGCCACGACGGATGGCCTCGCGCCAGCCGAACCGCGGGTAGCGCAGCCGGGGCGGAGGACGTCGGAACTGCTCGCCCAGCCCGGCCTCGACCGCGGCGTCGTGGGCCAGCCGCGTCGCACGCCGCAGGCCCTCCCGCCCGACCTCCCGGGCGACCAGCAACTCGCGCAACTGCGCGAGGGCGTGGTCGGCGCTGGGCTCGTCGTCGACCGCCTGGACGGGCGCGACCGGCGCCACGACGGGGGAGGACGGCGAGGGACGTGGCACCGGCTCGACCTCCCCGGACGACTCCTGTGGTGGACCGACGTCACACTAGTGTCGCTCCCACGCACGGCTCGCCGTGCCGATCGTCCGCCCCCTCCCCGCGCTGCCGAGGTCCCACCATGCCGCTCGCCCCCGACGTCCGTGACTTCGCCTCGTCGACCAACTTCGCCGTACTGACCACGCTGTTCGACGACGGGCGGCCGCAGACCCAGGTCATGTGGGTCGACGCCGACGACGACCACGTCCTGATCAACACCGAGGTGCACCGGGCCAAGTTCCGCAACGTCGAGCGCGACCCCCGGGTGACGGTCACGGTCTGGGACGTCGACGACGCCTACTCCTACGTGGAGATCCGCGGCGAGGTCGTCGAGGTGGTCCGCGGCGACGAGGCCCGCGACCACATCGACGCCTGCTCGCGTCGCTACACCGGCCACGACTACGCCAGCACGGTCCGGTCGGAGCGCGCGATCCTGCGGATCCGACCCGACCGGATCGTCGACCACCGCCAGGCGGGTCAGTCGGGCGGGGCAGTCGGACGTCGGGCCGACAGGACCAGGTTGTAGAACAGGCCGCGTGGGACGACATGGGCCAGGACGGCCTCGTCGAGCCGGGTCAGCGCCCGGTAGCCCCGGAAGGCCGTCATGGCCCAACGCGTCCCGACCGCGTCGGCGCGCATCGACCCCTCGACGGTGCGGATCCCCCACCCCCACCAGTTCGCCACCAGCTCCTCGGTCGCGACCGTGACGTCGGTGAACCCGGCGACCGACGCCATGCGCTCGACCTCGTCGGGGTGGAAGGTGTGCAGGTCGACCTCGTGCTCGAGGGCAGCGAGCGCGGCGTCGACGTCGTCGGCCGGGCCGTCGACCCGCCGCAGGTGCTCCAGGGCCGGCACCGCCGTGACTGCCCGGAAGGCCCGCCAGGTCGCCCGCTTGACGATCGTCGTCACGCGCTCGCCCCAGTACGTCGGCTCACCGGCGACGAGCAGCACGCCGCCGGGTCGCAGGACCCGGAACGCCTCGCGGATCGCCAGGCCCGGCACCGGCAGGTGGTGCAGCACCGCGTGGCCCACCACGACGTCGAACGAGCCGTCGGGGAAGGGCAGGTCCTCGGCGTCGGCGACCTGCGTGGTGATCGCGACGTCGTTGGCGGCGGCGTTGCGGGCGCACACCTCGAGCATGCCCGGTGACAGGTCGCTGCAGACCAGGTCGCCGTCGAGCAGGCCGGCCTTGACGAGGTTGACCGCGAAGAAGCCCGTCCCGGCGCCGAGCTCGAGCACCCGCCCGGGCACCGGCCGGTCCCCCAGCCCGCGGCGGAACCGGTCGGCCGCGTAGTCGGTGACGTGGGGGTCCCACGAGATGCCGAACTTGTCGTCGTAGCTGGCCGCCTCCCAGTCGTGGTAGGCGGCCTGGACCCCCTTGACGTCGGTGCGCTCCGGAAGGTCCTGCGGACCCGCGGGCGTGGGGGCGGACGCAGCCACTCAGCGCCCCACGAACTCGGCCCGGCCGGGACCGCTGTCGAGGAACGACCGGACGCCGATGTCCTTGTCCTCGGTGCCGAACGCGGTCGCGAACAGTTCCTGCTCCAGCGCCATGGCCTCGGCCTGGCCCAGGCCGACCCCCTCGTCGATCGCCCGCTTGGCCAGGGCGATCGAGGCCGGCCCGGCGGCGAACGTGGCGGCCATGGACGTCGCCGTCGTGAACAGGTCGTCGCCAGCCACGACCCGGTTGACGATGCCCAGCCCGGCCGCCTCCTCCATGTCGACCATCCGGCCCGAGAACACCAGGTCCTTGGCCCGGTTGGGGCCCACCAGGCGGGCGATCCGCTGCGTGCCGCCCGCGCCGGGCAGCAGCCCCAGCTGGACCTCCGGGAAGCCCACCTTGGCGTCCTCGGCCGCGACGCGGAAGTCGCATGCCAGTGCCAGCTCGAATCCTCCACCCAGCGCGTACCCGGCGATGGCCGCGATGCTGACCAGTGGGGCCTCGGCGATGCTGTCCATCGCCCGGTGCAGGACCACCGCGGCCTCGCGTCCCTCGTCGGGCCCCCAGTCCGGGAACTCCTTGACGTCGGCACCCGCCGCGAAGACCTTCGGGCCACCCCACACCACCAGTGCGCGACAGTCCGGGTCGTCGACCGCGACGCGGACGTGCTCCGTCAGCTCGCGCGCGAGCTGCAGGGAGATGGGGTTCATCGGGGGTCGCTGCAACTCGACCACCCCCACGCCCGTGTCGGTGTCCACGTCCAGGCTCACCAGCTCGGCCATCGGGTCCTCCTCGGTCGGGATCGACCCCGAGCCTACTTCTCACCGACCAGCGTCCCGGTCCCCGCGACCACCGTCCCCTGGCGTTCGTGACCGCCCCACTCGGCCACGAACGCCACCGAACGCCACCCTCCCCCATCGCCTGGCGTTCGTGACCGCCCCACTCGGCCACGAACGCCCGGGTGGGCTCAGGTGGTCACGAGGCGGACGACGGCGAGCAGGCCGACGACCACGATCACGGCGCGCAGCGCGACCGGCGACAACCGGCGGCCGACCGTGGCGCCGACCTGGCCACCGACGACCGACCCGATGGCGATCAGCACCGCGACGCGCCAGTCGACCTCCGCGACGGCCACGAACACCACGGCCGCCACGCCGTTGACCAGGGTCGCGACCAGGTTCTTGGTCGCATTGAGTCGTTGCAGGTCCTCGGCGATCGTCATCCCCAGCAGGGCCAGCAGCAGCACCCCCTGGGCGGCACCGAAGTAGCCGCCGTAGATCCCGGTCAGGAACACGCCGACGAGCAGCACGAGACGGGGCCGTCCCGGTGGCCCCGTGGTGGGCCGGGTGGCGAGCCGCTCGGCGACCCGGGGCTGGGCGACGACGGCGACCAGCGCGAGGACGATCAGGACGGGCACGACGGCGTCGAAGGCCCCGGCCGGTGCGACCAGCAGGGCGACGGCGCCGACCAGCCCGCCGGCCAGCCCGGCACCACCCAGCCACCACAGCCGCCGGCCCTGTCCCTGCAGCTCGCGGCGATAGCCCCAGGTCCCACTGATCGCCCCCGGGACCAGCCCGACGGTGTTGGAGACGTTCGCCGTCAGCGGAGGAACGCCCAGAAGCACCAGGACGGGGAACGTGATCAGCGTGCCGGATCCGACGATCGTGTTGATGGTCCCGGCGCCGATGCCCGCCAGCAGGACCACGACCTGCTCGACCAGCGTCAGCGACGTCACGTCCCGTCCCCCAGGTCGTCCGTGGCCCGGTCCAGGTCGGCCGGCGTGTCGACGTCCACCGGTCGCGCGTGGCCGGCCGGCAGGGCGACCACCTCCAGCCGGTCCAGCAGGTCACGCCCGGCCCGGTCGGACCGCAACGCCAGAAGGTCGTCGTGCAGCGAGCCGGACAGGCCGACCGGGTGGCCGGGACCGTCGTCGTGGACGATCCGCGCGGCCACGGCCCCCTCCCCCAGCGCCACCAGGACCCGTGCCACGTCGTCCGGGACCACGCCCGGCTGGTCCCCCAGGACGACGACCAGCGGCCGCCGGCCCGCCGCTGCCGCCGCGACCGCGAGCGACGAGCCCTGGCCACGGGCGGGCTCGGGGTTGACCACGGTGCGCACGGTGCGGCCGGCGACCTCGTCGGGCAGCGCCGCGGCGACCCGGGTGGCCTCGTGGCCGACCACGACCAGCACGTCCAGACCGGCGGCGGCGATCAAGTCGACGGCATGGCGCACCAGGGGTCGGCCGGCGACCTCGGCCAGCTGCTTGGTGGCACCGAACCGCGTCCCCGCACCCGCCGCCAGGACGACGCCCAGTGCATCCGCCGTGGTCATCCGTCCTCCGGGCGGTGGATCGGCCCCCCGCGGTCCCGCAGGAATCCGGCCTCGCGATCGCGCTGCACGGCGAGGACCTCGGCGACGATGCACAGGGCGATCTCGTCGGGCCCCTCGGCCCCGAGGTCGAGCCCGGCCGGGCCGTGCACCGCCCCGAGGTGGTCGCGAACGTCGGTGCCCTGCTCGAGCAGGTGGTCGACGAGACGCTCCAGCCGGGCGCCCGGCCCGAGCATCCCCAGGTAGGACAGCCCGACCGGTGCCAGCGATGCCAGGTACTGCGCGTCGCGCAGGAAGTTGTGGCTCATGACCACCGCCGCGTCCCGGGGGCCGACGTCGGCGGCCTCGGCCGCGTCACCGGGGTCGGCGTGGACGAACCCTGCTGCCTCCGGGAATCGCTCCTCGTCCAGGAACGACGCGCGGTCGTCGACGACGACCATGTCCCAACCCAGCGACGCCCCGCGCGCCACGACCGGGATCGCGTCGTGTCCGGCACCACAGACAAGCACCCGCAGCGGGGGCCCGGTGTGCTCGACGAACACCTCGCGTTCCCCGACCTCCAGCACGGTGGTCTCGTCGGTCAGCCGCGCGGCCGCGACCACCTCGTCGCCGACGTCCTGTGCGCCGTCGACCGCGCCGTCGGCCGTCAGCAGGGCGGTCGCGCCCACCTCGGGGCCATCCGCTGCCGCGTCGCCGTCGGACCCGTCGGACCCGTCGGACCCGTCGGACCCGTCGGCGATGATCGTGACCAGCCGGAACGGGGCGCCGGTCGCCCGTCCGCGCTCCAGCAGGTCGAGGTGGCTTCGTGCGACCCGGTCGGGTGCGACGAACACGTCCATCGCACCGTTGCAGCCCAGTCCCCAGCCCCAGATCGCCTCCTCGTCGGCGGTCAGGTCGTAGAAGTCGCGTCGTGGTCGGCCGTCGTCGATCGATGCGCCACCGAGCTCGAGCACCTCGCCCTCCAGGCACCCACCCGAGAGGTTGCCGACCCAGCTGTTGTCGTCCCGCACGACCAGCCGCGCACCGGCCCGCCGATAGGTCGATCCGGACACGGCCACGATCGTCGCCAGCGCCCACCGCCGGTCCTGTCGGTCCTGGTCCCGTGCGGCACTCAGCACCTGCTGCAGCTCATCCATGGCGTGCTCCGGTCGGGGGCGTGGTCCGCCTGCTCACACGGCGGCGATCACGTCGGCCAGCGCGTCGAGGCTGGCGACGTCGTGTCCGGGGAGGAAGTGGTCGACGGAGGGCAGCGCGGCGGCCATCCCCCGTGCGAGGGGCTCGTAGCGGGGGTCGACCTTGAGGGGGTTGACCCAGACGACCGCGTGGGCCTGGCGGGCCAGGCGCTCCATCGAGGCACGCAACAGCTCGACCTCGCCACGCTCGAGCCCGTCGGAGGCGACCAGCACGACGGCCCCGCGCAGGACGCCGCGCCGACCCCATCGGCGGTGCAGCGTGTCGAGGCTGGCCCCGATCCTGGTGCCCGAGTCCCAGTCGACGACCGCGCGCGCGGCCCCGGACAGCGCGGCGTCGGGATCGGACTCGCGCAGCTGGTCGGTCAGTCGCGTGAGCCGCGTCCCGAAGGCGAACACCTCGACCCGGTCGGCCTTGACCGCTGCCGAGAACGCGAACTGCAGCAGCGCCCGGCTGTAGTCCGACATCGAGCCCGACACGTCCAGCAGCAGCACCAGCGACCGGCGCCGGACACGGCGTCGACGCCACACCCGGTCGACCACCTCGCCGTCGGTCCGGATCGCGCGGCGCAGCGACCGGCCGACGTCCAGGCGGGCGCCGCGACGGTGGGGGCGGGTCCGACGCCACCGTCGTCGTGGCAGGTCGAGCTCGATGCGCGACATCAGCCGGCGCATCGCCGCGAGCTCCTCGTCGGACGCCTCGTCGAACCGGCGATGGCGCAGGGCCTCCGTCGCGCTGGCGACCGCGCCGGGGTGCTGTTCGTCGTCGGGGGCCTCGGGCTGGTCGTCGGCCCCCGTCCCGTCCACCCAGACGGTCTGGGGCTCGGCCGCCTCGGACGCCCTGTCCGGCGGGGCCCACTCGCCGACGAAGTGGGCACGGAAGACGCGGTCGTAGACATCGCGGTCGTCCGGGTGGGCCACGAGCGTGGCCCGCCCGGTCCAGAACGTGTCCAGCACGTCGGGCGGCTCCAGCGCCGCGAGCCCCTCGAGGAAGGTGATGGCGCGCGACGGCGGCACCGCCAGCCCGGCGGTGCGCAGGGCATCCACGAACGCCATCCCCTCGGTCCGCAGGTCGCGTCCGCCACCCGGCACCGACGTGTCCGGCACACCGATCGTCAGGTCCCGGGACACGGCACTCACCCGCCCAGCACCCGGTCCAGGTCCGCACGGACCCGCGCCAGGTCGTCGTGGTCCTTGACCAGCGCGGACAGGGTGTCGACCAGGACGTCCCGGTCGAGCGCCGACACGTCCAGCAGGGTCAACGCACGCGCCCAGTCGAGCGTCTCGGCCACGCCCGGTGGCTTGAACAGGTCGAGTTGGCGCAGCCGCACGACCACGTCGGCGACACTCCGGGCCAGCCCGGCCGGGACCTCGGGGGCCCGCACGCGGATGATCTCGGTCTCGGTGGCGGCGTCCGGGTGGTCGATCCAGTGGTACAGCGCCCGACGACGCAGTGCCTCGTGGAGGTCGCGGGTCCGGTTGGAGGTCAGCACCACCACGGGTGGCGTCGCGGTGGCGATGGTGCCCAGCTCGGGGATCGACACCTGGAAGTCCGACAGGATCTCCAGCAGGAAGGCCTCGAACTCGTCGTCGGCACGGTCGATCTCGTCGATCAGCAGGACGGCCCGCCCCCCCGAGCGCAGCGCACGCAGCAGGGGCCGTTCCAGCAGGAACCGCTCGGTGTAGAGCCGGTCCGAGACCTCGTCCAGCGACGCCCCCTCGGCGGCGTGCTCCACCGAGCCGTCGGGCGCGGCCCCCAGTGCCTCCATCGCGCGCAGGGCCATGAGCTGGCGGGGGTAGTCCCAGTCGTAGAGTGCCTGGGACGCGTCGATGCCCTCGTGGCACTGCAGCCGGATCAGCTCGACGTCCAGGATCCGGGCGAGCACCTTGGCCACCTCGGTCTTGCCCACGCCCGCGTCCCCCTCCAGCAGCAACGGGCGACCCAGTCGCAGGGCCAGCGAGACCGCCGTCGCCAGGCCCCGGTCGGCGAGGTAGGCCTCCTGGCGCATCCGCTCCTGGAGGTCACGTGGCGCCAGCGCACCCCGGTCGTCGGTCAGCCGGTCACCGGTCGGCCGGTCACCTGGGGCCGGCTGGGCGGACCCGGGCGCGGACTCGGTCGGGGTGGGGGCGGACTGGCCGGACTCGGTCATTGCGGGTGGTCCCCTCGCGGTCGGTGGCGTTCGGCCCCGGTGGTCCATGGAACCATCCCCGACGACGGCGGACACGGCGACCGGGCGCTGGGGCCACACGGCCAGGCACCATCCCGTCCGGACCTAGACTCGACGACCCACGACACGCGGAGGTCCCGACCATGTCCGAGGCACCCACGACGACGCCGACGCGACCCCCCGCCACCGTGATCACCGCCTCCGACGGGGTCCACCACGGCACCCGCGAGGACCGTTCGGGCGACCTGCTGGCCGACCTCCTCGCCGAGGCCGGACACGCACCGATCGACCGCCGCGTGGTTCCCGACGAGGTCGACGACCTGTCCACCGCGATCGCCGCTGCCTGCGCCGACGGCGCCCGGCTGGTCGTGGTCACCGGTGGCACCGGGCTCGGACCCCGTGACGTCACCCCGGAGGCGCTCCATGCCGTCACCGACCGGGTGCTGCCCGGGTTCGGCGAGGTGATGCGGGCGGTCGGTCGCGCCTCGACCCCCCTGGCGGACCTGTCACGATCCGTCGCGGCGACCCGTGGCACCAGCCTCGTCCTGGCCGTCCCCGGCAGCCCGTCCGGGGCACGCGAGTCCGTCGAGGCGGTGCTCGAGCTCGTCCCGCATGCGCTGGACCTGCTGGCCGGTGACACCGGCCATGGCGATGTGTCGTCCCCACCTCCCGAGCACGACCACGCCGGGCACGACCACGCCGAGCACGACCACGCCGGGCACGACGGCGCCGCACACGACGTGGCAGCCGGCCCGGACCACGGGGAGCCCGGCCACGTCCACGACGACTCGTGTGCGCTCGCCCATGGCGAGGGGGACGACGACCGCGAGGTCGGGACGCTCATGGCCGTCTTCGCCTCGCCCCTGTCGGCGCTGCTGCTCGCGTGGGGTCGCGAGCTGGGCTACCGGACGGTGCTGGTGGATCCGCGCGTCGCCGAGCGCGACGCGCCGACCGCCCCGGTCACCGACGAGGACCCGTCGCCCATGGTGGTCGCGGCGACGCCCGAGGCGGCCGACCCGACCACCGACGTGGTGGTGACCGACCACCACCGTGACGAGCTGGTCGACATGCTGGACACGGCCCTGGACACCGACGCCCGGTTCATCGGCCTGATGGGCTCGGCGCGCCACGAAGGGCCCCACGTCGGGCCGTTGCGCGAGCGGGGACGCACGGACGCCGACCTCGACCGGATCGTCCGCCCGATCGGGTTCGACATCGGCTCGAAGACCCCCGCCGAGATCGCCGTCGCCACCCTGGCCGACCTCGTCGCCCGTCGCAACGACCGCCGCTGACGCTCGCAGGACGCGCGGCTATGACGGGTCGTGCCCTCGGCCGCCGGCACGCAGCCAGTTCTCCAGCCCACGAACGGCCCGGTCCCCGACACCCTCGAAGCCCTTCTGGACCACGGCGTCGACCAGCCGGCCCGGACCACGGAAGGTGAACCGGGCGTCCCACGTCACCGTGGTCGTGCCACGCTCCTCGACCACCCGGACGTCGTCCTCACCGACCGCGAACCAGTTCTCCGTGCGATGGACGACGTGGTCGGGGCGGTCCCACGTGGTGGTCGTGTAGAGCAGGGGCAGGCCGACCGGGCCGAGACCGGACTCCACGTGCCAGGTCGCACCCTCGCCGACCCGGGGGCCGTCCCCCGGCCGGGAGGCACGCACGCCCGGGTCCCACTCCTCGGCGGTGGCGAAGTCCGCGATCGCGTCGAAGACGTCGGTCGCCGGGCGCTCCACGGTGAAGGTGCGGACGATGCGGGCCACGGGGGACTCCCGGTGTCGGCGACAGCGATCACCCTAGGCCCCGACCTCGCGCCCGTCCGGCCACTCGCCCGTCGGTCATGGATCGTCAGTCGTCCGGACCCAGCACCTCGTCGTCGTGCTCACCCAGCCGCGGCGGGGCGACCACCTCCCGCTGGGCACGACTCGACCACTGCACCGGGGAGCCGGGCAGGCGGAGCGTGCCGGCGGTCGGATGGTCCACCTCGTCGAGCATGTCGAGGTGGTCCAGCTGGTCGAGCGCATAGACCCGGTCCATGCTGTTGATGCGTCCCGCCGGCACCCCGGCGTCGTGCAGGCGCGCCATCCACGTGTCGACGTCGGCCCCGGCCAGGGCACCGTTGATCGCCGTCTCGAGCTCGTCGACGTGGGCGACCCGGTCTTGGTTGCGTGCGAAGCGGGGGTCGTCGACGGCCAGGCCCACCAGCGGGGCGAAGCGGGCCCACAGGCCCTCGGAGCCGACCGCCACGGTGATCCACCCGTCGGCACACGTGAACGCGCCGTACGGGGCGATCGACGGGTGGCGGTTGCCCTCCAGCCCCGGCACCTCACCACCCAGCGTCCAGCGGGTCCCCTGGTAGGCGTGCACCGCCACGGCCGAGGCCAGCAGGGACGTCGTGACCCGCTGGCCACGACCCGTGCGTTCACGCTCGTACAGCGCGTTGACGACCCCCCACGCCCCGAACATCCCCGACAGGACGTCGGTGATCGGCACGCCGAACTTGGTCGGCTGGCCGCCCGGGTGACCGGTCATCGACATCAGCCCGGCCTCGCCCTGCACGATCTGGTCGAACCCGGACCGCCCCCCGTCCGGTCCCCCCTCGCCGAAGCCGGTGATCGACAGGGTCACCAGCCGGGGGAAGTCGCGCGCCAGGTCGTCGGGTCCGAGGCCCAGCCGTGCCATCACGCCGGGGCGGAAGTTCTCGACCAGCACGTCGGCGTCGGCCAGCAGGCGTCGCAGTGCGGCGATGCCGTGGGGCTGCTTGAGGTCGAGCTGGACCGAGCGCTTGTTGCGGTTGACGGCCAGGAAGTACGACGACTCGCGCTCGTCGCCCTCGCCCAGGAAGGGCGGGCCCCAGCCCCGGGTGTCGTCGCCCGTGCCGGGCCGCTCGACCTTGACCACGTCGGCCCCGGCGTCGGCCAGCATCATGGTGGCGTAGGGGCCCGACAGGGCACGGGTCAGGTCGATGACGACGACGTCGGTCAGTGGGCCGGGGGTGGCGACCACGGGACCTCCTCCACGGGGGTGGGCGACGGGGCCGAGGCTAGGACTCCAGTCGCCTGCGCGATGCCCCGCGTCAGTCCTCGACCGGGTGGTCCAGTCCCTCGACGACGGTCTCGGCCCGGTCACGACGGGCCAGGTAGTCGTGCCACACGAGCCGGGCCGCGGTCGACCGGTGCGGTGCCCAGCGGCGTCCGACCCGGCGCAGGTCGTCGCCGACGAGTGGCTCGCCGTGGCCGACGACGTCCGCGGTGCCGACCTGCAGGGCCCGGTCGCCGACCGGCCACTCGTCGGGCATCCGCCGACAGGCCAGCAACCACACCTCGGCCGTCCACGGCCCGATGCCCCGCACGGCCAGCAGCGCCTCCTGCGTGGCGGCCCGGTCCCCGGTGGTGATCGCCTCCCAGTCGACCGACCCGTCGAGGATCCCGCGGGCGAGGTCGGCGACGTAGCCGGCCTTCTGGCGGGTCATGCCGACCGCGCGGAGGTCGTCGTGGGGCACGGCGGCGACGTCGGCGGGGCGGACGTTTCCGGCCCGGTCACGCAGCCGGTCGAAGACGGCCTTGCCCGACGCCAGCGACACCTGCTGTTCGAGGATCAGCAGCACCAGCGTCGCGAACGACGCCGGCCGCGACCAGAAGCCGGGGCGGCCGTGACGCGTGACGATGCCCGCGAGGTCCTCGTCGCCCGCGACCAGCAACTCGACCGTCCGGCCGAACTGGTCCTCGTCCAGCCCCCCCGGGCCCGTCGTCATGGCGTGTCCGGACGTCGCACGTCAGTAGGCCGGGAGCGCGGGGAGGTCCCCACCACCCTCGACGGACAGCCGGGCACGCTGGTCGGCGTCGGAGCGTCCGAGCAGCCACACGAGCAGGTCCGGGGCGGTGCCGACGATCGTGGCCCCGCTGCCGGCCGGATCGATGACGTCGTCGCCGGTGGGCCCACGCACGACCAGCCGAGGCGGGTCGTCCAGTCGCCCGGCCATCCGACGCCACACCCGCGGCAGCCCGGCGGCGACCCAGGCCGGCATCCAGTCCTGGGGGCGCAGTCCGAGGTCCAGGTCGAGGTGGTGCACCTGGACCTCCTGCAACCGCAGCCACGGCAGGTCGCGTGCCGGGACCACCCGACCCGTCTCGAGGTCCCCGAGTCGCAGGTCGCGGGCCGCGACGGACGGGTCGACCGCCACGGCGCCCTCCACCTCCCCCATGGCGTCCAGCAGTCGCTCGTTGGTCGCCTCGAGGTCCGCGACGATCTCGTCGATGCCCCGCTCGGCGCCGGCAGCGATGTCGGCGTTGCGGGACTCCTGGGACGGATACATCGGGGTGGGGTCACCGGTCAACGCCCAGCGACACAGGTTGACCAGCGCGTCGGCGTTGCGGGCGACGTGGCTGAGCACGTGGCCACGGGTCCAGCCCTCACACCTGCTCGGTGCGGCCAGGTCGGCGTCGGCCAGGCCGTCGAGGTCGGCCATCAGCGCGTGCTGGGCCTCCTGCACCTGCATGGTCGAGATCAGCATCGTCAGCCCGTCGTGGGTGGGGTCGCCGGACCGTCGGGCCCGCCGGTCGCATCCAACCAGACCACGACGCACCGCGGCCAACCCCGACCCGGACGTCGGGTCAGCCGGGGTGTCGACGTCGGCCTGGGTGGCGCCGTCCGGATGCAGGCGGGCGAACCCGGGGCCGCGGTCGAAGAAGGACGGCTCGCCGCGCTCGTCGCGCATCGCCTGCCGTCGCGCGGCCGTGCCGTCGTGGTCGACGGCCGGGGCGTCGTGCAGGTCGGCGACGTCGACGTCGGCCAGGTCGTCGGTGAACACCACGCCGTAGTCGTCGTGCGCACCGTCCACCGACACCTTCTCCCACCACACGTCCCGGGCCACCGCTGCCGGGTCGCGCTCCAGCGGGTCGCCCCACCCACCTCCGCCGGTGGTCTGGATCCGGATCAGCTCGCCGGCCTTCACGGGCGCGTCGTCGGCCAGCGCGTCCACCTCGCGCTCGTCCGGGCCGCCGGGGTCGATGGTGACCCGGAACGGTCGGCCGGCCCGTCCACCACGCACGCCCCAGCACGACAGGATCGAGCGGTCGGCGATCGACATGAACGAGGCGTCGACGAGCATCCGGACGTGCTTGTCGTAGCCCAGTCCGCCCCGGTGCAGGCCCGGGCCCCCGGAGTCGATCGCCAGCCCGAGCCGCTCGACCCGGAACGGGAACCGGGACTCGGTGAACTCGGTGGGGAGGTTGCGCGAGTCCGGGACGACGTGGATGGTGTCCTCGCCATCCGCGTAGGGGCGCCCCCCGGAGCCACCACCGAGCACCTCGCGCATCAGGTACGACGAGCCGTCCGCCCGGGTGCCGTACACGCCCGTGTAGCGGATGGTCTCCTGGTCGGCGGGCATCTCGCCGTCGACGGCCTTGGCCAGCACCCCGGCCAGCACGCCCAGCAGACGCAGGATCACGAACGTGCGGGCGTTGGTCGGGGCGGGGAAGTTCGGGGTCAGCAGGGTCCCGGGCTCCGGGAAGCGCATGTCGATGAACTCGACCACGCCCTCGTTGACGTCCAGCTCGGCCATTCGCTCCGGTGTCTCGGCAAGGTTGCGCAGGATCGGGGCGAGCCACTTCTTCAGGAAGTTCCCGTCGGCCCGGTCGCCGACGTGGTTGATCGGACCACGGGCCTGAGGCGAGGTGCCGGCGAAGTCGATCGTCAACCGCCCGCCACCGTCGGGCAGGGTGTCGTCGGAGGTCTTGGTGAGGGTGATCCGCTGGGCGTGCAGCCGGGGCTCGTCGACCCCGTCGTGCTCGGCGTAGTCCTCCCAGGTCCAGCTGCCGTCGGGGATCCGGGACAGGATCTCGCGGCGGTAGGTCCGGGCGCAGGTCGCCACGATCTCGTCGAATGCGGCCTCGACGACATCGGTGCCGTAGCGGGCGAACAGCTCGGCGACGCGGCGAGCGCCCATCAGGCAGGCCGACGCCTCCGCCTGCAGGTCACCCGCCAGCGAGTCCGGCATGCGCGAGTTGCGGGTCATGATCGTCAGCGCCGCGCGGTTGGGCACACCGGCGTCCCACAGCTTGATCGGGGGGACGATCAGGCCCTCGACGAACACCGAGGTGGCGTCGCTGGGCATCGAGCCGGGCACGGCACCGCCGATGTCGTCGTGGTGGCCGAACGCCTGCACGAACGCCAGCACGGGCAGGGACGCGTCCCCGTCGTCGGGGTCGGGATCGGCGAACACCGGGACCGTGATGCACAGGTCCGGGAGGTGGCCGATGCCGCCCTCGGACCCGTAGACGTCGTTGTGGAAGAACACGTCGCCGGGGACCATCTCCTCGACCGGGAAGTCCCGCACGATCGGCTGGACCAGGGCCGAGTAGGACCGCCCGGTCAGCTTGCGCAGGTGGCGGTCGTGGATCCCGGCGCGGTAGTCGTGCGCGTCGCGGATCATCGGCGACCGCGACGTCCGGCCGATCGCGTCCTCGACCTCCTTCTCGATCGACGCGAGCGTGCCGCGGACGATCTCGAGCACGACCGGATCGATCGTGTCGGCGGCGTCGTCGAGCGGTCCGAGGTTGCCGGTGCCCGGGTCGAACGGATGGTCGCCGGCCCGGCCGCGGGGGCTCGCCTGGTCGCTCATGCCGGCTCCCCACTGTCGTCCCGCACGCGCACCACGATGTTGCCGAGCTCGTCGACGGTCGCCCGGAAGCCGTCGTGCACGGGGATGGTCGAGCCGAACTCCTCGACCACCGCGGGCCCGTCCACAACGTCGCCGGCCCGCAGGTCACCGCGCCAGTAGATCGGGGCCTCGTGCCAGTCCGTGAAGTGGACCCGCCGGGTCCCCGAGCGGGCGTCGGCGACCGTGCCGTCGTCCCGGGCGTCCAGCCGCGGGAGCCGCGGCCGGGTGATCGGCCCGACCCCCGTGACGCGCAGGTTGACCCACTCGACCGGGTGGCGCGGGTCGTCGCGATAGGCGTAGCCGTACAGCTGCTCGTGGGCGTCGTGGAACGCCTCGACGACGGCGTCGCGGAACGTCGCGTCGACCGGGCCGGACGCGGGCGCGTCGACCCGGACCTCGAAGGCCTGGCCGTCGTAGCGCAGGTCGGCGGTGCGCTCGAAGACATGGTCCGCCTGGTCGAAGCCCTCGCGAACCAGCGCGTCGGCGGCCCGGTCACGCAGGTCGTCGTAGACGGCACCGACCGCGGCGAGGTCGAGGTCGGTGTCTCGGGCGACCGCCGTCTGGACGTAGTCGTTGCGCACGTCCACGGTCAGCAGCCCGAAGGCCGACAGGTTGCCCGGGTCGGGCGGGACGACCACCGCGGCCAGCCCCAGCACGTCGATCAGCCGGCAGACCAGCAGTGGCCCGGAGCCGCCGAACGCCGCCATCGCGAAGTCGCGCACGTCCAGTCCCCGGCGGACGGTGACCTGGCGGATCGCGTTGGCCTGGTTGAAGGCCGAGATCTCGAGGATCCCGCGGGCGCACGCCTCGACGTCCATGTCCAGGCGGCCGGCCAGGTCGGCGATCCCGGTCCGGGCAGCGTCGACGTCCAGGGGGATCTCGCCGCCCAGCAGGTGGGGCGGGATCCGGCCCAGGACCAGGTGGGCGTCGGTGATGGTGGGATCGGTCCCGCCCCGTCCGTAGCACAGCGGCCCGGGGTCGGCGCCGGCCGACCGGGGGCCGACCTTCAGCGTCCCCTCGGGTGACAGCCAGGCGATCGACCCGCCGCCCGCGCCCACCGTGACGATGTCGATCATCGGGATCTTGGAGGGGAAGCGTCCGACCGAGCCCTCGGTGGTCAGGGTCGGGCGCCCGTCCAGCACCACCGACACGTCGGTGGACGTCCCGCCCCCGTCACACGTCAACAGCCGGTCCCAGCCCGCCTCGCGTGCGATGACGGCCGCGCCCAGCGCACCGGCGGCCGGGCCGGACAGCACCGTCGTGATCGGCTGGTGGACGACCTCCTCGGCGCTGATCACCCCGCCGTTGGACTTCATGATGCTGAACGCGGGCCCTCCGGGCCCGCATGCTCCGTCGGCAGCCTTCGGGGCGCCATCCTCTGTCGACACGTAGGTGTCGAGACGTCGCCGGATCGATTCGATGTAGGCGGCGACGCGGGGCTTGACGGAGGCATCGACGAGGGTGGTGACGGTGCGCTCGTACTCGCGGTACTCGCGCAGCACCTCGGAGCTGATCGACACGACCGCGTCCGGGTGGACCTCCGCCAGGACGTCGCGCAACTGCTCCTCGTGCGAGCTGTCGGCGTAGGAGTGCAGGAGGCACACCCCGATCGTGTCGATCCCGCGATCCCGGAACCACGCCGCGACCGCACGGGCCTGGTCGAGGTCCAGCGGCGTGACCTCGGTGCCGTCGACGTCCAGGCGTCCGGCGACCTCGCGGACCCGGTCGACCGGGACGATCCGGTCGGGCTTGACCCAGAAGTAGGAGTTGCCGTAGCCGTCCGGGACGCTCTGGCGGGCGATCTCGAGCACGTGGCGATACCCCGCCGTGGTGACCAGGCCCATGTGGGCGACCTTGTCCTCCAGCAGGTCGTTGGTGGCCACGGTGGTGCCGTGGGTCACGGCGGCCACGTCGCTGCCGTCGCCACCCAGCTGGCCGAGGATCTTGTCGATCCCGGCCATGAAGCCCCGGGCCGGGTCGGCCGGCGTGGACGGCGTCTTGGTCGTGGTGAGCACACCCGTGCGCTCGTCGAAGGCGACCACGTCGGTGAAGGTGCCACCCGTGTCGACGCCGATGCGGACGTGACGGCGCCCGTCGTCGGGCGGCGTGACGTCGGGCATGGTCGCAACCTCGGCGGCGGGCGGTGGGTGGCCGGGTGCGACCCTACTGCCCGTGCGGGCGGGTCCTCAGTCCTCCTCGGGGATGACGATCCACAGCACCCCGTAGACGATCAGGTTGGGACCGGGCACGAACAGGAACAGCACGCGGGCGATCCACGGCGAGATGTTGAAGCGGTTGGCGAGGCCGGCGCAGACACCGGCGATCAGCCGACCGTCACGGGGTCGGGTGAGCGTGCTCATGGGTGGGACCTTCCGGGTGGACGGGGCGAGGTCGCCGACGCGGACGCGGGCGACCTCCGGACCGACCATGGTGGCACCCCCACCATGGTCGACCCGTCCGGATGGTCCCCCTCCCGACCCCGAGGCCGCAGGGGGTCAGCGACCACCGACGGCGCCGTCGCGGCGGTGGTCGGCGCCACCGACCAGGCCGTCGTCGACCACCTCGACCAGCGACAGGCCGCTCTCGAGGCTGCCGACCGTCACGTTGTGGCCCCGCGCCTGCAGCGCGGCCCGGAGTGCGTCGACGTCGTAGTCCCACGTCACCCCCGGGATGGGGGCCTCGAGCTCGGTTGAGCCGTTGCGGTTCTGGTGGTGGGGGACGTTGATCGCCTCCTGCGGGTCGAGGCCGAAGTCGACGACGTTGATGATCGACTGGGCGGTGTAGCCGATGATCCGCGACCCACCCGGTGACCCCGTCACGAGCTCGAGCTCGCCCGACTCGTCGAACATGATCGTGGGCGACATCGAGCTGCGTGGGCGCTTCTCGGGCTCGACGCGGTTGGCGATCGGCGTGCCGTCCGCCGCGGTCGCCGCGAACGAGAAGTCGGTCAGCTCGTTGTTGAGCAGGAACCCGCCGTCCGGGACCATGACGCCGTTGCCGAACGAGGACTCGATGGTGGTCGTGACCGACACCGCGTTGCCCCACCGGTCCACGATCGACACGTGGCTGGTGCCGTTCTCGGTCGACGCGGGCTGGGGCGCGGTCGGGTCGAACTCGCCCGGCGGGGTGCCGGGCAGGGCCGTGCCCATGTCCATGTCGGTGATCAGGGCGGCGCGGCTGGCGAGGTAGGCCTCGTCCAGCATGCCCTCGACCGGGACGGTGACGAAGTCGGTGTCGGCGACGTAGAGGTTGCGGTCGGCGAAGGCGAGGCGGCCGGCCTGGCTGAACAGGTGCACGGCCTCGACCCCCAGCGGGTCGTCGCCGAGGTCGAAGTGCTCGAGGATGCCGAGGATCTGGCCGACGGCGAGTGCGCCCGACGACGGCGGGCCCATGCCACAGACCTCGTGGCCGCGGTAGTCCTCGCAGACGGGCTCGCGCTCGACGACGTCGTAGGCGGCGAGGTCGGCGGTGGTCATGTCGCCCGGGATGTTCGGGTCGGTCTGGACCGCCTCGGCGATGGACTCGGCGAGGTGGCCGGTGTAGAAGCCGTCGGCACCGTCGTTGCGCAGCAGCTTGAGCGTGTCGGCGTAGTCCTTGTTGCGCATCGTGGTCCCGGCCGGCTTGGCGGCACAGTCGGTCTCGGACCCGTTGGTGAAGTAGTCGAACGCGACCGGGTCACGGAAGTACAGCCGGTCACTGCAGCTGGTGTTGTTGGCCAGCAGTCCGGCGACCTGGTCGGAGGTGCGCTGGGTCAGCTCGAAGCCACCCTGGGCGAGCCGGAGTCCGTCGGTGAACAGGCGCTGCCACGGCAGCCGGCCGTGGGCCTCGTGCACCTCCTCCATCAGCATCGGCGTGCCCGGAACGCCCGCCGACAGCCCGGACTGCCAGGCCTGCACGAATCCCAGGCCGGCGAAGCGGTCCTCGGTCGCCGACATCGGTGCCTTCTCGCGGGCGTCGTAGGTGGTCGTCTCGCCACTCGTCCCGTCGTGCCACACCATGAAGGCGCCGCCACCGAGCCCGCTCGACTGGGGTTCGACCAGCCCGAGCACGGCCTGCACGGCCACGTAGGCGTCGGCCGCCGTGCCACCGGTGCGCAGGACCTTCTCGCCGGCCGCAGTGGCCAGCGGGTTGGCGGTCACGACCATCTCGCGCTCGGTCGTGACGGCCTGCGGCAGCGCGTCCTGGGCCAGGGCGGGGGTCGCCATGGCGGTCAACAGCGCCAGGACGACGACGGCAAGTCGGCCCGGTCGGCGGTCCCACCAGCGGACGCTGGCGGCGGACGGGTGGCGAGAACGCGACGGTGCAGGCATCGGGGGATTCCTTCTCCGGGGGGAGCCGTCCGAAGGCGGGACGGCACGGCGGGGGGAGCCGCTGACAGCGAGTATGGCCCGGCCCCGACCCGCTGTCAGCCGGCCACCTCTCGTCGCGTGTGCTGCCCGCGGCCACATGTGGCCGTGATGCGCACACTCGACGGATCGGACGGGGCCGGGGTGCGCGAGCCAGACGTCGTCAGCGGGCGCGGGGGCCGGCGCGCAGGAGGCACGCGGCCTCGTGGTCGACGTCGCGCGGCACGTCCATCAGGGGCGGGTCCTCGACATCGCACAGCCCCTCCTCGGCGATCGGGCAGCGCGGGTGGAAACGGCAGCCCGACGGCGGGTCCATCGGTGACGGGATCTCGCCCTGCAGGAGGACGCGCTTGCGGCGGTTGCGGGGATCCGGCATCGGGATCGCCGACAGCAGCGCCTGGGTGTAGGGGTGGGTCGGGTGCCGGTACAGCGTGTCCCGGTCGGTCAGCTCGACGACCCGTCCGAGGTACATCACCGCGACCCGGTCCGACACGTGCTCGACCACGGCCAGGTTGTGGGCGATGAACAGCAGGGTCAGGTCGAGCTCGGTCTGCAGGTCCTTGAGCAGGTTGAGGACCTGGGCCTGCACCGAGACGTCCAGGGCCGACACCGGCTCGTCGGCCACGACCAGGCGTGGCCGCAGGATCAGTGCACGCGCGATCCCGACCCGCTGGCGCTGGCCCCCCGAGAACTCGTGGGGGTAGCGCTCGGCGTGGGCCCGCTTGAGCCCGACCAGCTCGAGCATGTCGCCGACCCGCTCGCGCCGCTCGGCACGGTCGCCGATCCCGTGGATGCGCAGGCCCTCGCTGATCGCGTGGCCGACCTGGGCCCGTGGGTCGAGGCTGGTCGAGGGGTCCTGGAAGATGATCTGGACGTCCTGGCGGAACTGGCGCAGGTCGCGGGGGCCGGCGTGGGTGACGTCGTCCTCGTCGAACAGGATCGTTCCCGAGGTCGGCTCGAGCAGCCGCACGAGCATCCGGCCCAGCGTGGTCTTGCCACAGCCGGACTCACCCACCAGTCCCAGCGCCTCGCCACGACGGATCTCGAGGTCGACACCGTCGACGGCGCGGACCTCGCCGACCTGGCGTTGCAGCACGCCACCCCTGACCGGGAAGACCTTGGTGAGCTTGCGCAGCTCGACCAGGGGCGTCGTGCGCTCGGCGGTGATCGTGCCGCTGCCGGTCACGGGCGTGCTCATGGCCCCTCCCCCGGTGCGAGCTCGGCGGGGGCCGTGACCACGTCGGCCGGGGTCGACCCGCCCTCGACCGCGCGTGGGCGGCCCTCGGCGTCGTGGTGCAGGAAGCAGCGCACGACGTGGGCGTCCCCGTCGGTCTCGACGACCGGCAGCAGTTCGGGGTCCTGCTCGGTGCAGATCGACAGGTCGTGCTCCACGCGGGCATGGCATCGGTCGGCGAAGCGACACCCCACCGGGGGGTCCACCAGGTTCGGCACCACGCCGGGGATGGTCTCGAGCGCCTCGCGCCGGTCACCCAGGACCGGCATCGAGCCGATCAGCCCCCGGGTGTAGGGGTGCTTGGGGTCCTCGAACAGGGTGATGACGTCGGCCTCCTCCACCACCTGTCCGGCATACATCACGGCCACGCGATCGGCCATCTCGGCCACCACGCCGAGGTCGTGGGTGATCAGCACCACCGCGGTGCCGGACTCGGCCACGAGGTCACGCATCAGGTCGAGGATCTGGGCCTGGATGGTGACGTCCAACGCCGTGGTGGGCTCGTCGGC
Organism: Salsipaludibacter albus; assembly: GCF_019798055.1. Lineage (GTDB taxonomy): Bacteria > Actinomycetota > Nitriliruptoria > Nitriliruptorales > Nitriliruptoraceae > Salsipaludibacter > Salsipaludibacter albus. The sequence continues at coordinate 30,787 of NZ_JAHOPH010000016.1, read as the reverse complement.
GATCAGCAGGTCGGGCTGGCAGGCGAGCGCCATCGCGATCATGACCCGCTGGGCCATCCCGCCCGACAGCTCGTGCGGGTAGGCCCGGGCCCGACGCTCCGGGTCGGGGATGCCGACCTGGCGCAGCATGTCGGCCGCCCGCCGCGTCTGCTCCTCGTCGTCGTAGTCCCGGTGGAGCTCGTAGACCTCCTCGATCTGGCGCCCGGCGCGGTGGACCGGGTTCAGCGCGGACCCGGGCTGCTGGAAGATCATCGACAGCCGGTCCCCACGCAGACGCGACATCTGCCGGTTCGACAGGCCGGTCAGGTCCTGGTCGTCGAACGTGACCGTGCCAGCCTCGACCTTGCCGGGGTAGGGCACGAGCCCCATGATCGACAGGGCGGTCACCGACTTGCCACAGCCGGACTCGCCCACCACCCCCAGGACCTCGCCGCGCTGGACCGACAGATCGACCCCGTCGACGGCCTGCACGACCCCGCTGCGGGTGTGGAAGTGGGTCTTGAGCCCGCGCACGTCCAGCAGGGCGGGCTCGTCGGGGTCTCGCTGGCGGACCGGGCGTGGCTCCACGACCGCCTCGTCGGGCACGTCGTCGATCAGCGCCTGGTCCGCGATCGCGCGGTCGGCGGCGACCCGTGCGGCGTCGGCCCCCGCGGGGTCCGGGTCGTGCACCTCCATGCGGACCTCGTCGTCGGCGGGCGTCGGGTCGGGCCGGGTGCCACTCATTCGTTCAGGCTCGGGTCGAAGGCGTCGCGCAGGCCGTCACCGAGCAGGTTGAACCCCAGGACCGTGATCATGATGGCCAGGCCCGGGTAGATCACCAGGTGGGGATAGGTCTGGATCAGGGTGTACTCCTGGGCGAGCATCGCGCCCCACTCCGGCTGGGGCGGCTGTGCGCCCAGCCCCAGGAACGACAGTGCCGCCGCCTCGAGGATGGCGCCGGCGATGCCCAGCGTGCCGAGCACGATCAGCGGGGTCAGCGAGTTCGGCAGGATCCGGGTGCGCAGCATCCGCCACGACGAGGCACCCAGCGCCTGGGACGCGGCGACGTAGTCGATCTCCTTGATCGACAGCACCGAGGACCGCATGACCCGCGCGTACTGCGGCAGCGTCACGACCGCCACGGCGATCAGCACGTTGCGGATCTGCGGTCCGAGCACGTAGGCGATGGCCACGGCCAGCAGCAGTGCGGGGAACCCCAGGATCACGTCCATGATCCGCATCAGGACCGAGTCGACGGCACCACCGAAGTAGCCCGCGATGGCGCCGATGGCGGCCCCGATCATGATCGCCACCATCACGATGGACACGCCCAGGGGCAGGCTGATCCGGGCCCCCCAGATGATCCGTGACAGCTGGTCGCGCGCGTTGGAGTCCAGGCCCAGCAGGTGCTCGGACGACGGCGGGTCGCGACGCTGCACCTCCTCGACCCGGTCCAGCTGCTGGATCGGGTCGTAGGGAGCCAGCACCGGCGCGAACAGCGCCACGAGCGTGAGCAGGGTGACGATCGCGAGACCCAGGACCCCGAGCTTGCGGCGGAAGAAGCGTCGCATCCCCAGCCGCCAGATCGAGGTCGGCTTGTCCAGCAGCGCGTCCGGCGACGGCCCCTCCCCCGGACCGGCCGGCTGCACGGTCCGCTTGGCGTCGGCCTCGGCCCCGCTCGAGCGGAGGTCGCCGTCCAGGAACTGGTCGCTCACTGCAGTCTCACACGGGGGTCGAGGTAGCCGTAGGACAGGTCCACGACCAGGTTGACGACGACGTAGGTCGACGCGATCACCAGGGTGAAGCCCTGCACGATCGGGTAGTCACGGGTCGTGATCGCGTCGAACAGCGCCGTGCCGATGCCCGGCAGGACGAACACGGTCTCGGTCAGCACGGCACCACCCAGCAGCAGTCCCAGCTGCAGCCCGATGATCGTGACCACCGGCAGCAGGGCGTTGCGCAGGGCGTGGCGCCGGACCACCCGGGCATCCCGCGCGCCCTTGGCCGCGGCGGTGCGCACGTAGTCGCGACCCAGCACGTCCAGCAGGGACGAACGGGTCATCCGGGCGATGATCGCCATCGGGATCGTCGCGAGCGCGATCGTCGGCAGGATCAGGTGCCGGATGGCGTCCCAGGCGCCGGCCCACTGGGCCGAGATGACCGCGTTGAACACCGCGAACTTGGACAGGAACTCCAGCAGGCCCGACCAGAACCCGCTGTCCGAGACCGTCCAGCCCCACACCTCGTAGAACGGCTCCGGGGTCAGCCCCGGACTGAACCGTCCCGTGGGCGGAAGGGCCAGGAAGGTGTCACCCAGCACGACCGCGAACAGGTAGGACAGCATCAGGCCGAGCCAGAAGATCGGCATCGACACGCCGACGTTGGCGAAGGCCATCGTCCCGATGTCGACCGGGCTGTTGTGCCAGCGGGCGGCGGCGATGCCCAGGGGGACGCCCACCACGATGGCCAGCAGCAGCGCCGACAGCGCGAGCTCGATGGTCAACGGCAGGCGGTCCAGCAACACCTCGGTGACCGGGCGGGAGAACTTGATCGACTCGCCGAGGTCGAAGGTCAGCACGTCCCCGACGAACCGGGTGAACTGCTCCCAGATCGGGTCGTCGAGACCGTTGGCGGCGGCGAACTGCTCGCAGGAGGCCTCCGTGGCGCGGGGACCCAGAACGGCCCGGCACGGGTCGCCCAGGACCACGCGTGGCAGCAGGAACACCACCACGACGACCCCGAACAGGACCGGGATCGCGGTGAGGATCCGCTTGACGGCGTAGGCGATCACGCCACGACCTCCGCGACGACGACGCCCACGACCCGGTGCCGGCACGGGGGGAGGTCGGGCACGTGCACGGGGGACGATCCTCGCTGGTCGCGGACGTGGTCGCTGCGGGGGAGCCTAGGCGACCGGCGTGGCGTGGTGCGCGGCGGACGCACCGGGAGGTGGCCGACGTGGCGCCGGCGCACGCCCCGGACGAACCGCGTCGCGGGCCGGCCGGAGCCGACCCGCGACGCGGGAGGTGTTCGTCCGGGCCCGGCAGGACCGGGCACCGGAGGTGGGTGGATCAGCCCTCGTCCTCGGCGGGCGGGGCGTTCATCAGGCCGCCCCACAGGTAGGTGTAGTACTCGAACCCGCCGGTGTTGCCGACGTGCAGCGGGCTGGCGGCGTCGATGCCGACCGACCAGGTCGTGACCACGTCGGTGGCGTCGAACTCCGACCCGTCGTGGAACGTCACGCCCTCGCGCAGCGAGCAGGTCCACACCGTGCCGTCCTCGTTGGGAGCGCACTCCTCGGCCAGCGCCGGGACGGCGTTGCCCTCGAGGTCGTACTGGTACAGGCCCTCGAGCACCTGCTCACAGGCCGACAACGACTCGCCGTCGGACTCGTCGGTGCAGAACAGCGAGATCGGCTCCGCGTTCTGGACGAACACGATCGAGTCACCCTCGGGCGTCATGCTGTCGAACTGCGGTGCACCGAACGGGGGCGACGCGGCGTTGCCCAGGCCGGCGACCGCGGCGTCCGCGGCTGCTCCGTGGGCGATCGGCACCATCGGCACCTCGTCACGGATGAGGTTGTTGGCCTCGGTGTAGATCGGCTCGGCCTCGGCCACGTCCACCGTCGCGGCGCCCTGGGCGAGCGTGTCGACGATGTCGGTGTAGGCGTCGCCGAACTGCTCGTTGCCGGCGAAGTGGTAGTCGAGGAAGTTGGTGACGTGCGGGTAGTCCGCACCCCAGCCCAGCAGGTGGATGCCGTCGAGCTCACCGGCCGAGGCGGCCTCGATGAACGCACCGGACTCCTGGACCTCGATCTCGGCGTTGATGCCGAGGTTCTCCGACAGCTGCGTCTGGATCTCCTGGGCCACCGTCTGGGGCTCGGGGAGGTAGACGCGGTAGACATCACGCAGGTAGATCGTGGTGTCGAACCCGTCGGGGTAGCCGGCCTCGGCCAGCATGTTGCGGGCGGCCTCGGGGTCGAAGTCGTACCACGGGTCACCGACGCAGGCGTTCTCGATCTGGCACGGCGTGAAGTAGTCCGGCACCTCCGACCCGGTCGGGTAGTAGGTGTCGACGATGCGCTGGCGGTCGATGCCCATCGCGATCGCCTGGCGGACCAGCTTGTCGGTGAACGGCTCGTAGGTGTTGTTGAAGCCCATGTAGAACACGTTGGGGTTCAGGTCCTCGAGCAGCTGCAGGTTCTCGTCACCCTCGACCAGCTCGTAGTCGGGGGCCGACAGCGTGGTCGCGTACTGGGCCGTGCCGGACTGCAGCTCGGTGATGCGCTGCGCCGACTCGGTCGCCCAGCGGAAGACCAGCGACTGGGCCGCCGGGGCGTCGCCCCAGTAGTCCGCGTTGGCCGTGAAGGTCAGCTCCGACCCACGGTTCCAGGTGTCCAGGGCGAACGGTCCGGTGCCGATCGGGTTCTCCAGCGGCGCGCCGCCGGTCTCGACGATGTGCTCGGACGGCTGGACGGCGAACGGGATGAAGGCGACCTTCTGGAGGAAGGCCGGGTCCGGCGAGCACAGCGTGAAGACGACCTCGAGCGTGTCGGTCGCCTCGATGCTGCCGATCTTGCCGGGGTAGTCCTCGGCACAGCCGGCCTCGTTGGACACGGTCGTGACCGCCTCGCCCTCGCCGGCGGGAGCCGCGGACGCCTCCTCGCTGGGCGCCTCGGACGACGCGGACGTCTCGGTCGAGTCGGTGGCGGTGTCGGTCGAGGTCTCGGTGTCCGTGGTGTCGGCCGGCTCCTCGTCTCCACCGCCACAGGCAGTGATCACCAGCGCGGCCGCCGCGGCGGCGGCGATCAGGCGTCTGCGTGTCCTCACATCATTCTCCTCGGGTTTGGGTTCCGGGTCGGACCCGGACGTCGCGCGACAGGGGGAACGCCGGCGGACGGGTCGTCCGGCGACAGGTCGTGATGGTGCCAACTATCGCGACAGTAGCCGTGACCCTAGCGGCGCCTCGCCGCGTGGCCGCACGCGACGGGCGAAGGCCGCACGCGAGCTCGACGGGCGGAGAGCCCGGCCGGACGGCGTTCGCGGCCACCCCGAGCGGCCCCGAACGCCAACCCACCGCATCCCCACGCCACGTTCGCCACGAATGGCGTTCGCAACCGACCCATGCGGCGCCGAACGCCACCCCGAACCTCACGTTCGGCCCGAATGGCGTTCGCAGCCGACCCATCCGGCGCCGAACGCCACCCCGAACCTCACGTTCGGCCCGAATGACGTTCGCAGCCGAGCCCACCGGCCGCGAAGGCCGCGAGGGCGGTGACGGACCGAGGCGTAGGCTGGCGGGCGTGAGGATCGTGGCCAGTGACATCGACGGGACCCTGGTGCGGTCCGACGGGACGGTCAGCGACCGGACCCGCCGGGCCGTGGCGGCGACCGAGGACGCCGACGTCCTGTTCGTCCTGGTCACCGGCCGGCCACCGCGCTGGCTCGCCCAGGTCACCGACCAGCTCGACGACCACCGCGGCCTGGCGATCTGCGCCAACGGCGGACTGGTCATCGACCTCCACACCGACGAGGTGGTGCAGGTCGATCCCTTCACGCCCGAGGTCGGACGCGAGGTGCTGGGTCGGCTGCGCGACCTCGACCTCGGCCTCGCCCTGGGGGTCGAGTGGCCCGACGGCTTCGGCCACGACGCCGCCTATCCCCGAGGGATCCGACGCTCCGAGCAGTTGGCGGACGGCGTGGTCGACGTGCACGACGACGAGGCCTTCCTCGACCGGCCTGTCGCCAAGATCCTCGTCCGGCCCATGGAGCGTTCTCCCGGCGAGCTGGCCGCGACCGTCCGCGAGGCCACCGACGGACTGGCGACGGTGACCTGGTCGTCGACAGGGCTGCTGGAACTGTCGGCCGACGGCGTGACCAAGGCGACCGCGCTGGCCCGACTGGCCGCGTCCCACGACGTCGACGCCGCCGACCTGGTGGCGTTCGGGGACATGCCCAACGACCTGCCGATGCTGGAGTGGGCCGGGCACGGGGTCGCCGTCGCCAACGCCCACCCGATGGTCCGCGACGCGGCCGACGAGGTCGCCCCGGCCAACGACGACGATGGCGTGGCCGTGGTCCTCGAGCGACTCCTGGCCGAGCGGACCTGACCCCGTTCGGCCGGTGGACGGGCCGGGCCGTGACGCCGGTCCGGTCGGTTACCGTCGCGGGGAACCGAGGACGCACCATGTCAGCAGCTGCGCACGCCCTGCAGGACGAGGGCCCCCCGTCCGCCGACTTCCATGGCCAGCTCGCCCGCTCGTGGGCGGCGTCGGGCTCGATGCTGTGTGTCGGGCTGGACCCCCTCCCCGACCGGATCCCGGCCGGGTTCGGGTCGGGCAGCGAGGCGGTGCTGGACTACCTCGGCGAGATCGTCGACGCCACGGCCGACCTCGTGTGCGCCTTCAAGCCCCAGATCGCCCACTTCGCCGCCCTGGGCGCCGAGGACGCCCTGGCCGCGCTGTGCACCCGGATCCGCAGCGAGCACCCCGACGTGACGCTCGTCCTGGACGCCAAGCGTGGTGACGTCGGCTCGACCGCCGAGCGCTACGCGATCGAGGTGTTCGACCGCTACCACGCCCACGCCGTCACGGTGAATCCCTACCTGGGCACGGACGCCGCCGCGCCCTTCCTCGCCCGCGGCGGGGTCATCGCCCTGTGTCGCACCTCCAACCCGGGAGCCGCCGAGCTCCAGTCGCTGGAGGTCGACGGCGTGGCGCTGTACCTGCGCGTCGCCGACATGGTCGCGAACCGGTGGAGCGAGCTGGGCGAGTGCGGGCTGGTCGTCGGCGCCACGGCCCCGGCCGAGCTCGGCGAGGTGCGCGCCCGGGTCGGGGACCTGCCACTGCTGGTCCCGGGGATCGGGGCCCAGGGTGGTGACCTCGAGGCGTCGGTGGCCGCCGGTGCGACGGCCGACGGCACCGGACTGCTGCTGTCGTCGTCCCGCGCCGTCCTGTGGGCCGACCCGCACGACCCGGGACCGGCCGCCCGCGCCGCGGCCGAGGCCACCCGCGACGCCATTCGCGACGCCCTGCCCGTCGGCTGACCCGGGGAGCGGACAGCCGACGGGGTGGCCGGCATCATGGGGGCCACGCCGACCGGGAGTGACCACATGGCCGATGCCGACGTGATCGTGGTGGGGGCCGGACTGGCCGGGCTGGTGGCGACCGCCGAGCTGGCCGACGCCGGCCGACGCGTGGTCCTGCTGGACCAGGAGGGCGAGCAGTCCCTCGGCGGCCAGGCGTTCTGGTCGTTCGGCGGCCTGTTCCTGGTCGACACGCCCGAGCAGCGCCGCATGGGCATCCGGGACTCCCACGAGCTCGCGTGGCAGGACTGGCAGGACACCGCCGGCTTCGACCGCCCCGAGGACACCTGGCCCCGCCGCTGGGCCCGGGCCTACGTCGACTGGTCGGCTGGCGAGCAGCGCGCGTGGCTGAAGGAGCGCGGGATCGGGTTCTTCCCGGTGGTGGGCTGGGCCGAGCGCGGGGCCGGCAGCGCCGACGGACCGGGCAACACCGTGCCACGGTTCCACATCGTGTGGGGCACCGGGCCGGCGATCGTCGAGGCGTTCGCCACGCGGGTCCGGTCCGCGATCGACGACGGGCTGGTCGAGCTGCGTGGACGCCACCGGGTCGACGGCCTGGACGTGGCCGACGGCGTGGTGCGTGGGGTCCACGGCGCCGTCCTGATCGACGACCAGGCCGAGCGGGGCCGCTCGACCTCCCGCGAGGAGGTGGGCGAGTTCGCCCTGTCGGCCCCGGTCGTGCTGGTCACCTCCGGGGGGATCGGCGGCGACCACGACCTGGTCCGCGCGAACTGGCCCGAGCGGATGGGCACCCCGCCGGACCACCTCCTGACCGGTGTGCCCGACCACGTGGACGGCCGGATGCTGGGGATCTCCGCCGACGCGGGCGCGAGCGTCGTCAACCCGGACCGGATGTGGCACTACACCGAGGGCGTCACCAACTTCGACCCCATCTGGCCGGGCCACGGCATCCGGATCCTCCCCGGCCCGTCCTCGCTGTGGTTCGACGCCGTCGGCAACCGGCTGCCCGCACCGCTGTACCCCGGCTTCGACACGCTGGGGACGCTGGCGCACCTGCGCGGCACGGGTCACGACCACTCGTGGTTGGTGCTGGACGCCGAGATCATCGGCAAGGAGTTCGCCCTGTCGGGCTCCGAGCAGAATCCCGACCTGACCGGCCGTGACCTGCGCCTGCTGGCGGGCCGCGCCCTGGACGCCGAGCCACCCGGCCCGGTCGCGGCGTTCATGGAGCACGGAGTCGACTTCGTCGTGCGCGACAACCTCCAGGCGCTGGTGGCCGGGATGAACGACCTCACCGACGAGCCGCTGCTGGACTTCGACCACGTCGCCCGCCAGGTCCGTGCCCGCGACCGGGACCTGGTCAACGACTTCGGCAAGGACCTGCAGGTCGCGGCGATCCAGCGGGCGCGGACCTATCGCGGCGACCGGCTGATCCGGACGGCCGCACCCCATCGGATCCTCGACCCGGCGAAGGGCCCGCTCATCGGCGTGAAGCTGCACGTGCTGACCCGCAAGACCCTGGGCGGGCTCGAGACCGACCTCGACGGGCGGGTCCTGCGGCCCGGTGGCGAGGTCCTCGACGGCCTGTACGCCGCCGGCGAGGTGGCCGGCTTCGGCGGTGGCGGCATGCACGGGTACCGCTCGCTGGAGGGCACCTTCCTGGGCGGCTGCATCTTCTCCGGCCGCGCCGCCGGTCGGGCCGCCGCCGCAGCCACCGCCACCTGACCCACCCCTGTCCGGCCGCTGTCCAGCGGGGTGCACGAGCGAGCGAAAACCGCACCGAACCGCACCCACTCACCGACCACTCCCCCAAGCGGGTGCACGACCGAGCGGAACCCGCACCCAACCACACCCGCTCGGCGCGAACGTCGGGTGCGAGCGGGCGGTGGCGGACAGAGCGTGTCCGGATCTCGGGCCATACTGGCGAGCATGGACACCGCGACCCGACTGCTCGAACTGCTGGCGCTGCTGCACGCTCGGCCCGTCTGGGCCGGCGACGTGCTCGCAGACCGGCTGGAGGTGACCCCGCGGACCGTGCGCCGCGACATCGCCCGACTGCGGTCGCTGGACTACCCCGTCGAGTCGGTGCCCGGGCCCCATGGTGGCTACCGCCTGGGTCGCGGGGCCGAACTGCCACCCTTGGTGCTGGACGACCAGGAGGCCATGGCCGTGGTGCTGGGGCTGCGGACCGCCGCCGTCAACCTCACCGGCGAGCTCGACCAGGCCGCGGCGACCGCACTGGCCAAGCTCGAGCGCGTGCTCCCGACCCGCCTGGCCGACCGGGTCCGTGACCTGTCCGAGGCCACGGTCGCGCTGGGGACCGGTCGCGAGATCGCGGCCGACCCGGACCAGTTGCTGGTGCTGGCCGAGGCCTGCCGGCGTCGCCTGCGCGTGCGGTTCATGTACACGGCACGTGACGGGGCCCGCAGCATGCGTCGCGCCGACCCCTACCGACTGGTCCACGTGTCCCGGCGCTGGTACGTGCTGGCATGGGACCGCGACCGGGTCGACTGGCGGACCTTCCGGGTCGACCGCCTCACCGCCGCCGTCACCACGGGCGAGGACGGCGACCTGCCGGACGAGCCCGACGCGGAGGCGATGGTGCGCGCCGCGATCGGGGTCCGGCCCTGGCCCCTGCAGGCCAGGGTGCGCCTGCACCTGCCGCACGACGAGGTCGCGGCGTGGTTGCCGGCGGCGGCCGGGGTGCTCGAGCCCGAGACCGACACGACCACCCTGTGGTCCACCGGTGCGTCCGAACCGTCCCACCTCGTGCGCTGGCTGGCGGGCTTCCCGTGCCACGTCGAGGTGCTCGAGCCTGCCGAGGTCGACCGCGCGCTGCGCGAGCACGTCCGGGTGCTGCTCGGCAGCGACTGACACGACACGGGACCGGTCGCAGCACCGATCTCGCAGACGACCGATGAGTCGGCGCCCTCCGCCGCGTCCGTCCTGTCGACGGTGCCCACGGGGGCACCCCCGAGCCGCCCCGCGACCTGCGGTCGAGCGCCGGATGATCCGCAGAGATGCGGACTCAGTCCGTCCGCATCGATGCCTAGCGTCGCGGACGGTCCCGCGACGAAGGAGAACACGATGCAGGACGTCATCCGGGCGACCGGACTGGTGAAGCACTACGGGGACGTGACCGCGCTGGACGGGCTCGACCTGTCGGTCCCGGGCGGACAGGTCCTGGCACTGCTGGGACCCAACGGCGCCGGCAAGACGACCGCCGTCCGGATCCTGACCACGCTGCTGGAGCCCGACGAGGGCTCGGTGGAGGTGGCCGGCGTCGACGTGCTGGCCGACCCCCGGGAGGTCCGGCGACGGATCGGCCTGTCGGGGCAGTACGCCGCCGTCGACGAACACCTCAGTGGGTTCGAGAACCTCGACCTGATCGGACGGCTGTACCGGATGGGCCGCCACCGGGCACGGGAGCGGGCGCGCGAACTGCTCGAGCGCTTCGACCTGGTCGAGGCCGCCGATCGTCCGGTCAAGACCTACTCCGGCGGGATGCGTCGCCGGCTGGACCTGGCCGGCGCCCTGGTCGCCACGCCGACGGTGCTGTTCCTCGACGAGCCGACCACCGGGCTGGACCCACGCAGCCGCAGCGACATGTGGGAGGTGATCCGCGAACTGGTCAACGGTGGCACGACCCTGCTGCTGACCACGCAGTACATGGAGGAGGCCGACCTGTTGGCCGACGACATCGTGGTGATCGACCACGGCCGGGCGATCGCCCGGGGCACCGCGGACCGGCTCAAGCAGCAGGTCGGCGGCGAGCGGATCGAACTGATCGCCGAGGTCGCCACCGACATCCCGGTGGTGCACGAGCTGTTGTCACGCCACGCGGTCGACGAGGTCCGCGTGGACGACCACCGCCGGATGCTGACCGCCGCCGTCACCGGCGGCACGGTCGACCTCCGCAAGGTCCTCAGCGACGTCGAGAACCGTGGCATCGCGCTCAGCGACGCCGGACTGCGTCGCCCGACGCTCGACGACGTCTTCCTCACCCTCACCGGCCGCTCCACGGCCGACCCGACCACCGACGACACCCCCACCGACCAGCCGGAGCCCCGGCAGAAGGAGACGGTCCGATGAGCGAGCTCACCTGGGCCGCGGCAGACGGCTACGCCGTCGCCCGTCGCAACCTCATCAAGATCAAGCGGGTCCCCGAGCTGCTGATCTGGATCCTGATGTCGCCGATCATGTTCGTGCTGCTGTTCGTGTACGTGTTCGGTGGCGCGATCGACATCCCCGGCGTGTCCTACCGCGAGTGGCTGATCGCCGGCATCTTCGCCCAGACGGTCGTGTTCGGGTCGACCTTCACCGGCGCCGGGCTGGCCGAGGACATGGAGAAGGGCATCATCGACCGGTTCCGGTCGCTGCCGATGTCCCGCTCGGCGGTGATCGTCGGCCGGACCGCCTCCGACATCGTCTACAACGTGCTGTCGATCACGATCATGTCCCTGACCGGGCTCCTGGTGGGCTGGCGCATCCACACGTCGGTCCCGGAGGCGGCCGCAGGCTTCCTGTTGCTGCTGGCCTTCAGCTACGCGTTCTCGTGGATCATGGCCTGGGTGGCGATGAAGATCCCCAGTGTCGAGGTGATCAACAACGCCTCGTTCATGGTGATCATGCCGCTGACGTTCATCTCCAACGCGTTCGTGCCGCTGGAGACGTTCCCGGCCCCCCTGCAGGTGTTCGCCGAGTGGAACCCGGTGTCGTCGGTGACCCAGGCCGCCCGCGACCTGTTCGGCAACGCCCCGACGGCCGAGTCCGTCGCACAGCTGCAGGCGTCGGGGGTGGACGTGTTCACCCTGTCGGACGCGTGGTCGCTGACCCACCCGGTCGCCTACACCCTGCTGTGGATCGTGGGGATCCTGGTCGTGTTCGTGCCACTGTCGGTCCGGGCCTATCGCCACAGCGCGACGAAGTAGCACGCACGGGACGTCGCCGGTCGAGCACTCGACCGGCGAGCGGGCGGCTCAGGCGTCGACGAGCTGCACGGCCAGGTTCATGTGGCCGAGCGCGATGGCCTCGTAGTCGTGCCCGCTCGAGTCGAGGAACTCCATGAACGCACGATGCTCGTGCAGTTCCCACCCGTGGTAGCCGAAGTACTCGTCGAACACGATCACCGTCCCGGGGACGAACCAGTGCCCGAGATGGTCGAAGACCGTCTTGGTGGAGGAGTAGAGGTCGGCGTCCAGGTGGGCGAACGCGAACGGACCCGTCTCGGCGTCGGCGAAGGGCGGCACGGTCGCGTCGAAGAACCCCACGTGGAACGCCACGTTGTCCACCGGCAGGTCCGGCGGCTCGCCCCCGATGTCGAAGGCTCCCGCGCCCTTGTCCGTGCCGGCCCAGTCCTCCGGCAGGCCGATGAAGCTGTCGAATCCGTGCACCGTGCGTTCGGGGAAACGCCGGGCGATCCGGGTGAGCGTCGTCCCACGGAACACGCCGAACTCGGCCACGACGCCCGGGCCCGACACGGCCCGCAGGCCGGCGTCCAGGCATCCCCGCTTGGAGTTGGCGACCATCACGTCGGCGAAGTGGTCGTCACCGAGGACGTGGTCAACGGAGGCCTCGACGGCCCGTTCGCGCAGCCGCAGGGGCACCGACGGGATCGTCCGGGCCACCTCAAGCTCACGCCGGATCCGCTCGAGTGAACCGGGCACGTCGGCGAGCGGCTCGACGTGCTCGGCGATGTCGGCGAGGGTCTCCTCGTCGCGTCTGACCCGCCGCTTGAGCGCGTCGAGGCGTTTCCGGGGGTCGAATCGATCATCCATGACGAGGACGCTAGCCCGCGACCGCGGACGCACTGGCCCGACGACTGCCCGATCGGACGCCACCCACCGACGGGCCGGGCGCGGACCGGCCGTCGGCCGTCCGGAGTTGCGGGGCCACGTCGAGGGCGTACCGTACGAGTTGGAGCATCTGCTCAAACTCTGTGAGGTCGTCGGCGTGACCGGCGACACCCGGTGACCGACGAAGGCCAGACCGTGACCCAGCTCCGAGACGCCGCCATCGTGGCGGGCAACCGCATCCCGTTCGCCCGCTCGGGCACCGCCTACGCCCGGGCCTCCAACCACGACATGCTGACCGCGGCGCTGGACGGGCTGGTCGCACGCACCGGGCTGGCCGGTGCGACGCTCGGTGAGGTCGCGGGCGGCGCTGTCCTCAAGCACAGTCGCGACTTCAACCTCGTGCGCGAGGCGGTGCTGGCCAGCGCCCTGGCCGACGACACGCCGGCGTTCGACGTCCAGAAGGCGTGCGACACGTCGCTCGAGGCCGTGCTGGCGGTCGCCAACAAGATCCGCGTCGGCCAGGTCGACGTCGGCATCGGCTGCGGGGTCGACACCACGTCCGACGCACCGATGGGTCTCAACGACGACCTGCGCCATCTCCTGCTCGCCGCCCAGCAGGCCAACGAGCCGGTCGACTTCGTCAAGCTCGCCGGGCAGTTGCGCCCGAGCCTGCTCAAGCCCGACATCCCGCGCAACGCCGAGCAGGCGACCGGGCTGTCCATGGGCGAGCACCAGGCGATCACGACCGCGGAGTGGGGCGTGTCCCGCGAGGCCCAGGACCAGCTCGCCCTGCGCAGCCACCAGCGGCTGGCCGCGGCGTGGGACGACGGGTTCTTCGACGACCTCGTCACGCCGTTCCTCGGGCTGGACCGCGACAACAACCTCCGGCCGGACTCGACGCTGGAGAAGCTGTCGACCCTCAAGCCGGTGTTCGGCGATCGCGAGACCGGCACGATGACCGCCGGCAACTCCACCCCGCTGACCGACGGGGCCGCCGCCGTCCTGCTGGCCACGCCCGACTGGGCCGCCGACCACGACCTGCCCGTGCTCGCCCGGCTGGTCGACGCCGAGTCGGCCGCGGTCGACTACGTGCACGGCCACGAGGGCCTGCTGATGGCACCGGTGTACGCCGTGCCACGCCTGCTGGCCCGTCGCGGCCTGACCCTGCAGGACTTCGACCTCTACGAGATCCACGAGGCGTTCGCGTCGACCGTGCTGGCCACGATGGCCGCCTGGGAGGACGAGGAGTTCTGCCACGACCGCCTCGGCCTGGACGCACCGCTGGGCTCGATCGACCGCGACCGCCTCAACGTCAACGGCTCGTCGCTGGCGACCGGCCACCCCTTCGCGGCGACGGGTGCGCGAATCGTCGCCACGGCCGCCAAGCTGCTGGCCGAGCGGGACGACTTCGAGCACGGTGGCCGCGCCCTGGTCAGCATCTGCGCCGCCGGCGGCAACGGCCTCGTCGCCATCCTCGAGAAGTAGCCCCAACCACGTCGAGTGTGCGCAGCCCGGCCGCCCGTGGCCTCGAAGCGCACACTCGACGCACCGCCCGACCCTCGAACACCCGAACCGTCGACCTCCCGACCACAGGAACTCGCCGTGAGTGACCTCTACTCCCGTGTCGTCAACCACGAGTACGGCCGCAAGGTGGCGGACCTGCTCGGACTCCCCACGCCCGCCGAGCTGCGTCGCCACGTCCCCGGCGAGCCGCCGCTGACCGGTCCCGTGCTGGTCGGTGGCGACGGCGACCTGTCCACCCCGGTCGTCGAGCTGCTGCGCACCGCCGGGCTCGACGTCCACACCGAGCCGGCCGATCCCGAGCACACCGCGCGCTACGCCGCGTTGGTGTTCGACGCGACCGGGATGCGCGACTCGACCAGCCTGGGTGGCCTGCACGAGTTCTTCCACACGATGATCCGGCGGCTGGGCGGCTCGGGACGGATCGTGGTGCTCGGCCGTGCGCCCGAGGCGATCGACGACCCCGCGGCCCACGCCGCGCAGCGCTCCCTGGAGGGGTTCGTGCGCGCGATCGGCAAGGAGCTGCGCGCGGGCGGCACCGCCAACCTGGTCACGGTCGCACCGGGCGCGGACGATGGGATCGCGGCACCGCTGCGGTTCCTGCTGTCGGGGCGCTCTGCCTACGTGTCCGGCCAGCGGCTGCCGGTCGTCACGTCGTCCACCACCACCGTTGCCGACCTCGACCGCCCGCACGCCGGCCGGGTCGCGGTGGTCACCGGTGCCGCCCGCGGGATCGGCGAGTCGATCGCCCGGACCCTGGCCCGCGACGGCGCCACGATCGTCGGCGTGGACCTGCCGTCGTCAGGTGACGCCCTGGCCGGGGTGGTGAACGACGTCGGGGGCACCGCCCTGCAGTTGGACATCACCGCGGACGACGCGGGCGAGCGCCTCGTCGACCACGTGCGCACCCGGCACGGCCACCTCGACGTGCTGGTCAACAACGCCGGCATCACCCGGGACAAGACGATCGCGGGCATGGACCGGCGCCAGTGGGACATGGTCCTGGGTGTCAACCTCACCGCGATGGAGTCGCTCGACCGCGCCGTGCTGGACGCCGACGACGTGCTCGGCGACACACCCCGTATCGTGTGCCTGTCGTCCATGAACGGGATCGCGGGCGCCCGCGGCCAGACCAACTACGCGACCTCCAAGGCCGGCGTGATCGGCCACGTCGCCGCAATGGCCGACCCGCTGGCCGATCGCGACGGCACCATCAACGCGGTCGCGCCGGGCTTCATCGAGACCGACATGACCGAGGCGATGCCCATGGCCAGCCGCGAGCTCGGGCGCCGCCTCAACAGCCTGTCCCAGGGCGGCCTCCCGGTCGACGTCGCCGAGGCGATCTCGTTCCTCGCCTGGCCCGACGCAGACGGCGTCAACGGCACGACCCTGCGGGTCTGCGGCCAGAACCTGCTGGGGGCGTGACCATGGCGAGCGTCGAGCTGCCCGCGACCCCGGACCTGGGTGGGCTGTACGCCCGGGCGCTGCGAGGGGTCCTCCCGTCGCGGTCGTCCGGGGACCACGACGACGGACCGCCCGTGCTGCCCGACACCACGGTGTCGGTCCCGGACGTGGCGATCGACCTGGACACCGTGGCCGACTACGCCCGGGTGTGCGGGTTCCGGCTGGACAGCGACGTCCCGGTGACCCACCCGCACCTGCTGGGCTTCCCGCTGGCGGTCTGGCTGATGACCCGCGACGACTTCAGGTTCGACCTGCTCGGGACGGTCCACGTCGCCAACCGCATCGTCGCGCACGAGCCGATCCCGGTCGGCGCGAACGTCGACGTGTCGGCCCGGCTGGCCGACCTGCGCCCGCACCGGCGCGGTTGGCAGTTCGACGCGGTCGTGGAGGTCCGCCACGACGGGCGACTGGTGTGGGAGTCGACCAGCACGAACCTTCGCCGTGGCCACTCCCCCCGGACGGTCCAGGACCACGACGGGCAGGCAGGGGACGCAGACGACACGTCCGGCCGCACTGCCAGCGCCCGGACGGTCGCGGACGTCGACCCGGCGGACCTGCCGATGACCGGACGCTGGCGGGTCCCGGGCGACATCGGGCGTCGCTACGGCGCCGTCTCCGGGGACCGCAACCCGATCCACCTGTCGGCCCTGTCGGCCAGGCCGTTCGGGTTCCCGCAGGCCATCGCGCACGGGATGTGGTCGAAGGCGGCGGCGCTGGCTGGCCTGGGCCGACTCGACCTGCCCTGCACGATCGACGTGGCGTTCCACAAGCCGGTCCTGCTGCCGTCGACGGTCGAGTACGCGACCCGCCGCGAGCCCGACGGCTGGTCCTTCGCCCTGCGACGCCGCGACGGGCGCCCGCACCTGGCCGGCGTCGTCACCACCTGACGGACCGGCCGAGCTCGCCGCCCCATCGGTCGCCGGGGGTGCAGCGGTGGACGTGCGCGCCGTCGGACCCTTCCATGGACGGTGTCGCCACGACCCACCAGGTGCCACCATGACCTCCGCCCCGTCCGAGACCGACACGCCCCGCCGTGGGACCAGCCGAGCCTGGCGTCGCCGCGCCATCGCCTGGGTCGAGGAGTTCCACTGGTTCCACACCAGCCTCGGCCTGTTCGGCAACGTCGCGTTCTTCCTCGGATCGGTGTTCTTCCTGTCCGAGTCGCTGAAGACGGCCGGCATCTGGTTGTTCGTCGTCGGCTCGCTCGGCATGCTGCTCGGGTCGCTCGGGGACGCCGTCGCCCGGGCCGAGGACGACACGTGACGGCCCGGCGAGCGTGGAGAGTGGCGACGTGACCACCGAAGGGCCCCGCGACGACGCCGCCCACGAACCGACACCGTGGCTGCCGTGGCCCGACGACCACCGGCGGTTCGGTCGTGCGCTCGGCGCGTCGACGGCCGGAGCCGTCGCGGGCTCCCTGCTGGGCGGTCCGTTGGTCGGATGGATCGCCGAGGGCATCGAGGGATCGGGCGGGTGGTCGGCGCTGGCGGCCGTGTTGGTCGGCGCCGCGCTCGGCGTCGCGGTGTGCGCCAGCATCGCGCAGTGGATCGCGTTCGCGGACGAGTACCGACGCGCCCGCCGGATCTCGGCGCTGGTGACCTCGCTGGGCACGATCGCCGCCTTCCCGCTGGTCTTGGTCGCCGTCGAGCCCCTCCAGCTCGACTGGCTGCCCCCACCCCTCCTGCTGGCCATGACCCTGCTCGTCGCCACGATCGTCGGCCGCGTGCTGGCCTGGCGCTGACGGCGGAAGGTGCCGGTCAGCCCGCGCCGGCCGGGCTGCCCGAACGCCCCCGCAGCAGCAGGATCCCGACCCCCAGGCCGCCCAGCGCGAGCCACGGCAGGCCGAACGGCAGGGCGGCGACGTGGAAGCCGAACACCGCCAGGGCCGTCCAGCCCACCGACAGGGCCACGGCGGCCGCGACCGCACGCGCGGTCGACGACGTCAGCACCAGGTCCGGGGGTCGCTCCCATCGACCGACGGCGACGACGACCGGGACCGTGATGAAAAGGGCCAGCACGACCCAGGCCACGCGCAGGGCCCACCACGCCGCGGTGCCGTACGCCGCCTCCGGCCACGCGCCGGGCACCACCAGGGCCAGGGTCAGCACGGCGACGGCCAGGGGGTGCCACAGGTAGATGGTCATCGCCCGTGCACCCAGCACGCCGACGACGCCGTAGACCCGCGGCCGGGCCAACCAGCGATCCAGGGCGGGTCGGGCGGCCAGCAACAGCCCGACCTGGACCAGGCCGAGCAACGCCAGGGCCAGCGTCGGTGGCCACGAGTTCGTGCGCTCGGCACCGGCGACGCCCACCATGGACAGTGGGTAGGCACCGGCCGCGACCGCCCCCACCAGGACGGCGCCGGCCGCACCTGCCAGCGCGAGGCCACGGCGGGTGTCCCCGGGCCGGATCGACTCGGGCCACCATCGCCCGACGCAGGTGATCGCACCCCAGACGGTGAGGTAGTTGACGAACGCCCAGGCCGGGACGTCACCGGCTGCACCGGCCGCGGCCAGGTCGACCCCGAGGGCCGCCACGAGCAGCCCGACCGGCACCCCCAGCCCGAAGCGGTCGCAGAGCGCGGCGAACACCGGCACCAGCGCGATGACCAACGCGTACACGGCCAGGAACCAGGTCACCAGGGCGATGCCCCGGGTCGCGGCCAGCACCTCGGCGGGAACGTCGAGGACGCGACCGGCCACCTGGGTGGCGACGACCCACGCCCCCACGACCAGCACCGTCGGCCACGCCAGCCGCCAGAGGCGGGCGCTGATCCAGGACCCGGCCGAGCGACCCACGGCGCGGTGACGACGCCAGGAGCGGAACGACACCACCCCGCCCGCGAAGAAGAACACCGGCATCACCTGGAACACCCAGGTGAGCGGCTGCATGGCCGGGACGACGGCCAGGACGTCCACGAGCGCCAACGAGCCGTCCGCCGCCACCCGAACGTCGGTCACCAGCCAGTGGCCCAGCGCCACGGCCACCATGGCCAGGGCCCGGGCGAGGTCCAGCACCCGGTCCCGCGATGCGAGGTCCCGGACGGGCTGCCGGACGTCGGCACGGGTGGGACGGTCGGTGGCTCGTACGGTCGTCGTCGGCACGGCGGGCCTCCTGTCGAGCGGTCGACGAGGACCGTACGAACCCCCCACCTCGACCGAATCAGGGTTGTCCCTGACCGGGTCCGACCCCGGCCGACGGCAGGTTCTCGGGCATGCCGAAGCGGGTGCGGGGCCGTCCGATGGACGGTCCCGCACCCGCGACGGTGCCCCAACCTCAGGTGGTCACTTGGGCGGGTTGGGCACCAGGCAGTCGACCGGGTCGGACACGTTGCCCGAGCCGTCCACGGCCGTGACCTGGGCGTCACCCTGGCCCTTGATCCTCCACTCGACCTGGCCCGGTCCCGGCTTCACCGACGGGGTCGCCCCGTTGGCCTCGGTGTACTTGATGTCGTCACCGTTGGCGAAGGGCCCGAAGACGGTCCCCGTGCCGGTGTCGGTCACGTACACCTCGAGGTCCTCGTCCGGCCACACGTCGTCGGTCGCCTCCAGGTGGTAGAAGCCGTCCTGGTTCTGGCCCTGGCCACCCTTGCCGGGTGCCTTGGGCGTCTTGCCACCCGGGTTCGGACCCTCCGGGCAGGCCGCGACTGGAGGCGTGGTGTCCTGCCAGAGCTTGCTGACCTCCACGGTCCCGGTGGTGCCGTCGATGTCGACGGTGCCCGAGATCGTGTCGGTGCCCAGGGAATCGGGCTCGATCGGGACGGTGTAGGTGAAGGTCACCTGGCCCGACGCGTCGGTGGTGCAGTCGGCCGGGTCACAGGTGCCACTGTCACCGGCGTTCGGGCCGGCGACGATCGCGAAGTCCACCGGCCACCCGGCGAGCTCGCCGGCCGGACCGCTGACGGTCGCGGTGACGGTGTGGGTGTCGTCGACACCCAGCTCGTTGATGGCGTCGGGCGGCGTGACGTCGAAGGCGAAGACGCTGATGGTCTCGCACTGGGTCACGCTGGCGACGTCCGCAGGATCCTGGTCGATCGGACCCTCACCCTCGGCCGTCACGCAGACCTCGTGGAGACCGGGCGCGAGGTCCAGGGCCGTCGCGTCCCAGTCGACGCTGATCGGGCCGGGCTGCGGCGGGGTCGGGCTGACGGTCGCCGGCACCTCGACGCCGTCGACGGTCACGGTCACCTCGAGCAGCCGGGTCGCGATGACGTTGGTGATCACGTCCGGGAGGTCGGTCGGGTCGGGCACCAGCGCACACTCGGTGCCGGTCGCCGCGGCCATCTGGTCCAGGGTCCCGTTGCCGGGCGACCCGGTGGGACCGGAGCCGTCACAGGTGGCGCTGCTCCCCACGGCGAACGGATAGATCGAGACGTTGCTGCCGAACGCGGCGAGCTCGGCGTCGAACGACGCCTGGCCGCCCGTGTTGGCGTCGCCGTCGGACAGGAACACGACGTTGACCGTGCCCCCGCTCGCCGCCGCGGAGATCGTGTTGGCCGCGTCCAGGCCGGCCGCGAAGTTGGTGAACCCGGACGACACCGTCCTGGCGGTGTGCTGGCCGATGCCACCGACGCTGATCGAGTCGATCGCGGTGTCCACGTCCGGATCGGACGGGTCGGTCAGGAGTTGGTCCCCGCCGGCCGACGAGATGTCGGCGGTCGTGGAACCGTCCGCGAAGATCGCCAGCCCGGCCTCCAGGGCCGAGCCGTCGGCGACGACCTGGGAGTTGAGGGTGGACACGGCCACCTTCTCGCACTCCACGATGGTCGCCGTCCCGCACACTGCGTCGGTGCTGCCGGAGACGTCGACCACGTAGATCCAGGTGACGTCCGGTGCGCCGAGGCCGATGCTGGCCGTCCCGGTGAGGGGGACGTCGACCCCGCTGTCACCCGGTGCGACCAGGAAGCGGTCGCCGGTCTCCGGCGACGTGACGGTGGCGGACAGGTCCGCCCCGTTCGGAAGGGTGGTGGTGGACGTGCCGGCGAGTGCCGGGCCGCCCACGAGCAGTGCCGCCAGCCCCAGGCCGGCGGCGATGGTCCGCGCGGATGTGCGCGCTGTCGAGCGTGTCATGGTGGTTTCCCCGTGTTCGTGAAGCATGTGCCCCACGGACAGGAGCCCGTCGACGCCACGGTGATACGTCGACGCGGGTCGTCGCTCGACCGGAGCGGCCCGTCAGGCCCGGTCGAGCGCGCGGGCCACGGCCGCGACCCGTGGCAGGGCCGCACGACACACCACCAGGTAGGGCGTCGCCCACCACGGGACCTCGAACACGATCCGACACCGTTGCGCCCCGCGCGGCTCGACCCGGTGGCCGGTGGCCGACAGCCCCCCGACCCGCCACGCCCAGCGACGGCCGGGCTCGACCTCGGTGACGGTGAACGGCAGCCAGCCCCCGACCACGGTCCTCACGCGCCCCTCCAGTCCCACCGACACCTCCCCGGCGGGCGGCTCCACCGCCGTCACGCTGGGCCCCCACGACGGCCAGTGCTCCAGACGGGCGATCGCCGCCCAGGCGTGAGGCCAGGCCACGTCGACGTCCAACCCGACCTCAGGCACGCCCGGCTCCCGGCCACGCGTGGCACCGGCCGCCGCGCGGCGGTGCGGATCGCCGGGGGCCCGGGGCCGCGACCGTCATCGCAGGCGCCGACCGACCAGCACCCCGGCCAGGGCCGCGGCAGCGCCCAGGACGAAGGCGGCGAGGACGGGAACCAGGTCGGTACGGCCGCCGTCGCCAGACGCTGCCCGGCCGGCGAAGACCTGCCCGGTCGTGGCCGGGGCGGCCTCGGACGGGACTCCCTCGGTCGTCCCGGCGTCGCTCGCGGCGGCCGGCACGGCAGGACCCTCGACGAGGTCGCGTTCGAGGGCGGCGAAGAACTCCCCCGCCATCCGCGAGGACACGCCCGCCAGCATCCGTTGGCCGACCCCGCCGATCATCCCGCCGACGACGGCCTCGGCATCCCAGTCCACCTCCGTGCCGACGTCGGTCGCCTCGAGCCGGACCTCGACGTCCGCGCCGATGGTCCCGGGAGCACCGGCGCCCTGGACGTGCAGGTGCAGGGACGACGGACGATCCCGGTCGGACAGTCGCACGGTGCCGTCGTAGGTGCCCCGGATCGATGCCACGCCGGCGGTGACCCGGGCGCGGTAGGTGTCGTCGTCGACCACCTCGAGCTGTTCACAACCCGGGAGCGTCCGGGCCAGCACGGCCGGATCGGTCAACGCGGCCCACACGTCGTCGCGAGGTGCGTCGATGTGGTTGGTCCCGGAGATGTTCATGGCTGGCCGTTCGTCGAGGCGGGGGCGTCGGCCGCCAGCCGCAGGTGGTGCAACTGCGACGGCGAGATCGGCATGGCGTCGATCGGGATGCCCACGGCGTCCTCGATCGCGGCGGCGAACACCGCGGCCGACGGGATCACCCCGGCCTCGCCGGCTCCCTTGATGCCCAGGGGGTTCAGGGGCGACGGGGTCTCGAGGTGGTCGATCGCGATGCCGTCGGGGACCTCGGTCATGTAGGGCATCAGGAAGTCCATGAACGACGCGTTCTGCAACTGGCCGTGCTCGTCGTAGGCCATGCGCTCGTACAACGCACCACCGACGCCCTGGCCGACCCCGCCGTGGACCTGGCCCCGCACGATCGTGGGGTTGATCAGGTTGCCGCAGTCGTGGACCACGGCGTAGTCCAGGATCTCGACCGCCGACGTGTCCGGGTCGACCTCCACCACGACGGCGTGCATGCCACTGGCGAAGGTCGAGCGGACCGGCGAGTAGAAGTCGGTGCCCTCCAGCCCCGGTTCGTCGTCGTCACCGACCGGGGGGCGGTCGGGGTCGGCCGGCGCGGCGAACTGGGTCGCCGCGGCGGCGTCCTCGTCGAAGGCGTAGCGCAGCGGGTTGGACAGCGTGGCCAGCATCTTGAGGGGCAGCCCGGTGTCGGGACTGCCGACGACCCGCACCTGCCCGTCGGCGAACTCGAGGTCGGCCGGGTCGACCTCCAGCGCCTCGGAGGCCAGCCGCAGGGCCTTCTCGCGGACCTTGTTCGCCGCCAGCGCGATCGCGTTGCCCGACATGACCGCGGCCCGCGAGGCGAACGTCCCGACCGCGTACTGCATGCGTGACGAGTCCCCGACCACGACCTCGACGTCGTCGAGGTCGACGCCCAGCACGTCGGCGACGATCTGGGCGAACACGGTCTCGTGGCCCTGGCCCTGGCTGGAAAGGCCGGTCGCGACCTGGACCCGCCCGGTCGGCTCGACCAGGACGTGGCCGCCCTCGTAGGGACCGACCCCGGTGCCCTCGACGTAGGCGGCCAGGCCGATCCCCAGCAGGCGCCCGTCGTCCCGGGCCTCGGCCTGGCGCCGGGCGAAGTCGTCCCAGCCGACCAGGTCCTTGAGCATGTCGAGCGACGTGGGGTAGTCGCCCGAGTCGTAGGTGTAGGCCCGGCCGTCCTGGAAGGTCAGCCCGAACTCCCACGGGAACTCGTCGGGCTGGATGAGGTTGATCGCCCGGACCTGGGTGCGGTCCTTGCCCAGCTCGGCCGCGACCTTGTCCATCAGCCGCTCCATGGCGAACACGGCCTGGGGTCGCCCGGCACCGCGGTAGGGGGTGACCGGCACCGTGTTGGTGTACAGCGATCGGAACTCGACCCGGTAGTCGCTGATCCGGTAGGGCCCGAGGAACTGGGTCGAGGTGATGATCGGGACGATCAGGCCGTAGGGGATGTAGGCACCGTGGTCGTGCAGGAACGTGAAGTCGATCCCGAGGATGCGGCCGTCGTCGTCGAAGCCGACCTCGAGGTGCTGGACCTGGCCACGCTCGTGGTTGGCCGAGATGAAGTGCTCACGCCGGTCCTCGGTGAACTTGACGTCGTGGCCCAGCACGGTCGCGGCCCACGGGACCAGCACCTCCTCGGGCCACGGGTGCATGATCTTGACGCCGAAGCCGCCCCCGACGTCGGGGGCGATGCACTCGACGTCCTGGAAGTCCATCTCGAGGATGGTGGCGACGGCCGCACGCACCGACGTCGGTGCCTGGGTCGACGAGTACAACCGCAGGTGACCCTCGTCGGCGTCCCAGCGGGCGTAGACCCCACGGGTCTCCAGCGGCGTGGAGGCCGAGCGCTCGACGTCGAGCCGGAACGACATCGTGTGTGGCGCCGCGTCGATGGCCGCGCGGGCGTCACCGATCTCCTGGACCAGGTGCGCTGCGACGTTGTCGTCGAGCTCGTCGTGCACCCGACGGTCCCCGGCCGCGGCCCGTTCGATCCCGACGACGGGCTCGAGGAACTCGTAGTCGACGCGGATGCGGTCGGCGGCGTCCTCGGCGGCGTAGCGGGTCCGGGCCACGACCATCACGATCGCCTCACCGACGTGGTTGACCTCGCCGTTGGCCAGGACGAACTGGGTCCGTGGCGCGGTCAGGGCCGGGTGCGGGATCAGCAGCGGCAGTGGCTGCTGCATCCGCTCGGGCAGGTCCTCCCAGGTGTGGATCGCCACGAGGTCGGGCACGTCGAGGGCCTCGGTCACGTCGATGTCGACGATCCGGGCGTGCGCGTGGGGGCTGCGGACGATCGCGACCTCCCAGGCGTCGTGCGACAGGTCGTCGACGAACCGGCCCGCGCCGGTCAGCAGTCGACGGTCCTCCTTGCGCGGAACGCCCTGTCCGAACAGCCTGGTGGTCATGCGTCCCCCTCCCCGACCGCCGAGCCCGGGTCGCCGGGACCGTCGTCGAGCGCGCCGGTGCTGCTCGGACCCTGCCCGGCCGGGCCGCGACCGGTGGTGCCGGCCTCGTTGGGGGTCGCGCCCATCCGCGCCCGGGCGACGGCGCCGCTCCCGGAGTCCGGATCGTTGCCGGCACAGCGGGCACGAGGGTCCTGGCCGGTCTCGGCGAGACGTGCGGCGGCGGTCTCGACCGCCGCGGTGATGTTCTGGTAGCCGGTGCACCGGCACAGGTTGCCCGACATCCCCTCGCGGATCTCGGCCCGCGTCGGGGTCGCGTTGTCCGCAAGGAAGTCGCACGCGCTCATCACGAACCCGGGCGTGCAGAACCCGCACTGGAGTCCGTGCTCGTCGTGGAAGGCCTGCTGCACGGGATGCAGGGTCCCGTCCTCGGCCGCCAGTCCCTCGATCGTGGTGACCGCACGCCCGTCGACCCCGACCGCCAGGAGCAGGCAGGCGCGCACGGCGGCACCGTCCAGCAGCACGGTGCAGCAGCCGCAGACCCCGTGCTCGCAGCCGACGTGGGTCCCGGTCAGGCCGAGGTCGTGCCGCAGGAAGTCACTGAGCAGGCGCCGTGCCGGCACGGTGGCCCGGCGCAGCCTGCCGTTGACGGTCACGCTGACCGCGTGGGTCGACTCGACCAGGTCGGCGGGCAGGTCGGATCCGTGGTCGTGCGCATGCCCGGGCGTCCCGCCCGGGTCACCGCTGGGCAGGTGGTCGGTGGTCATGCGTCCTCCCGGCCGGTGGCCGCGTCGGCCAGGGCACGCGCGAGCATCACCCCGGCGAGGTGGCGGCGGTAGTCGGCCGTGGCGTGGATGTCGTCGGTCGGATCGATCGCGTCGCGGGCGCGCGCCACCGCCGCGACGGTGTCGAGGTCGTGGCAGCCCTGCCCCGCCAGGTCCTCACCCAGGTCGACCAGCGTCGGGGTGTCGGTCACGCCGATGAACACGGCGCGTGCACCGGTGACGGTCGCACGCTCGTCGTCCCGGTCGACCGCGACGCACACGCCCGCCATCGCGTAGTCCCCGTGGCGACGTGCCAGTTCGCGCACGGCCGTGGCCGTGGTGGCCGCGAGGCGTGGGAAGGTCGCCGACACGGCCAGCTCGTCCGGGCGCAGGCTCGACTCCAGCGGCGCGACGAACAGGGCCTCGGCATCGATGCTGCGTCGGTCGTCGCGCGACACGACGTCGACGTGGCCCCCGAGCAGGACCAGGACGGCCGGCAGTTCGGCAGCCGGGTCGGCGTGGACCAGCGAACCGACCACGGTGCCGCGGTTGCGGATCACGGGATGGGCGACGTGCACCAGCGCCTGGCGCAGGACCGGGAGGGCGGCGTCGGCGGCCGCATGGCGCTCCAGGTCGCGATGACGGACGGTCGCACCGACCACGACGGCGTCGTCGGTGACCTCGATGCCGTCCAGCCCGGTCACCCCGTTCACGTCGACCAGGACCGACGGGGCAGCCAGGCGCATGTTGAGGAGCGGGACGAGGCTCTGCCCACCGGCGAGGACCTTGCCATGCCCGTCTGCCTCCGCCAGCGCGGTGACGGCCTCGTCGACCGTGCGAGGCGCGACGTGCCGGAAGGGCGGTGGCTTCACGGGGCCTCCGGGACGGGACGGGCGGGGCGACGTCCCCAACGTAGTAGTCGTGGCGACGACGACAGGGCCGACCGGAGGTCGGTGTCGGAGACGTCGCGCGGACGGGGTTCCCCGGGACCGGCGCCCCTCGCCGATCCCGGGGTTCGCCCCGTCGCGTCCCCGCGCGATCTCAGTCCCGGGCGCGACGCAGCCGGTGTCCGTCGGAGCAGCGACGCCACGCAACGGGTCCCTGGCAGGCCGAGCCGGACAGCCTGGACCCGGTCGTGGCCACCGGGACGAGGCCTGCTCGTCGGCAGGGCCACTCGAAGGCGGCGCGTCGAGGCGCGACTCGGCGCGGCGGGTTCCAGGCGATGGGGGACATCGGTGCTCCGAAGCGGTTGCTGATCGGCACCGGTCGGGTGCCGGGGCCACCACACCGGAGGCCCGCGCCGCACTCGTGATACGTCACCACGCCGGATGTGGACGGTCCCGGTGCGCTGAGTGCGCACAGTGCGCAGACACCCCCCTCGCGCGCGCCGCGGGCCAGCCCGGATCGCTCAGGCGGGCGGCCGGTCGGTCCGGGGCGACGGGGTCCAGAACTGGCGGGTCTGGACGATCCAGAACACCGCGAACAGGACGATCTCGATCGCCTCGACCACGAACACGCGATGCGCGAAGCCGGCGAAGGCCGGCAGGAAGAGCAGGGCCGGGGCGACCATCGCGATGGCGATGGCGCGGTAGGCGGCCCGGTAGGCCGACTGACCCGTGGCGCCCGACTCCCGGCCGTTGATCCACACCGCGACGACCAGGCAGCCGAACATCGTGATGGCGGCCAGGTCGTGGGCCCACAGGGGGAAGGCCGGCCACCACGCCAGTGCCGCGGCCGCCGCGGCCAGCAGCACGGCCGCACCCTGCACGCCCCACCGGGTGGCCGGCTCCAGCCGTGCCATCGCCGACCTCGGGCCCCCGGGACTGGCCGAGGCCAGCACGGCCGCCACGACCAGGCCCAGTGCCCCGGTCACCAGCAGCGCGACCATGTTGTTGTCGATGGTGGCCGCGAACAGCCGGTCGAAGGTGTCGACGTCCACCGGGAAGCGTGCCGGCGGCACCGACCAGCACGCGCTGACCTGGGTGGTCGGGACGACCGCCACGACCGGTGCGAGCATGCCCGCCACGTTCAGCAGTGCGTCCTCCACCTGGGTGCGTCCCTTGACCACCACCAGGCTGAGCCCGACCGCCATGAGGGCCCCGACCAGGATCGCCCGGACCGGCGTGTAGTAGTAGCCGCTGATGGAGGGCTGCCAGCAGTCGACACCAAGTCGCTCGAACCCGATCGACACGGCGAGTGCGACGACCGCGCCCACCATCCCGATGCGCAGCGAGCGATAGCTGGTGACGGTCGGGTCGACCACGACGTTCCCCCGGGGGCGGGTGCCCGGCGCACCGTAGTCGCGACGTGGGACGCGGTCTCAGCCGGCCCGGGCCCGGTCGGCGAGTGCCTCGACCGCGGCCGTGAAGACCTCCATCGGCGGGGTGACCAGGCCGGCCCCGACCTGGCCGGTGCCCGCCTCCCGGCCGGCGATCCCCGTGTTGACGAACGGCACGACGCCGGAGCGCACGATCCGGACCACGTCGATGCCGGTGGGGGTGCCCCGGAAGTCCAGGATCGGCACCTGGTAGGCCGGGTGCTCCCCGATCGTGATGCCGTACATCGACTGGGTCGCCTCGAGCGCGTCGGCGACCTCGCCGCCGATGAACTTCACGATCGCGGGCGCGGCGGCCATGGCGAACCCGCCGAGCCCGGACGTCTCGGTGATCGTCGAGTCCCCGATGTCGGGGTTGGCGTCCTCGGCCGTGTAGTCGCCCAGGAAGAGCCCGTCGGGCACCCCGGCCGGGCCGACGAACCACGCGTCCCCGGTGCCCGACACCTGGATCCCGAAGTCGGTCCCGTTGCGGGCCATCGCCACCACCATCGACGACCCGTCGATGTCCCGGCACGGGTCGGTCGCGGCCTTGGCCGCCGGCATGACCAGGTTCAGGAAGAAGTGGTCGTTGCCGTTGACGAAGTCGGCCACCTCGGCGAGCTGCGCCGTCGGCCGGTCGGTGGCCAGCAGCGACGGCATCAGCTCGCGGACGAACAGCGACGTCGCGGCCCGGTTGCGGTTGTGCAGTTCGTCACCCATCTGCAGGGCGTTGGCGACGAGCGATCGCAGGTCGAGGGGTCCGTGGACACCGACGGCGTCGGCCAGGGCAGGTCCCAGCACCTGCTGCATCCAGGTGAGTCGTTCGACCACCTCGTCGGCGTAGGCGCCGTAGCGCAGCACCTTGCCCAGGCCCTCGTTGAGGGTGCACCAGGCGTCGTTGCCGAAGGCGTCGTTGTGGACCCGGAACATCGGCATCGACGGCGAGACGACACCGGCCATCGGCCCGACTGCCCCGGCCGAGTGGCACGGCGCCAGCTCGAGCTCGCCCCGTTCGCCGATCGCGATCGCCTCGTCGGGCGTGTCGGCCATGCCCTCGTAGAGCATCGCGCCGACCAGGGCACCCCGCATCGGCCCCGAGGCGCGCTCCCAGGTCAGCGGTGGCCCGGCGTGGAGGAACTGCCCCGTCTCGATGCCGACCGCGTCACGGGCGCTGGCGATGCCGACCCAGTGCGGCTCGGCGGCGACGAGCCGGTCGAAGGCCTCGGCGTTGGCGGTGGCCAGGCGGTGGACGTCCAGGGCGCCCAGGACGGCACCGTCCACCGACGGCGGCCGCCAGTCGACGGCGGTGACCTCCACGCCCTGGTCGGCCAGCGTGCGCTCGAACAGGTCGACGCCGACGGTCACGACGTCAGGGGTCTCGGTCAGGAGTCGGCTCGACATGGTCACGCCTCGATCAGGCCGGCGGCCGTGCGCACGGCCTCGGCGTTGGACAGGTGGACGGAGGCGCCGGCGGCATGGAGTGCCGCCGCCTGGGCCTCCCGGTCCTGGGGGTCGCCGGCCGTCCCGCACAGCGACACCACCACCGCCAGGCCGGGGTTGGCGTCCAGGGCCGAGGTCAGTGCCGGCGCGAGCTCGCCGGCGGGGTCGGGGTGGGCGCCGTGACCGAGCACGACGTCCAGCAGCAGCACGGCGGCGTCCGGTGCCTCCGCCGCGATCCGCTCCAGGCGCAGTGACTGGTCGATCATCGGGTGGGGGCGACCGGCCGTGTAGTCGTCCTCGCCGAGGTCGACGACGAGATGGCCGTCGGCCGTGACCGCCCCGTCCAGCGGGGCGGCGACGTCGGTCGCGACGTTGGCGTGGACCGGGTCGGCCAGGACCTCCGCGGCCAGCAGGACGGCCTCCGTCGCGAGCGTCCCACCGGCGAACAGGCCGACCAGGCGTCCCGGTCGTCGACGAGGCGGAGGATCGGCCGGCCACGACGTCGGGGCGGGCCACGGCCGGTCGAGTGCGGTCGCGATGCCCTCGGCGACGGTGGTGAGGTCGTCACGCCCGGGTCCGAGCAGGGCCGTGCGGACCGGGGTGGCGGCTGCGTCGGCGGCCGTGGTGACGGCCTCGGCGACGTCGGGTGCCGGCGGCTTGGACAGCACGACGACCAGCTCGGTCGCCGGGTCCTCGTCGAGCAGGGCGAGCGCCGCCAGGGTGGCGCGCCCGCCGACGGCCGCGGAGAGGTCACGGCCACCGACACCCAGCACGTGGCTGATCCCGATGCCGGCGTCGTCGAGCAGGCAGGTCAGCTGCTGTGCGCCGGTCCCGGACGCGGCCACGATGCCGACCGGGCCGGGCGAGACGACGTTGGCGAAGCCCAGACCGACCCCACCCACGATCGCGGTGCCCGCGTCCGGGCCCATCACGAGCAGCCCGGCCTCGGCGGCCACGTCCTTGAGCGCCACCTCGTCGTCGACCGACACGTGGTCCGAGAACACCATGACGTCCACGCCGGCCGCGAGCGCGTCCCGGGCCTCGGCCACCGCGTGCTCACCGGGGGTGGACACCAGGACCAGGGTGGTGTCCTCGTCGATCGCGTCCGCGGTCGTGCGCGGTGCCGGCGGGGCACCGAAGCCTCGAGTCCCACCCCCTCCGCCGGCCAGGCTGGCGTCGACCGCGTCGAGGCCGGCCGCGAGGGCGTCCTCGTCGCTCGCGCGGATCGCCACCACCAGGTCGTTGGGCCCGGCGTCGAGCTCGTCGGTGTCGAACCCCATCCCGGGCAGCAGCTCGAGGTTCACCGGCGTGCCCATCGCCACGAGGGCGGCCTCGACACCCTCGGTGCCGGCAACGGCCTGCGACACCTGCATCAGCGTGACCGAGTCGGCGTAGACCCCGGATCGGGTGGCGAGGTGGGTGGCCATGTCAGCTCCTCCGGTCGTGGGTCGTCGACGGTAGGAGGTGGTGCCCGTCGTCGTCCCCCGATGGGGCGGTGCCGACACCCGGCCGGTCGGTCACCCCGGCGTCGACCTGGTCCTCGGTCCGGGACACGGCGATGGCCGCCAGGGACCCGGTGACGGCGAGCAGCCCCAGGGCGAGGTCACGTCCGGAGGTGTGCCCCACCCGGGCCAGGTCGTCCATGGCGCCGGCGACACGGTCGTCGGCGTCGTCCGGGGCAGCGGTCAGCGCGTCGAGCGCCACGGCGGCCGGGCGGGCCATCGCACCGTCGCGCGCACATGCCAGCAGCGTCGCCGACAACGCCGTCGTGCGGTCCGGGGCGAGCGCGGTTGCG